>CP054180.1:1930070-2573427 GCA_015709635.1 Gammaproteobacteria bacterium
TATTGCTGGAGCCGCAGCCGCACTGGCAAACGCGAGCGGAGAAACTGGAGGAAATATCCGTTCAACGTTGCTGGAGCAAACCAAGTGGCTGGACATTCCAGCCGTTCGTGATGTGCTTCGCAGCACAAGCCTCCCACTCAGCGACCTGAAAACCCGGAATGATGTCGTATTTTCCCTGACAGCTCCTGTTCTATCCATCCGCGAAGAACTCGCTCCGCTGTGCCGCCTGCTCACAAACATGACAGCTTATACCTTCGAATATATACGGGAAAAGAACGGTCAATGCCTGACTATTGTAGATGAATTGCCTAGTCAGGGTTACAACGAAACATTCGAGGTCATGCTGGCTGTTGCGAGAAGTTACGGGCAAACCGTACTCGGTATTTCGCAGAATATTGAGCTCATGAAAAAAGTTTATCCGAAATCCTGGGCGACATTTTCCGGTGAAGCAGATGCCGTGTTTTGGATGGCAACCAATCATAACGACACAGCTGATTATCTGGCGCAGACGCTTGGCAGAAAATCTCATGTCACCACTGACCCATATTCAGGTCGAAAAAACTACCGAGAAGTCGCTGTCATGGATGCCGATCAGATCAAACGTTTCTTGAGCCCGGACAGTGGCAACCTCATTGTCACCAGAGCAGGAATGCGAGCGCTCAAGCTTAAGAATGAGCCTTATTTCAAGGCATTGCCGGTTTGGAAATATGCCGCCGATCCCGATCATAAAGAAATCTTCTGGCGCAAGATTACCCGCAAGGCTTTTGATCGCAAACATAGATCAATCGATTAAAAGCTCATGAAATCAAAGATGAAAACATTATTCCATTTCTTAACAATCAATCACCCAAAAACAGGAGGTAATTATGCAAAAAATGTCACCAACACAAAAGAGACCGCAGGCTATTGAACGTATCGCTGCGGCTGTTTCAAACTTGATCTATCCCTCTCTTGCTCCGCTGCACCAGGCTTTTATCGAACAAAAAGCCGGAGTCAATGAAAAGCGAGCTGAGCTGATCAGAAAACGAGAAAACGTTCGGAATGATGGCTATGCGGCTGCAACGCGACTCATGACACCGCATACGGAACAGTCACAGACGATAGACCTTCCCTATCTTGAACTCATCAATAAACAAAGGAGCAAAGATGAATGAATTAGATGAAGATAAATTATTTACCCCAGAAGAGATGATGCGAATTGAAGCCGAACGGGAAAGACGTATCGAACCCGCTGCAAAAGTGCCTCTTCTCATATTGGTGACCTTATTGGCAGGACTCGCTTTAGCGGTTGTAGGTTATAGCGAGTACGAAATTGTTTACCGTGTGTTCGATTATCTGGCTGGTGAAAACAGCGAATATTGGTCGCCCACACTGATGGGGTTTACAGCGGCCACCATGATTATCGGCTTCCACATTCTCGCCAAAGCCAAGCCACATAACTTGGCGGTAAGAATCGTCGACCGGAGCGTTGAAATTCTGATTCCGACCTACCTGTTTGGAATGGGATTCTTGATTGCCTGCATCCTCTTTGCCGATGGCTTGGGCAGCATGATCCAGAATAGTGATATACCTGCCATGATCGGAAGTCTGCCTGAGGCCATTGAGCAAGGATGGGTTGATGCTCTCTTTGTTCATGTCACGAATCCGCTAGCTGTTTTGGCATTTTCAGTTGGTATTGGCGGGCTGGCCATAGTCAATATTTTCATTGCACATAAATTGCTGACGACGATTGCCATTAATATCCATGACATTTTCGGCAGGTTATCTCGTGCCCGCACCGCCATCAAAGATCACCAGGCTATTTTAAACGCGCAGAAAGAATACTCCACTCTAAATTCGGATATTAACGATCTTCTCATCTGGGATGACAATTACATCCGCACAATCATTACTAATGAAGTAATCAGCGTCATTTCCGATGCTCTGCTTCCTCATAAGAAATGGTTTCAGGATTCTCAATATTCATCTGAATTTCGTTTCGAGGAATCTCATCGAAAAATCGACCCCAAGCAAGTGGCTAAAGATATAGCAAAAATCGAAGCCATTCGTCCTCAAGACATCATGAATGCAATGAACCCAAAATTTTTGGAGAAAGGAAAATGAAAAAACTTCTTATATGCACCCTATTTATCTGTGCTGTGTCCACGGCAGACGCAAAAACATTGACTATCGGCATTGATTTGTCAGCTTCGAATCCGCTGCTATCGCATAAGAATTTTGCGCATATAGCGAGCCAACATGTGTCTTCTGAAATCAACAAATTAAAAGACGGCGATGTTGTACATGTGAAGACATTCGGTTCTCGTAAAGACGCACTGAATCTGCTCAATCCCACCTTTGAAATTTCCAGGAGATTGAAGCCAAGCAAGATAGCGGGAATTGTAGCGCAATATATTCAATCGTTGCCTGAACAAAAAGAGGCTTCTCAATCCAGCACCAACCTTATTGCCTGGCTGGAATTTACCTCTGAGTTCAATTGCACTCAAAACAGCCAGATTCTTGTCATTACGGACGGTCTGGAATCCTCATCTTACGTTGATGGAAACCAATTGCTTCAAGGCAAAAAGAGTTTGCCAAAAGCGGAAGTTAATTTGAAGGGATGCGCACTGACATTCTACGGACTTGGGGCCGGATGGATGCCTCAACAAGTCAAGATCGTTCGTAAAGAGTGGGAGCGTTGGTCAGAACAGGCCGGAGCAGCATTTACGGCCATTATTCCCTGAAGCGGGGGTAATGAATGTGATTACCAAGGCTATGCTCGACCAGCTTCGTGCTGAGCGTGTGCGGAAAAATGCCCAGTTGGATTACACCATTAGCGGGCCTATTCAGGCCTGCGTGGTGTCCACTATCGAAATCGAGCGAGAAAAAAAGATCAAGCAGGGTGAACACATCCTGCAAAACGCGCTGCATGACATGGAGCGCGAACAGGCCTTATCCAGCCATGAAGGGCTGGCGAAGGTGCATTTCAACCATTCTAAACAGGAGATCGAACCATGAGTGATAGTTCTGATGAAAATAAATCCAGGCTGCCCAGCCATATTGCCTACAGCGTTGAAGAAGGCAGCAATGATAAAAATCACTGGCACAAGATCGGCGCAGCGTGGCCGACCAAGGAAGGAGGATTATCGCTTCAGCTCAATGCGTTACCCATTAACGGAAGAATCGCGCTGCGTTCCAGGGAAGAATTGGAGCGCATGAGAGCTGAACGCCAGCAAGCCCCGAAACAAAATCAAGCACAGGACATAAACTACACGCAGTGACATAAGTAACCGACAATAGAACAACTTAAGATTTTGTTAATACTAAAGTTTTATTATGAAAATATAGCCCTGTTGTTCTGTTTATCAACCGTGCTTGATAGCAGCAATTTACTTAAAAGTTGATATTTATGAAAACAGCAGGCACGTGCGTTCAATCACTATCTCCTAGAGGATTTTTAAATTGACTAACAAGCAACAATCCAAGCATGGTAAAGGGTGGAGTTCCACCCGAAAACCGAGTCATAATATTGACTCGCGGATTGTTGACGTTGTTCGCTTTCTTGCTCGGCGTTCAGCCGAGCAAGACTACGAGCGCCATCTCAGATGCACAACGTCTTTGACACAAAAGCCTGATTTGGAGTCTTGATATGAAAAAAGTTGCCATTTATGCCAGATATAGCAGTGATCTTCAAAGCGATGCCTCGATTGAAGATCAAATCCGGATTTGCAGTGAACGGGCCAAGCATGAAAACTGGAAGATAATTAATACCTATACCGATCATGGTATTAGCGGTGCGAGCCTGATGCGCCCTGGAGTCCAGATGCTTATGCAAGATGCCATGGCTGGCAAGTTTGATATTGTTCTGGCTGAAGGGTTGGATCGCTTAAGCAGAGACCAGCAGGACATTGCAGGCATATACAAGCGTCTTCAATTTGTCGGAATTCCTATTCATACCTTGTCTGATGGCGGTGAGGTAAGCGACATTCATATCGGACTGAAGGGAACGATGAATGCCTTGTTTTTAAAAGACTTGGCAGCCAAAACCCATCGCGGGCTGAGTGGACGGGTAGAAAAAGGCAAGTCTGGCGGAGGCTTGTGCTATGGCTACAATGTAGTGAAACAATTTGACTCCCATGGCGAAGCGATCAGGGGAGACCGGGAAATCAATAGGGAAGAAGCAGAAATTGTGCAGCAAATATTCCGCGATTACGCTGCTGGCGTTTCGCCTAAGAAAATTGCGTTAAACCTTAACAAAAGCGGTATTCCATGCCCTTCTGGCAAAGCTTGGGGCGCAACGACAATTTACGGGAACAGACGACGTGGCACCGGAATAATTAATAATGAGCTCTATATAGGCCGATTAATATGGAACCGGCAGAGATTCTTAAAAGATCCAGATACAGGTAAGCGTGTCGCCCGACTAAACTCAGAAGAGGATTGGATCATTACCGAAGTTCCTCACTTACGCATCATTGATCAGGAGCTTTGGGAGCAAGCCAAGATACGCCAGAAAGCACTGGATGAAAAACCTCAGTTCTGGGCCAAGCAACGCCCCAGAAACCTGTTTTCTTACCTTCTCACATGTGGCTGCTGCGGCAGCGGCATGAGCAAAGTGTCGGCTGACCGCTATGGATGCTCTGCTGCCAGAAATAAAGGTATTTGCAGCAACCGGCTCACCATCAAACAGGAATGCCTGGAGCACACTATTTTGGAAGCGCTACAGCACCACTTGATGAATCCAGAATTAGTAAAAATATTTTGTGAGGAATACACAAAGCATATCAATGAACTGCGGCAGACTCGAAATGCGGCGATAAATCGTTATAAAAAAGAGCTGCAAAAGCTGGCTGCTGATAAGGAAAAAATTATAGAAGCCATTAAAAATGGGATACCTGCATCGGAAGTGAAAGACGCGCTCAATAAGATCATTGAACGCCGGGAAGAGCTGGAAAGCTATCTCGAAGGCAAAGAGGAAGCGCCAGTGCTTCTGCATCCGAACATGTCTCAGCGCTATCAGAAAGAAGTGGAAGCGCTACGAGTTTCTCTCAATAGGGAAGAAACCAGAACGGAAGCAGCAGACCTGCTCAGAGGACTTATTGATAAGATTGTACTAACGCCCAAAGCGTCAGGAACAGAATACGCCATCGACCTGCATGGCGACCTTGCCGGAATTTTGACAGTTGCGGCAGGAAAGCACCAAAAGATTAGCGATAACGATCCTTTGTTGCAGCAAGTCAAAATGATGACCGAATCAGGTGATCAAAAACATGGTTGGCAGGAAGATTCTAATGCTGACGAAATTTCCTCGAAAGAGGATTTGTCAGACAAGAACGAGATGGTTAACCTAAATGCACGTTCATCCCGTAAAGCTGAGCTTGCTGAAAAGCCGCATGAAACGGCGATTCTCAGCAAGGATAAGCGGGTTGCGGGGGCAGGATTTGAACCTACGACCTTCGGGTTATGAGCCCGACGAGCTGCCAGACTGCTCCACCCCGCGTCAGAAGTAGGGGATTATAGCACAAGCTGGCATATGTAGGTCAATGAACATCTGATGCAACTTTCAGGCTGGAGCTATTTTATTTAGCACTACGACAAATAATTGTTCCATCGCGTTTGCTTGTGTCGTTGCCAAGCCATCTCTTTTTTAATAACCGTATTAATAACTTGCAGGACATTACCGACATTTACGGGTTTGCTTTGTTGCTTAACAGTTCCAGTTAAACGTGCCTGTGGCAGCTTTCCATGCTGATAATAAGACCATATTTCATTCGCGTAATCCGATTGCGCTAACTCTGGTGCAAAACGGCTTAAATATGCTGTCAGATTATCGATGTCCCGTTTGATTATAGAGCGCGCTTGATAATTGCTTGCTGCATCTACGGCCTGAGGCAGGTCTATAATCACCGGGCCTTGACTGTCAACCAGCACGTTATAAGGTGATAAATCGCCATGCACGATGCCGGTACACAACATATTCACTATTTGTCGAATCAAGATCTTGTGGTAAGTGCGCGCTTGTTTCGCTGTCAGAATCAAATCACTCAACCGTGGCGCCACATTGCCTTCCACATCGGTAATTAATTCCATTAGAAGCACACCGGCAAAAAAATTATAGAATTTCGGCACCCGGACACCGGCCATTCCTAAGCGGCACAGCATATTGACCTCCGTGCTCTGCCAAGCCTCTTCGCGCGCACTGCGGCCATAATGGCTGCCGCTTTCCATTGCGCGGGCACGGCGGCTGTTTTTTATTCTGCGCCCTTCGGTATAGCAGGCGCGCTGATGGAAATTACATTTATTGCTTTCTTTGTACACTTTCGCACAACGGACTTGTTCGCCGCTGCGCACCATATAAATCATCGCTTCCTTGCCACTCATGAGCTGGCAAATCACGCTATCGATCAAACCTTCTTCAATTAATGGCTCCAGTCGTTTCGGTATTTTCATAGGGTTTATGTCAGCGCGCGCTGTTGCAACACGCTTGTCATCCTCCTGCCGGGTAAAGTAAATAATCGGTTGTTCTTACCGTGATCATCGATACCAATCGGATTCGGATAACCACGCTGAACAAATTGTAGGAAGAAAGATTTGTTTTTGGAATGTGGCATATTGCCGCGCGGCAATTTGCCACGTAGCGCGTTTTTGCAATGCGCAACAATCGGTATATTCATGAAAAACCAACACCACGGATTCACGATAAATCGTTTAAAATACTGCGAGAATTTATTATTCAACCGCAATATCCGTCACAGGATTGGCAGTTGCTACCTTCATCATCATTCGCCGGAAGGAATTTTATGCAATCGGAAGAAGATTTTTTTACCCACCAGGATACTCTGGCAAAATTGCATGAAAATTTACCGTTGACCGAGAAGCTGCGTTTCCTGCATCAGATCATCCGGCAGGATTTTCCTTTCATCGATCGTCTGGCGATTGCGTTATACGATGAAAAAACCGAGATGCTCAAAACGTACACGCACAGCATGGAAGGTAGCAATAATCCGGTGACTACGTACGAAGCGCCGCTCAGCGCTGCTCCCTCGTTACGCGCCATTATCGAGCATCGCCGCCCGCGTCTGGTGCAGGATCTGAATATTTTTGCCAAAGGCACACACGAGCACACCAAACGGATAGCCGCGAAAGGTTACAAATCCAGCTATACCATGCCGCTGTATCAAAGTGGCACTTTCGTCGGTTTTTTGTTTTTCAATTCGCAGCAAGAACATCCCTTCGATACGCAAGCACTGCGCCAAGTCGATATCTACGGTCATCTGATCGCGCTGATGGTGATCAACGAGCTTACCTCCATTCGCACCTTGCTTGCCGCAGTGCGCGCGGCACGCAACATGACGCATTACCGCGATCTCGAAACCGGTTCGCATATCGACCGGACTGCGCACTACGCCCGCCTGATCGCGCGCGAGCTTGCGCCAAGCTACGCCATCAGCGACGAGCAGATTGAGCATATTTTTCTCTTTTCACCGATGCATGATGTCGGAAAAATCGGTATTCCGGACACTATCCTGCGCAAACCGAGCAAGCTCGATTCGGCAGAATTCGACGTCATGAAGACGCATCCGGTGAAAGGCCGGGAAATTATCGATTCCGTGCTGGAAGATTTCGGTTTGGGTGCATTCGGTCACACCAATATCCTGCGCAACATCGCCGAATTCCACCATGAAGCGGTCGATGGCAGTGGTTATCCGAATGGCTTGAAAGGTGATGAAATCCCCATCGAAGCGCGTATCAGCGCGGTAGCCGATGTCTTCGATGCACTCACCTCGCGCCGCTCGTACAAAGCGCCGTGGAGCAACGAGCAAGCGTTTGCCATGCTGCGGCAAATGTCCAATTCCAAATTGGATCGTGATTGTGTCGAGGCGTTGATCAGCAATGGCGACAAGGTGCTGGAAATACAGCAGCGTTTCCGCGATATCGATCTGATTTAAACCTAAGGAAGCGCTGATTAATTCGGCGAACGAGATGAAGCGATAGGCGCACGGAGCGCAGCGACCGAGACATATCAACAAGATAGGCGAGGGAGTGAGTACCGCGCAACGAATCGATTCGCTCGTACAGTCAATTAATCAGCGTTTCCCTAAATCGGGACAAACACACGTATTGAATCAGTTGCGCCTGATCCAATGCTGCACTACTAGGCTTCCCACCAAATCACCTTCCACATTCACCATGGTGCGAACCGTATCGAGGATGCGGTCGATCGGCAGTAATACCGCGATGGCTTCAGCCGGCAAGCCGACCGATTGCAGCACCATCACCATCGTAACCATGCCGGCACTGGGAATTCCCGGCGCACCGATGGCCGCCAGCATCGCGGTTACGAATACGATCATTTGTTGCAGTATGGTGAGTTCGACACCGACCAAATTGGCGACGAACAGAGCCGCCACCGCTTCGTAGAGCGCCGTACCATCCATGTTTATGGTCGCGCCCAAGGGAATGACAAATCCGGCGACATCGCGTTTGACATGCAAATGCTGTTCGGCACAGCGCAGCGTGACGGGCAATGTTGCGGCGCTCGAACTGGTGGCCATGGCGGTAATCAGCGCTTCGCGCCCGCCTTGCCAGAATTTATACGGTGTGACACCGGTCATCAGATACAGGATCAAGGGCAACACCACCACACCATGCAGCAGTGTGGTGCTTAATACCACCACGACAAATTTGATCATGACGGTCAACAAGCCGGTATCCTGTGTCGCCACCAGCTGCAATACCAGCGCCATGATACCGAGCGGTGCCAGGCGCATAATCCAACCGACCAGCATCAAAATCAATTCGAGAAATTCCTGCATCAAGGTCAGGATATTGCGGTAACGTTCGCCGCCCACGACCAGCGCGATGCCGAGCAATAAAGCAAAAATCACCACCGCCAGCACATTTCCTTGTGCCAGTGCCGCGACCGGATTCTGAAACAATGAATGCAGGAAATGTGCAAAAAACTCGGGCAGTGACATCTGGGCTGCCTGAAAATTCTGCATGGCATCCTGAAACATCGCGATCTGCAATTCACGCCCCGGCTGGAACAGATTGGCTGCTGCCAGCCCCAACGCAACGGCGAGCGCCATCGTGGATATAAAGAAAATCAGCGTAACTTGCCAGACACGATTCATTTGCTGATGCGCACGCAGATTTGCGACACCGGCGACGATCGATGTGAAAACCAGCGGTATCAGCACCATCTTTAACAGATCGGTGAACAACGTCCCGGCCAGTTTTGCAACGTACAAGCCGTTCTGACTGATCGCGGATTCCTCTCCGAGTTGCGCGAACCAGAAACCGATCAGCGCGCCCGTTACCGCTCCCAGCAAAATTTGATTGTTCAGCGACAATTGGCTCACCGGCAAACTACACCCAATCCTTGCCGATCAGAAAATCCGTGTACAGTTTGTCCTCCGCGCTGCCAGCCGCCGGTTTCCAGTCGTAGCGCCATTTTACGATGGGCGGTAACGACATCAGGATCGATTCGGTGCGTCCGCCGGTTTGCAATCCGAACAAGGTGCCGCGATCCCACACCAGATTGAATTCCACGTAGCGCCCGCGCCGGTACGCCTGAAAATCGCGTTCGCGCTCACCGTACGGCGTATCCTTGCGGCGTTCCAGAATCGGACAGTACGCGTTGAGAAAGTTTTCGCCGACATTGCGTGTGAGTTTGAAGCAGGTATCGAAATCGGGTTGATTCAGATCGTCGAAGAATACGCCGCCGATACCACGCGGTTCCTTGCGGTGCTTTAAGTAAAAATAGTCGTCGCACCATTTCTTCAGACGCGGATAAGTATCATCGCCAAATGGTTGCAATGCGTTCTTGCAGGTTTGATGAAAATGAACCGCATCTTCCGCGTAGCCGTAATACGGCGTCAGATCCATGCCACCGCCAAACCACCACACCGGTTCCGCACCCTCCTTGCGCGCCTCGAAGAAACGCACGTTCATATGCACGGTCGGCGCGTACGGATTGCGCGGATGCAGCACCAGCGACACCCCCATCGCTTCAAATGACCGGCTTGCCAATTCGGGACGCGCAGCGGTTGCCGATGCCGGTAATCCCGCACCATACACATGCGAGAAATTGACACCGCCGCGCTCCAGCACATTGCCTTCCTCAATAACGCTGCTCATGCCGCCACCGCCTTCCGGGCGATCCCATTGATCGCGCTTGAATATCTTGCCATCGACCTGTTCCAGCCCCGAGACGATGCTGTTCTGCAAATTGATAAGAAATTCCTTGACTTGAGGTGTGTTCATGCAAACTCCTGCTGTTAATTTTATGACAATAATTGAAAACTCGCATGCGCCGGGCAATAAAGCGCATTTTAACGCAGGTATAGCATGCCGATTGCATTTCCTTGTTGATGCGTCTCAAATTTGTGCCGGATTGCCACAACTGCGGAGTGCTCAGCAAATCGCCAAAAAACAAGGGCACGTATGATAGACTCGCACAATCTTTTTTAATATAAAAACAGCAATCGTATGTCTGGCAATACACTTGGCACACTTTTTACCGTCACTTCATTCGGCGAATCGCACGGTCCTGCGATCGGCTGTATTGTCGATGGCTGCCCACCGGGCTTGGTCATCAGCACCGAAGATATTCAGCTTGAACTAGACCGCCGCAAACCGGGCACCTCGCGGCATGTCACACAGCGGCGCGAATCCGATACCGTGGAAATCCTATCAGGTGTGTTCGAAGGCCGGACCACCGGCACGCCGATCGCTTTGCTGATTCGCAACGAGGATCAGCGCAGTAAGGATTACAGCAAAATCATGGATGTATTCCGTCCCGGTCACGCCGACTATACCTACTGGCAAAAGTACGGCATCCGCGATTACCGCGGTGGCGGGCGCGCATCGGCACGGGAAACGGCCGTCCGGGTTGCCGCCGGCGCCATTGCAAAGAAATGGCTGCAGGAAAAATACGGCATCGTGATTCGCGGCTATATGGCGCAACTCGGTCCGATCCAAATTCCTTTCAAGCACTGGGAAGACATCGATCAGAATCCGTTTTTCGTTGCCGACACTAGCTATACCGAACAATTGGAAAAATTCATGGATCAGTTGCGCAAATCTGGCGATTCGGTCGGTGCCAAAATTAGTGTAATCGCACAAGGCGTGCCGGTGGGCTGGGGTGAACCGGTCTACGACCGGCTTGATGCCGAAATTGCTTACGCCATGATGAATATCAATGCGGTAAAAGGTGTCGAAATCGGCACCGGATTTGCCAGCGTGACACAAAAGGGCACCGAGCATTCCGATGAAATGACACCGGATGGTTTCTTGAGTAACAACGCAGGCGGCATTTTAGGCGGCATATCGACCGGACAAGATATCGTCGCTCATGTCGCCATCAAACCGACCTCCAGCATCCGCCTCGGGCGGCGTTCGATCGACAAAGACGGCAATCCGGCTATCGTCGAAACCCATGGCCGCCATGATCCTTGCGTCGGCATCCGCGCCACGCCGATTGTCGAAGCCATGCTGGCGCTGGTATTGATGGATCACGCCCTGCGCCATCGCGCGCAAAATGCCGATGTGAATTGTAAAACACCGAAAATCCCCGGCAGCGTGAATAGCGTAGCAAGTTCTGCAGCGACAACACACGTGCCATTCAAAGAAGACCCGGAACCGGAAGAAGATGTATAACGCAAGAGATAGTGCGAATGCAGTTTAATCTTGACAAGACTGAGCAAATACACGATCATCGCCCCCGCAAAGAGATTGTGATGATTTGCAAAAAAACAATCGGCCCTAGCCGATTACAGTTTGAAGGTATCGAATACAGCAGCAAAAGCATAAGTTCGAATCCCGCAGTTGCTTCAATCTGATATAATCTCCCGGTTGCGTAAACACAACAAGCTGGAAGTAATTAGATTGCACCAAGCGCCCGTAGCTCAGTTGGATAGAGTACTTGGCTACGAACCAAGGGGTCGTGGGTTCGAATCCTGCCGGGCGCGCCATTCATTTCATCGAATATCTATTACAGCTGCCAGTAAATGGATTGATCCGTTATTACTGTTGCTTTCCAAATGGCCAAGTAGCTCAGTCGGTAGAGCAGAGGACTGAAAATCCTTGTGTCGGTGGTTCGATTCCGCCCTTGGCCACCAATTAAATCAAGTAATTATCATAGATAAGAAACTTGATTTAATTTTCTTTGTGTAATTCCTGTGTAATTCTGTCAGAGATTTATCCGATTTTTTTATAGCGGTTTTCTAACTTATCCATTGCAGCTTTGATATGCTCACCGTTCTGGTGTGCATACCGTTCTACCATGATCAAAGTCTTGTGGCCCGAAATACGTTTGACGGTCGGCAAATCAACACCAGCCTGAACCAAATGAGTGATAGCGGTATGCCTTAAGGTATGTCGCACCACTTCGTCGGGATTCAAACCTGCGGCAATTACGACACGCCTGAATGGTTTGCGAATATCCGCTGTGTGGCCTTCTTTTGCGGCAACCGAAGGAAATAGCCACTCGCTACCTATCGGCAGCGCAGCCATATATCCTTCGAGAAACTCAACCAAATGTTGGGTTATCGGCTGCAAGCGGGAGCCGCCTTTCGCTTTTGGAATGTAGATGGTGCATTGTTGCAAGTTTATGTGCTCACGTCGGATGCTCAAGATTTCCATGCGACGCATCGAGGTTTCAAGACCAATGATAATAAATGGATAAATTTGCGCATTCTGATCTTGTTTTGCGAATTCGATAAGATGCTTGATTTGATCAATTGATAAATACGTAATCCGCCCTTGCTCTTCTTTAAAGCGTTTGATTGTTGCTGGACGGCGATCAATCCAGCTCCACTCTATCGCTTTGTTGAATAAATGAGAAAGTGCCGCAAGTTCGCGATTTACAGTACCTGGACTGGTAGTTTTCTCCTGGGAATTATTATGCGATTTTCTGGCAGCACCGCCGCGAATGGCAATTTCCTGAAGCCGTTTCTTCTTATAGCGCTCAATATCGTAACCGCTAATTTTTGACAAAGGCATATCGCCAAAAAATGGCACTAAATGCAAAGAAAAGCGACGGCGTTTCATGATTAAGTCTTTACCATCCTCCTCATCAAGTTTTATGAGATACTTTTCAGCTGCAGAACGAAAAGACAAGGCCACCTTGCGACCCTTGGGCAGCGACAAGCGATTATGTTTTGCATCTTGCCGAGCTTTCTCTATAAATTCCTCTGCCTGCGTTCGTGTGGTTCCATCAGATTCGCGCCCGATAGCACGATGAATACGTTGTCCATCAACCATGATATTAACCGTATAAACACCATCACCATTGGCTTGGCGTTCAAAAGTTATGCCATGTTCACTGAGCTTTTCACTAGGAGCAAGTTAACAACGTGTTCTAGTCCTACCGTGAATTGTGATTTCTTTACAGGAACTGAAAGCCATGCACAGACACCATCCCGATAATGAAAGAATCAAACACAAATATTTTGCTTTTCTGAAAGAAGCGCTGCGCCAGAGCGAGCAAACAATTGACGGTGTAGCAAAGGCTATTGCCCGCTTCGAGGAATACAACAGATACCAGGATTTCAGGTCATTTCATCATCAGCAAGCCGTCGCTTTCAAGAAGCACTTGACCGAGCAAACCAACCAGCAAACCGGCAAGAAACTGAGCAAAGCCACGTTGCATTCATACTTGCGCAAACCTGAAAAAGTTTTTTGAATGGTTAGCCAGGGAACCGGGTTATAAATCGCGCCTGCAATATTCCGATGCAGAGTATTTCAATATCTCCAATAAAGACATGCGCATTGCTACTGCAAAACGCGGTAAGTCCATTCCAACCATTGAGCAAATCAAGCATGTCATTCAATCGATGCCGGATCAAACAGACATCGAGCGCCGCAACAAAGCACTCATCGCATTCACGTTGCTGACCGGCGCTCGGGATGGCGCATTGATTTCTATCAAGCTAAAGCATGTCAATCTAATCGATGGCAGTGTGTTTCAGGATGCGCGCGATGTCAGCACCAAATTCAGCAAAACTTTTATCACGTATTTCTTCCCGGTGGGCGACGATATCCGTCAGATCGTGGCGGATTGGGTGAATTACCTGAAAGAGCAAAAACTGTGGGGAAATGACGATCCGTTGTTTCCGATGACGGAAGTAGGTGTCAATGAAAATAAACAGTTTGGCGTTACCGGACTGAAGCGGAAGCATTGGAGCACAACTGCGCCGATCCGCAATATTTTCCGGGAGGCATTCAAAAATGCCGGACTGCCCTACTTTAATCCGCACAGTTTCCACGCTACCTTGGTCAATTTGGGCGAAAAGATTTGCAAATCGCCGGAAGATTTCAAAGCGTGGAGCCAGAATCTGGGGCATGAAGGCGTGATGACCACTTTCCTGAGTTATGGCCAGGTAGCAGAACACCGCCAAGGTGAAATCATTAAACAATTGGCGAAACCGCAACAGAATAACGGAACCGATATCCATCAACTTGCCCGGACCATGATGCAGCAGTTCCGTGATGTGGAGATAAACGTATAATGGCACGCTACACAACCGGATAAACCATCAAAACAACCACGCAATGACCGAAGAACAGCGCCGCCAGCTTCAGCAACAGCTTTGGAACATCGCCAACACCCTGCGCGGCAAGATGAATGCCGACGAATTCCGCGATTACATTCTGGGATTCATTTTTTACAAATATCTGTCCGAGAAAGTTGAGCGTTATGCTGATTCCCTGCTGGCTGACGACCATCTCAAATACGCCGAGCTGGATGAGCATACCGAAGACGGCGCCGAAATCGTTCAAGCGGTGCACGATGCCGCGGTCAATGAGCTGGGCTACTTCCTGAAACCTTCCGAGCTTTTTCATGCTGTGGCGATGAAAGGCAACAACCAACTGGATAGCGAAAACCTGGGGGATAGCCACAACTTCATTCTGGCCGATCTTGCCCGCATCCTCAAAAACATCGAGCAAAGCACGCTGGGCACCGATAGCGCGGATGATTTCAGCAATCTGTTTGAAGATTTGGATTTAACTTCTTCCAAGCTGGGCGCCACCGAGAAAGCCAAAAACGCGCTGGTGGCCAAGGTACTGGTGATTTGGACAAGATCGACTTCAACCTGGCCGATGGCACGGCGGACGTGCTGGGCGATGCGTATGAATATCTGATCGGCGAATTTGCTAGCGGCGCGGGTAAAAAAGCCGGTGAATTCTACACCCCGCAACCGGTTTCCACCCTGCTGGTCAGGCTGGTGGCTTGTGAGAACAAGAATATCCGCAAACTGTACGATCCAACCTGCGGCAGCGGTTCACTATTGTTGCGTGTCAAGCGCGAAGCTTGCGTTAAAAACCATTCAAACTATCCGCATCGCGTTAAATATCTTCCGCGCAATTCCATTTTGATCGAAATTTAACGTATGTTACGGCGTTTTTGCGGCATGTTTGCCTTATGAACAATTCGCAATTCATGAAATTTTAACTCAGTGAGAATTATTAAGTGCAACTAAGCATTGCAGTCATATATGTTCACTCAGCAATGATAATTCCTCCACCCAAACACACTTTGCTTTCATAAATCACAACGGATTGCCCCGGTGTTACCGCCCATTGATTCTGTGCAAAGTCTACTTGACAGTGATTCCGGGTTAATTGCGAGATGGCGCAAGGCGCGTCTGCTTGGCGATAGCGCGTTTTGGCGGCGTAAACCCAATTGCAATGCGGCTGTTTCCCGCTGATCCATGTCAGATCGGCGGCTTTTAGTGATGGGCGGAGCAGATCGGGGTGATCATGGCCTTGCACGGCAATCAATACATTCCGTGCCCTATCCTTGGCGGATACGAACCACGGCTCATCGCCGCCGTTGCGTGTACCGCCGATGCCCAATCCTTGCCGCTGTCCGATGGTGTAATACATCAACCCCACGTGATGGCCGACTACTTTGCCATCCGGCGTTTGAATTTCACCCGGTTCGTGCGGCAGGTAGCGGTTGAGAAACTCCCGGAAAGGACGTTCGCCGATGAAACATATGCCCGTACTGTCTTTTTTTGCGCAATTGGGCAGTTTCAATTCACGGGCAATCTGGCGCACTTCACGCTTATAAAGATGCCCGACCGGAAATAAGGTGTTGGCCAGCTGTGTTTGATTCAGGCGATACAAAAAATAACTTTGATCTTTGGTGCCGTCTTCGCCCTTCAGTAACTGAAACACGCCATCCACTTCGCGCACCTGAGCGTAATGCCCTGTCGCGATATAGTCCGCACCCAGTTTATGTGCATGATCGAGAAAAGCCTTGAACTTGATTTCGGCGTTGCAGAGCACGTCAGGGTTCGGCGTTCGTCCCACTTGGTATTCAGCAAGAAAATGTGAAAAAACCCGGTCTTTGTATTCAGCGGAAAAATTAACCACTTCAAGCGGAATATCGATGACATCCGCAACCGATACCGCATCGAGAAAATCCTGCCGGGAAGAGCAATATTCGTCGGTATCGTCGCCTTCCCAATTTTTCATGAACAAGCCGGTCACGTCATGTCCCTGCTGCTTCAGTAAGTAAGCCGCCACGGACGAATCAACCCCACCCGACATACCGACCACTACCCGGCATTTCTTCATTCCATCACGACTCATAGTGTGTCAGCAATTCTAACGGATAGCGTTTCCCAGCCAAATGATCACGAATACACTGCATAACCAGCGGGCTGCGGTGACGATCCTTCATTTGATTCACTTCATCCAAGCCAAACCAGGCCGCCCGCACGATACCGGTATCCAGCACGCGCTCGGGATCGTGGTGCGTTACGCGCCCGCCGAATGCAAAGCGGATATACGTGGTATCAACGCGCTGCGAATGCCAGTGATAAATTCCCACCAGAAATTCGGGTACAAAAGTATATGCAGTTTCTTCCAGCGTTTCCCTGATTGCTCCCTGAATAATCGATTCGCCCGGATCCAGATGCCCGGCCGGTTGATTGATAAACAAACCGGAACCCGCTTCCGGTTCTTCTTCGACCAGCAAAAACTTGCCATTTTGTTCAATAACGGCTGCAACCGTCACATTGGGTTTCCAGATTGTCATTTATTGCGCAAAAATATGAGTTATTAGGTGCTACCGGCTTATCCACCTTGGTTTAAGCTTTGCGTATTATCGCACTGTCAGCCCTAATTCTGTTGCGATCCAGAAAGAATTCTCGCAGTGCTCGTTGTTCAAGTCAGACGAATGGAAGAAAATTGCCGCAATACCTTATCCAGTTGCGCAACATCAAAGGGTTTACTGAGATGTCCATCCATGCCGGCAGCAAAACACTCCTGTTTGATATGATCTAGCGCGTGCGCTGTCAGCGCCACAATGGGAATGGGTGTTAAATTTTTCTGTTGTTCAAGCGCACGTATTCGCCGGGTCGCCGCGAATCCATCCATGACCGGCATGTTGCAGTCCATCAAAATCAGGTCAAAAGCGTGTGAAATGAATGCATCGATTGCTTCCGCACCGTTACCGGCCATCGTCACATCACAATGCAAATGTTCCAGCATTGCCTTGCTGACTAATTGATTGACGTCATTGTCTTCGACCACCAGAATGCGAGGACGACGGTTTACGTGAGTGTGCGGTTGTATTTGAGCCAATTCGATTGGTTTCGCTGCCGCATCGATCATTTCGTATTGCAGCGGAATACGCGCACAGAACGTGGATCCTCTGCCGATTTCGCTGGAAACGGTAATCGAGCCGCCCATCAGCGCCAGCAAATTACGGGTAATGACCAAACCCAGACCGGTACCGCGTATATGCTGCGTTGATTCGCCGACTTGTGAAAACTCCTGAAATAAGCGCGCCTGATTCTCAGTGGAAATCCCGATGCCGGTATCCGTCACGGTCAGTTCCAGTTCAATGCCGCTGTGATCGGGAATCTCGGTGCAATTTATCGATAACTTAATTTCTCCCTGCTGGGTAAATTTGAAAGCATTGCCAAGCAAATTAAATAAAATCTGCTTGATCCGATCAGGATCGCCGATCAGTCTGCACGGTAAGCTGCAATCGAAACGCACGGCAAAATTTACCGCGGTTTCCTTTGCCTTGGTGCGAAACAGCGAATGCACTTCATCAATCAAACCGGGCAAATCGAATACACGATTGACGACATTCAACTTGTGCGCTTCTATTTTGGCGAAATCAAGTATGTCGTCGATAATCCGCAGCAAGGTCCGCCCGGAATTGCGAATGACATCCAGATAATTGGTTTGTTCGGAATTCAGGGGGGTCATCGCGAGGATCTCGGTAATGCCGAGTACACCGTTCATCGGCGTGCGAATTTCATGACTCATTGCCGCCAGGAAAGCCGATTTTGCCTTATTGGCATTTTCCGCTTGTAGTCGCGCTTGTTCCAAATCAACTGCCTGTTTTTCCAACAACACCGCTTGCTGCCTTACCATCCAATAATTTTCATGTTGCAGCTTACCGTTATGCACGGAAAATACAAAATAAGCGAGCCCGATGACCAGCATAACCCAACTGCTATCATCGGGAATGAATAACACAAGACTGATCACACTCGGCAAATAAACCAATAGCGCAAAAACCAACATGAGACGGATACGCGGTGAAGTTGCCGCAATACCGCCCGCAATAAAGCCAACTGTAGAAATCACCGCCAGGATTGCGCCATTATCGATTGCACTAATCGATAAGAAAATCCAACTCAGGAAAACACCCCAAATGAAGGAAGTTGCAGTATAGACTGCTGCAATGGTGCGCTCGAGCTGTGATTGGTTGCTTAACTGTGCATTGACGGCTCGCTTATAAATTATTAACCGTATGATTGCTAAGGTAAGAAACGCCGCAAAGAAGATAACAACAGTTGGTTGTGTACGCAACACGGGCGATGTCAAAATGATAGCGCCACAACAAAGAACATAAAACATGCCCCCCCAGCGCATACGCCCTACCATATCTTGATTAGTACTGATACGTACCCGCTCAAGATTGGCTACTTCGGGATCTGACCATAAACTTTTGTTGCTCTTCAAAATACATTTATTCCCAGCAGGTTGGATTAGCCCGATCAATATGCCTATCGATGCCGATATGAACCGATATGAATTGAATAACTAAAACTCAATACCAACTCATAAAATCACACACCTTAAGTAAGGTAAATCTGAAATGGCTATCATAAAGAATAAACTAACTTACTTCCATCGATCACTTATTGAAGCAGCAAATAAGCACATATTAACTAGCCAAAAAGGGCACTAAAAGGTATGATGCGCACCTGAAGCAAGGGAGGTGTGGCCGAGCGGTTTAAGGCAGCAGTCTTGAAAACTGCCGTAGGGGTGACTCTACCGTGAGTTCGAATCTCACCGCCTCCGCCACGGATCCAGTATCCACGCTACTTTCAAGCACAGAAGACTTATATTCCCATCAATAGTACCATCAAAAAAATTTCGCTTACTGACTCTTTTCAAAGATAATAGCGGGCTTAAAAAGTACCCATAAAATCGCCCTTGCCAACTTCCAAGCCATTGTGCCGCAAAATTGCATAGACGGTGGTGACATGGAAGAAAAATTGCGGCAAACCATAGTTGGTCAGATAATTGTGGCCAAGCAGCTTTTTCTCTTTCGGTGTTCCCGGGCGTAACACGATTTCACGCGTTTCGCTGCCTTCAAATTGTGCAGGCGTCAGGCTCTCGATAAATAACCGAGTCTTACTTATTCGCGCTTGCAGATCGGCGAAAGTTTGTTCGTTGTCCTCATACACCGGTACTTCAATCCCTGCCAGCCTTGCCGACACGCTCTTGGCAAAATCAGCAGCGACCTGCACCTGGCGGATTAAGGGAAACATATCAGGATATAGTCTGGCATTTAACAATACGGCTGGCTCAAATTTTTTCTCGGTTGCGTAGGCTTCAGCTTTGGATAGAATAGCGCTTAAACTGTTCAATAGCTGTTTGAAAACCGGTACAGATGTTTGGTACATATAAGACGTGGTCATAAGTCGTTCTCAATTGGTTGATGGTTGTAATTGATAGATACCGGTACAAGTATCTCACATGATTATTTATGATTTGTGCGAACCATACTCACCGCCTGCCGTAGTGGGGAGTTAAATTTATTCTGGAATGCGTTTTGTCTTGGTAAATTTACGGCTGATAGGTGTGAGCAAGGTAAAATGGCTAGAATTCCCGATCAAGGTAAGCACTGGATTACAAGTGGAATATATAAAAAATAATGCAACCAAATTTCTTCAATCATCTGATACTCATCAGCGCATTTGAACTCAAAAGAGGTTTTGCTACCCGTAAAAGTATATTGCCGTTGGTAACCTTTGTAGTCGTTTGGTATTTCATTTTACTGTATCCAATACGATTTGCTGCTGAGCTGTTGGTTCAGGAAAAAGAATTACAGGCAGAATTCAGTTTCTTTGACTTGATTGGCTTTGGTTCAATACAGCATTGGCCCATCCCTGAATTCGGTGTATTTTGGCATTTTGCGCTAATGATATTCCCGATGTTGAGCATCTTGCTCGCAGCCGATCAAACCTGCTCTGATCGAGAACGTGGCACGCTACGCTTTATTGTCATACGTAGTAGCCGCGACCGTGTATTCTTTGGCCGGTTTATAGGCACTATGCTGATTCAAGCAGTATGGATCAGTGCAGCCACATTCAGTACCTTTATCCTTGCTTTGACCCGTGATGCTTCGCTTCTTACTTTTGCATTGCCGGATTTTCCAATCCTAATTCTTAACTTAATCTTGATCGTTCTACCTTTTACAACCATGATGGCTGCCCTATCCGCGCAAGTTAAATCTGCCCGGCAAGCAATCCTGTGGGCAATTCTGATCTGGATGTTTCTGGCTGGAATTATCAACAGTTTGGCTTACTATTTGCCTGCATTGGCTTTTCTAAGATGTTTGATCCCTGGCTATCAGTTATCTGATATGGCACAGCTGCCAGGATGGCAAACCCTGTCATTGATTTACATCCCTCTCCTGCAGAGCCTATTTTTGTTAACCATTGGGCGCTGGATAATGCTGAGGCAGGCATTGTGAATTCACGGATTATTCAATGCAAACAGCTAAACCATGTTTATTCAGGCAAAGCTGCGCTCACCGATGTCAGTTTTGAGCTGAATGCGGGCGAGCCTATCGGCTTGGTAGGCCCTAATGGAGCCGGAAAAACCACTTTACTGAATATCTTAGCTGGTTTCTTACATCCCACTTCCGGAACTGTTCGGGTCTTTGGTCACCCACCTGGTGCAACGCACCTCATTGGCAAAATCTCGGCATTGCCCCAGGACGCCCGACTAGACCCGAGCTTCACGTTAATAGAGCAGTTGGTTTTTTATGCGCGCCTACAAGGATTCTCTTCTCAACAAGCAAACCTGGAAGCCAGTCGGGTTTTAGAGATATTTGCACTCAAAGATGCCGCACATGAAAAACCTCAGGCGCTCAGTCATGGCATGGCTAAACGGGCGGCGATCGCGCAAGCGCTAATCGGCAAACCCGCATTGATCTTATTGGATGAACCGACTGCCGGACTTGATCCTGTCAATGCCCGAACCGTGCGATCAATTATTGCAGAACAATCGTCAGAAACAACCTTCATCATCAGTTCCCACAATTTGATCGAACTTGACCGGTTGTGCCAAGAAATTTTGTTATTGGAAAACGGCATTCTGCAAACCGAGAAATTAAGAATCAACGAGAAACAAGTTACCTCGCGATTTATCACTCTACAAATGGAAAACTGTCCATCATCGGAGGCAATGGCTAAATTCAGCGCTCTTGAAGGTGTCTTACAGGTCACCAATCCACAAAAAAATGAGTTTATCGTGGAATATAATCCTGATCTACAACCCAGCATGGATTTACAACTCATGCAATGTATCCGTGCCAATCGCTGGCAATATCGTCAGCTAAATCACGGCAAAACATTAGAAGAAAAACTTTTTCCTAGCGATTCACAGCATCCATAGTTAAGCCGCATTGAAAATATTGCATATTGATGAGCACTCTTTCCCGAATGATGTATTCACGACAAGCGTTAATCAATTCATAACACAGATCAACTCATCCCAGTTCGTCGTATAGTTGGGGCTTTTATTTCCCTGTTTCATCTTCCAGGGCTGCTTGAATCCCTCGGATGCGAGTTTAATCGTACCCCGGCCCATACGAGCATTGATATGATCCATGACGCTCATCAATTTGCCAGATTGAGTATCTGCTGCCGATATTGAACCAAAGAGATCCAGTTGCCGGTATTGTCGAGGTACCAGTTCAGATAGCATCACGCTTGCTTTTTGATATTTGTAACCACGGCGGTAAATCTTGCGTAATCCCCAAATTGCAATCTTAGTCAGTAATCTTGTATCGTCCGTTTGTCTTGGCAGTGCAATCGTCATACCGTTGGCATAATACGGTTCCTTTTCATTGAACGGACTGGTGCGGATGCTAATGTGCACCGATCCGGCATAGGATTGTTGCCGCCTTAGCTTTTCTGCTGCGCGATTGATGTAGAGCGATACTGACTCTTCCAGGCTGGCCAGATCGGATACCGGAATGCCAAACGAGCGGGAACTGACGATTTGCTTTTTCGGTGGATTGATTTCTTCCAGTTCGATACAGGCAGTACCATTGATTTCGCGAATGGTTTTCTCCATCACGACCGAGAAACGGGTACGCATTTGCGATGGCTGCGCTGTTTTGAGATCCAGCACGGTTTTGATGCCGATTTCATGGAGTTTGGGTGCAAGCCGCCTGCCAATACCCCAGATCTCCCCTACTTCTATTTTGCTGAACCAATCTTCTTGTTGCTGAGGCGATAAGCTATTGAGATCGCACACACCATTGAGCTCAGGATTCTTTTTGGCCATGTGGTTAGCAAGTTTAGCCAGTGTCTTGGTCGACCCTATGCCAACACACACCGGCAATCCCGTCCATTGCTTGATGCGTTTCCGGATTTTCTGCCCATAACCGGTATGGTTGTGTCTTTTAAATCCGGTAAGATCGAGAAAGCATTCATCAATCGAGTAGATTTCCTGCTCGGGGCTGAACATGCCTAAAATGCTCATGACGCGATTGCTCATATCCGCATACAGCGCATAGTTCGATGAATAGGCGATAATGCCGTGTTTTCTGGTTAAATCTTTCAACTGGAACCACGGTTGCCCCATTTTGATACCCAATGCTTTGACTTCATTGCTTCTCGCGACCGCGCAGCCGTCATTATTGGATAGTACGACAACCGGCTTGTCTTCCAGCTTGGGATTGAATACCCGTTCACAACTGACATAGTCGAGTAGGCAGACGCCGTTACCGGCGTCCACCCCTCTAAGAACGGTACGTGATAGTTTCCCATCATACCGCTCAAGCCTTTGTAACGCCCAGTGAGGACGCAGTTTCACACGATACGGGCTTGCCAATGAACTTGCCTGTGGCAATTGGGATGCAACAGTACCCGATTATCCAATCCATCGGAACCACCCAAGGACCGCCAAACAGTGTGATGGCTGTGCCACCCCGTTTCTTTGGTGATTTTCTGACCGCAAACAGGGCAGATACCGGCCTGCCGATTCCACAGATAAAGCAGTTGCCGTTTCCCCTTCAGGTTTGCCTGCATCGATTGAGCAATACGCTGTTCGAAGTAGGTTTCCCATGCAGGATCATACGGATTGGCTTGCCCCTTGATTTTGATATGGCGACGGATCGGTATGCGTGCCGCTTTTTCCAGTTGATTAAGGCGGACGGTGCCATCCTCGCGGATACTGTACCCTTGAAATACCCAATGATCATTTTGCCGGATGCCAAAATACTTCCTTCTGATCCAACGTTTGGATCGATGGGGATGTCGTCTTAGCGCCCAGCACCACAAACAACGAAAGACGGCGCTATCCACTCTGGAAAAGATACGCGAACTCACCACATGGTGATAATAATTGGCCCAACCGCGAATAAGCGGGTTGAGATAGGCGATCAAATCGCCCGCCGATGTAGCTTTGTTCGCCTTGATGAGCGCTCTGACTTTGTTCAGGAATGTCCGCACATTCCGTTTGGCTGGTTTGATAAGCAGCTTGCCACGGTATTTGCGAATATTGTACCCGAGAAAATCAAATCCCTCGTCAATTGAGGTGATGTGTGTCTTTTCCTCGGACAACACCAATCCTCTTTCGGCGAGGAATCGCTCAACAAAGGGTTTGACTTCCAGTTCCAACAGTTCCTTGGTTCTGCCGGTAATAATGAAGTCGTCCGCATAACGCACCAGATTGACCAACGGTGCTTGACCATGACTCGGTTTAGGAAAAGCGGTTTTCAATGCGCGTTCCAATCCATCGAGTGTCAAATTGGCGAGCACCGGTGAGCAAATCCCACCTTGCGGTGTACCTGCTTCGATGGGGTACAGTCTGCCATGCTCCACATATCCCGCTTTCAGCCATTTCCCTAAGATGGTTTTGTCCATGGGTACATGTTTCAGTAACCAGTCATGACTAATCCGGTCAAAGCAGGCTTGAATGTCGCCTTCCAGTATCCATTGAGCACAGAATTTTCGCCCCAATACAGTGAAACATTGTTCAATGGCATCGGCTGCCGAGCGCTCTTTTCTGAATCCGTAGGAATTGGGATCACTCGTGGTTTCCGCGATGGGATCGAGGGCCAGCAGGTAAAGTGCCTGCATAGCCCGGTCTTTCATCGTCGGAATACCGAGCGGACGCAATTTGCCATTGCTTTTTTTGATATAGAGGCGTCTTAGCGGAGCTGGTCTATATCCCCTTTGCTTGAGTGTCAGTACTGCCGTCATTTTACTTTCAGGGGTATCCCAAAGTCGCCGATCTACCCCTGAGGTTCGTCTACCCGTATTTTCCGTCACCCGCTTCACGGCCATGACGCGACCGCTAAACGAGCGAGTCAGTAGATGTTGCAAGGCTTTGACCCCGCCCCATCGTCCTTCCTGTGTTGCTTTCACGATACGCGCCTGAAGCCGTTGCACATTGCGATGAACGGCGCGCCAATCGATGGCGTGCCATTGCGTCGTATTGCGGGAAATCGCACCAGCCTGTAATGTCGAAGCTGTCATCTGCTTTATTTCCTGAAACGGTTAGTCATGCTTTCTCGTGATCAAAGACCTGGTGGAAGTCTGCCTGCTTTCGCAGGGGATAACGTTTAAATCCCTATCCAATCGATTACAGATCGGCGTTCGCTTTTTCCACCTTCCTCTACCCGCAACCCGGTAGCGAGCCTTGCGGCCGCGCCATCCTCAAAGAGGAAAGTTACGGGCTTACCGTGTTCCACTTGCTTGACCGCAATAGATAGCTTAGGCTCCTTCTTTCCGCCGGTGGTGTGAATGCCCATGACGGGAGAAACTTCAACTCCCGTACCCACCACGTTGCCTTTTGGCTCAAGCCTTTCAGCACCTTTGGCTTGTTCGTTTATAACAGCGTTTATCAAAGATTCACATACGTTAGCCATACTATCCGACCCTAGCCCTTATCTACCTCGATGCTGGCAGAACTCCTTACCTTCACAGGATCAGGAAAACCTTTCGGTTCAGGATACGTTGTCAGAGTGCTTAACACGAGTCGTTACCTTCTCGCGCTTCCTCTTAGGGTACGGCTGATGGGACAACCGGTTCTGTCCGTCTTCTCACGTCAGAACATTCAAGCAAGCGACTTTCCACGTCGCACAAAATTGTTGACGTCGATTAACGCGATAGAGCGGTTATGCTTATCCATGCAATGCGATTACTTCAACATCTTTGCGATTCAGGAATTTAAGCAGATAACGGTAAGTATCCCGGTCAAAACACGGCTGTGCTGATAATTCCTCTAATTCCCGATGATCCTTGACGCTCCCCAGATGGCACCACTGGTCAAAGACGTGTATTTCTGTGATGTCGTAGTGCGGGTTATGCTCCTTGATGCCGATACGGCCAGCATACGGCCAAGTCAGTAGCTTGTGATGACTTAATGCCGTGAGCAGGCGCAGCCAGTGTGATTCGGCGGATTCTTTTCCAGCACATAAGCCTTTGCAGTGTTTTAACTGATGCGCAAAACACACACCGGAGCCTTTTTCCAATCCCAATGTCTTATCGCATAGTCCGTATTCGTCAGCCAGCTTGTTTAAAACCTCCACGGCCTGCCGCTTGGTTTTGAAAGTGCCATAGACATTTTCTGCGGCACGCCAGTCGATGTCGCTGTCATTGATCAAGGTCATCAGTGGTTTGGCATTGGGGTCGCTCGATACTTGCCAGGCACAGAGTTGCCGCTCGCGTCTAAGCTGCCGGTTATGGATGGGTTGATTTTCCTTGATCAGGCGCGATTCCAGTAGCAGTGCGCCCAGTTCTCCGCTGGTGATGCGGTATTCAACCCGTTTGATTTCCTGTGCAATGCGCATTTCCTTGGCTGAGCTATGATCGCCCTGGAAATGGTTGAATACACGGGAGCGCAATGAAACGCTTTTGCCGACATACAGCAATGCGCTATCGCCGTGGAATAAATAAACACCACAGGTTTCTGGAATGGTATGGATATCCAGGTGATCGAGTCCCGTTGGGGTCGCTTGCTGCTTCAGCAGTGTTTTGACGGTTTCCTGTACGGTTGATTCGCCGAATTCGCGGATCGCAACATCAATGAATGCCGCCATCATTTCCGTATCGCCCATGGCGCGGTGACGCTGGGTACAGACTAACTGAAACCGCTCAATAATGGCGTTGAGGCTATGTGAATGATGCTGCGGATAGAGTTTTCTGGAGAGTTTGACCGTGCATAGCAGTTTCTTTTGGAAAGTAATGCCGATGCGCTTGAATTCGTTTTTGAGAAAACCATAATCGAAACGCACATTGTGCGCGCACAATACCGCCTGATCGAGCCATTGCAACAGTGTTTCGCACACTTGAGCAAAAGTAGGCGCATGGTCGACCATGTCCTGGGTGATTCCCGTCAGCCGCTGAATGAAGGGTGAGATACTGACTTCCGGATTGATGAGTGTATTCCAGCGACCGACTTCGATGCCGTTTTCGTAACGGATCAAACCGATTTCAGTGATGCGATCCTGGGTTGGCGTGGCTCCTGTCGTTTCCAGATCCAGCAATACATAACACGGCAACAGTGTACTCATTTAAAACGGCGGAACGATCCTATCACGACGCCAAAAATCTCAAACTGCGTATCCGGGCGAATGTAAATGGGTTTGTAAGCACCTGAAGAATTGGCTGGCATCAGCCTTGGCATTTTGTTCGCGCCGTGATCAAGGATTTTAATGGTAAATTCCCGATCCACCACAGCCAGTACAATATCGCCGATACCGGGCGTTTTAGAGCGATCCACCACCACTTTATCGCCCGGCAACAGACCAACGTCGATCATCGAATCTCCCTTGATCGTGACGAAGAACGTCGACGCTGCATGGTCGATCATGAATTCGCTGATATCCAGGCGCTTCTCGACATGATCATCGGCTGGACTGGGAAAGCCCGCCGCCACCTTGGTGGAAAACAATGGCAATAGCGTAGGTTGTTCACTGATCGCAGGTGTAAAAAACTCATCCAATTGGATTTCTGCGATAACATTCTCTTCCACAGCTTTCGCTCTTTTGCGTTGCAAAGCTTCCAGAAAGCTTTTGATCGTTGCCGTCTGGCTTTGCGGTATGCGCATTGTTACTGTCGATTCGCCATATTTACCCTGGCCAGCTGGCCTGCCTGCATTTTCTCTTTTCCCGCCACGATTGGACATGTTTGAATGCTCCCATATTTGATATATGTATCAGTATTCAAACACACCAATTGTGACGATGTCAAATTGCAAGATAATGACCCAGAAGATCTGATAGTGATAACAACTTCTAAATTTGTAATCGAAGTGTTCAATATGGCAACAATTGCCATTTTATGCTATTAATGGCAAATTACACAGCAAGATAAAGAGGATTTACCCATGCAAAGTATGAATATTTCTCTGCCCGACCCTCTGAAACAATTTGTGGATGGACAGATCGCCCAAGGTCGCTATAGCAGCGCCAGCGAGTATATTCGCGAATTGATCCGTGCTGATGAAAAACGCAAAGCGGAAGAACAACTTGAAGCCAAGTTGCTGGAAGGATTGAGTAGTCAGGAAAGTGAATTAACGGCGGAAGATTGGAGCGATATTCGCAAAGAAGCCTTAGCTAAGCTCGAAGCCAGACAAAAGCAACGCTGATGCCTAAAATCTATCAACGCGCAGCAGCCCGGCGCGACTTGGTAGAGCATTTCGTATCTCGTCGAAAATGCCAACCTAGAAACAGCAGAACGCTTTCTGGCACAAGCAGAGGCCAGTTTCAATGTTCTAGCTGAGCAACCTCTGATCGGCGCACCATTATCACTGCAAGACCCCGTGTTAGCAGGCATGCGCAAATGGCCAGTTGGGGGCTTTGAAAATCACCTAATCTTCTACCTTCCACATCCTAACGGCATATCAGTCGTGCGAGTACTGCACGCCGCCCGTGACTGGTGGGGTTTACTGGGGATCAAAACTTAATTCAAACGGGAGAACAAAGATTGCCAGGCCCTTGAAAAAAATCCGCA
Source organism: Gammaproteobacteria bacterium (assembly GCA_015709635.1). NCBI lineage: Bacteria > Pseudomonadati > Pseudomonadota > Gammaproteobacteria > Gammaproteobacteria bacterium. The sequence goes on from CP054180.1 coordinate 1,958,570, forward strand.
AATGACCGGCGGCAGCTCATTTCCTTCAACTAGCGATAAAATAAATTATCGCTAGTCAGCAAAAATTCCCCCAGCAAAATTAGAAACAACAATTTCCAGCATAAACCCAACCAATGCCTACGATGCGAGTCATTCTGGCAAATCGGGTCATGACCTAATTGACATTAAAATCATGACTCAATCCATCAAAATACTACTTAGGCAGTCAATTTAGCTCTTTTTAGCCGCAACTTTCTGCCTAGGTAGCGCCAGCTCCTCTTCTATCATCCATTCGGGTGCCGAATTAATCACTTTACTGGGCGCTAACACTTTTGTCAGTGGAATTACGGTACCTTCAGCCTGATTTGGGCAATTCAGATCGAAACCTAATTTTCTGAAATCACTTTTATGGCGCCTAAGTGTACGTGGCAGATAAATTAGGGATAAATCTTGACCACCTTTATGTAATGCCCATACTGGCCGCAAGCGGGATGGTAATCGCGATAACTCCTCTTTTGTCACGGGGCCCGATGTAATATTAAGAAACTTTAATTTACCCATATACTTATCGAATATTCTCACAGCAGTTTGATCATCCCATGCGCTAACTTTGTCTAACTGAAGTTTTCGTAATTCTCTCGCCTTTAACCTGAGTTCGATTCGGATAATACATTCACTATCCTTAAGCAATCTTTCTCTAAATGGTTGACCAATATAACGTTTCTGCTTGCGCATTTGCGGTCCTTTTGCATAGAAGCAAATCGAAAATTCCTTACCGTCCCTGGGTGACCAATACACTGTTGTGCCATTTGTTTTTGTTGATCCATGCTCACCCAGCTGGCGGCGAATTTGCCGCAGAATATCTACAGCCTTCGCTTCACTTTCGACCTTGATATTGACGGCCAAATCGACGCGTTCAAGGGTGATATCACCATTTATCCATCGCTGGCGCTGTTCTTCCGTTGTTTTTATTTTAAATGCCTTACATACTCGTCTTAAAGCATCAAGAGCAGCGGCTTGCATATCTGATGAAGTATAGACATTTTGGCCATGCATAAACGCATACGGAGACCCACTAATGGATAACTTTTTGCCAAATTTCATTGTTCTAACATGCAGAAAATGAGTGCCATGTTCTCCTGGCAAAGGGACTCGATTCTGATAAGTTTCTAGGATTTCCCCATCTTCGCTAGTCAACCTGGCCGTAGTTGTTTTAGGAAGAGTGAACGTATTTTCATGGTCGTCCTTAACGAAAAATTTAACCGTATCAATATTGATTAACAAATTACGTTTATTTGGCCTAACCGGCTTAATTGACATATTTTGCCCATTTGTCTTATGCGGTCTATTTGGCCTAACCTGTTTATCTTGCCTATTTGACCCTATAGACTTATTTGGCCGAGTTGTTTGGGTATCCCTATCAGATTGACCTGATTTGACTGTTCTAGGGCCTGTTAACACTATTTGATATAATATGGTGATGGAAATCACCGAAACTCAATATCAACAGATCGAACACTGCATGCCGCGCCAGCGTGGCAATGTCAGTCATTCCAATCTACAAATTCTCAATGCTATTCTGTATGTTACCGAGCATGGTTGCAAGTGGCGCGGACTACCCAAGCGTTTCGGTAATTGGCATACCATCTACACTCGAATGAATCGATGGGCGAAAAGCGGCGTGCTTCAAAAAGTTTTTGAGCAGCTGCAGCATCAACAAATCATTCGCATCAAGATTGAAGCCGTTTCGATGGATAGCACCAGCATCAAAGTGCACCCTGATGGTACTGGTGCATTAAAAAAAACGGCCCGCAATCCATCGGCAAATCCCGAGGTGGCTGGACCACTAAAATTCATCTGGTTGCCGCAGATACCAGAACAGCCATAACTTTTTCCTTATCTCCGGGGCATACACATGACGCACCGGAAGGACGACAACTCCTGTTAGCACTCGGCCCCGTCTCTTCTCCTACTCATCTGCTGATGGATCGCGCTTATGAGGGTGATCAAACCAGACAGCTTGCATTGGAGCTCGGTTATATCCCGGTTGTCCCACCCAAAACTAATCGGCTGGAGCTCTGGGAATATGACCGCGCCATGTACAAAAAACGCAATGAGATCGAAAGATTATTCCGCAGACTCAAGGGATTCCGTCGAATATTCTCCAGATTCGACAAACTGGATGTCATTTTTCTCTCATTCATCCATTTCGCTCTCATCGTCGAAGCACTTAGGTAGTGTTAACAGGCCCTAATTGCGGGTCAAGGTCACGATTACGGCGCTCGTAAGCCACACGGATTGAGCTTTTGTCTTTCTCATGCAGTACCGCTTCATATTCCGCCGTGGGGATATTCTTGCGTGAGGCTTCATCATGGGTCAGGGTTTCAACCTTTTTCTTGGCCTGTGGTTTATCTGCTTTTGCCATTGTTATTGTCCTTTCCCCATTGCCTCTACAATCATTTTTTCAAAATGCTCCTCGACCTTTTTCTTGAAGTCGTGCTCCATTTCAAATACGTCCGCGAATTCGACAAATGCCCAGCGTCCAAAGCTTTTCAGGTTATTCACGCCTGGGACCCAATAGGTATCCATCGTGAGTTTCTTTTCCTTGGCATCTTCGCGGCGATAACCTTTAATTTCGACGATCATATTCAAGGGATCGTCTTTACCATCGTTAATCTGAACAATGAAATCCGGTCTGTATTTTCGAGTTTCCGATCCATAACGATATGGAACTTCCAGCCCCAGGCTGTGGTTCTTAACATAGGAAATAACCTGCGGGTGCGATTCCGCCACGCGGCAGAATTCGCCTTCCCAATCGCTATCCAATATCACCCAGTTAATGTGCGATTTCAGCGGACTGGTTTCCCAGCGATCCGTCTTGGAGGTATTGAAGTTAACGTTTGTCGTCGAACCCGTAGGATTATAGGGATCGAGCAAGGCTTTTATTGGGCGATTCTTGTTCTGTTCAGATAGCGTGATCGCTGCGGTAATCCTGTTACTAGCCATGTCAGCCAGTTCTTGGTACATGAGCTGCGCAGGATATGTGCCGCCTTTGCAAACAAGACAAGTATCAAGCCACTGCTTCGTAATACGTTTGAGCTGGCCGAATAAATGCATTTTTGGCTCTTCACCTGGATCACGCCACTTGGTATACAGCAAGCGCTGTGTCAAATGAAAAAGAAGCGTGGAATGGCGCAAATCGCCAGTATGTACAAGATTCAGGTCAACTGCTTCGCCAATAATCCCTGAATTTTGCGTAACAGACGGGCCGACCAAATCCGGTGTCAGCACAAGAACGGAATCATTATTGAATTCTGCTGTGAGCCTTTCGTCTGGCAGCTCTACCCGGTAGCCCGTTACGCGAGGGAAACGGATTTCCAAGTGATCGCGCTGTGGACGCACGGCCTTAACGTGAATGGTTTTTCGCGGTGGTAGGGGCGGCGCAACGACTGGTTTGGCCGTAAAGTCGAATGGAATACCCAGCACATCGGCATATTCGACGTTGAACCGGTTTTCTTCATTGAGCTCATAGGATTGCCGACGCAGGGCGCGACCAATCACCTGCTCACAAAGCAACTGCGTTCCAAATGCCCGAACGCCGAGAACGTGGGTTACTGTGTTCGCGTCCCAGCCTTCGGTGAGCATGGACACGGATACCACACAACGGATATTGCCTCCCAGTGCCCCATATTTACCGACGGTGTTCATGACCTCGCGGAGCAAATCCTGGTCGGTCAGATTATCAGCAGCACGTTGATCGCCTGTCCGCTCGATGATTTCACGGCGAAAACGGTCGATTTCATCAGATGCCATTTCGCGGAAACTGGTATCCAGTGCTTCGCCGGATTCGAGTTGTTCGCTGTCTATCAAGAGCGTGTTTGGTCGAGCTAAAGGTTCGCCGTGCTCATCAAAATTTCGGAATAATTTCAGACGTCCGTTTTCAAATCCCGTTGAACCATCTTCGTTTATTGGGCGGAATCCTGAAATATAGTCATAGACCAGCTTGGACGTTGCCGTGTTGTTGCAAACAACAATGAAGCACGGCGGAACTTTGATACCTTCCTTATCCCAGAGCGTGAACGTTTTTTCGTAATGTCCATATAAAGCTTCGAGCGCCGTTTGCAATTCGACCGGAATGCTTAATGGATCAAGTTGTGCGCCTTTGCCCCGGCCTTTCTTTGGCATTTTTGGGCCGATATGTTTCCACAGCTCCCTGAATTTGGGCATTTCAGCGCCGGGGATATTGTCAGCCACAGGAACACGGGGCAATTTCACAATGCCGCATTCAATAGCATCCATCAGGGAGAAGTCGCTCATTGTCCAAGGAAACAGTGTTCCTTCGGCATAACCTGAACCGCGCAGGAAAAATGGCGTCGCAGACAAATCAGTGATGCGATTGATGCCGAGATTTTTGGCAACGATTTCCAGTCCGTTAATCCAAAGGCGGGCTGCCTCCAGATTGCTTTCTGCTTCCTTCTTCTCGTCGGAAGTTAAATCACCTTCTTCATCATCACCTGACTTTTCACGGTAACAGTGGTGCGCTTCGTCATTGAGCACCATGATATTTTTTATGCCCATCAACTCAGGCATGACGCGCTGGATCATCTGGCCTTCTGTTTCAAGAGTGTTCAAATCTTCGCCGCGTTTACCCTTCAGTAAAGCTCTACCCCCGGCAGATATTTCAACGCGCTCGCGCAGCTTGAACGCGTGATAGTTGGTGATGACAATCTTTGCCCGCTCCAAATCGGCAAGCATATCGTTTGGAACGATCTCACGGTTTTTGTAGTAGCTGTCCGGGTCATTGGGCTGCAACACCCGTAGGCGGTCTTTGATTGTCAGACCTGGAGCAACAATCAAAAAACCTCTGGTAAATCTCTTGCTGCTGGGCTGGCGAACCGCATTGATCGTTTGCCATGCAATGAGCATGGACATAACGGTGGTTTTTCCTGCTCCCGTCGCAAGTTTGAGTGCTAAGCGCATCAGACCGGGGTTGGCGTCAGCATTGACATTGTCGAGGTAATCAAGAAATTTTTTTCCTCTGGCACCAAGCTTTGGCGCTACTTCCGTCAACCAAATTGCAACCTCAACTGCTTCGACCTGACAAAAGAAGGGGCGAATACCATTGAATTCATGATGTCGCCAATGCTTCAATAGTCGCGCGGTATCGGGCGTCACCATCCAGTCACGTTCGCTAGGTAGCAAACGCCAAGCATCAATATGGCTTCTCAGTTCATTGATAATGGAAATCGGATCGTATTTTTGGCGTCCTTCTCCCCCCAGCCCCATGCTTTCATCAAATAGTTCTTGGGACTTGGTTTCTTTGTGTTTCTTAGGCTTGGGAATGGGAGTGATGAACTCTGCGCGGCGGCGAGAATTTACAATATTTTGGGTCGGAAGACCTTCCACCATTTCCCAGTGAGCTGCTGGGTATTCGTAGGGCGAATTCAGGATTGGTTTCTTAAAAAACGCATCAGACATGGTTATTAGTTATTTCCTACAGGGGCTGTTAATTCTAGTTTTCTCTCACTCGCCGCGCTCCAGTGTTCTGCACCACTACGCCCTGGTCACGCCATTCGTGACTGTATCACGCATTACGCCGAGATACCCCAACATTAAGCTAAGGTACTTTTTCTTAATTACCCCTAAGATAATATAATCATGTTGGTTAAATTTTGAACACAAAAAAGCGTAAATCATAGATTAGCTATAAGGAGAATATAGGAAAATCCCTCAGGGTCATCTCTGCTCCCGTTATTTTTCTATATAACTAACAACAAATAAGTCATCGTCGGCCACAAGGTATACAGCTCACGGTTTTCCGTTTCTATGGTGCAACGATCCCGGGCAATCTGCCTGATCCCCGATGAGTCCGATAGAATCAGCGCATTGGGTGTAATCTTTCTGACACAAGTCCAGTGTTTAATGCGGCCGCTCAGACTGATAATGACCGCCGAATCCGGTTGGCTCAGGTGTTCGGTCAGCTTTTCCCAGTATTGATCCAGTGTCACATCATCGGTATCGAACGCGCTTTGTTTGCGTAGTTTGCGATTCTGGTACTTCTTTACCGATTTGATGGCGATATCAATGAAACCACCCTTGGCGTCAATATCACTAAAGCCCCAAATCAGCGCATCTTCCAACAGATCATGCTTGGCCAAATATCCGATCAGGTTTTTATATAAAACTCTTCGCTGACTGGCTTTATGTTTTAGTTTGGGGTCATAGTGAAATTTACCAATGACAATCTCGGTTGCATTCATCACTGAATATACGCCACACAATCCATCAATACTGCCTTGCCGGATAGGCATGATATGCTCCTCATCATCCATACCGGCTACCAAATTTGGCTGACCGCATTATTCACAAACAACTGACTATCACGGATATAGCGTTGCAACATCAGATCGGACTTATGCGCAGTTTGTTGACGGATTTTCCAGGAACTGACTCCGGCTTGCGCTGCACTGGTTACTAATCCAGCCCGTAGACTATGACCTGAATACTGTTCCGGATTCAAACCAGCATCACGCACGCGTTGTTTGACGATCAATGCTACCGATGCTGCACATATTCCATAATCAGTGACTTGATCAAAGCGGTTCATGCGGCGAAACAATGCGCCGGTTTTGACGCCTGATTTTTCCAGCCACATTTTTAATGCACGCCCAGGGCAATGATGGCCTTTGATAAACGGAATCGCCACTTTTCGCCCGACCCCATTTTGATCGGTCTTGCTGCGCCGGACTTGGATCAGTACGCCTTCCATCACAAATCGCACATCTTCCACCTGTAACGCCACCAATTCAGAGCGGCGGAATGCACCGGCAAAACCGATCAGCAGTAATGCTTTGTCACGGATACCAATCAATCCAGTGAGTCTTTTCGTAATCTTCATCAGATCAGATTTTAGCAACGGCATGACTTGCCGTTGCTTGCTGCCATTGATACGCCGGATACCGCGCAAGGTATCAGTTACCAATGCGGATCGAGTCGGTGATTTCAGTCCTTTATCTTTGTGAGCATGGTTGATGGCCACCACGCGCCGGTTCAATGTAGCCAGTGATAATGTATTGGCATGAACTGCCAGATAGGATGCGATGCATCGCGGTGTTGCCGGAATCTTGCCGCCGCTTTTCAGAAAGTGGGCAATATCGTATTGGTAAGCCAGTTGTGTATTCTTGGCTTGCGTGGCCGACAGATATTCGTTTATCTTTTTACGGGTATGGCTGCTTGAGAGCATTAGTTTGCTTTTCACTGTACACTCCTAGCGAACATCGACGTAGCGCATACACACGCTCAATAAATGCTCGTAATCGCTAGCTGTGGCTTCACGCATGAATTCTTCAGCCAATTCCGGGCGATTGCTATTCAGGATTCCGCGACGAACTTGCCCCAGAATAAAGAAAGCGTTGCCGTCTTTGCCGGTTAATTCCACTACGGCATCGGTTAACGGCGTAACCGGTTTCTCAATCAATTTCATAAATAACTCCTAAGCAATTGATAACAGATTCATCACGGTCGTCATAATGATCAGTTATCGTAAGTTGAATACTAATAAAAAAGCCTGCCAGCATTGGGTTTGCGGGCAGGCGAGTAATTGGGTGTTTTCATTTATTTTGCTCCCATAACACCCGAAAAGAGCTTGTTGTTTTGGATTGACTCAAAAGTTAAAACATAGAAACTGCTTCAATACTCCTCGGGTAACAGCAAAGTGGTGACGCTGCGATCTGCTTCGGTGATGATCCAGAGATTCTGATCTTCACTGATGGTGTAACTCGATAAGATGCGCCAGCCATTTTCAACCGAGCGCAGATTTTCTTCTGCATCGCCGGGCGGTACATTGCCCCAATCACCGGATTGATGACGTTTAATTAGATCAGCCGCATTGATGGCATACCGATCTAATGCTTCGAGTGCGCCGGGTGTTGCAACGATCTGACCTAATGGAAACAGGGCAATAGGCCGCTGCTCCCTTGTGGATTTGGGATTACACATATTATTTCTCCTTTCTCAGGACGAGCAAAAGCAGACGGGAACATATCGCCTGTCCTGATTGCTGCGATTAAATGGGATTCTTCTGGAGTATTACTGAGGTGCTACCAGTTACTTTGGTACGGATTGGTATTGCGAGAAAGCCTGCTAGATTGAAACTACTTTCGTTATGCAGTGCAGACAATACAAATGAGCGATCTGCACAAACAATTGCAATACAGCTCTATTTTAATAGGTTGTTTTATGCGCTCAAAATGGCAATGATATTTTTATCAACTACTTATGAACCTATACTGCTATCTACCAAGATGAAAAGGTAAATGAAAGATCAACCAGGGTTGACGATGGCCTATATTTCTAATATATTGGAAAGATGGAAATGAATATTGCAATTAAAGCGCTTGCCGCCCTGGCCCATGAAACCCGCCTCACGATATTCCGAATGCTGGTTCAGGCCGGTGAATCCGGGTTTCAAGCGGGCCAGCTTGCCAGGGAATTGGGCATTCCCAATGCAACGCTGTCTTTTCATCTGAAAGAATTGACTCACGCAGAACTGGTGATTGCCCGGCAGGAAAGCCGCTTCATTTATTATTCGGCAAATTTTACAACCATGAATGCATTAATAGGTTATCTCACCGAGAACTGTTGCGCCGGTACACCCTGCGGCATTGTTGAAGTGTGTTGCGATGAAAGAGACAGCTAAATATAACTTAACGAAGGAGATAATGATGAAACGTTTTCATGTCCATATTGCCGTCGATAATCTGCAGGATAATATCCGCTTTTACTCGGCGCTTTTCGGTGTCGAACCATCCGTCAGCAAGCTGGATTACGCCAAATGGATGCTGGAAGATCCGTATATTAATTTCGCCATATCGGCGCGAGGTGCAAAGCCGGGTTTGGATCATGTAGGAATCCAAGTTGATTCTGACGATGCCTTAACCGAAGTAAACCAGCGCTTGATGCAAGCCGGTTTGCCTGCTGCGGAACAACAAAATGCACAATGCTGTTATGCTTCGTCAAATAAATACTGGACAATTGATCCGCAAGGCATTGCCTGGGAAGCGTTTCATTCACTGGCCACCGTCCCGGTATTCGGACAGGATACCGCCATTCCCACTAAAACCGAAACCTGTTGCGCGGCCTGATCATGAATGTATTATTTCTGTGCACTGGAAATTCTTGCCGCTCTATTCTCGCGGAAGCCACTTTCAATCATCTGGCACCCAAAGGCTGGCAAGCGATGAGCGCGGGCAGCAAACCCACCGGAAAAGTTCATCCGCGTTCACTCGCTCTACTTGAACGCGAAGGTATTGCAACCGAAGGGCTTTGTAGTAAATCATGGGACAACTTGCCGGCTACACCGGATATTGTAATTACTGTCTGCGGCAACGCCGCCGGTGAAACCTGCCCGGCGTATCTCGGGCCCGCGCTACGCTCGCATTGGGGTGTCGATGATCCCGCCGAAGCGACGGGAACCGAAGAAGAAATCAACACAGCATTTGCGCAGGCGTATCAAACCTTGCGCGAGGGCATCGAAACTTTTTTATCGCTGCCGCTCGATGATTTACAGCAAAATCCTTCCGCCTTCCGGACGAAACTGGACTACATCGGCATTTTGAAATTCAAGCCGCCACAATCAAAGTGACAGCAACAAGCAGAAATTCAAACACCGTGAGTCATTGACATGCTGATTGCTTCACTGATTTTCATCGTAACGCTCGTGCTGGTCATCTGGCAGCCACGTGGTTTTGGTATCGGCTGGAGTGCTCTACTTGGCGCTACCGCAGCACTGCTGCTTGGGGTGATTCAGTTCAGTGACATTCCGGTGGTGTGGAATGTTGTCTGGAATGCGACAGCGGCTTTCATTGCTATCATCATAATCAGCCTAGTGCTCGACGAAGCGGGATTCTTTGAGTGGGCTGCGTTGCATGTGGCGCGTTGGGGTCGCGGCAATGGGTATTTATTATTTACCTACATTGTATTACTGGGCGCGGCGGTTGCAGCATTGTTCGCCAACGATGGTGCAGCTTTGATTCTAACGCCGATTGTGATGGCGATGCTGCTGGCGCTTGGGTTTAGTCCGGCTGCTACGCTCGCTTTCGTCATGGCAGCGGGTTTTATTGCCGATACGGCCAGCTTGCCGTTAGTGGTATCTAATTTGGTGAACATCGTCTCGGCTGATTATTTCAAGATTGGGTTTGCCGAATATGCTTCAGTGATGATTCCGGTCAATATTGCTTCAATAGCGGGTAGCTTGGGAGTACTCACTTTTTATTTTCGCCGCAGTATTCCGGCTAGCTATGATGTCAGTCAACTCAAGATGCCCAATGAGGCAATACGCGATCCAGCAACGTTCCGTGCTGGCTGGGTGGTGTTGGCATTGCTGCTTATCGGCTTTTTTGCTCTCGAATCTTTGGGGGTGCCCATCAGCCTTGTGGCTGCCACTGGCTCACTCATACTGCTAGCGGTGGCAGCGCATGGTCATGTGATTAACACGCGTAAAGTGGTGCGCGAAGCGCCGTGGCAAATCGTTATTTTTTCACTGGGAATGTATTTAGTGGTGTATGGTTTGCGTAACGGAGGCTTGACCGGGTACATTACCAGCCTGCTTGATCTCTTCGCCAGTTATGGCGTGTGGGGAGCAACGCTTGGCACCGGTTTTCTGGCTGCTTTCTTATCGTCTATCATGAACAATATGCCCACGGTACTGATCGGCGCGTTGTCGATCGACACAACCAGCGCGACCGGCGTGGTAAAGGAAGCGATGATTTACGCTAACGTGATCGGTTGTGATCTGGGGCCGAAAATCACGCCGATTGGCAGCCTGGCAACCTTGTTATGGCTGCATGTTCTGGCGCGGAAGAATACGGTTATCACATGGGGATACTACTTCCAGGTAGGGATTGTGTTGACGGTTCCGGTATTGCTCGTCACGCTGGCTACTCTCGCTATGTGGCTTAATATTTAGTGAAATTACCATCGAAAAATCACAACAACCGTACAAAATAAATTGCATCAATTTTGTTAACTTTACTCATGGAGAATCAAAATGACAACCATACAGATATTTGACCCTGCCTTATGTTGTAGCTCAGGCGTTTGCGGTGCCGATGCTGATCGTGAACTCATCAACTTTTCGGCTGATGTTGACTGGGCCAAACAACAAGGTGCTGCCATTGAGCGCTTTAATCTGGCACAACAGCCGATGGCCTTTGCAGATAATTCCACAGTGAAAGCATTCTTGGAGCGCTCCGGTGCTGAAGCGTTGCCATTGATACTTGTGGATGGAGAAGTGGCATTGGCAGGCCGCTATCCGAACCGCAACGAACTTGCACGCTGGACTGGGGCTGCTGTGGAGGAAAAAACTGAAGAATCCAGTTGCTGCGGCGGCTGTTGCTAACGCAAACCTGAGTCAATTGCATGACGCAACTCAAATTCCTCGATCAACCACCGCGATTTCTGTTCTTTACTGGCAAGGGCGGCGTCGGCAAAACTTCGTTGGCTTGCGCTACGGCGATAACGCTGGCCGATGCCGGTCAGCGGGTATTGTTGGTCAGCACCGATCCGGCTTCCAACGTAGGCCAGGTGTTCGGTATGACGATTGGCAATAAGATTGCAGCGATTACCGCAGTGCCTCGTTTAGCCGCTCTGGAAATCGACCCGCAAGCAGCAGCGCAAGTCTATCGTGATCACATTGTCAATCCGGTACGCGGGGTATTGCCGGACACGGTGGTCAAAGGTATCGAAGAGCAACTATCCGGTGCATGCACGACTGAAATTGCCGCTTTTGATGAATTTACCGCTTTGTTGGTCGATTCGGCGCTGACAGCGGATTACGATCATATTATTTTTGACACCGCCCCGACCGGCCACACCATACGGTTGCTGCAACTGCCCGGCGCATGGAGTGATTTTCTTGCGGAAGGTAAAGGCGATGCGTCCTGTCTTGGCCCGCTGGCCGGCTTGGAAAAACAACGCGCACAATACAAAGCGGCGGTAGATGCGCTCGCCGATTCGCAACGCACTCGGCTGATATTGGTGGCCCGAGCGCAGCAAGCCACGTTACGCGAAGTAGCGCGGACACATGAAGAATTGGCAGCCATTGGATTGACGAAACAATTTTTAGTCATCAATGGATTGTTTCCACAGGCAGAAACAGCACAGGATCCACTGGCAACTGCAATCTTCCAGCATGAGCAAAACGCTTTGGCAGCCATACCGGAAGTCCTCAGCCAATTGCCTTGCGATCATATTGCACTGAAACCGTTTAACCTGGTCGGATTGACAGCCTTGCGGAAACTATTGGTTGATGATCTGCCTGTCGATGGTGAAAATAAATCAAATCATCCTACCATCCCATTTCCCAGCTTATCCAAGCTAACCGATGAGATTGCCAAGGATGGCTGCGGTTTGATCATGCTGATGGGAAAAGGCGGTGTTGGCAAAACCACGCTGGCCGCAGCCATCGCGGTCAATCTTGCGCATCGGGGCTTACCCGTCCATTTAACCACTTCAGACCCCGCGGCACATTTAAGCGAAACACTCAGCGGTGCTATGGATAATCTACTGGTTGACCGGATTGATCCGCACATTGAAACCGAGCGCTACCGGCAGCGTGTTCTGGAAACCAAGGGCGCGCATCTGGATGCACACGGCAGAGCATTGCTGGAAGAAGATTTACGTTCGCCTTGCACCGAAGAAATTGCAGTATTTCAGGCATTCTCGCGCATTATCCGCGAAGCGGGAAAGAAATTCGTGGTGATGGATACCGCACCCACCGGGCATACATTATTGTTGCTGGATGCCACCGGCGCTTATCATCGCGAAGTTATCAAACAAATGGACCCTTCCATCGTGCACTACTCAACACCGATGATGCAACTGCAAAATCCTAAGCAAACCAAGATAATGCTTGTTACATTGGCGGAAACGACACCCGTACTGGAAGCTGCTAATCTTCAAGCCGATTTGCGCCGCGCTGGTATTGAACCATGGGCATGGATCATCAATAACAGCGTTGCTGCAACAACTGTCCGCTCACCCTTATTGTGTCAGCGCGCTAGTAACGAACTTGCTGATATAAAGACAGTATCCACCACTCACGCAAAGCGCTATGCCGTCGTGCCTTTGCTCCAAGAAGAGCCGGTAGGCATCGAGAAGTTATTGGAATTATTCCAAAGTAATTAGTCATTGACAGGCATTGAGAAATCCAGGCAAAAGCGCTGTACCGCGTCACGCCTAGCCGCAACAATGATCATCGTTGCTTTTATCTTGCGCCTGGATGGACGGGCACGGAACCGTGCCATAAGAACAATAGACACAGCAGTCACCGGGTTCCGGCTTAAGAATGGTATGACATTGCTCGCATTCGTAGAACCACTGACACGCATCCGTGGGCATGGTTTCCGTCTTGGCGTAGCCGCAAACTGGGCAAGTTAACGTGGATTCAAGAATAACTGAATTCATTAAGAATTTATTTTTCAAAGATTTTGACAGATACCACATTGAACAAGTAATGGTGCAGCACACTTCGGAAAGAAGATACTTGATTAATTATGGTGATGATGACTGGAATCATGAGGATGGTCCGGTACGGCGTGGCGGGCGTGATCGCTTAATTGGGAATCAAACCATTGGTGAATAGCTAGCTTGAGCTTTTCGATATGGGTGGCATAAGTAATTTCCGCTCCCCCAGGCAATTCTTTATACTCGATTTTGATCTGACCAGTTTTCGCTGTTCTCAATTCAGCCAATCCAGGCATGCTTGCACCATGAATTTTTTCGGGATTAAAAAAATTGCCTTGTTTGAATTCTTTAGTAATGGCAGATAAATGTGATCGTATCAAGTTGATTTGTTCAGTATCAGATTTATCCTTCGCAATAACTTGCACAATTCCTCCGGTGTCCGTTTTTAAAAAATATGCGTGGTTTTCTCCAAATCAAACGGCATGACATGCGAACCACGTTCGGCAACTTCATCGAGACGCTGTTCATCCGCTTTTTCTACCGCATGAATAGGTACCGCAATACATAAAGCCAGCAAGAAAAGCGCAATAAACAGCTTGTTCATTTTATTTCTTTCTTACTCAATTTATGAAGTGGCTCGTGGCTATGGGATCAGTTAAAGACTATGTCATATATTATGTCATGGTTATTTTTTGGAAGATGGTATGTGTCGTATAAAATCCATACGCTGATGCAAAATGCGAACGATCAATATACCCGTATCCCTGGGTACATAAAACACGACATGGGAGTGATATTCAAATCGCTTCAGGTTTGGCGCGAGCTCTGCTGCACTTCGTCCTAGGTGAGGATTATCGGCTAGAATTTCAAAGCAATTATTTAATCCATCGCGATAAAAACGGGCCTGTTCGATACCGAATGATTGAATAGTGAAATCGGCAATATCGGACAGATCAGCAACCGCACGATTCGTTAAGTGGAATTTACTCACGTTTATTTTTAGAGCGTTGCTCGGCTTCTTCCCAAATCTCCTCTACAGTTTTATTGCTTACGCCGCTGTCTAATCCTTCCTGAATGGCCTGTTTCAAAGCCGTATATTGAGCATTTTGTTCCTGATCACGGCGTACGAGATCACGGATATATTCGCTGTCATTAGTAAAGCCCCCAGCGGCTATTTGCGTTTTAATCCATTGATCTTGCTTGTCCGTTAACGTAATGGTTTTTCGTATTGTTGCCATGTTGATTTCCAAAACTGAGTGAGTTAATCATACTATTGGTGCAGCATTGCATATTAACACTATCGGAAATTTGTTGGTTATTTTATGCAACCAGCTTTTCCATCAGCTCAATGATGTGCTCGGATTCCATCATCCCTTGAATTGGATGTTCATCCTCAGCCAGAATTGCTTCCTTTAACTTTTTCAATTCAGTGGGAGTGGTATCAGTCTTTAACAAAACATAGTAGATCAATTCATATCTGATCTGGCCTAAGTTTTCTATAATAAACTTAAGCCCGTTACGCTGTACACAGGCAGTCATGGCTCGCCGTTGCAGCCATAAATCCTTGCCCCACATATCGGGCGCGTCTTCCAGGTTTGTTAATGCAATTTTCTGGATGATCTCAGCATCGCTGTGATGGTAGATGATAAATGACAGGGCAAAAGATATGGCTGGATAAAATGCATCGAATCTGCACCATTCAGTAAGGGTGGTATTGTCAATGCGATCCATGATCCCAGTTTGTTCCATTCTCTGAAGTGGCTCACTTTTTTCTTTACCAATACCAAGCAACCACCAGTCGTAGTAGAAATTCAGCAAACCCAGGGAGTTTTTGAGAACCCTCTCTTCATCCGCAATGAACTGATTCCAGCATTTTGCATCGCTTAACAGGTTTATATTGCTGAGTTCTGCTTTGAATATTTCACTGGAACTGGTTTGTCTTCTGGTTAGATAGGATTGGACTGCTTCATACCCAAATTTGGTTTGCAGGATATCGAATAGCTCAACATCAAAGCCGTGAGCAAAGCAATGATCGTATAAACGGCAAAATGCCAGATCAATCAGTGGTTCCGGATTGTTGGGATCTTCCAGTTGTTGTATTTCAGTTTTAATATCCTCCGATTCCTGGAGATAGCTAAACTGGTAACCTTTAGTACCTCTATGGCCAGTTTCCACAACATGCAGCATGATGCCTTCGTAACAATATCCACACATATCAACCACCTATTTGAGTTTTAAGAAAAAACAACGCTTTTTCTAAAATTAGTGGAATCGGGATTTGTTTTTACGGTGTCATTCAGGATTGAGTATCTACCGACAAATCATTGCAATAATTAGCCCAGTCATTCATGAGGTGAATCCGTTTATCGAATAAATCGCCTCTGCGATAAGCTGCTTCCACTTTATTGGCAATCGTGTGGGCTAATGCCATTTCACAAACTTCTTGAGGATAAGCCGTAGTTTCGCTTGCCCAGTCACGGAATGTTGATCTGAATCCATGCGCCGTCAAATCCGTTCGACCCATGCGTTTTAGTGTTGCAGTCAGACTCATATCCGATAATGGTTTATCCTGCTTTAACCCAGGAAACACATAGTCAGATAAATGGTTTTCTTGCATCCGCTTGAGTACGGCAATAGCAGCATCGGATAACGGAATTCGATGTTCTCGGCCAGCTTTCATTCGGTCGCCTGGAATTAACCATAACCGTTCAGATAAATTGATCTCTGACCATAACGCACCCCTGACTTCACCGGAGCGAGCTGCGGTTAAAATGGCAAATTCAAGAGCGGCTGCACCAATGCCGGGTTGGTTACGTAATTGCTGCATAAATTGGAAAATTTCTTTGTACGGTAAAGCGGTAAAGTGTTTTACCTTGGCAATCTTAGCCGGTGATGGCAGCAGCTTATCGAGATGTCCTTTCCATCTAGCGGGATTTTCCCCTTCCCGAAAGCCTCTCACCGTTGCCCAATCCAGAATGCTTTCAATGCGTCCTCGCAGCCGGGTTGCGGTTTCTGTTTTGGTTTTCCATATTGGCTCTAACACTTTCAATACTAAACCGGCATCAATATGAGCAACATTAAGATTGCCAATAACTGGGCAAGCATAAGTTTCAAGTGTACTTCGCCATTGGGCTCTATGTTTTGCATTTTTCCAGGCATCGCCATGTGCATCCAGATAGCTATTGATACAATGCTGGAAGGTGACACGCTTGATATGCGATTTCTTGTGAATATCAGCTTGCTTTTGTTTGTCTTCCAGGGGATCAATACCCTCTAAAACCTGCTTACGATAGTTGCTGGCTTTATGGCGGGCTTCTTCCAATGAGAAATCGGAATAACTGCCTAATCCCATATCACGGCGGCGACCAGAAAATGAGTAGCGATAGATCCAGGAAGCTGCGAAAGTGGGATTCATATTCGCGGATAAAGCAGGACTCACATTGACGCAAAGGTATAGACCTGAAACACCTCCAACAGCGTGCATGCCGGGCGTTTTGGATAGTTTTTTAACACCTAAAGCCGATATGGCAGACTTGATTTTTCCCATCAATTATCCCATCAAAACGATTGGGATTTGATGATAACTTATGAAGCAATTTGGAACAACAAAAAATTTAATTTACTTAATCAACAACCAGTTATGGTTGCATATGAAACATGGTGAAACATTGAATAATAAGACACCGCCTCCGCCACATTCTCTTCCGTGTAAGTCCAAGCCAATCCACAAAACCAAGTAATAACGACACTTTACTAAAAATTCTATTCCGTATCAATCCAGAATAATCCGCTAGAAGCCAGTAAAAAAATGTGGTAAAAAGTGTGGTAACTTTATTTACCACATTCTGAGTTACCACATTATGGCTATAAAAGAGGCACTAACTGACTTGGCTTGCAAGAATGCCACCGCTGAAGGTGGCAAGGTACGCAAGCTGCACGATGGCCAAGGGCTTTATCTTTGGGTTTATGAAGACGGCCGCAAGTATTGGCGGCTGCGCTATAAGATTCATGACACGGAAAAATCTTTATCCCTTGGCGTTTATCCTGTTGTGGGGTTAAAGCAAGCAAGGCAGCTTGCACAGATTGAGCGTGTCAAGCTGTCCGGCAATATCGATCCGTCCATTGATCGCCAGATCAATAAGCAGAAAGCCAAGGAAGCCGCCGCCAATAGCTTTGAAGCTGTAGCCCGTGAATGGTCTACCAAGCAAACGCACACCTGGGCAAAAAGCCATGCAAAAGATGTACTGAGACGGCTTGAAAGCAATGTTTTTCCCTATATCGGAATGTACCCTATCAGCACGATCGAAGCCCCGCAATTGCTCAATATGATCCGCATCATTGAACAGCGTGGTTCTTATGATCTGGCGCATAGAGTGCTGGGAGTATGCGGGCAAGTATTCCGCTATGGGGTATCGACAAGCCGCTGCAATCGCGATCCTTCCGGCGATCTTCGCGGCGCACTCACGCCGCACAAAAAGAAAAACCAGGCCGCCGTCAAACCGGAAGAACTGCCGGAACTGCTGCGAGCAATCGCCACCTATGAAAGCATAGGTGACCGGCAAACGCAGCTTGCCTTGCGATTGCTGGCTTTAACCTTCGTTCGTACTAATGAACTGATAGGCGCGCTATGGGAAGAAATCGACCTGAGCAACGCGCTATGGATTGTGCCAGCTACACGCATGAAAATGAAAAATGAACACGTTGTACCCCTTACCCATCAAGCATTGAACATACTGACTGAATTGAAAACTATTGCCGGGGATAGCCGCTACCTGCTGCCTGGAAGAAACCCTAACAAGCCGATAAGCAACAATACTTTGCTCTTTGCCCTGTACCGTCTTGGCTATAAAGGCAAGATGACAGGGCACGGCTTCCGGGCTGTTGCTTCCACTGCATTGAATGAATCCGGCCTATTCAATCCCGATGCTATTGAGCGGCAATTGGCACACGGCGAAAGGAATGAGATCAGAGGCGCATACAACCGGGCGGAATACTTACCAGAAAGGAAAAGGATGATGATATGGTGGAGTAACCATATCGAAGCATTGGAAAAGGGAGCGGAAGTTATTCCATTATTCGGAAAACCGGCTTGATTTTCTCAGTATCTTTTTTGAGTTTTTATCCTACCCCCTTCATTTTGTGTCGGAACAGTCGGAACAAATTCTGCATAACCGTATGAATGCTTGCTTTCTCTGTTCCGACATTCTGCATTCTCCGTTCCGACAATCCCCGTTTTGTTCCGACAATTTTGGATAATCCGGAGGTTTTATGCTTCAATTGATACCGGATATTTTAAGGTTTACAGCAAGTTTTAATGCGAAAATCCGGCGCGGAAATGATCCTGTTGCCACCTTTAATGCGAGAAAATAGATTAGTTTTGTAAAACTATACTTTAAGATATTATAAAACAATAAGATAAATTATTTTATTCAGATTTATATTTGTTCATGTTAATTTTTTATGTCACAATTGAGCCTTCAAAAATTAACATGGATATTAATTAATGTTCCAAACACGCATTCTAGCAGACTCATTGGATGTAAATTTAAGACTGGAAACTCTAGGTATTACGAAACAGGAGTTGGTCACTATAGCCATCAGTGCGGCAACAGCCAGAAATGACGCGGTATCGATTGATCCGATTAATGCACCTGGGCAATTAAGTTATATTTTTGGAACCAGAGCGATTAGGCTTGCACTACTGCCCAAGGGGTGGGTATTAGATCGTACTGACAACATAGAGGCAACCTTCAATAAGGAATTGAATATTAAAATTATATTCCAGAATGTTGAATCTGCATGCTCAAAGCAGCCTCCAAAAGCAATATCATCAAAAGGTGACGCAACAAAAAGATTAGTAGCAAATAATTCCCTTTATTTATGGCCAGAAATGGAGCATGAGTTTAACGCACAGGAAAACACAAGCGTGTGGTTCTTATGTGTATCTACGAAAAATGATGAAATTAGAGCTGAGTTATCTCGTCCGCATTCCATTGAAGGTAACCAGTTTGGGGAGTTTATCGAAAGAATTTTCATTCTTACCGATAACAACTGGAATCCTATTAATCATATTGAAGATACTTCAAATCTGAATAATCAGGAATTCGATATACAAGTGACCAGAAAATAAGCTGCGATGTTTAATCCACACAGATTAATTATCGCGCGAAAACGTCGGGGACTGACAAGCAAAGAACTTGCTGAGCTTGTCGGTTTGTCTCCAATAACGATAACACGCCTTGAAAAATCTGGTAATCCAGAGCCATCAACTATAGATGCTCTTTCAAAAGTACTTGGGTTTTCCAATGAATTCTTTTTCGGCAATGATGTTGACATGCTAACTAGGAATTCTGCTAGCTTCAGAAGTTTGACTGCTATGACAGCGAAAGAGCGAGAATCGGCTCTTGCGGCCGGTTCTCTGGCTTATCTCACATCAGATTGGGTTACCTCTCGTTTTAACTTGCCTAACGTAGATTTAATAGATTTTTCTCGGGAACGCGAACCAGAATATGCGGCACAAACTTTAAGACAGCATTGGGGGCTTGGCGAACAACCCATCAGCAATGTAATAAAGCTGCTTGAATCTAAGGGAATAAGAATATTTTCCTTGTCAGAAGATACTAAAAATGTCGATGCATTTTCTTGTTGGAGAAACGGCATTCCATATATATTTTTGAATACTTTTAAAACTGCTGAACATAGCAGATTTGATGCTCTTCACGAACTTGGTCACTTAGTATTACATAAGCATGGAGAAGCAAAAGGTAGAGAAATTGAAAGAGAAGCAAACCAATTTGCGTCTTTTTTTCTAATGCCTTCTGCTGATCTCATATCACACATTCAATTCGTTTCATCTTTAGATCAACTGATTAAAGCCAAAAGAAGATGGGGGGTTTCCGTTGCCGCTTTGACTTATCGCTTGCACAAAACCGAGCTTATTTCAGATTGGCAGTATCGGGCATTCTGCATCCAAATAAATAAGAAATTTGGAACATCTGAACCCAATGGATTAGATCGAGAAAAGTCTGTTGTATGGGAAAAGGTATTCCGTGAATTATGGAATGAAGGAATTACAAAAAAAGATATTGCTGAGGAACTGGCTATACCAATTGAGGAAATAGAAAGTTTGGTATTTGGGTTGGTCGGTTCATTTAAATCCATAAATGAAATCATTAAAAACAAGGAACAATTCAAGCTAAGGTTAGTTTAGATAAACGAAATATTATCAACAGCTTAAATTAAATAAGATCAAGTGTAAGGTTACGGAAAATAAGGATTGTTAGTCGCATGTACACAAATCTAAATCCAACAAAGGCGCTAATTTGGCGTATTGTTCATCGTGACAATCTGCCGTGGATTTTTGACAATGGACTGCATTGCGCGAACTCATCAGTACAAGCACCTTCCTATGTAGCAATTGGGAACCAAGACCTGATTAATCGGCGTAAATACCGAGATGTACCGATTGCCCCTAATGGTACTTTGGCAGATTATGTACCATTTTACTTCACACCTTTCTCACCAATGATGTATAACATTTATACGGGTCGAGGTGAAGTGCCCAAACGTAGAAATGAAGACATATGTATATTAGTTTCAAGTCTATATCATGTGCAATCTGCCGCATTGCAGTTTATATTCACGGATCGCCATGCATATACATATCTAGCAAGATATTTCAATAATATTGCGCAGTTAAATGAAATAGACTGGCCATTGCTACAGGCCAGAAATTTTAAACGGAACCCTGACGATCCGGAACAAATCGAACGTTATCAAGCAGAAGCTTTAGTTTATGGGTATCTGCCTATCGGGGCATTATTGGGTATAGTTTGTTATACTAAGGACGTAAAGTTGATGCTTGATGTTGAGATACAAAACAGAGGCTTGACACTAGATATTAAAGTTATACCAGAGTGGTATTTTCAATGATCAAATTCACTCAAGGTAATTTACTGGAAGCGCGTGCAGAGGCACTGGTAAATACAGTAAACACGGTTGGAGTAATGGGTAAGGGCATTGCTTTGATGTTCAAGGAACGCTTTACCGAAAACTATCGCTTATATGTTGCTGCCTGTAAAGCTGGTCGAGTTCAAATTGGCAAGATATTTGTCACTGAGGTGCATGAATTTAATGACCCGCGTTGGATTGTGAATTTCCCCACTAAACAACATTGGAGCAAACCTTCACAATTGCCATGGATAGTAGAAGGTTTGCAAGATTTACGTCGGTTTATCATTGAAAAGCAGGTTAAGTCGATTGCTATTCCACCTTTAGGCGCGGGTAATGGTGGCCTAGAGTGGGAAAAGGTACGCAAGCAAATCGAGACCGCCTTGGGGGATTTACCGGATATTGAAATTGTAGTATTCGAACCAACAAAGCAATACCAAAACGTAGCTAAACGCGCAGGTGTGGAAAAGTTGACACCGGCGCGCGCATTAATTGCCGAACTAGTACGTCGATACTGGGTGCTTGGCATGGAATGCAGTCTGCTAGAAGTTCAAAAATTGGCATGGTTTTTGGAGCGTTCCATAGAGCACTTTTCACCGCAAGACAATCCGCTAAATCTACAGTTTATTGCACACAAATATGGCCCTTATGCTAACCGACTTAGCCATTTACTCAATAGTCTGGATGGTAGTTATCTGCATTGCGAAAAACGTATTAGCGACGCCAATCCACTCAATGTGATTTGGTTTGACGATGAACGCAAAACCTTGGTGCAGACATATCTTAAGACTGAAGTGAAGTCGTATGAGCCAGCACTGGAATACACAACTAAGTTGATTGATGGATTCGAATCACCATTTGGTATGGAATTATTAGCAACCGTGGATTGGTTGCTAAACAAAGAAGGCATTCAGCCTACGGTTCAATCTGTTCGTAGAGGATTGCAGCACTGGCCAGCCGAAGGAGCAGCGGAGCGCAAAAATCGGCTGTTTGATGATCGAGCGATTAAAATTGCACTAGATCGCCTGACTCCTTTAATCGAACATGACAAGTAGTCCCATGCCTAAACAACTACAATGCTCAAAGTGAACTGGCTGAAAAGCATGTCTTACACACCGCAAAAGTGTCTTCCCTGTGAATAGAAATTCTTAAATATTGCCGTTTTATTGGTTCGGTTTCTGAAGAATTCCACACAAAGACCAGGCGCACACGCAATGCATAAATTATCAGATTATATCTTGTTAGCGGCGGATACCTATTTTGAAGAAACGGGAAGCAGTGAGTTGAATGCTCACTGGATTGCTGAATTCTTTCAAGACTATGGCTTGCAGGATGCGTACCCATCACAAAGCCTGATTAATTTTGCAAACCTGGTACAGAAAGAATTGACGCGAAACGAAGAGCAATCCGCCAAAAAGACGCGCCTATACTTGGATAAAATCATCGATTCAATAAAGTGATCACCGTGCCATAAAGGGATTCATATCATTCCTTGAAACCATTTATTGAAGCAATTCTGTATTTTTATGCATTCAAAATTACTCACAAAGTTACTCACTTTTTGAAAAGTACCCCCCTGTTTTTCATGTCGATTGCCTAATATTTGGGCAGTAAATTCCATGTCTCAACTGCCAAGAATTCAAGAAAATTTTTTGACTCAGAAAATTGAATTGCCCTGTAGAATATTTCTAATCACTCCATAGGGCGTGTGGACAATTAAATTGTATATAGTTTCCCAGAGAATCAGATTGTGATTTACTGTTTATAAACAGTTGGAGGAGGTTATAAATGGTGAAGCGCTATGGATTACGGGACGATCAATGGCAACGGATTGAGCACTTGTTATCGGGCCGCAAGCAAACAGTTGGTGTAACAGCCAAGGATAACAGGCTATTTGTTGAAGCTGTTTTGTACCGCTACCGTGCTGGGATACCATGGCGTGATCTGCCGGAGCGTTTTGGAGATTGGAACAACATAGCCCGCCGTCATCGCCGCTGGTCGGAAAGCGGCGTATGGGAAAGGGTTTTCACGTATTTGGCCGAAGATTCTGATAATGAGTATGCGATGATCGATAGTACAATTATCCGTGCTCATCAGCATGCTGCGGGGACAAAAGGGGG
Source organism: Gammaproteobacteria bacterium (assembly GCA_015709635.1). Taxonomy (NCBI): domain Bacteria; kingdom Pseudomonadati; phylum Pseudomonadota; class Gammaproteobacteria; species Gammaproteobacteria bacterium. The sequence continues at coordinate 1,982,083 of CP054180.1, forward strand.
AATAGGGAAGCGGAGTGCATTGGGCGCAGCAAAGGCGGACTGAGCACAAAAATACATGTAACCTGTGATGCTCTTGGCAACCCGACCGGTTTTCATCTTACACCGGGGCAAGCCCATGATCTTCAAGGTGCGGATGTTTTATTGCCGGACATTCTGACGTGTATAGAATCTTTTCTGGCCGATAAAGCGTATGATGCGGCGGAACGGGTTCTTGATCTGTTAAAGAACGCCGGGGTTCGGGCCGTCATACCACCAAAGTCAAACCGTAAGGAACCACGCGAATACGATGAGGAAATGTATAAAGCACGGCATTTGATCGAGAATTTCTTTGCAAAACTCAAACAATACCGTGCCATTGCAACTCGGTACGATAAACGTGCTTCAACTTTCCTCGGCGGCATCCACCTCGCTGCAGCTATCATTTGGCTTAATTGACCACACGCCTTAAATCAAGATTCCAACAAGTAATCGCTACGAATCCATCATTCCCAAAATCGTTCAAGCTGGCAAGCGGCCACCCGAGATGGATGGCCGGTGAAGTTATTGCTTGGGTTCGATCTGAATTCGAGAAGCAAACAAGATCGCGCTCATAATTTCTTCGCCATATCCTCGGCCGAAGTATTGAAATAAATTTGCAACTGCCTTAGATCACAATGCCCGGTAACTCTGGCCAATTCCATGATGTGCAGTTTCCCGGCTAAGCGTGTGATAGCCTCATACCTAGAATCGTGGAAATGTAGATCATCGATCATGGCGCGTTTCTTGGCTTTCCTAAATAGCGCGTCAACCTGATCCGTCCGTAAATTAAATACGGATTCCGTTTCCTGCCTAACCTGATCCAATATCCTGAGCGCTTCTGCAGACAACGGCACATCACGCGGGAACCCATTTTTTGTTTTTGGCAGATGCACCACTCGTTTTTAAGTGTCGATGTTTGCCCAAGTGAGAGAAACAATCTCACCGGCGTGCATCGCCGTTTCAATTGCGAATAAAAGCGCCGCACCTACTCTTGATGTCACCGTTTCAGAATAAACGCTGCCTTTGTTGCAAATGTGCTTGATTTCCTGATACCCTTTCTTGCGACAGCGGCTTCCCAGCGCTTACCCTTTTTCCGTATCGTTGCCATTTCCGTAAAAATATCCGTAAATTTTCCGTAGATGGTACATGAAAAACAGATAGAGACAGATGAAAACGATAATTAAAGCGAGTTAAAAACCACCCTAAACCCGCTTTAAATAAGGATAAAACTAGAAAAAGTGAAAAACAGAAAAAGTATCAGTGGTGCCCAGAAGAGGACTCGAACCTCCACACCCGAAGGCACATGGACCTGAACCATGCGCGTCTACCAATTCCGCCATCTGGGCCAAGGGCAGTCGGGGTCCGGCTGCCGAAGAACGCGTAATTCTATAGGAAACCATTGTTTTGTCAATTAAGAAGAATCAAAAACTGCGTAATCTGGATCCGTTTCTCAAACGCGAGAAAGAACGCTATCAACACCCATTACCAAGCCGGGAGTATATTCTCCAGATTTTGCAGCAGCAGGGAATCCCCCTTGCCGAACCGATGTTGCGGAAATTACTGGATATTACAAAAAAAGAAGTAGAGCTGTTCAACCGCCGTTTGACGGCGATGATGCGCGAGGGTCAGATTTTCCGCAACCGCAAAGGCGATATTTGCGTGATGGAGAAACTGGATCTGATCAAAGGCCGGATACAGGGTCATGCCGACGGATTCGGTTTTTTGCTTCCCGATGACGGCAGTCCGGATTTATTTCTGAGTGCAAAAGAAATGAATAAAGCACTACACGGTGACCGGGTCGTGGTGCGCGAAATCGGACTGGACCGGCGCGGACGCCGCGAAGCCGCCATTGTCGAAATCCTGGAACATACCAATACGCAGCTGGTGGGTCGGCTGCACATCGATCACGGTATTTTATTCGTCGTCGCTGAAAACAAGCGCATCAGCCAGGATATTCTGATCGCCAAGGAACACTCGTTAAAAGCCAAAGCTGGCCAGATCGTTATTGCCGAAATCATCCAGCAGCCGAATAAACAAACACAGCCGATCGGTAAGATCATCGAGATTCTGGGCGATTACACCGCGCCGGGAATGGAAATTGAAATCGCTTTACGCAAACACGATTTGCCTTACGTGTTCCCTGCCGAGGTTGAAACGCTCGCAGCAAAATTCCCCAAGAACGTCCTGAAGAAAGAATGTAAGGAACGTAAAGACATCACGCATTTGCCGCTGGTCACGATCGATGGTGAAACCGCACGCGATTTTGACGATGCCGTTTATTGCGAGAAAGACGGCGACGGATACCGGTTATACGTGGCAATTGCGGACGTCAGTCACTATGTCAAGCCGCACGATGCGTTGGATCAGGAAGCGCTGAACCGCGGCAATTCCGTGTATTTTCCGCGCCGTGTCATTCCGATGCTGCCCGAAGCGCTGTCAAATGAATTGTGCTCGCTCAATCCCGGCAAGAACCGCTTGTGCATGGTATGCGAAATACAATTCCAAAAAAACGGCGAAATCTTGGATTATGTTTTTTATCCCGCGGTGATGCGCTCGCACGCACGTCTGACTTACACCACGGTAGCGGCAATCCTGGAAAAACCCAAAGGCGCCGAAGCCAAGGAAAATGCCGGGCTGCTGCCGCACTTGCAGTTGATCTACAAGCTGTTCAAGGCGCTGCTGAAAGCACGCAAAAAGCGCGGCGCCATCGATTTTGAAACCACCGAAACTCAGATGTTCTTTAACGACCAAGGAAAAATCGAAAAGATTGTACCGGTGCAGCGTACCGAAGCGCACCGTTTGATTGAAGAATGCATGCTGGCGGCGAATGTTTGCGCTGCGGATTTTCTGCAAAGAAATGGCCAGACCACGCTGTATCGCATCCACGAAAGCCCGGCCGCGGAAAAAATCGAGGCATTGCGCAATTTTCTGAAGGAATTCGGCATTCAATTGGGCGGCAAGAACAAACCGGGCGCCAAGGATTACGCGCAAACGCTGCTTAAAATTCAAGACCGGCCGGATGCGCAGCTGCTGCAAACCGTGATGCTCAGATCGCTGCAGCAAGCCATCTACAGCCCGGATCTCGCCGGCCATTTCGGACTGGCGTACGATGCCTACACGCATTTCACGTCGCCGATCCGGCGCTATCCCGATTTGCTGGTACACCGCGCGATCAAAGCGGTATTGCAGGGCGAAACCTACAATCCCGGCGATTGGAACGAATTGGGCCTGCGTTGCTCGATGACCGAGCGGCGCGCGGACGATGCCACACGCGATGTCGAATCCTGGCTCAAATGTTTTTATATGCAGAATAAAATCGGTGAGTGCTTTGACGGTGTCATCAGCAGCGTGACCGGATTCGGCCTGTTCGTGGCGCTGGATGGTGTGTACGTGGAAGGGCTGGTGCATATTTCCGAGCTGCCGAGCGATTATTTCCATTTCGATGCCACCAAGCACAGCTTGCTCGGCGAGCGCAGCGGCAAGCAATACCGGCTCGGTGACCGGTTGCGCGTCAAATTGGTTCGCGTGGATCTGGAAACCAGTAAAATCGATTTTGCGTTAGCCGAGCCGGATGAGAAACCGGCTCGCGTAAAAACCAAAACGCCCGCAAAAAAACAAGAAATCACATGAGTAACTGATAAATTGCTCTAAAATACGCGCCAAAATCAATCATCCGGCAAAACCAGCCGATTATTTTCCAATCAAGCTCAGGTTAAAACGTGTCCAACACCCGCTTTATCTTCGGTTTTCATGCTGTCACCAGCCGCCTGCGGCAAAATCCGGATAGTATCAAGGAAATTCTGATCGATGCCGCGCGCAACGATCAGCGTGCGCGCAATCTCATCCAGTTGGCCGAGAGCCGGAACGTTCGCCTGATTCCATGCGAAAGTGCCAAGCTCGCCAGCATGACCGGCAGCGAGCGCCATCAAGGCGTTGCGGCCGGTATCGACAGTGCGCGCAGTCATGCCGATATCGATGATATTTTGGATACATTGACCGAACCGGCACGGCTGCTGGTGCTGGACGGCATTCAGGATCCGCACAATCTGGGTGCCTGCTTACGTGTCGCCGATGCCTTCGGCGTGCATGCCGTGATCGCACCGAAAGACCGGGCGGTTGGTTTGACGCCGACGGTTTACAAAGTATCCAGCGGTGCGGCGGATACCGTTCCGTATATTGCCGTTACCAATTTGGCGCGTACGTTAGAGCAACTTAAAGAGCGGCAGATTTGGATTTTCGGCACTGCGGAAGATGCGGAATACGATTTGACGCATTTTCCGATCCAAGGCGCTGTCGCCTGGGTGTTGGGTTCGGAAGAAAAAGGATTGCGCCGTCTGACGCGCGAGAACTGCGACCAATTGGTGCGGATTCCGATGCAAGGCAGTATCGAAAGCTTGAATGTCGCAGTCAGCGCCGGCATTTGTCTATTTGAAACGCATCGCCAGCAATCTTTGGTCTGAGCTGCGCACCTGATAAAATACCGCTTATTTTTAACAACCGTGATTCTCATCTTGCGCAGCAGCATTGCGTAAAAATTACGATACCGCCGATCCCCGATCATGAATTCATCCGTTTGCCCAAACTTCAAAACCCATTTTGCCGGACTTTTCCACGCGGCGGCCAGTGCCATCGCGACGCCGGATAGCAATTTCCGCATCGAATTGACACGCACCAAACAAGCCAGTCACGGCGATTATTCGTGCAATCTGGCGATGCAACTGGCCAAGCCGTTGCACAAAAACCCGCGCGAAGTAGCGAATTTATTGATCGATGCCCTGCCCTCCTCGCCTTATCTGGAAAAAGTGGAAATCGCGGGCGCCGGATTTATCAATCTGTTTCTGAAGAATTCCGCCAAGCAGCAATACGTGCAGCACGTGCTGCGCAGCAAAGAAGTTTTCGGCCATAGCGATTCCAGTCAGGAAAAAAAAATCCAGGTGGAATTCGTTTCAGCCAACCCCACCGGCCCCCTGCATGTCGGTCATGGACGTGGCGCAGCTATCGGCGCGAGCTTGTCGAATGTGCTGACAGCCGCTGGTTTCCATGTATCGCGCGAATTTTACGTCAACGATGCGGGACGGCAGATGGATATTTTGACGCTCTCAACTTGGTTACGGTATCTCGAACTCAACGATATCCACATTCCGTTCCCGCAAAACGCGTACCAGGGTGACTACGTTAAATCGATGGCGCAGCTGATCCACCAAGCGCATAGAGAACGTTATGTTCATCACCCGGAATTAGTGTTGGACGGCTTGCCCGTGAGTGTCATGGAAACAGCCGTGAGTACCGACGAACATCTGGATCAGTTAATCGCCAACGCGAAAAAAATACTCGGCCAGGATTATGCGTATTTCCACAATCTTGTACTGACCGAGCAACTCGGCGATTGCCGCAACGATTTGATGGAATTCGGCGTCGAGTTCGACGTGTGGTTTTCCGAGCAATCGTTATACGATAATGGCTCGGTCGCGCGCACCATCGAATTGCTCAAGGAAAAAAAATATTTGTACGAACAGGATGGCGCAACCTGGTTCCGTTCCACCGACTTCGGCGATGAAAAGGATCGTGTCGTACAGCGGGAAAACGGCCAATTCACTTATTTCGCATCGGACATTGCTTATCATCTGAATAAATTCGAGCGCGGCTTCGATCAAGTGATCAATATTTGGGGCGCGGATCATCATGGCTATATTCCGCGCGTCAAAGGCGCATTGCAAGCGTTCGGTCTGGATCCGGCAAAACTGGAAATTGCTCTGGTGCAGTTTGCCGTGCTCTACCGCGACGGAAAAAAATCGCCGATGTCCACCCGCTCCGGTGAATTCGTCACGCTGCGAGAGTTACGCGAGGAAGTCGGCAAGGATGCCGCACGGTTCTTTTATGTAATGCGCAAAAGCGATCAGCATTTGGATTTCGATTTGGATCTGGCAAAGTCGCAAAGCAATGAAAATCCGGTTTATTACGTGCAGTACGCGCATGCACGTGTGTGCAGCGTGCTAGCGCAATGGGACGGCGATGCCGCCGATCTGGTTGAAGCCGATACGGCAGCACTATCCGGTCCCACCGAGCTGGCTTTGCTGCAAAAATTGATCGACTTTCCCGATACTGTGGAAATGGCCGCGAAGGAATTTTCCCCGCATCTGATCGCCTTCTACCTCAGAGAACTGGCCAGCGAATTCCATAGTTACTACAATTCAACACGTTTTCTGGTGCCCGAAATTCCCCTGCAGCACGCCCGGCTGGCATTGATCACCGCTATCCGCCAGGTATTGCATAATGGATTGACCTTACTCGGTGTCAGCGCACCTGATAAAATGTAACCGAATTACTGTAGAAGGATAGCTATGAGCCGAGATTATAAGACCCGCAAACCCGCAAAATCCTCATCCGAAAAGGGCGGCTCCGCTTTTTTTGGCGGATTTGTCGGCTACGCCTTAGGTATTGCGAGTGCGATTGGCATATGGCTCTATCTCAACTATGCGCCCAGTCCGTTTTTACCGGCAGAAAAAGTAGCCAGCTCGACGGAGAAAAATAACGCGCAGCCTGCAGCAGAAAAACCCAAAACAGCGGAAAAAACCGCACCGGAAGAGCCGGTAGCTGTCGCGGAAGAAAAGCCGCGGTTCGATTTTTACAAAATACTACCGGGTATCGAAGAACCTGAAGTCGATCATGAGTTCAGGCGCGCTGCTGAAAAGCCTGCGCAACCGCCAGTAACCGCGAAAGCACCGGAAAACAACCATAAACCGGCTGAAATCGTGCCACAACCCGCTCCGCCCCGGCCCACGGTTACTCCGGCCGCTCCTCCGCCACAAGTCGCCGTGATACAACCGCGCGCGCTTCCAGCGGAACCGAAGCAACCGCCGCAACAGCAGCAACCGCAACAGCCGGTCACTCCTCAAGTCAAAACGCCCACCCCGGCAAAAGAGAAAATTTTTCTCCAGGCTGGATCATTCAGAAAAAATGACGAAGCGGAAAATATGAAAGCAAGACTGGCGCTGCTCGGCGTATTTGCATCGGTACAAGCGATTGATCTGGCCGAGAAAGGTACATGGTACCGTGTACGTATCGGTCCTTTCAGCAACAAAACAGATAGCGATCAAACCAGCGCTTCGCTGAGGGAAAACGGTATCGAAACGCAGTTTGTCAAAATACAATGAAGCAGCGCTGCGCCGCTTGTGCTTTCGCTTTCTCAACCCTAACCAACCGCAACCAGTTCGATACTTTTTAAGGAGTCAGCATGAATCGTCAAACCCTTGCAGTTTTCTTCTTAGTATTAAGTTTTGGTTTAATCAATTTATCCACGGCGCACGCTGATATCGTCGAAGGCAAGGACTATTCGGTTCTGGCAAAGCCGCAGCCGATGGAAGACAGCAATAAAATCGAGGTGCTGGAATTTTTCTGGTACGGTTGCCCGCACTGCTACAGCCTGCACCCGCTTCTAAAAACCTGGCTCGCGAATATTCCCGGCGATGTCAATTTTCATTATGTACCGGCGATTCTTCGCCCCAATTGGGTACCGGCTGCGAAAATATTTTATGCCGTCGAAGCGCTCGGATTGACCGGCACGCTGCACGATAAAGTGTACGATGCCATCCATCGCGACAAGATTGATCTGAATAATGAATCCGTGTTGTTCGATTGGGTCGAGAAACAAGGCATCGATAAGAAGAAATTTGAAAATGCCTATCAGTCTTTCGCGGTGCAAAATCAGGTATCGCGATCGACGCAAATGTCGCGCCAATATCAGCTCAATGGCGTCCCCACCCTGATAATCAACGGTAAGTATCTAACCAGCGGCAGAATGGGCGGCACGCCGCAGGATACCATCAAGACCTTGGATGCATTGCTGGAAAAAATCCGCAAGGAAAAATAGCAGCGTGTTTCTCTTGCCATCCGGCACAAGGTTGTATCAAAAGACCGAAACAACCTTGTGCCGGAACTGAAAATTCATACACCACCTCGCGAATCTCCGGCAAGCATATCGTCAACAAGTTGCATTCTGGAACATTTCTGAAACACTCGAAACACTGCTGAATCGCTGTTGGAATTGCCATCATCCGCACGCACAAGTCGCCGGGCCTTCAATATCGTTACGCAACAACCCAACCCGGTTACTTTTTTCGCTCGACAGAAAGAATCGTTCAGATTGTTTCAAGAAAGCACAACATTCTTTAACCCTGTCATTAACTGACCTTTAATTATGCCGCTAATAAAAAACATTATTTCTGCTGAGCCTCTGGCATTCAGAAGAAAAAACCAAGCTACATACTGAAATTATTTTGCGCCAATCACGTGGCCATTTTTCATGAAAGAAACTTAAGATGGGATCAATTCAGCAAAACCATACTCCGAAAAACTCATCCAGCTCTTCAAACTCCACGATCGTAAAAAGCCACTGCACAAAAACGATCAAAGACCGTTTGATCGAAGCCGCTGCTCATGATCCCGATCTTCCCGCTCTCGGCAGTTCCATTGCGCGCATCATTCAATTATCGTCGTCAGACGATCAATCCATTCAGCAATTGGCATACTACGTGCTGTCGGATGTTTCACTCACACAAAAAATTCTGCGCTTATCCAATTCTGTTGCCTGCAAAACTACATCCAACAAAATCAACGCCAATATCACCAAGGCTATTTTTCTGCTGGGCTTTAACTCCGTCAAAACATGCGCATTAGCCATGCTGCTGGTGGACGGCATGTCCGGAAAGCGCGCCGAGCTTGTGCGTACCGAATTAATTCACGCGTTTGCAGCCAGTACGATCAGCCGGGAACTCGTTAAAATCAGCAATTTTATCGATGCGGAAGAAACTGCAATTGCAGCTTTGTTCAAGAATCTTGGACGCTTATTGCTCGCGGCTTACGATCATGATCTTTATCAGGAAATGATTGCGCTCATTGCGCAAGGCACGCATACGCCGGTACAGGCATCCCTGCAAGTACTGGGCTTTAATCTCGATACCTTGACTGAGACTGTATTGGAGAAATGGAGTATCCCGAGCAGCATCATTCAAGGGCTTAGAAGCAGGCCTTTCGGGAATTTAGGTATTGCCAGAAGCCGGCAGGAGTGGATGCAGCAAGTAGCGGAATTTAGCGAGAAGGCTGCACCCCTGATCGTAGAGGCTGACACACTGGAAGACCCGGAGCTTAAGAACAAGCTGCTCACACGCTTCGGCAAAGCACTCAATCTGGATAAATCCAAATTGGATCAGCTAATCATGGATGCCAAGACGGAAACGCGCTCCCTGCTGATCAATGCAAACTTGCTGGACGCCGATAACAGCAAAAGAATCAGCATGGATTCGGCACATACGGAATTCACTATTCCCATTGATGAAAACTTATTGAGTGAATTGATTATCGATGACGATGAAATCGAAGATACGCAGATCATACAGCGCTATCCCAGCGGCAAGCCATTTAATGCACCGGCATTACTATTAGCCGGTGTGCAGGATGTCAGCGAAATTATGGCGCCGGGTAATTATAAATTGGATAGTTTAATCATGCTGATCCTGGAAACTTATTATAATAGCCTGGGTTTTCGTTTCATTACACTCTTTCTCAGGGATTCCAAAATGAATCAATACCGTGCACGAGGCTCCCTGGGAGAAAACAATATGGAATATAAAAAAATTCTTAATTTCCCGATGGCATCGTCCACCGATGTCTTTCATCTTGCCATGGAGAAAAATGTGGACCTGCTGATTTCCGATGCTAGCACACCGAAAATCCGCAAACTAATACCGCAATGGCATAAAAGCCTGTTTCCTGATGTATGCAGCTTTATGGTGTTACCCCTGGTGACAAACGATAAGCCTATCGGCTTATTCTATGCGGATCGTCAATCGGAAGCACCGGAAGGCATAACTCCGGAAGAAATCCGCTTGATTCGGACGTTAAAAGGTCAAGCATTGACAGCTTTCAACTCACGATAAAATAATGATGGCATACATAACAGGTAAAGCATGACGCAAACGACAGGCTGCTTATTTATCATCAGCGCACCATCCGGAGCGGGAAAAACCAGCCTGGTCAGGGCATTACTACAATCGGATTTAAATCTCAGCTTATCGATCTCACATACGACACGTCCACCGCGTACGGGAGAAGCCCATGGCTGTGATTACCATTTTGTGGATAAAGAAACATTCCAGCGCATGCTGCTGAACGGCGAATTCGTGGAAAGCGCCGAAGTTTATGGAAACTTTTACGGCACCTCGCAACAATGGATCAATCAAGCCATGTCATCAGGGCAGGATATTCTGCTTGAAATCGACTGTCAGGGTGCGAAGCAAATACAACAAATTTTTCCTCAGGCAGTCAGTATTTTTATCCTGCCTCCCTCTGCCGATATACTGGCGACACGCTTAAAAACACGCGCGCAGGACGACCTTGACGTTATCCAAAAGAGGCTTGCGGCGGCACGGGAAGAAATCAGTCATATTGCGGAGTTCGACTATATTATTATCAATAATCAGCTCGATGAAGCACTGAATGATTTAATTTGCATCATTAAAGCCGAACGCTTAAAAAAAGAACGCCAAATAATAAAGCATCATGCGCTCATCACTGAATTGTCATAGTGGATCTCTATCCAGATAGCGGCATCATTTTTTATCTTTTTGTTGTAAAATCTGCCCATAATTCACAACAGGAATAAATACGATGGCACGAATTACCGTTGACGATTGTTTAAAAAGAATACCTAATCGATTCGACATGACATTGGCTGCAACGACACGCGCCAGACAGCTGGCGATTGGGTCCGCTCCGTTGGTAGACCCCGGACGCGACAAAGCAACTGTCATTGCGCTGCGTGAAATCTCACAAGGTAAAGTGGGCGTGGATATCCTGAATCCTAAAAACATGTGATACAACGTCTGCACCAGATTGTCTTGAACCACCATCTCTTTATCGAGATATACGCCGCCAGCCAAGGCCATGATTGCGGATACTTCCGTAACCGGTTGCCGACCCAAGCTAAAACATAAAAATAAGCAATATATGATTTGGCTGGCAAAGATAAGACTTATCGAATGCCATGCCAGAAACAGAACTTCTATTCTCCGAAACATCGCAATACCTTAAGCCGGAAGACCTCGCGCAACTGAGAATTGCTTATTCTTTCGGCCAGGGCGCGCATTCCGGCCAGTTCCGCAAATCCGGCGAACCCTATATTTCGCATCCGGTCGCGGTAGCCAGAATTCTCAGTAAGCTCCATCTCGATGCTCCCACGTTGATGGCCGCCTTATTGCATGATGTCGTCGAAGACACGGATATCTCCAAAGCGGAAATCAGCGAGCGATTCGGTGAGCCTGTGGCGGAATTGGTCGACGGTGTTTCCAAGCTGACCAAAATCGAATTCCAGACGCAAGAAGAAGCGCAGGCTGAGAATTTTCGCAAGATGCTATTGGCCATGGCGCGCGATGTGCGCGTTATCCTCATCAAGCTGGCGGATCGATTGCATAATATGCAAACACTCGAAGCTATGCTGCCGGAAAAACAGCGCCGCATTGCCCGGGAGACCCTGGAAATTTATGCGCCGATCGCCCATCGGCTGGGCCTCAACAATATTTATCAGGAACTGCAAGAACTGGGTTTCCGGTATTCTTATCCCTTGCGCTACCGGGTTCTACAAAAAGCCACAAAAGCGGCGCGTGGCAACCGGCGCGAAGTGGTGGGAAAGATTCTTGAAGCCATCAACCTGAAATTAAAGGAAGCGGGACTGGAAGCTGATGTCACCGGACGGGAAAAGCATTTATACAGCATTTATACGAAAATGGTGGAAAAGCATCTGTCATTTTCCGAGGTTCTTGATATTTACGGTTTTCGCGTGATTGTCAAGGATATCCCTTCCTGTTATATCGCATTGGGCATGCTACATAGCCTGTACAAACCCATTCCCGGCAAATTCAAGGACTACATAGCAATCCCGAAAACCAACGGTTATCAATCGCTGCACAGCACTTTGCTGGGTCCTTTCGGCATACCGATCGAAATACAAATCCGCACCGCCAGCATGCACCGGATCGCCGAGAACGGCGTCGCGTCGCATTGGCTTTATAAAAGCTCAGATGGCGACTTTAATGATTTACGCTTGAAAACCAGCCAATGGCTGCAGAGCTTACTGGAAACCCTGAGCGACTCGACCGACTCCCTGGAATTTCTGGAGCATCTTAAAATTGATTTGTTTCCAGGCGATGTTTTCGTTTTCACGCCGCAAGGAAAAATTCTCACATTGCCAAGAGGTTCAACCGCGGTCGATTTTGCTTATGCCGTGCATTCCGATGTCGGCAATTGCTGTGTCGCCGCAAAAATTAACAGTGAAAATGCGCCGTTGCGTACCAAATTGAAAAGCGGCGACCGGGTTGAGATCGTCACTGCACCGTACGCCAAGCCCAATCCGGCTTGGCTCAGTTATGTTGCAACCGGAAGAGCGCGCTCGCATATCCGTCACTTCCTCAAAACCATTCAATACGACGAATCGGTTAAATTGGGCGAACGCATGTTGAATCAGTCGCTGCTGTCTTTTAACATGAATCCGGACGCGATCACCGAAGCGCAGTGGGAAAAATTAGTGCGTGACAGCGGCGTCAAATCCAAAGAAGAATTGCTTGCCGAAATGGCACTCGGTAAACAGCTGCCGGCGGTCGTGGCCAAACGCCTAGCTTCGCCTTCCGAATCTGTCACTCAGGAACAAAAAGCGGGGCCGATTACCATATTGGGTACTGAAGGAATTACCGTGCAGTTTGCCAAATGCTGCCGCCCTATTCCCGGCGATGCCATTATTGGCGTGATCAAGAAAGATTCCGGATTGATCATTCATACGCACGATTGTGCCAACGTCACCGGCAACCAGAAAAATCCGGAAAATTACCTGGATGTCACCTGGGGTAAAGACATTACGCGCACATTCGAAGCCGGTATCAAGGTAACGACAGCGAACAAACAAGGCGTACTGGCACGCGTTGCCGCTGAAATAGCCAAAGCCGAATCCAATATTGACGATATCGCGATGCAAAGCGAAGATGACTTCATGCACATGCGCTTCATTCTGCAAGTCAACAACCGGCATCATCTGGCACACGTCATGCGCAGCCTGAGACACCTTCGGGAAGTCGCAAAAATCAGCCGGACAAAAGGTTGATACTATTTTCGGTGTTCACCTACTAAGTAGACGAGCTCCAACCCTTCTCGCACAATAGCTTCGTTAATAACGATTCAATACAATCTCCAGCACAAACTTGCTGCCGATATAGGCCAGCAACAAAGCAACAAATCCCGCCAGCGTCCAGCGGATTGCAATCCGCCCGCGCCAGCCATAAAACTGCCTTCCGGCAAGCAGTGCCGCGAATACACCCCAGGAGATAAAACCAAACAACGTTTTGTGAGAAAAAGTCACAGGCTGACCGAAAACCTCTTTTGAAAACACCACACCGCTTAAGAGCGTCAGCGTCAGTAAAATAAATCCCACCCAGATGATATGAAACAGCAGTTTCTCCATCGCCAGCAACGGCGGCAAGTTCGTCAACACCGAACGTGTCGCCGGATGATGCAATTGGCGTTCCACTACGGTCATCAGCAAGGCGTGTAACGCCGCGATTGTCAGTAAACTGTAGGCCATCATGGCAACCAGCAAATGCGCTTTAAATGCAGGCAGTTCGGTATTTTCCAGCACGCGCAGCGAGGGAAAAAATAGCGGCAATAATACTGCAATCGCGGACGCGGCGGCCACCGGCGCAACCAGCGTTTGCAGTCCTTGCAAGCGTTTGAAGAAACCGGAAAACCAGTAAATAAAAGCGGTCAGCCAAACAATAACCGAGATTGCATTGCTCAACCCGAAACTCAATCCAGCGCCGGCAAACATCGATTGATACAGTGTCATGGCATGTAATGACAAAGGGATGAGCATCGCATAATGCATCCAAATCATCATGACCTGGCTGCGCTGGCTCTCCTGCAATGCCGATTGATTCCAGGTATTGCGCCAGAAATACCAACCAATCAGTATATAAAGCAAAAAAGCCGCTGAATAAGTTAAAATGCTGATCATTGACAGTGCAAATTTTTAGAAGACTGAAATAACTGTTAAGTCTACATGGCACGTTAATAAATTCAAAGCATTCTCCCGGAATTTGTTAAACATGAATACTCGCACTGTTCGCGATCCATTTATTTCTATGAGGTTTTAAGTATGTTCGATAATCTGACCAGCCGGCTGAGCGGTGTCATTAAAACATTGCGCGGCGAAGCCAGGCTTACCGAAAGCAACATTCAGGATGCTTTGCGTGAAATTCGCCTGGCGCTGCTGGAGGCTGATGTCGCCTTACCGGTCGTCAAGGATTTCATTGCCCGCATCAAAGAAAAAGCCATAGGCCACGAAGTATTGGGCAGCCTTACCCCGGGACAAGCCTTGGTTGGCGTAGTTTACCAGGAATTGATCGCCATTATGGGCGGCGATAAAGCTGAGATCAATCTCGCAACCGTGCCGCCTGCCGTCATTCTCATGGCGGGATTGCAGGGTGCCGGTAAAACCACGAGCAGCGGTAAGCTGGCCAAGTGGCTTATGGAGAACAAGAAAAAGAAAGTGCTGTTGGTATCTTGCGATATCTACCGCCCGGCCGCGATTCACCAGCTGGAACTGCTGGCCCAGCAAACCGGTGCTGATTTCTTCCCCGTCCAGGATGGTCAGAAACCCGGTGAAATCGGCGCAGCCGCATTGGACTTTGCGCGCAGGCATCATCACGAAGTCATGATCGTCGACACCGCCGGACGATTGGGTATCGACGAAGCCATGATGCAGGAAATCAGCGAGCTCGAAGCGCTGTTGAAACCGATCGAAACCCTGTTTGTCGTGGATGCGATGCAAGGGCAGGATGCCGTCAATACCGCCAAGGCGTTTTCCGATGCATTGCCGCTGACAGGCGTCATCCTTACCAAGCTCGACGGCGATGCACGCGGCGGTGCTGCGTTATCGGTCAAGCATATCACCGGCAAACCGATCAAATTCGCCGGTGTGGCGGAAAAATTAACCGGACTCGAGATCTTCCATCCGGACCGGATGGCGTCGCGTATTCTCGGTATGGGTGACGTGCTGGGGTTGATTGAAGAAGCGCAACGCAATGCCGATCAGGAAGAAGCTGAAAAACTGATGAAGAAAATGAAGTCAGGCAAGTCATTTGACTTGAATGATTTCAAAGCGCAATTTCAGCAAATGCACAAGATGGGTGGCATGAGCGCATTGATGGATAAACTGCCGGCGCAATTCAGCCAGGCAGCGCAAAATGTTAAAGTGGATGACAAAATAATTCACCGCACTGTCGGCATTATCAATTCCATGACTCAACAGGAACGCGCCAAACCGGAAATTCTCAAGGCTTCGCGCAAGCGCCGTATCGCGGCGGGTGCAGGTGTTACCGTGCAAGAGGTCAATCGCCTGCTGTCACAATTTGAGCAAGCCCAAAAAATGATGAAGATGATGAATAAGGGTGGGATGGCCAAAATGATGCGCGGACTCAAAGGTATGATGCCGCGCATGCATTAGGGAAACGCTGATTAATTCGGCGGACGAGATGAAGCACGAGGCGCACGGAACACAGCAACCTAGACATATCAATAAGATAGGCGAGGAAGCGAGTACCGCGCAACGAAGTGATTCGCTCGTATAGTCAATTAATCAGCATTTCCTTAGCTTATCAATCAGCAGCGGGTGCTCGTTCCAATCCGGTAACTTGGGCGCCTGCCGTTATCTTTCTTGCCGCAAACCACCCCTTGTTCATTTCCAGCGCATATTTCGCCACTCCCGCAGCATCGTGCGACGTCAGGGTCTCTGGTTGCATGTCGGCAATATTCAGAATGACACCACGCACATCGATAAAAGCCACACTGAGCGGAATATAGGTATTTTTCATCCACATACTGTAGTAGCCACTGCTGGGAAAAACGAACAGCATGCCACTATTTTCTTCCAGTGACTCCCGATACATCAGCCCTTGCGAGCGGGATAATTGCGTGTGCGCAACTTCAACGCTCATCGTATGACCGGATATTTCCAACGGAATCATAGGGATTTCCGTTGCATGTGCATCGGCATGCGCCGCTAGCAATACCGCTACTATGAGCGCAAACCTGTGCATCAATGCTTGCCGGTGCTGCCAAAGCCATCCTCGCCGCGGTGACTCTGGTCAAAATTATCCACCGGATTGAACTCAACCTGAATCACGGGAACAATGACCAACTGCGCAATGCGCTCCAGCGGGTTCAAATGAAACACTGTCTGCCCCCGGTTCCAGCAGGAAACGAGAATCTGGCCTTGATAATCCGAATCGATCAATCCGACCAGATTGCCCAATACAATCCCATGCTTATGGCCAAGCCCCGAACGCGGCAACACCAATGCGGCCAATCCGGTATCGGCAAGATGCACCGCAATACCGGAAGGAATAAGATGAGTTTCCCCCGGATTGATCGTCAGCGGCTGTTCGATACAAGCGCGTAAATCCAAACCGGCCGATCCCGGCGTGGCATAAGCAGGAAGCTGCTCGCGCAAGCGCTCATCAAGAATTTTAATATCAATTTTTTTCATTCTTTTTGCTTTGTTTTCGGTAGAGTAAATCGATGTGTTTTATCAAGTGCCGCGCTTGCTCCATTTTAGAAGCTTTAGGAAGAATATGCTGGCCGGTATCATCGAACAATATCAACTCGCTTTTATCAAAACCGATTGTATCCTGCGCTAAATTGGCAACCAGCAGCGGGATGTTCTTTTTGCGCCGTTTCATGGCTGCATTCTTTTCGAGATTCTCCGTTTCCGCCGCGAAACCGACACAGAAAGGCGGCTTGGACAGGTTTGATACTGTCTTTAAAATATCTGGATTAGGAACTAATTCGAGTACTAGGTTGCTGGCAGATTTCTTGATCTTTTGCTGACTGGCATTTTCCACACGATAATCCGCAACGGCAGCGACACTGATAAAAATATCGGTTTGCGCTATCTCAGCCTGCACGGCACGCAACATATCTTCTGCACTTACCACCGGGATAAATTTATCAACGGCAGGCGGTGCCAAACAAACCGGGCCGGAAATGAGCGTTACCACCGCTCCCGCTTCTGCCGCCGCCCGGGCAACGGCATAGCCCATTTTCCCGGAACTGCGGTTGGTGATGCCACGCACCGCATCAATCGCCTCGAACGTGGGTCCCGCGGTTATTAACACATTTTTATCCTGTAGTAGCGCAGTGGCATGGACAGCAGCTTGTACCGCTTGCGCCAATTCGGCAGCTTCCAGCATGCGCCCCATCCCGACTTCACCGCACGCTTGTTCACCACTATCCGGGCCGATTATTTTTATGCCGTCTTGCCGCAACAAGGATATATTGCGCTGCGTCGCCGGATTCTCCCACATTTGCCGGTTCATCGCGGGCGCTATCATCAGCGGGCAATCGCGCGCCAAGCACACCGTCGTCAGCAAATCATCCGCGCTACCATGCGCCAGCTTAGCGATAAAATCGGCACTGGCTGGCGCTACCAGAATCATGTCGGCGCTGCGGGACAGATTGATATGCGCCATGTTTTGAATGGCGTTGGCACCCCACAAATCGGTATAAACAGCATGACCGGTCAACGATTGAAAAGTCACCGGTCCCACAAAGCGACAGGCGGCTTGCGTCATCACCGTATGCACATCCATGCCATCCTGCACTAATAGACGCGCCAATTCCGCAGCTTTATAAGCAGCCACACCGCCGGTTACACCCAGCAGCAAGCGCTTTTTAGATTCAGCCGATACCCGAGAAATCATCATAAGATAAGAAGAATTCCAAATAAACCCAATCCAATCGACGTACTGTACCTAAGATTCAATAATGCACGTGTGTAACTTACTTACCGATTCTACTTAACACAATCACACGACGTGCCGCTATCAGTCGTTAGCATAGCGACAATGCATTTCATTTTACATCACCCAGCATTCTTCTAGCGTTTATGGCAATTACAAATTGGCCGGTATCCGAACGGCCGCGTGAAAAATTATTACAAAAAGGCGTGAATGCTCTTTCAGACACCGAGCTTCTGGCTATTTTTCTGCGTACCGGAATTACAGGAAAAAGTGCTGTCGATTTAGCGCGGGAGCTACTTTCACATTTTGGCAGCTTGGCCAATATATTTGCAGCCAGTCAAACCAGTTTCTGCCAAATACCGGGAATGGGCAGTGCAAAATATGCGCAACTGCAAGCCGTTCTGGAAATGGCACGCCGCACACTGAGCGAAGAACTGAAAAGCGGTAACGCAATGAATTCTCCCGATCTGGTCCGGGATTTTCTGCGTTTAACTCTGACAAACAAGCAGCATGAAGTATTTATCGGTATTTTTCTAGACACCAAGAATCACACCATCGCTACTGAAGAATTATTCAGCGGCACGCTGACACAAACCAGTGTTTACCCTCGTGAAGTTGTTAAACGTGCGTTATATCATAATGCCGCTGCAATTATCTTCGCGCATAATCATCCCTCCGGTGTCGCAGAACCCAGTCATGCCGACAAAGTATTGACGCAATCCTTAAAACAGGC
This sequence comes from Gammaproteobacteria bacterium, assembly GCA_015709635.1. Taxonomy (NCBI): domain Bacteria; kingdom Pseudomonadati; phylum Pseudomonadota; class Gammaproteobacteria; species Gammaproteobacteria bacterium. The sequence continues at coordinate 2,000,671 of CP054180.1, forward strand.
ATTGACTATAATCGATGTCAAAGTGCTGGATCACTTTATTGTGGGTAATGGTACTGCTTTCTCATTTGCTGAGAATGATTTAATTTGAGTAAACAGCCCAAATCAGGATATAATCGCCGCTTTTAAGAATTTTGGAGTGCGCTAACATGGCACGAGTATGTGAAGTAACTGGCAAAAAACCAATGTCAGGTCATAATGTTTCTCACGCAAACAACAAAACCAAAAGACGTTTCCTACCAAATCTGCAACGCCGCCGGTTTTGGGTTGAGAGCGAGAATCGCTGGATTAGCTTACGATTAACGAATGCCGCATTGCGCACTATTGATAAAAATGGTATCGATGCGGTATTGGCAAAATTGCGTGCTGAAGGTAAAGATATCTAAGAAACTCACCAAAGGTTAGTTAAGGAGTTAGCATTATGCGTGAAAAAATAAAACTTGAATCCTCAGCAGGTACAGGGCATTTTTATACAACCACTAAAAATAAACGTGCAAAGCCTGAGAAACTAGAAATAATGAAATTTGATCCTGTTGCAAGAAAGCACGTTAAGTACAAAGAAACAAAGCTTAAATAAATTACCTACTATTTATAACGTCAATAAAAAACCCGCCGCGGCGGGTTTTTTATTGACACTTTTTGGCTACGCATAACAGCGTAATCGCTGTGAAAAAATTCTTAACACTTCGATTCCGCTCTCTTCAGCACGACGGCACCAGTCTTCCAATTGTTTAACCAATTCTTCCGTTGATGCCGTAGAACGCTGCCAGATTTCGGCCAGCTCTTCGCGCATGGTATAAACCTTGTCCAGCGTTTTGGCATTGCTCAACACGTGACTGAGCTTTTCACGCTCATGTTCCTGCAGTGTTTTAGAATCCGCTAAAATCCAGCGCTTCAAAGTGGTGTTATCCACGCCGTATTGCGCCGCTACTTCTTTCAAATGAACCATTTCATTTGCAAAAGTCATCTTCAACGATTTCGTATACTTAGCTAGAACCTCATAGCGATGAGAAATAACAGCTTGCAATGTATCCGAATCACACTGCGTTTTTGCTTTATTAAGACGCAGCTTCGGCGCAATTTTCTTAACTTTCGCAAGCCCCAGTATTTCCAGGGTACGAATATATAACCAGCCGATATCGAACTCATACCATTTGTTCGATAATCGTGCGGACGTCGCATAAGCATGATGATTGTTATGCAGCTCCTCACCGCCGATTAAAATACCCCATGGAACAATATTGGTACTGGCATCTTCTGCACGGAAATTACGATAGCCAAAATAATGACCAACGCCATTGATAACACCTGCTGCAAAAATTGGCGCCCACATCATTTGCACCGCCCATATCGTTAATCCAATGGGACCAAACAAAATCACATTAATAATCAACATCAGCGCAACACCTTTGGCACTGTGCTTGGTATAAACATTGCGCTCGATCCAATCATCAGGTGTACCGTAACCGTATCTTTTTAAAGTCTCCTGATTCTTCGCTTCCATTCTGTACAGCTCCGAGCCTTCGGTTAAAACTTTCTTAATACCATAAATGACCGGGCTATGCGGATCGTCTTTCGTTTCACATTTCGCATGGTGCTTGCGATGAACTGCCGTCCATTGTTTGGTAACCATTCCAGTCGTTAACCACAGCCAGAAGCGAAAAAAATGGCTGGGTATCGGATGCAATTCCAACGCTCTGTGCGCTGAATGGCGATGAAGATAAATTGTGATGGATGCAATGGTGATATGTGTTAAAACCAAGGTGACGACAACGTACCCCCACCATGGCATATCAATCACACCCGATATCAATGTTAAAAAATCAGAAATCATATAAATATCATCCTTTAGAGGCTTACTCAGACGCAAGCCGATATATAAAAACAACTCCCTGCACACTGCCTATTTCGATCAACTTAATGGCAACATCGTTCACTTCGACTGTTTCTCTACAGTCTCTTAATACTCATTTTTCACTCTTTCCCTCATTTTAAATTTTATACTACACCCAACAGAAATGAAATATCAATCAGCAATGATTATTTGCTTTAAATCTGCGGCCTTATCAATAATCAGACATCGCGCAATAAACGCCACTCTCCCGGTGCAAGACCTTGCAGCGTATATTTGCCGATGGCATAACGAATCAACCGCAGTGTAGGAAACAGCACTGCCGCCGTCATTCGCCTTACTTGGCGATTTTTACCTTCAGTAACAATCAGGGAAATCCAAGTCGTAGCAATATTTTTCCGGTAACGGATGGGTGGAATACGCTGCCACAAACCGCTAGGTTCATCGATTAGATCAGCTTGAGCCGGTTGGGTTCTAAAATCTTTCAGAATCACGCCCTGACGAAGCTGGTTGAGTGCCGCTTCATCCGGCTTACCTTCGACCTGAACCCAATAGGTTTTGGGTAGTTTAAATTTCGGATCGCTCAATTGCTGTTGCAGCTTTCCATTGTCCGTTAACAATACCAAGCCTTCGCTGTCCGCATCCAATCTGCCCGCCGGGTAAAAGTCCGGTAATGGAATAAAATCTTTGAGTGATTGGTGCTCGCTTTCCGGTGTAAATTGACAAATCACACCATAGGGTTTGTTGAACAGAATTAACCGCGGCATGACATCCGGATCGGCAACGGAAAACTCATAACATTTCAGGATAAATCACGGCATGCAATTGAGGCTCAACTGCGCCGTCTTTTTCTTTACCTCGAATCCACCAGACTGAGCCTCTTTTAACACGCAAGCCGGCAGGAATAACCGGAATCAGATAGCTGGCGATTTCACCTAATGTTGGTTGATGACCGACTATCACGACCGCACCGCGCGTGTCAGGCCAGCCAGCCACGGCCAGAACAGCATGGGCGCTGGCGCCCGGACCTATCGCATCTTCGGTTGCAAAATCGGAATCCAGTGCCATTGCCGTCTGCTGAGTCCGGCGTGCCGGACTGACGATTATCCGTGTATTTTCCGGCAATTTTGGTTTGAGCCAATCCGCCATGCGTTTTGCCTGATCGCGCCCCCTTTCTGTCAACTGCCGGGCCATATCCGGAAAACCATCTTCAGCCTCGGCATGACGCCACAAAATCAATTCCATTACCATTCTTCCAATAAAAAAACACAGCGGCAATCAGTCTGGCGCCTCACTAAATAGCACCTCCGGACCATATGCAGGTTGCTGAATCATGATCACTTTATGACGTGATCTATCCCCCTGCTTTAATATCACGCGAGAAAGCGGCACATCAAACCGCTCAGCAAGAAACTTTATCAATGCAGCATTTGCTTTGCCTTCAACCGGCGGTGCCGCGAGTTTTATCTTCAGCGCTTCACCATGCAAGCCGTCCGCTGCGGTATTTTTTGCCCCCGGTTGTATATGCAGCGTCAAAACAAGATTTTTCGCTTCATCATACCGATGCCATCCCATGACCGTAGCAGCCGCTTAAAAAAGCATCAGGGTGATTTCCTTATGTATCCCGGCCACGATCATCAACAACACCTGAATTAAAATCAGCACGAACAAGGGAGACAAATCGACATTGGCGATCGGCGGAATCCATCTGCGGAAAACAGCCAGGAACGGACTGGTAAAGCTATCCAGCAGCGGTGCTAACGGGCTATGCGGATTAACCCATGATAAAACGGCTTGCATGATGATCGCCAGCAACACGATATAGAGCGTCGTTTCAATAATCTCGACGATGCCCAGCAACCCCATCACTCCCAGCGAGGTCACAATGTTCGCTTCAAAATCATAGCCCTGTGCCATAAATGTACTGGTTACGATAATACTTTCCAATAACCAAGCCAGCATCAACGTCGACAAATCGATTCCAGCCCACCCCGGAATAAACCGGCGCGCCGGGCGTACCATAAAATCAGTCACGGCAATGAGAAACTGGGAGACCGAGTTGTAGAAAGGAACGCGTAATAGTTGAAAATAAAAACGCAACAACAACGCTAAGGAAAGCAACCCCAGAATAGTATCGACAAGAAAAACCAAGATCTGACTGGACATGACAATTTCCCAAAAACTAGAATTGATAAATAAAGCACCCCGCCGCAAGCAGCGGGGTATTAACTGCGTTCTTCAATCTGCTGGTTTTTCAACCAGCTTTCGCCCCAAGGGGCGGGGAATTGAACCCGCAGAGATTAAAAAATCGCTGACAAGTTATTTGTGCACTCTATATTTTGCTGAACTCATCGCTTAATTCCCGCGAGCGTCTGCTGGCAGCATGAATGGCAGCTATGATCTTACACTTAATATCATTTTTTTCCATAGCGAGTATTGCTTGTTCGGTCGTGCCGCCTTTCGAGGTCACCCGGGCACGCAATGTCGCCGCATCTTCATCGCTCGCACTAGCCAGCTTGCTGGCGCCGGCGAATGTCTGCAAACTGAGCTGCCGGGCCTGAGACGGCGTTAAGCCCAATTCTATCGCCGCCTGTTGCATCGCTTCGATAAAGTAGAAAACATAAGCCGGTCCGCTACCGGAAATCGCTGTCACGGCATGCAGCATTTCCTCATCGTCGACCCAAAGTGTCGACCCCACCGCGGCAAGAATCGATTCAGCATTTTCTTTATCCGATTCACTATTACCAGCGGCTGCATACAGACCGGTAACACCGGAACGTACCAGCGACGGCGTATTGGGCATCGCGCGCACCACCCGCCGGTAGCCGCCCAGCCAGCGCATCAGGTCGGCTGCACAAATTCCCGCGGCAATCGATATGATCAATTGATTATTCAATAGCGGCGCCAGTTTCTGCGCCAATTCGAATAACTGTTGCGGTTTGACGGATAATACAATGGCATCGCTATTGACTATACCACCGGCAAGATCGGCCACCGCCGAAATACCGAATGATTGCTTTAGCTTGTCGCGGTTTTCCGCATTGATCTCGACCACGCGCAATTGCTCCGTACCATAGCCTTGCTGTAGTAATCCGTTGATTAAAGCGGATGCCATGTTACCACCGCCAATAAATGTAATGTTCATATGATCTTTCTTGATATGTTATAAACCGCATTCCATCAGTGCTGGCATGCCGGGCAATAAAAGCTGGAGCGCTGGCCTTGCCTGATATGTTTGATGACACCTCCGCATTTTTTGCACGATTGGCCTGCCCGTCCATAAACCCAATATTGCTGCTGAAAATAACCCGAACTTCCGTCGCTGTGGACAAAATCGCGCAGCGTGCTGCCTCCCGCCTCAATCGCCCGCTGCAGCGTTTGCTTCACCGCCTGCACCAGTATTTCATAACGCGCCAAGGCAATTCTGCCAGCGGCGGTTTTAGGATTGATACCAGCCAGAAACAAAGCTTCGTTGGCATAAATATTACCGACACCCACCACGACGTGATGATTCATCAAGGTCTGTTTAATGCCGGTACGGCTACCCCTGGTTTTCTCAAACAATTGCGCTGCGCTGAAATCCGCGGTCAAAGGCTCCGGTCCGAGATTCAGCAACAGCGGATGCTGCCAAACATCGCCTACATGCCATAACACTGCGCCAAAACGACGCGGATCGCGCAATCGCAAAATCGTTTGATCATGTAGAATCAGATCAAAATGGTCATGCTTTTGCGGATACTGACTATCATGCTCTGATTTTGCTGAAAGTATACGTAAACTTCCCGACATTCCCAAATGAACGAGCAACGTTCCCGCAGCGCAATCCAGCAACAGGTACTTGGCACGCCGCGTTACCGTCCGGATGGTCAATCCCGGCAATAGTGCCGGCAATTCACCCGGCACCGGCCAGCGCAACCGGTGATTGCGGATAACGGCTTGTGCAATCGTTTTTCCGGTCAAATGAGGTGCGATTCCGCGCCGCGTTGTTTCGACTTCCGGCAATTCCGGCATCGGCTACCGAGCGCTATTTGCGGCAGAAAACACAGAAGGATCGAGCAGTTGCCGCCCTGCTTCGAGCGGAAATTGATAGCCGATCCCTTCTTCGATGCGCAACAAGACGATTGAAAACTGATTTTGCAGAATTTTCAGCCTGATTTTCCGTTCATCTCGCAGATCGATTGTTATCAAGCCGTTTTCGGCAAAATTGGCAGTCAACTCGGCTGCCGTTTTCAGTTCAACAGCACGCGCACTTTGCCACAATCGAACCCAATGGTGCAGCGTTTCCGCATTCAATGCATCGTCCGCATGCTGCGGTGTCACGCGCCAATGCGCATCGTAAAATTCCACCTCGCCATGCGGCAACTCAAATTTAACCGGAATTTCATCGGGCGCGAGCAATCCGGGGTTAATCAAATCGCTGGTGTTGCGCGGCAATGCTAGTGCATAGCGCGGCGCCAGCAAATATACATAATCGCCGGTTGCTACATATTGCTGGTGAGTGGTCGGGGCAAATCCGCCAAAATCAAAGCGCGCATTGTCTATCGATAATTGCACATGCGGGCGCTCCAAGCCAAAACGCCCCAAATCGGCCAGTGGAAAGCGCTGCTGGCTCCGCGCCCGGAGAATTTCCAGAATCTTTCCAATCTTTTCATCGTCAGCCCAGGCTTGTACCGGTTTTACCAAATACCAATGGCCGTCTCGCCGCTTGAGCACCGTTTCTTGCTGCTGTTTGACGATGCGCACGTGTTGCGCAGCCTCGACGGAGCCGCTCGTCAGCGGATATTCCGTGTTGCCTGAGGATTGCGGTTTGAAATAGAGAAACACGATCAAACCGATAATCGTAACCGTCATGACTAGATTGAGCCGCGTGTGGTGCGTCATGATCATTATTTTCTCCGGCGGCGCCACCAGATCACGATCCCGCTGGCCAGGAACAGCAGCGGCAGCACAATCAGAAAACCCACCGCAATCAGTGTGAGTTCGAGTTCACTTAAAACCAGGCTGCTATCCAGCGTTGCGCGCGGCTGAATCATGATCAACTCTTCATCGCCGGTCAGCCAATTGATCAAGTTAATGCCGAAATCCAGATTACTGCCGTTGCCGAGATACGTATTCGCCAGAAAATGCCCGCTACCGACAACAACGATGCGCTGCTCGCGATCCTGAATATTGCGCGACATCGCCACCGCAATACTGGCCGGCCCCGGCACATCCGCATCCTGATCAAAAACAATTTCTCCGTTCAAATCCCCGGTTTCAATCCACCCTTGCGGTGCCGCCTCAACCAGAATAACGCTATGCCATTCTTCATTCTCATCCAGCATGAGCTGGCGGGCAAAGGGAAATACGGTGATGTAATTAAAATCGCTGGTTATCGCATGCGGCCCGTAAATTGCACCGAGCGCGAAAGTGATCGGCGCTTTGAGCTGTGCCGCTTGCGGATCGGCAACGACACCGGGCGTCAGCGTCAGCCGCAATTTTTCTGTCAAAGGCAGCAAGCCGCGCAACGATTCCTGATCGACTAACCACAGCAAATTACCGCCGCGATCGATATAATCCAGCAATTTCTCCACCTCTCCCGGCAGCAAATCGGTTTGCGGCGAAGCAATCAGCAACGTGCTGGCATGTGCAGCGGGAATATCCGGCTGAATGGCAAGATTGAGCTGTTGACTGCTAAAGCCATTGGTGCGCAGATGACGGCCGAATTCCCCAAGATCGTAATTGGCGCTGCCGTCAAGCCTGCGTTCGCCATGACCGCTCAACTCGACAACCCACTTATCTTCTCCGCGCGCCAGTCGCATCAAAACATTGGAGAATGCTTGCTCGTTGATCGCCGTCAAATGCTCGATCTTCTGATTGAAGCGGATGACCAGTTCACCATTGACTTGAATATCCGCTTCCTGCGCCAGAACGGGCTGTTCCACCGGATCGATAAATGTCAAGGAAAGATCCGGTTTTAGGCGCTGATACAGTGCGATAAAGTCGGTGATGATCTGGCGGATATCGCCCAGTTGCGCATCCTGCTCGGAAGCATATGCGGTTACTTGCACCGGTCCCTGCAGTTTCTGCAGGATTTCGATGCTCGCTTCACTCAAGCTATTACGCCCGTTCTGGCTGACATCCCATTGCTGCCGTGTCTGCTGCGCAAGATAACCCAGCAAAAAAACCAGCGCCAGGAGCAAAACGGCAAAGAGCCAACTGTGCGCCCGGTAATGCCGCTGCAGTTTTTTATCCAGTTCAGCCATACAACCGCTCCCCATCCAGCCGACGGATTGTCAGCGCCAGGAACGTAGTCGTGAACAGAATAAAATAGGCGATACTGAAGGTATCGATCAGACCTTGATTAAACTGGCTGAAATGCTTCAATAGAGAAAAATAGTGCAACCAGCCAGCCGCTGAATTACTAGCCAGATCGGTCAACCACAATCCCAATAACACACCCAGCGAACCTACCGCAGCAATGACCGGTTGCGCCGTCAGACTTGAAATATAGAGCCCGAGCGCAGCAAAACACGCCGCAAGCAATAACAAACCGAACGTGTTGCTGAGCAACAAGCCAAAATCCAGCGCACCCCCGATGCGCAGTGAAAAACACAACATCACAATGAGCATAATGGCAGCGAAAAAAAACAGCATGAGGCCAAGAAACTTGCCCAACACGATATCCGCGATCGAAACGGGTGCTGAAATCAGCAATGTCAACGTATGGTTGCGGCGTTCCTCAGCCAACAGACGCATCGATAATAATGGCGTAATCATCAACAACAGCACCGCCGCGATCATAAACACCGGCGACACAATGATTTCGGTAATCCCCGGCGGGTTGGCAATTTGCAGCAACTGCGATTGAATCTCGAGAAATGCATCCAGCCGCACCAGAAAAACCCAAGCCAGCACAAGTTGAATCAACGCCAGCAACAACCAGGCGAGCGGCGAAATAAACAACATATGCAGCTCTTTACGGATAATGGTCGCAATCATCATAAAAATTCCGCTTTGTCTATTGCTAAACGAGCTGAGTCAGTTGTGTAAAAACCATCTCGAGATTGTCGCCCTGCTGGCGCAATTCCGCCATTGTTTGGTCGAATACCACGCCCCCTCTATGCATGACCTGCACCCGGTCACAGACATTCTCAACTTCGGATAGAATATGCGTTGATAAAATCACACTGCTGTCAGTACCCAGTTCTCTGATCAACTGACGGATCTCGCGCATCTGATTGGGATCAAGACCTACTGTCGGTTCGTCGAGAATAATCACATCCGGATGATGAATGATGGCTTGCGCAATGCCGGCACGTTGCTGATAGCCTTTCGATAAGGTACCGATCAAATCCTTACCGCGATGCTCCAGGCCGCACCGTTGTTTCACATTATCCAATGCCATCTTCATTGATTCTTTGTTAACTCGGTGCAGCCGCGCGGCAAACCGCAGATATTCATCCACCGTCATATCCAAGTAAAGCGGTGGAATCTCAGGCAAGAAACCCAAATGCGCTCTGGCTTCCTGCGGTTTCGCCAATAAATCGATACCGCAAATCTCAATGCAGCCGTTACTCGGTGCCAAATTACCTGTCAACATGCGCAACGTGGTGGATTTACCCGCACCGTTGGGTCCGAGCAATCCCAGCACCTCGCCACGTTTTAATTGCAGATTAACCTCATGCACCGCGACAAGCTGATCATAATTGCGCCACAGATTCTGCGCCGACAAGGTTAAAGCTGCTGCTTCATCAGTCATACAACAATGTCCCGGGATTTAAGGTTCCATCAATCAATATTACTTCACCCAATTTAATAGGCAAAAACCCATCATCTTGGCGGCCTGACAGTATACGTCCGATAAGCCGATAATTCACCGGCTTTCGTGCGACGCATGCGCGGCATCGCATACAAGAAACAATGCTCGATCGATATGCTATTAATTTTGTTGCCCAAAATATCCACAATCGATCACTCAATCGAACAAAATTATTCATTTCATTCCGGCTCGGAATATCACAGACTTGTTGCAATTTTACAACATATTGATTTGATAAAATAAACAAACAAACTGATAATTGCACACTCAAAAGCTTGAAGTAGTAGAATGCTAGAAAGTTTTCAAATGCAAAATAGTTTTTTGCATAACCAATATAAATCCCGCAGTTTTCATTAAAAAGGACAACAGCATGAAGAAAATATCAGCTAAAAATACTCTCATGGGAATGATTCTTATACCAGTAATGTTTTCTGGTGCTGTTCTGGCACAAGAAACCGTTATCGATAAGGATAAAACGGTAAAAAAACCAGAAGCTTATGGTGTTGATGATCGCGGTGTAGTTGCAAGAAACACAACGGGTCTTTGCTGGCGCACCGGTTACTGGACACCGGCTATGGCGATTCACGAATGCGATCCGGATCTGGTCAAAAAACCGGAAGATGCAGCAGTCGCCGCCCCAGCCGCAGGTGCAGCAGCCGCTAAAACAGCACCGGAGAAAATTACATTTTCTGCTGATGCGTTATTTGACTTTGACAGTGCCAAACTTAAACCCAATGGCATTCAATCTTTGAATGAATTTGTTAATGGTATAAAAGGTATTAAGTACGATACCATCATCGCAGTCGGTTATGCCGATCGTATCGGATCTGATGACTATAACAAGAAGTTGTCGATACGCCGTGCTGAATCTGTCAAAGCTCATTTGGTTTCACGAGGCGTAGAGCCCAGCCGCGTCTTTGTCGATGGAAAAGGCGAAGCAAATCCCGTAACTGGAAATAGTTGTGTCGGCGACAAAAAAACCAAGGCATTGATTGAGTGCCTGGCACCGGATCGCCGTGTTGAAATCGAAGTAGCGGGTACCCGATAAGCGAAACCGGTTATCATTTTTACTCAAAAAGCCCTGCCTCTAAGTGCAGGGCTTTTTTCTTTCCATACTCCAGCACATATGAATAATTCGTTGCCAATCGACACATTGATAGAAGCAAACTGGATTATTCCCATTGAACCCGCTGAAGTGGCATTGAATCAACATGCCATCGCAATTGCTGATGGAATCATCAAAGATATTTTACCGATAGCTGAAGCAAGACTCCACTATCAATCGCAACAAACGATCACACTGAACAATCACGTTTTAATTCCTGGCCTGATAAACCTGCATACCCACGCCGCCATGACCCTGATGCGCGGGCTGGCCGATGATTTATCGTTAATGGAGTGGCTCAATCAGCATATCTGGCCGACAGAAAACCGGCATATCAATGCTCAGTTTGTATTGGATGGCTCGCAACTGGCTTGTGCCGAGATGATCAAAGGCGGCATTACCTGTTTCAACGATATGTACTTTTTCCCGGAGTCTTGTGCAGAAGCTGCCATCAGTTCCGGCATGCGCGCAGTCATCGGTATGGTCGTGATCGACTTTCCCACCGCTTATGCCAGTGATGCGGACGATTATCTGGCCAAGGGATTGGGATTACGCGACCAATATCATCAGCATCCGCTGCTTTCCTTTTGTTTTGCGCCGCACGCGCCTTACACCGTCAGTGACAGCACGTTCCGCAGCATTCTGACGTATGCGGAACAACTGAACGTGCCTATCCACACGCATCTGCACGAAACACAGGATGAAATCCGCCTCAGCTTGGAATCTACCGGTATTCGACCGATTGAACGTTTTCAGCAACTGGGGCTGCTCGGCCCGAACCTGATTGCCGTACACATGGCGCATCTGACCGAACATGAAATAAAACTCGTGCATCAATACGGCTGCCATGTCGCCCACTGCCCGTCATCCAATATGAAGCTTGCCAGCGGACTGGCACCCGTTACGGCTTTATTGAATCAAGGTATCAATGTCGGTCTCGGCACCGATGGCGCGGCCAGTAACAATCGTTTGGACATGTTTGAAGAAATGCGTCTGGCTGCGCTGCTGGCCAAAGCGACCAGCGGCCAGGCCGACGCTCTGCCCGCGCACCAAGCATTGCGAATGGCGACTTTGAATAGCGCCAACGCGCTGGGATTGGGAGAAATAACCGGTTCATTAGCCATCGGAAAGGTGGCTGACATCACGGCTGTTGATTTTTCCGGCATTAACCTCTCGCCTTGCTACGATCCGGTTTCGCACTTGGTCTACGTAGCAAGCCGCGAACAAGTGAGTCATGTGTGGGTAAATGGTAGAATGCTGCTACAAGATAAAGAACTGATGACGCTCGATCCGGTTGAACTGCAATACCGCGCCGCATACTGGCATGAACGCATCGCAGCAACATCTCAACACTCGTCACAAAGGAATGCATATGGAAAATGACGGCATTAATGCTGATCCGCTGGAACTGGAAAAATTCAGCCAACTCGCGCACCGCTGGTGGGATCCCAATAGCGAATTCAAACCATTGCACGAAATCAATCCATTACGCCTCAATTACATCAACGACCTCACCGGCGGACTAACCGGAAAAACGGTATTGGATGTCGGTTGCGGCGGCGGCATTTTGTCGGAAGGCATGGCGTCGATGGGTGCGCATGTCACTGGAATCGATCTGAGCGACAAGGCGCTTAAGGTTGCCAAACTGCACTTACTGGAAAGCGGGCATCACGTCGATTACCGCAAGATCACGACGGAATCGCTCGCCAAAGAACAACCGCAACACTACGACGTGGTCACGTGCATGGAAATGCTCGAACATGTGCCGGACCCGATGAGCGTTATCCGTGCTTGCACGCAATTGGCCAAACCGGGTGGCTGGGTTTTCTTCTCAACGATCAACCGCAACCCGAAATCCTATCTGTTTGCCATCATCGGCGCGGAATATATCCTGAAGCTGTTGCCGCGCGGTACGCATGAATACGCCAAATTCATCAAACCATCCGAACTCGCGCGCATGGCGCGCAATGCCGGATTGACGGATGAACAACTGATCGGCATGACGTACAACCCGATTACCAAAGTCTACGCCTTGGAAAATGACACCGACGTCAACTACATCATGGCTTACCGTAATTAATCCAATCGCCGCTCTTGTCTTTTTTGCAATTCTTTGATTCATGATTAAAGCCGTACTCTTCGATTTCGATGGCACACTGGCCGATACCGCACCCGACCTTGGCCATGCACTGAATCGCCAACGTACTGCGCGCGGCCTGTCCGAATTACCCATCGCGCAAATCCGTCCGCTGGCTTCCGCCGGTTCACGCGGCTTATTGGGACTCGGCTTCAACATCAAACCGGGCGACACCGGCTATGAATCGATGCGCGACGAATTTTTGGATTTCTACACCCAACGCTTATGCCAGGATACCTGCTTGTTTCCGGGTGTCAGCGAATTGCTCGACCAATTGGAAAAACGCAACTTACCTTGGGGTATTGTAACCAACAAGCCGGCACGATTCGCACATCCGCTGATTGAAATGCTCGGCTTGGCGCAGCGCGTTACCTGCGTCGTTTGCGGCGATGAATTGGCGAATACCAAGCCGCACCCGGAACCGCTGTTAACCGCCAGCACCAAAATCGCCATTTCCCCCACGCACTGCATCTATCTCGGCGACGATATCCGCGACGTTCAGGCCAGCCTGGCAGCCGGCATGCAACCCATCGTTGCGCGCTACGGCTATCTGGGAAATGATCAACCGCCGGAGACCTGGGGCGCCCGGTATCTGATCGATCACCCTAGAGAACTATTAAGCTATCTTTAAAGCTTTCCTGATTAATTCTGTTAAAATGCGCGACACATAGGATTTGAACTTTTTTGTATCATCATCATCTTATGCATGACCTTTACGAATACCCGGGGGCGATCCGGTTTCGACGTGGGTTGCAAAGCAGCGCAGGGCATACCGAGGATCAGATTACCTCGTAAATCCATCTGAAAACAATAGTCGCAAACGACGAAAACTACGCTTTAGCCGCTTAATCGGCTAGCCTCTGCACCGGTGGGCCTCAACGCCGGGTCTGGCAACAGACAGCAGAGTCACTAACGGGGATCGCGTTCTGCAGGGTCACTTTACAGAACGTTAAACAATAGGTGACTCGCCTGTCATCAGCCTGCCGGTTGGCGGTTGCCGGGTCAAATCAAATAATTTGGCTAAGTATGTAGAACTGTCTGTAGAGGGCTTGCGGACGCGGGTTCAATTCCCGCCGCCTCCACCAAATTGAAGGGCTCGGATAATCTCCGGGCCCTTTTTCTTGCCTGAAATCCCCGCACTACGCGGGGTTCCGGCCATCAGTGTTGCGGGTGGCTACCTGCCGAAACGTGCCGTTTTCAGCATTTCTGGCTCCAGATCTGTCTCTATTCTCCGTTTGGCCTGCGGGTAGGCGCTGTTTTGGCTCTAGCAAAATCAACAACTTACGCGCAGCGGTTCATCGTCAACCAAGGCGACCGGTCAGGCATCAAACGCCGTTACCACCTTGCGTTGCGCCATCCAGTCGGTCGGTAGCGGATTGCGCTGGAACCACAGCAGGCTCATGCACCGAGGCTGCCGCCCGGCCAGGATGGTCTGGATGATGGCAGGCTCCAGCAGAGTCAGACGCAGCAGCTCGTTGACCGTCGAGTGGTGCAGGCCTTCGCGCTGGGCGATCTCGCTGCCACTGCCCACCACCCCATCGTCGAGCAGTTGCTGCCAGTAGAAGGCCCGCGTCAGCGCCACCAGCAGGGGCTGGTCGATCTGGGCGGCCACCGTGCCCGGCGCATCAAGCTGGCCGTCCGGGCGCACCACCACTTTGCTGCCACCACGCTTGCGGATTTTCAGCGGAATGAAGGTGGACAGCTTCACCTGCCCACCATCCCGGCGCTCGCGGGCAATGGCTGCGCCCAAGGGTTGCACTTTTGGTTTCATATCGCCTCCTCCAACTCCTGCAGTTCTGCGCCGATGCTGCCAGGCATCAATTCCCTGGCCAGTTCCTGCCAGCCCTGATTGCGCCAGATGATTTCCAGCCCGCCGTCGGCAATCACGACCCGCTCGATCAGCAACTGAGCCAGACGACACTGTTCGGCAGGAAACAATTCCCGCCACAGGCTGGCGAGGTTGCGCATCGGCAGCACGACCTGCGGCTCGGTCAGGTCAGGCCGAAGTTGCTGTACCCGTTCCCACACCGATTGCACGATGTGCGGTGCCAACAGTGCCGCCACGATTTGCTGCGTGACCAGTTGCTCAATCGGCACGGCTGGCAGCGGGCCGTGCTGACTGGCCCACGCCCCGAAGCGCCGGTGTTTGATCGGGCTGTAGTAACGGTAGGTCTTGCCCTTTTTGACCGTGTAGCTGGGCACCAGCCGTTCGCCATCGGACGTGAACAGCAGGCCGCGTAGCAGCACCGGTTCGCTTTGGCGGTCATTGGTGTCGCGCCGCCGCTCGATGCCATCGGTGGCGATCAACGCATGGACGGCATCCCACTGCGCCTGCGTGATGATGGCCTGATGCTGGCCGGGGAAGCTCTGCCCCTTGTGGACGATCTCGCCCAGGTACATCCGGTTGTGCAGCATCTTGTAGATGGTCTGCTTGGTGAAGGCCTTGCCGCCCTTGGTGACCACGCCTTCCGCGCCGTAGGCCTTGGCCATCAGCGTGGCCGAACGCACGGTCACGAAGTCATCGAAGATGCGGTGGACCAGCTTGGCCTCGACCTCGTTGATGATCAGCAGCCGATCCCGCACGTCGTACCCCAGCGGCAGCGGCCCGCCCATCCACATGCCCTTGGCCTTGCTGGCAGCGATCTTGTCGCGGATGCGCTCGCCAGTCACCTCGCGTTCGAACTGCGCGAAGGACAGCAACACATTGAGCATCAGCCTGCCCATCGAAGTGGCCGAATTGATCTGCTGCGTGACGGCACTGAAGCTGACGCGGTGGCGGTCGAACACATCGACCATGCGCGCAAAGTCCGCCAGCGAGCGCGACAGCCGGTCGATCTTGTAGACCACCACGATGTCTATCTTGCCCATCTGGATGTCAGCCATCAGGCGCTTCAAGGCGGGCCGGTCTATATTGCCGCCGGAGAAGCCGCCATCATCGTAATCATCAGCCACCGCAATCCAACCTTCGTGGCTCTGGCTTTTGATGAAGGCGTGCCCGGCTTCCTTCTGGGCATCGATGGAATTGAAGGACTGGTCCAGCCGTTCATCGCTGGAGACGCGGCAGTACACCGCGCAGCGTTTGGGTGATACGAGCAATGGCGCGTTCATTGACCACCTGCCTTGCCGTCGCGCAGACCAAAGAACTTCGGCCCGTTCCACTGCGTGCCGGTGATGTGGCGCGCCGCCGCCGACAGGCTTTTGAACACCTGACCGTTGAGCTCGTACAGCCCATCCGGCGTAACGGTGACGCGATGCTGGCGCTCATCCCATTCGCGGATCAGCGTGGTGCCGGGCATCAACAAGGTCTGAGCATTGCGTCCGACACTGCTTTTGATCTTGGAATGCTTGGCACCGGCCTCGACCAGCATCTTGCGGATA
Organism: Gammaproteobacteria bacterium; assembly: GCA_015709635.1. Classification (NCBI taxonomy): domain Bacteria; kingdom Pseudomonadati; phylum Pseudomonadota; class Gammaproteobacteria; species Gammaproteobacteria bacterium. The sequence continues at coordinate 2,016,941 of CP054180.1, forward strand.
TTGGTGGGCAGCGCGCCGTAGGCCTTCTCCTGGATGCGGTAGGCCAGACGCGATTCCACATAGTGGCGGTTGCGGTGGCTGGGTCGCCGGGGGAAATGCTGATCCCAAAGCGCCCAAAGGTCAGCCATGGGCAGGGATGGCAACGCGGCCAGTTGGGCCGAGATGCTGCCATTGGGGGTGTCCGTCATTTTTTGCTCCTGTGGTTGAGACAGGTCCATGAACGCGCTGTGGCGAGCAGAAGCCAAGTCAAACCATGCTCTTTCGATACGGTGTGGTCACCGGCGGCGATGCCGACGCGGTGGGCGCTGGACGTGGCGTTGCCACCAACGTTGAAGGCGACGTTCGATGCGCGCGGCCATACACAACCAGCGCCACCACCATGGCAGCTTGATCCGCATGCGGCGCGGCCTGCGCACGATGGTCGTCGATGCCCTGCCAGAAACAGTGATCGGGGTCTCGCCCCACGATGTCTGGGAAGCAGAAGGCTGTGCACCGACGCCGTCATCCCGCGAGATGGCTGCCTGTGCAGCTGGCGGCAAGAACTGCTGCCTGATAGGCAGGCGATCCAGACCATCCGGCCCGGGTGCGATGCGTGGCGACAGCGGCCCGAAGCGCCCCGGCTGATGCTGGCGGGAAGGCTGAATTTCCATGACTGCCGCCCTCACACATCCACACGGACGACGCTGGATTGGCCGGTACCGTGATCGAGGTGTTTCTTGGGCGGATTGGGATCGGGTGCGTAGATGCGGCGCTCATCGTCCTTGCGCTTGGGGTGGTACACCTTGAGGCCCCAACCATCGAAGCCTGCACTGCGCAGGGCTGTATCCAGTGCCGTGACCAATTCGTTGTCGGTGCTCGTAAATAGGTCGTTCAGCTCGCGCAATTCTTCAAACGGCACCCCTTCGATCAGGGTGGGCAGCAATTCACCATCGCGCTGCCGTCCAATCAGCTCGTGCTCATAGCGAGTGCAGGCATCACCGGTCACGCGGGTGTGGGTCAGGCGCACGCGCTGCAGCAGTACTGCCTCCACGCTCTGCATCTCGCGCCAGGCCTGCACGAAAGTCTTGGCGGCCTCCAACATCCGCCGTGCACTGGGCCGGAAGATGCGGCGAATTTCCTGATCGATCAGCGTCTCATCCAGCCCGGCGACCATCTGCCCGGCCAGATCGTTGATGTACTGTTCCAGCGCTTTGACGCGGGTGGGTGCTTCCAGCACCTGCTGCGTGGCCTTCACGCGCGCGGCTTGTTCCTGTGCCAGCGCCTGCTGGTGTTCTTGATCTAATTTCGCCAGCGCATCCGCGTCGCCCAAGGCTGCCATTACATCTCGCTGGACGGTCAGCGTCATCTCCGGTTCGGCTGGTTTTTCCCAGCCGCAGGTGATGCGGTTTGCCGCGACCAGTGCCGCAATGGCTTGGTCGTACTGCGCGTTCTGCTGGCGCAGGCGGTCGAATATTTGCGCCACAGCTCTGACGTCCCCGATTTCATTCAAAGGGGATTCGGTACTTGCTGTGTCGTCGGTGGATTTCTTGCTGCGGCGGATCAGATTCACGGTAGGCTCCTGTCGATTTAGAGAATGGTTCAGACAGGAGCAATGGTCCGCGCGGAGACAGTTCAGGTCGATCAGGGCGCAGCGGGCGAATGAGGGTTTTCGGGCACGATTCAGCCGTAGATGATCTAGACATCCGGCCCGCTGTTGTAAAAAAGCCCTGAAGCGGATAGCAATTTAGAGTAATGGATCGGGCTATCGGCGGCCGTTTCGTATAAAAGCGAATTTTGGCCATTTGCCTTCAGAAATCAGCAGGCGAAGAATCTCCTCATTACGGGCGCACATCCCTCTCGACGGGACAGCGTCCCCCAACGACGACAGGAGATTCCGATGCAAAACACGCTGCCAGAACTGATCACCCCGCGCACGCTGGCGGCCCGCTGGGGACTTTCTGAAAAAACCCTCGAGCGCTGGCGCATGACCGGCAACGGGCCGACGTTTCTCAAGCTGGGCAGCCGCGTGCTGTACCGGATGGATGATGTGTCGGCGCACGAGGCACTGCGCACCCGCCGCTGCACCGCAGGCCAGTCCATCAGCGAAGGAATCTGGCGATGAACCGCGCCCAACGCCGCCAGCGCGACAACCTCACCCGACAACTGCGTGCCTACATTGCCGAACATGGCGTCGAGGCGATGCTCGACAAGATGTTCGGCCCGGGCAGCTGGCGTTACGATGCCCGCGAACAGCTGCGGATCGTGCCCGACGCCAAGGACCCCGGTCCCGGTCGCGCCTACTACTGCGTGCGCGCCAATGGCGACTGGTTCAAGGCACGGCTGGATGCGGAGCACACGCAATGATGGCGGCCACAACCCAAACCGCCACGGTGGCCCGCCATTCCTTTTTCGATTTCAACGATGCCGCCGACCTCATCCTGCCGCGCCACGACAAGGATGAAATCCGCTCTCGATTGCTGGACCAATTGGAATCGGTGCTGCTCTATCTGTTTCCGCGTGGCAAACGGCGCGGCAGCCAGTTCTACATCGGCAACCTGCAAGGTGAGCCCGGCGACAGCCTAGTGGTCGAACTCGAAGGCCCCAAGCGTGGCCTGTGGATCGACTTCGCGACCGGCGAATCGGGCGATGTGCTGGCGCTGTGGGCCAGCACCCGGGGCTACCACTTGCCCGCCGATTTCAGCGATCTGCTGGAAGACGCGGGCGATTGGCTGATGGTGCCGCGTATCGCCACCACGCCAGTGCTGCACACCAGCCGTGCTTATGACGATCTCGGCCCGCACACGGGCAAATGGGATTACCTGGCGGCAGATGGCAGTCTGCTGGTCTGTATGTATCGGCACGACACCCCCACCGGCAAGCGGTACCGCCCGTGGGATGTGCGGACGCGGGCGATGCGGATGCCGGAGCCGCGTCCGCTCTACAACCTGCCAGCCATCGCTACAGCGGATGCCGTGGTGCTGGTCGAAGGTGAAAAGTGCGCCGACGCCTTGATGAAATTGGGCATCGTCGCCACCACCGCCATGGGTGGTGCAGCCACAGCCATCGACAAGACCGACTGGACGCCGCTGACAGGCAAGACGGTCGCCGTCTGGCCTGATCACGATGAGGCAGGCGCGCGCTATGCCGCTGCCGCTATCCAGAAACTGACGAGCATCGGGGCCTCGGTCCGCCGTGTTCGTGTGCCACAGGACAAGCCCGCGAAGTGGGATGCTGCCGACGCAGTGGCCGAAGGCTTTGATGTCGAAGCGCTGCTGCGCACCTCCGAGTCGGTTACCGACGTTGCCATCACCGCCGCCCCAGTGCTGGACATCTCCCGTTGGCGGGCAGCAGATCGTTTTACCGGGCAGCCCCAGCAACGCCGCTGGCTGGTCGAAGGCGTGTTCCCCCAGGCGCAAGCTGCGCTGATTGCCGCTGCGGGCGGGGTTGGCAAATCCTTCCTGCTGCTGGCCCTCACGCGTGAGGTCGCAGCCTTCGATGGCGTCTGGACCAATGCGCCCACACTGTTCGGTGGTGCACTGGCAGGCCACGGCATGGCGGTCTACATCACCGCCGAGGACGATGCCATCGAGGTTCACAACCGGCTCAACGCTCTTGGGCCGATCCCAGACCGGCTGTACGTGCTGCCACTCCCCGATGCCGGTGGCGCGGTGCCGCTGTTTGCGCCCGATCCCGCCACCCGGGGCCCCGCGACCACGGCAGCGTGGATGGATCTGGAGCGGCAGCTCAAGGCCATGCCCAAGCTGTGCTTGGTGGTGCTCGACCCGCTGCAGCCGCTGTGCGCGCTGGATTTGAACGTGCCGGAGAACGCCCAGTTCGTCTGTTCGCGTTTGGCTGCGTTGGCGGCCAGCACGGGCGCAGCCGTGATCGTGTCGCACCACTTTGCCAAGCGCGAGGCCTCCACACCCGAGCAGGCCCGCGAGGCGATCCGGGGCACTGGCGGTCTGGTCGATGGAGTGCGGGCGGTCTATGCCTTGTGGCACCCGAAGGAAGATCAGGCCAGGAAGCTCTGCGAGGCCTTGGGCGAGCCCTTTGAGCGTGGCCGCGTGGTGATGGGCGGCGTGGTCAAGGCCAATGGCCGCGCCAACCTGCGCGTGACCACCTTCTTGCGCGGTGCCAGCGGCTTGCTGGTCGATTACACCGACCGTCTGCGCCAGACTCTGCCAGAGCCGGATGACCTGCTGCCTGCGCTGAAATCCGCCATCGCCCGTGCCGCGCGGGATGGCCAGCCCTACACCAAGACTGGCGGCAACGGCCTGTACGAGCGCCGCCACGAATTGCCTGAAGCCTTCCACGCCATCGGCAAACACCGGCTCTCCGGCTGGGTGGATGCCTTGCTGGCGCAGGGTCAGTTGATCACGGCCATGGCCGAAGGCTCGAAGCTGGTGAAGTGGCTCGACGTGCCCGATGGCCCGGTCGCCCAAGGCCAAGCGGTGTTCATCACCGGCCACCTGACTCGTTCCAGCGCTGGTCGGCCAGTCACCGAGTAATGCTTCCCGCCCTCGATAATCATTCCCGGCTTCCCGCTTTCCCACCGGGAACGCTCATGGGGTGGGAACGATTTACCGCCAGCAAAATCAAGAGGTTAAATCGTTCCCGGGGCAAATTCTTCCCAGTCGAGCCGGGAAGGATTAAAACCCAATGAAATCAACGCATTCCCGGCTTCCCGGTGTTTCCTCTCTAAAGAGAGGGTGAGCATTGGGAATGCTCACCTCACTCGAGTTGTGGCGCTGACCGGACCGGGAAGCGGCGACCTGCCCAGGCAAGACGGGTCCTTCCTGGCCAAAATCCAATACGGGGGGCGACAGCGCAGCATTGCGCCACCGACTGCCAAGAAAACAAGGTTTGCAGGGTTTGCAGTTCGCACCCGGCGTTACGGCCCGATGGGCCAAAAGCCCGGTCAACGCGGACCTGTGCTGGATGGCGGCAACGCAGTAAGGTGCGAACCTGAGTGCGTACCGGGTTCGCAGGTTTGCACCCCGGTGCGCGCGAAAACGGCCGGGGCGAGAACTCAATGCTGGTGCGGGTTTGCCGGTAATTCTCCGCCAGAAGCCGCAAAATCGGCCACCAAGGGTATCCAGAATTTGGACACCCTTGCGGCAAGGGTGTGAATTGAATTCACGCCACGGCCAGTGCGGATCAGACTACGCGATACACCCGCTCGCCGGAATTGTTGTGCGTCAGCACCACGTTCAGGCCGAGCTTTTTGCGCAGCATCCCGGAGATGGCCCCGCGCACCGTGTGCGGCTGCCAGCCAGTGACCTGCATCAGTTGCAGGCTGGTCGCGCCCTGCGGGCGGCGCAACGCCACCACCAGTGCGGTAAGCTTGGTGCCAGGGCGGATTGGGATGCCCTCCAGAAGTTGGAGATCGTCGATGGTGTCCACCGCTTGGACGTCGTTCGGCAGTATAGGTCGCTGCTGGCCGATGGCTGCGTAGCCCGCGTCGGTCAACCGGTGGCCACCGTCGGAAGGCTCGATCCAGCCGCGTTCCAACAGCGCAGCCAGCACCTTGGCCCGCGCTCCACCGCGCAGGGTGCCGGGCGGAATTACCCGCCAATCGGCACGGCGGGCTGCAGTGCGCAGCAGCAGGCTTTGGGCTGGGGAGAGCTTGTGCAATGCGCCCATGGTCACCCCCTTACTTGACCTGGCCGTCAAAGATCGCCAGCAGGTCGTCCAGCGCCTGATCTACCCGCCCGAGGTCACCGACTTGGCCCCAGTGGATGGCGTCAGGGGCGTGGCCGAAGCGGTCCTCGGCCAGTTGCTGCAGGGCTTCAATCTTGTCGAGGATCAGCGGCAGGCGCTGCAGGTAGGTATCGAGGGCGGTGGAATGGGTGGTCATGGCTGGCTCCGGGTTGATTGAACACACGTCCATTCACGCGCTGAACGATCAGGAAGCCAAGCTATCGGCGTAACAGCCATCGTAAATGGGGCAATGGCGCCTTTACTCACCCTGATCAAGCCATCACGGGCATTTCAAGGTGGTCGGCAGCCAGCCCCTCTGGTAGACTTTCAACGATCTTCATCGACTTTGACTCATACCACCCGAGCGCCAATGCCATGACTACCGAACCGTGGGTTACCGCCGAAGATGTCGCCCCGCACTTGGGTGTGGCCAAGGACACCGTTTACCGCTGGCGGGAGCGCAAGGGCCTGCCCGCGCATCGTGTGGGGCGGCTGTGGAAGTTCCAGCTTTCCGAGGTAGATGAATGGGTGCGCGCGGGCGGCGCGGATGAAGAAAAAATGAACGATTCGACAGGAAACCAAGCATGACCAGCATCCAACAACGCGCCGCCCTGCAACGCCAGATCTGGGCCATCGCCAACGATGTGCGTGGCGCTGTCGACGGCTGGGACTTCAAGCAATACGTGCTCGGCACCCTGTTCTATCGCTTCATCAGCGAAAACTTCGCGGCCTACATCGAAGGCGGTGACGACAGCGTTAACTATGCCGAGTTGCCCGACAGCGTCATCACCGCAGACATCAAAGATGACGCCATCAAGACCAAGGGCTACTTCATCTACCCCAGCCAGCTGTTCGCCAAGGTCGCTGCCAGTGCCGCTACCCGCGAAAGCCTGAATACCGACTTGGCCACCATCTTTGCCGCCATTGAAAGCTCAGCCAACGGCTACCCGTCCGAGCACGACATCAAAGGCCTGTTTGCCGATTTCGATACCACCAGCAACCGCCTCGGCAACACCGTCAAAGACAAAAACCTCCGTCTGGCCGCTGTGCTCAAGGGCGTGGCCGAACTGGACTTTGGTGATTCGCACGACGGGGATTTTGAGGAAAACCACATCGACCTGTTTGGCGATGCCTACGAATTCCTCATTTCCAACTACGCAGCCAACGCGGGTAAATCCGGTGGCGAATTCTTCACCCCGCAGCATGTCTCCAAGCTGATTGCCCAGCTCGCCATGCACGGCCAGAAAAGCGTGAACAAGATCTACGACCCGGCCTGTGGCTCGGGCTCGCTGTTACTGCAAGCCAAAAAGCACTTCGATGCACACGTCATTGAGGAAGGTTTTTTTGGGCAAGAAATCAACCACACCACCTACAACCTGGCGCGGATGAATATGTTCTTGCACAACATCAACTACGACAAATTCAACGTTCAACTGGGCAACACCCTCATCGACCCGCACTTCGGCGACGACAAACCCTTCGACGCCATCGTCTCCAACCCGCCATATTCGGTGAAGTGGATAGGCTCGGACGATCCCACCCTGATCAACGACGAACGCTTTGCGCCTGCCGGTGTGCTGGCACCCAAATCCAAGGCCGACTTTGCCTTTGTGCTGCACGCGCTGAGTTACCTCTCCAGCAAAGGCCGCGCTGCCATCGTCTGTTTCCCCGGTATTTTCTATCGTGGCGGGGCCGAGCAAAAAATCCGCCAGTATCTGGTGGACAACAATTACGTCGAAACGGTGATCTCACTCGCGCCCAATCTGTTTTATGGCACCACGATTGCGGTCAATATTCTGGTGCTCTCGAAACACAAAACTGACACCACCACCCAGTTCATCGATGCCAGCGGCCTGTTCAAGAAAGAAACCAACAACAACGTGCTGCTGGATACGCACATCGAACAGATCATGGCAGTGTTCGATAGCAAGGCGAATGTCGATCACTTCGCCTTGTCCGTGCCATTCGAGCAGGTGGCCACCAACGGCTACAACCTCTCGGTCAGCAGCTACATCGAGGCCAAGGACACCCGCGAAGTGGTGGACATCAAGGCACTCAACGCGAAAATCGCCAGCATTGTGGTGCGACAGGCAGAGTTGCGAACTCAGATTGATGCCATCGTTGCTGAGCTGGAAGGAGGCGAGGCATGAGCCGTATTGATGACCTCATTGCCGAACACTGCCCGAATGGGGTGGAATTCAAGGCGCTGGCTGATGTGACCATTCGTGGCTCAAATATTCGATGGGCAAATGCGGGCGGTACCGATTTTCAATATATTGATTTGACTTCAGTAGATCGAGTCACGGGAACGATCGGAGAAACAGCAACGATCAGCGCCGACGATGCGCCGAGTCGCGCCCAACAGATCGTTCGTGAGGGTGATGTTATTTTCGCAACCACCCGACCAACGCAGATGCGTTGGGCAGTAATTCCTGCTGAGTTTGACGGGCAGATTGCCAGCACTGGATATTGCGTTCTAAGACCAATTCAAAACCAGGTGATTACAAACTTCCTTGCACATCTTCTTGGGACGGAGAGATTCCGAAAATACATAGAGGAGAAGCTGGTTCCGGGAAACTACCCGTCAATCCCAGATAGTCGAGTTCGTGAATTCAGGATTCCCGTACCGCCGCTCGAATTGCAGCGCGAAATCGTGAAAGTGCTTGACACTTTCACCAAGCTGGAGGCGGAGCTGGAGGCGGAGCTGGAGGCGGAGCTGGAGGCGCGTCGGCGGCAATACAAGTATTACCGCGACGCGCTCTTGACCTTCGGCGAACGCACGGACGCTGACGCAAGCAAGCAAGCAAGCAAGCATAAGGTGGATGATGCTGAATGAAATAGGTCAATTCATTCGTGGTCGTCGCTTTACGAAAGCGGACTACGTGGATGATGGCATCAGCGTCATCCACTACGGAGAGATTTACACGCAATACGGCGTGTGGGCTGATCACGCCATCTCACAAGTCCGTTCGGATATGGCAGGCACCTTGCGTTACGCCAAGCCCGGCGATGTTGTCATCACCGACGTTGGCGAAACTGTTGAAGATGTCGGCAAGGCCGTGGCATGGCTCGGCGATGACGAGGTGGCTATTCACGACCACTGCTATGCCTTCCGCCATGGCATGAACCCGAAGTTTGTTTCGTACTGCATGCAGACCACGTCGTTCATCGCGGAAAAAGCGAAGTATGTGGCGCGCACCAAAGTCAACACGCTCCTGGTCGATGCTTTCTCAAAAATTCGCATCCCTGTTCCTTCCCTCGAAGAACAGGAGCGCATCGTCGCCATCCTCGACAAGTTCGACACGCTAGTAAACGACCTCTCTTCCGGCCTGCCCGCTGAAATCAAGGCGCGCCGTCAGCAATACGCGCATTACCGCAACAAGCTGTTGAGCTTCGCAGAGCATGAGGCTGCGGCATAACATGGGCAAGACGCTGACCGAAATCGCCGAGCAACTGCAAAACACCGATAAAAAGGTGCAGCTGATCTACGCCTTCAACGGCACGGGCAAGACCCGTCTGTCGCGGGCGTTCAAGGCGCTGATTGCACCCAAAGCGGAGGGTGAAGAGGCGCAGGCGTCTGATTTGGCAGCCAAGAAAATCCTCTACTACAGCGCTTTCACCGAAGATCTGTTCTATTGGGACAACGACCTGGGGCTGGATGCAGAGCCCAAGTTGAAAATCCAACCCAACGCGTTCACCAAATGGGTACTCGAAGAGCAAGGTCAGGATCAGAGCATTACGACGACCTTTCAGAACTACACCAGCGAAAAGCTGACGCCGCATTTCAGCGCGGACTTTTCGACGGTTCGATTTTCATTTGAGCGCGGCAACGAACAGCCAGAACCCCATATCAAGATATCGAAAGGCGAGGAAAGCAATTTTATCTGGAGCGTTTTCAATGCCCTGCTGGAGCAGTTGATTTCCGAGCTGAACATCGCAGACGCCGAAAACCGCTCCACCGATGCTTTCAATAGGCTCGAATACGTATTCATTGACGATCCGGTGAGTTCGCTGGATGAAAACCACTTGATCGAACTGGCGGTTAACTTGGCAGGGCTGATCAAATCCAGCCAATCCGGACTGAAGTTCATCGTCACGACGCACAGCCCGCTGTTCTACAACGTGTTGTTCAATGAGCTGGGCAGCAAGCTGTGCTACCTGCTGGAGCGTTTCGATGATGGCAGTTTTGCCCTCACGGAAAAGCAGGGCGACTCCAACAAGAGCTTTTCCTATCACCTGCACCTGAAGCACACCATTGAGCAGGCGATTGCCGACAACAAGGTGGAAAGATTTCACTTCACCTTGCTGCGCAATCTTTACGAGAAAACGGCCAGTTTTCTGGGCTACCCGAAGTGGTCAGAGCTTTTGCCTGATGACAAGCAGCTCTATTTGGCCCGGATCATCAATTTCACCAGCCACAGCACGCTATCGAATGAAGCCGTTGCGGCGCCAACGCAAGCTGAGAAGGCGACTGTAAAACTGTTGCTCGATCACTTGAAGAGCAACTATGGCTTCTGGCAGCAGGAACAACAAAATGGTTGATTACGCCAAGACGATTGCCGAATCCAAAAACTTCATCGTTCTGGATAAATACACCCAGGAATGGAAGGTCGCAGAAAGCTATCAGAGCGAATATGACTTGGAGCGCGAGTTCATCCAAGATCTGGTCAATCAGGGCTATGAACACCTGCCCGATTTGAGCACGCCGGCGGCCTTGCTGGCCAATGTGCGCGCGCAACTGCAAACGCTCAACAACGTGCAGTTTGCAGATGGCGAGTGGCTGCGGTTTGTCGAAACCTGGCTGGATAAACCCAGTGATGGCATCGTTGAGAAAACCCGCAAGATTCACGACGACTATATCCACGACTTTGTCTTCGACGACGGGCGCATCCAGAACATCTACCTGCTGGACAAGAAAAACATTGCTCGCAACAAGGTGCAGGTGATCAAACAGTTTGAGCAGACCGGCAGCCATGCCAACCGCTACGATGTGACGATTCTGGTCAATGGCCTGCCGCTGGTTCAAGTGGAGCTAAAAAAGCGTGGCGTGGCGATTCGTGAAGCCTTCAATCAGGTGCATCGCTACAGCAAGGAAAGCTTCAACACCGAGCATTCCTTGTTCAAGTACCTGCAGCTGTTTGTGATCTCCAACGGCACCGACAGCCGCTATTTTGCGAACACCACGGCGCGCAACAAGAACAGCTTCGACTTCACCATGAATTGGGCGAAGGCGGACAACAGCCTGATCAAAGATCTGAAGGATTTCACCGCCACCTTCTTCCAGAAACATACCCTGCTCAATGTGCTGTTGCACTACTCGGTATTTGATGTCAGCAACACGCTACTGGTGATGCGCCCGTATCAGATTGCCGCCACCGAGCGCATTCTGTGGAAGGTTAACAGCGCGTATCAGGCCAAGAACTGGAGCCAGCTTGAGGGTGGTGGCTTCATCTGGCACACCACCGGCTCGGGCAAAACCCTGACCAGTTTCAAAGCGGCGCGTTTGGCCACGGAGCTGGACTTCATCGACAAGGTGTTTTTCGTGGTGGACCGCAAGGATCTGGATTACCAGACCATGAAGGAATATCAACGCTTTTCACCGGACAGCGTGAATGGCTCAGACAGCACGGCGGGCCTGAAACGCAATCTGGAAAAGGACGACAACAAGATCGTCGTCACCACCATCCAGAAGCTCAACAATCTGATGAAGAGCGAAGCCGACTTGCCCATCTACGGTAAGCAGGTGGTGTTCATCTTCGACGAGTGCCACCGCAGCCAGTTTGGCGAAGCGCAGAAGAACCTGAAGAAGAAATTCAAGAAGTTCTATCAGTTTGGCTTTACCGGCACGCCGATTTTCCCGGAAAACGCCTTGGGCGCAGAAACCACCGCCAGCGTGTTTGGTCGCGAACTGCATTCTTATGTGATCACCGATGCGATCCGTGATGAAAAGGTGCTGAAGTTCAAGGTGGATTACAACGATGTCCGCCCGCAGTTCAAAGCCATCGAAACCGAGCAGGACGAGAAAAAACTCAGCGCGGCGGAAAACAAGCAGGCCTTATTGCACCCTGACCGTATCCGCGAGATCGCCCAATACATCCTGAACAATTTCCGGCAGAAAACCCACCGCCTGCAAGCGGGCAATAAAGGGTTCAATGCCATGTTCGCAGTCAGCAGCGTGGACGCCGCCAAGCTGTACTATGAATCGTTCCGGGAGCTGCAGAAAGGCAGCGAGAAGCCTTTGAAGGTGGCCACCATCTTCTCGTTCGCCGCCAACGAAGAGCAGGATGCGGTCGGCGACATTCAGGACGAAAGTTTTGATGTCTCGGCCATGAACAGTAGCGCCAAAGAGTTTTTGAGCGCAGCCATCGCGGACTACAACGCGCTATTCAAAACCAATTTCAGCGTGGACAGCAACGGTTTTCAGAACTATTACCGCGATTTGGCCAAGCAGGTCAAAGCCAAGGAAATCGACCTGCTGATTGTGGTCGGCATGTTCCTGACCGGCTTTGACGCCCCCACGCTGAATACCTTGTTCGTAGACAAAAACCTGCGCTACCACGGGCTGATGCAGGCCTACTCGCGCACCAACCGTATTTTCGACGCCACCAAAACCTTCGGCAATATCGTCACCTTCCGCGACCTGGAACAGGCAACCATCGACGCCATCACCCTGTTCGGCGACAAGAACACCAAGAACGTGGTGCTGGAGAAGAGCTACAAGGAATACATGGAAGGCTTCACCGATGCGACCACCGGCGAGGCGCGGCGTGGCTTTGTAGAAGTGGTGAAGGAACTGGAGCAGCGTTTTCCTGACCCCGCTGCTATTGAAAAAGAGGCGGACAAAAAAGCCTTCGCAAAACTGTTTGGCGAGTATTTGCGCGTTGAGAACGTGCTGCAAAACTACGACGAATTCGCCAGCCTGAAGGATTTGCAAACCGTCGACATGACCGACCCGGCTGCGGTTGAGGCGTTCAAGGTAAAACACTATTTAAGTGACGATGACTTGACTGCACTCCAAACCATCACGCTGCCGGCCGAGCGGAAAATTCAGGATTATCGCTCGACATACAACGATGTGCGCGACTGGCTGCGTCGTGACAAAGCGGGGGCAGAGAAGGATAAATCCACCATCGATTGGGATGACGTGGTCTTTGAGGTGGATCTGCTGAAATCACAGGAAATCAATCTGGATTACATCCTGGAGCTGATTTTTGAGCACAACAAGAAGATCAAGAGCAAATCGGAGTTGGTGGACGAAGTGCGCCGGGTCATTCGCGCCAGCCTGGGCAACCGGGCCAAAGAGAGCTTGCTGGTCGATTTCATCAATCAGACCGATCTGGATCAGATTGGTGACAAGGCCAGTGTGATTGATGCTTTCTTCACCTTTGCCCAAGCCGAACAGCAGCGTGAGGCGCAAGAGCTGATCAGCGCCGAAAATCTGAATGCCGAAGCGGCTCGGCGCTATATCACCACCTCACTCAAGCGGGAATTCGCCAGTGATAGCGGCACGGAGCTCAACGCTGTTCTGCCCAAGATGAGCCCGCTGAACCCGCAGTACCTGACCAAAAAGCAAAGCGTGTTCCAGAAAATCGCGGCTTTTGTTGAGAAGTTCAAAGGCGTGGGCGGCGTGATATGACCCAGCGCAAACCACCCCAGCCGCCCAAGAAATCCGAGGTTTCCATCGTCCGCTCCTCGGCGGCGGAATACCTGACGTTCATCGCCGCCAGCGGCCAGGGCGGCGTGGAAGCGGTGTACGCCGAAGAGAACGTCTGGATCACCCAAAAAATGATGGGCGTGCTGTACGACGTGAACGTGCGCACGGTGAATGAGCACCTGAAAAAAATCTTTAGTGACAGCGAGCTGCAGGAAGATTCAGTTATCCGGAAATTCCGGATAACTGCCTCCGACGGCAAGAGCTACAACACCCAGCACTACAGCCTGCCTGCCATCATCGCGGTGGGCTACAAGGTCAATTCCGAGCGTGCGGTGCAGTTCCGCAAGTGGGCCACGGGCATCATCGAGCAGTTCACCATCAAGGCCTATGTGATGGATGATGAGCGCATCAAGGCAGGTGGTTTCGTGCTCACCGAGCAGTACTTCGAAGAGCAGCTGCAGCGCATCCGCGAAATACGCCTCTCAGAGCGCAAGTTCTACCAGAAGATCACAGACATCTACGCCACGGCGATGGACTACGACGTGACGGCGCAGGCCACCAAGCGTTTTTTCGCCACGGTGCAAAACAAGTTGCACTGGGCCATTCACGGTCAGACAGCGGCCGAGGTGGTCTACTGCCGCGCCGATGCCGATCAGCCCAACATGGGGCTGAGCACGCGGAAGGATGCCCCGGCGGGCAAGATTCAGAAATTCGATGTGGTGGTGGCCAAGAACTACCTCACCGAGGTTGAGATGGCGCAACTCTCCCGCTTGGTCAACGCCTATCTGGATGTAGCCGAGGACATGGCACAGCGCAAGATTCCCATGACCATGCAGGATTGGGAAAGCCGCCTGAACCGTTTCATCGAGGCCACCGATCGCGAGGTGTTGCAGGACGCAGGCAAGGTCACGGCAGAAATCGCCAAGGCCCACGCCGAAAGCGAGTTTGAAAAGTACCGCATTGTGCAGGACCGCCTGTTTGAAAGCGATTTTGACCGGCTGCTCAACCAGATTGAGCCCAACAGTCAACCGGACATCGATGGGGATTAACGGTCAATGGCCGACTCGTCAGAGCTTGCAGCCATTCAAGCCGAAAATGCCCGCCTGATTGCGCTGCTCGAAACCCACGGCATTGAGTGGCGGTTGCCACAGCCAGCCGCAATTGCGGCTCAAGAACCAGAACCATCCCGCCTTTCCACGGCTGAAAAGGTGGCGCTGTTCCGCCGTCTGTTTCGCGGGCGCACGGATGTGTACCCAATCCGCTGGGAAGGCAAGACCTCGGGCAAGTCAGGCTATGCCCCAGCCTGCGCCAACGAGTGGCGCGCCGGTGTCTGTGAAAAACCGCGCATCAAGTGCGGCGATTGCAGCAACCGCCTGCTGATACCTCTGTCGGATGCGGTGATCTACGATCATCTGGCTGGCGAGCACACGGTCGGCGTTTATCCGCTACTGGAGGATGACACCTGCTATTTTCTGGCAGTCGATTTTGACGAGGCCGACTGGCGCGACGATGCCCGGGCCTTCATGCAGTCCTGTGAGGAGCTGGGCGTGCCAGCTGCGTTGGAGATTTCGAGATCCGGCAAAGGTGCGCACGTGTGGGTATTTTTTGCCAGCCGAGTTTCGGCCCGTGATGCCCGGCGTTTGGGCACGGCGATCATCAGCCATACGTGCTCACGCACTCGGCAACTGAAGCTGGAATCCTACGACCGCCTGTTTCCGAACCAGGACACGATGCCCAAGGGTGGCTTCGGCAACCTGATCGCCTTGCCGCTACAGAAATGGCCACGCGAGAATGGTTGCAGCGTATTCGTGGATGCCGATCTGCGCCCGTATCCGGATCAGTGGGGTTTCCTCGCATCCATCCTGCCCATGGTAGTACACGATATCGAGCCAACCATTCTGCGTGCCACGGGTGGTGTTCATCCACTGGACGTCACCTTCATCGACGAAGAGGATCTTGCCACACCCTGGAAACGCGAGGCCACGCCAGCCAAAAAATTGTCCGTCCCGATGCCGAAGTCGTTGACGGTCACGCTGGCCAATCTGATCTATTTCGAGAAGGCTCAATTGCCACAGGCATTGGCCAACCGCCTGATTCGGCTGGCGGCATTTCAGAATCCAGAGTTCTACAAGGCTCAGGCCATGCGTATGTCCGTGTGGGACAAGCCGCGCGTCATCGGCAATGCCGAAAATTATCCACAGCACATTGCCTTGCCCCGGGGCTGTCTCGATGCCGCGCTGGATTTACTGCGGGAAAACGGTATCGCCTGTGACCTGCGCGATGAGCACTTCAGCGGGGAGCCAATCGATGTCTCCTTCGTCGGCACTTTGCGTCTTGACCAAGAGGCTGCAGTTGCCGGCATGCTGAGCCACGACAACGGCGTGCTGTGCGCTCCGACAGCCTTTGGCAAGACCGTGACCGCAGCAGCGATGATCGCGCGGCGGGGTGTGAACACTTTGGTGCTGGTGCATCGAACCGAATTGCTCAAACAATGGCAGGAGCGTCTGCAAGCGTTTCTGGGTGTAGGAAAAGGTGTGGTTGGCACCATCGGCGGTGGCAAGGCCAAGCCCACTGGCAAGATCGATATCGCCGTTATGCAGTCGGTATCCCGGCAAGGGGAAGTCAATCCACTGGTCGAAGACTACGGTCAGGTGATCGTGGACGAATGCCACCACGTTGGCGCGGCATCGTTCGATGCCATCCTGAAGCGGACCAAGGCCAAGTACGTGCTGGGCCTGACAGCAACACCCATCCGTCGTGATGGCCAGCAACCGATCATTTTCATGCAGTGCGGACCGATCCGGTACACGGCGGCCAAGCCTGCCGGTGCACCTCACGATCTGGAGGTGGTGCCTCGATCTCGCCACGCACGGATCGAACTGCCCACCGATGCAGGCATTCAAGACGTGTTTCGGCATCTCGCCAATGACCAGGCCAGAACGGAAGCCATCGCCGCCGAGGTACGTGATGCCATCGGGCAGGGACGCAAAGTGCTGGTATTGACCGAACGTACGGAACACCTCGATGCCATCAAGGTGAAACTCGACGGTTTGCAACCAACACCGTTCGTATTGCACGGTCGAATGTCAAAAAAGCAGCGAGCGACGCTGGTGGCAGACTTGGATGCACTGCCGCCCGACGCACCCCGTGTTCTCCTGTCAACCGGCAAGCTGGTTGGCGAGGGCTTCGATCACCCGCCGCTCGACACACTGGTGCTGGCCATGCCTGTGTCCTGGAAAGGCACGCTACAGCAGTACGCAGGACGCCTGCACCGGGAACACGCCAGCAAAACCGACGTTCGTATCATTGACTTCGTTGACACTGGCCACCCGGCGTTGCTTCGGATGTGGGACAAGAGGCAGCGCGGCTACCGGGCTATGGGATATCGGCTGGATAGCCGCGGAGCCGTGGAATGACCCCGCGAAAATGCAGACGCTGTCTGCAATTTTCTCTCCCGCCCGCAGCAACCCGCAGAAGTGCTAACTAGGGCCTGTTAACACTATTTGATATAATACGGTGATGGAAATCACCGAAACTCAATATCAACAGATCGAACACTGCATGCCGCGCCAGCGTGGCAATGTCAGTCATTCCAATCTACAAATTCTCAATGCTATTCTGTATGTTACCGAGCATGGTTGCAAGTGGCGCGGACTACCCAAGCGTTTCGGTAATTGGCATACCATCTACACTCGAATGAATCGATGGGCGAAAAGCGGCGTGCTTCAAAAAGTTTTTGAGCAGCTGCAGCATCAACAAATCATTCGCATCAAGATTGAAGCCGTTTCGATGGATAGCACCAGCATCAAAGTGCACCCTGATGGTACTGGTGCATTAAAAAAAAACGGCCCGCAATCCATCGGCAAATCCCGAGGTGGCTGGACCACTAAAATTCATCTGGTTGCCGCAGATACCAGAACAGCCATAACTTTTTCCTTATCTCCGGGGCATACACATGACGCACCGGAAGGACGACAACTCCTGTTAGCACTCGGCCCCGTCTCTTCTCCTACTCATCTGCTGATGGATCGCGCTTATGAGGGTGATCAAACCAGACAGCTTGCATTGGAGCTCGGTTATATCCCGGTTGTCCCACCCAAAACTAATCGGCTGGAGCTCTGGGAATATGACCGCGCCATGTACAAAAAACGCAATGAGATCGAAAGATTATTCCGCAGACTCAAGGGATTCCGTCGAATATTCTCCAGATTCGACAAACTGGATGTCATTTTTCTCTCATTCATCCATTTCGCTCTCATCGTCGAAGCACTTAGGTAGTGTTAACAGGCCCTAGTCATCCCTGCAAAACACTTAGAGCCTGCATGAACTGCAGGAATCATCAAATTTTAGACGGCATTGATCCCTGAGAATTTATACTATTCGCATCAAAACACTGAGAGAATCAAGAGGAACTGAAATGCCGACCGATGATTTTTTCCGAGCGCGTCTCGATCAGATAATTGATCTGCGTCATCCCCTGGCAGTGCTGTCGAATCGACTGCCGTGGGCTGATATTGAAGCAGCACTTGTCCCTGCTTTTGAGCGTAAAAACCGTCAGGGTGAAGTGTTGGAGATCAACGATCTTTTTGGCACAACATTGGCGATTGCCAGTGGGGGCGTGAGCACTGCGGGTCGCCCCCGCTTGCCGATCCGGTTGATGGCATCGTTGCTGTATCTGAAGCATGCGTTCAACCTCAGTGACGAAGAGCTGGTGGTTCGCTGGCCGGAGAATGTGGTGTGGCAGTATTTCAGCGGCGAGGAATATTACACATCGAAGTTGCCGTGTGATGCCACCCAGATTGGCCGTTTCCGCACCGCCATTGGTGAAGCTGGTGTTGAGAAGCTGCTGAAGGCAACGATTGACACTGCGGTGCACACCAAGGCGGTCAAACCGGCTGAATTCAAACGAGTGATTGTTGACACGACAATTCAGGAAAAGGCAATTGCGCATCCGGTGGATAGCCGGTTACTGGAAATTGCTCGCGGCAAGATTGTGCAAGCAGCCAGACGGGCTGGCATCACCTTGAAGCAAACCTACGCCAAAGAAGGCAAGGCGCTGCGCCGAAGGGCAGGCGGCTATGCCCACGCCAGGCAATTGCGGCGTCTGCACAAAACCGTTAAACGCCAACGCACGATCCTTGGTATCGTGCTGCGGGAGATCCAGCGCAAACTGGCAACCGTGACGACGGTCTGTGCCGCATCGCTGCAGCAATTGACCACGCTATTGGAACGGGCAGGACGGATTCATAAGCAGCAACCCAAGGACAACAACAAACTCTATGCATTGCACGCACCGGAAGCCGAATGCATCGGCAAGGGCAAAGCACGCAAACCTTACGAGTTCGGAGTTAAAGCCGGCATTGCTGTTACGCACAAAAGCGGCCTGATAGTCGGTGCCAGAACCTTTCCTGGCAATCCCTACGATGGTCATATTCTCCACCAACAGCTCGAACAAACGCACAGGCTACTCGAAGATACCGGATCAATACCGAAGCAGGTTATTGCCGATCTCGGGTTCCGGGGAGTGGATGCTGACAATCCGGCAGTGGAAATCATCCATCGCGGCAAGTACAAGTCGCTGACGAAACCGCAGCGGCGCTGGCTCAAGCGCCGGCAGGCCGTGGAACCTGCAATCGGGCATCTGAAGTCGGATCACCGAATGAATCGCTGCTGGTTACCAGGTCAGTTGGGTGATGCACTGCACGCTGTGTTATGTGCGGCTGGCTACAATCTGCGCTGGCTGATGAGAGCTATACACCGTTTGGGCATCAAGAATTCTTTATTGCGACTTGCGCTGCTGCAACTGATCAACACCTTTTACACAAAACGTTCGTTTGTCGGCATGACTGTGTGAATTTTGCAGGGGCGACTAACTAATCTAGGGCCTGTTAACACTATTTGATATAATACGGTGATGGAAATCACCGAAACTCAATATCAACAGATCGAACACTGCATGCCGCGCCAGCGTGGCAATGTCAGTCATTCCAATCTACAAATTCTCAATGCTATTCTGTATGTTACCGAGCATGGTTGCAAGTGGCGCGGACTACCCAAGCGTTTCGGTAATTGGCATACCATCTACACTCGAATGAATCGATGGGCGAAAAGCGGCGTGCTTCAAAAAGTTTTTGAGCAGCTGCAGCATCAACAAATCATTCGCATCAAGATTGAAGCCGTTTCGATGGATAGCACCAGCATCAAAGTGCACCCTGATGGTACTGGTGCATTAAAAAAAACGGCCCGCAATCCATCGGCAAATCCCGAGGTGGCTGGACCACTAAAATTCATCTGGTTGCCGCAGATACCAGAACAGCCATAACTTTTCCTTATCTCCGGGGCATACACATGACGCACCGGAAGGACGACAACTCCTGTTAGCACTCGGCCCCGTCTCTTCTCCTACTCATCTGCTGATGGATCGCGCTTATGAGGGTGATCAAACCAGACAGCTTGCATTGGAGCTCGGTTATATCCCGGTTGTCCCACCCAAAACTAATCGGCTGGAGCTCTGGGAATATGACCGCGCCATGTACAAAAAACGCAATGAGATCGAAAGATTATTCCGCAGACTCAAGGGATTCCGTCGAATATTCTCCAGATTCGACAAACTGGATGTCATTTTTCTCTCATTCATCCATTTCGCTCTCATCGTCGAAGCACTTAGGTAGTGTTAACAGGCCCTAGATAGCCAGTTTTTCGGGTGGGAACCGTCCGCCACCATTACATTTATACAAATCAATAGTTCGCATTATTAACTGACCAAAAACAATACGAAATAGTATGTATTATTGATCGTTTGGTCAGTATTTATGATCGAAAAGCAGCAATCAGCGTGATATGTGTGCAGCTGTAAATAAATGCAGCTGCACACATATCACGTTGATTGCTTTTCCAATTTGCTTAAGCGTTCTTTGAGGTGCTGAATCCGTTCCAAGGTTCGCGATTCAAGTCAGCTTAATGCTTCATCTCCTATCCTGACGCTCGCTCCTGCAATCCGCATTTTTAAATCGATTCCAATATTTCTGGGACATTCTTAGATTCTCTTTATCCTCATTCGTCAATTTCTCCATCAATTGTTTCTGAACTTCTTTCAATTCAAGCTGGGAAGTCTGGTATCCCTCCGCTTTCTTGGTTTGAGCAAATGTTAAGCCTGCCGACAACCCCATTAAAATGATTATTGACTTAAGCAGATCTCCTAAAAGGTATTTTTTCATTACTATTCTCCCAACTTTTCAATTAATGAGTTTTGAATCGTCTTCTGTAAAAGCACAACCCAGCCATGAGAGATAGATTCTTCACAAAAAATTTACAAATAACAGTAAGCTGACACTCCCCAGTTCCGACACTACCTCAACCAATGGCATCAGTGCCTTTTGGCAAGTTTCCAACTAAATCACTACTCGTTGCCGTCGCGGTGAGCTCCCAAAGATCCTGTTACTCTTAAAAAAAACAACAATATCCGGGACGCAACGAAATAATACCGCCAAAATCTGTCACCTCACCGAACAACTCAGAGCACTTTATCCTTGCGCGGCGGACTACGCCCTGAAAATTGCAAGACTCGCCACGGAGTTCTACAGCGCAGAAAACACGAGAAGTACAGCGGTGGCGCAAATATGCGATGGATAAGGATGAATTGCATATCAATGCAATTAAGCACATTGGCGAAATCATGGAACGGACTTGATCCGTTCGAGAAAACAGCAATTGAGATTCTGGAAGCTTATCAAAAGTCACAGAAATCCCAAGAAAAACCAAGCCAAGTCCCTGAAACATCACAAGCACAGCAAATACTGCAACAAAAAATCTCAGACGCTTTACCTCATGATCTGGATCATCCTGAGTCCTTAGAAACTCACGAACAAGAAAAATCAGCGCAAGAGAGAGAAAAACAAGAACAACTATCGCTGGAAAATCCATTGGACACCAATCATTCCAAAAATTAATTCAGATAATGGTAATGGTTGGTTGGAATAATTAATGTGCGATTTTCCGCTTTGTGCGGCTGCTACATAATGCCGGAAAAATAGCACCTGACAGCGTAGTTTATACAGATTGTTATCGCAGTTACAATGCGCTTGATGTGAATCATTTTTACCATGAACGGATCAATCATTCCACACTCTTTGCTCAAGGTAAGAATCACATCAATGGCATTGAGAACTTTTGGAATCAGGCTAAATGCGTCTTAAGAAAATACAATGGCATTCCTAAAGAATCATTTCCACTGTTTCTCAAAGAATGCGAATTCAGATTCAATTATGGAACACCTAAACAACAACTAAAAATACTCAAACTTTGGACTCAGAATGAACAACCCCGCCGCAAGCAGCGGGGTATCAGAAGAGAGCGAGTTGTCTGTCTTCGTATAACTGCTGATAGACATCTCCCTGCTTTCTAACGTAATTTCTTATTGTGTCCTCATCGCCATGACGGCCAACTGTGCTGACGAAATAACCATCAGTCCAGAATTCCCCGCCCCACAACTGTTTCTTCACATGAGGGCACAAGCGAAACACCTCCCGCGCCGTGATGCTCTTGATCAGTATTACCAGTTTTGTGACACTGTATGCGGGAACCGACTGCACCAGAAAATGCACATGATCCTTATCCGTACCGATCTCCATGAACTTCAACTGGTAACGCCGTTCGAGATCTAAACAGACATCCCGCAACACCCCATCCACAGCCTCGTCAAATACGGCGCGGCGATATTTCGCCGGAAACACCAGATGATAAAGCAGCACCGTTACATTATGGCTCTTATGTAGTCATCCCTGCAAAACACTTAGAGCCTGCATGAACTGCAGGAATCATCAAATTTTAGACGGCATTGATCCCTGAGAATTTATACTATTCGCATCAAAACACTGAGAGAATCAAGAGGAACTGAAATGCCGACCGATGATTTTTTCCGAGCGCGTCTCGATCAGATAATTGATCTGCGTCATCCCCTGGCAGTGCTGTCGAATCGACTGCCGTGGGCTGATATTGAAGCAGCACTTGTCCCTGCTTTTGAGCGTAAAAACCGTCAGGGTGAAGTGTTGGAGATCAACGATCTTTTTGGCACAACATTGGCGATTGCCAGTGGGGGCGTGAGCACTGCGGGTCGCCCCCGCTTGCCGATCCGGTTGATGGCATCGTTGCTGTATCTGAAGCATGCGTTCAACCTCAGTGACGAAGAGCTGGTGGTTCGCTGGTCGGAGAATGTGGTGTGGCAGTATTTCAGCGGCGAGGAATATTACACATCGAAGTTGCCGTGTGATGCCACCCAGATTGGCCGTTTCCGCACCGCCATTGGTGAAGCTGGTGTTGAGAAGCTGGTGTTGAGAAGCTGCTGAAGGCAACGATTGACACTGCGGTGCACACCAAGGCGGTCAAACCGGCTGAATTCAAACGAGTGATTGTTGACACGACAATTCAGGAAAAGGCAATTGCGCATCCGGTGGATAGCCGGTTACTGGAAATTGCTCGCGGCAAGATTGTGCAAGCAGCCAGACGGGCTGGCATCACCTTGAAGCAAACCTACGCCAAAGAAGGCAAGGCGCTGCGCCGAAGGGCAGGCGGCTATGCCCACGCCAGGCAATTGCGGCGTCTGCACAAAACCGTTAAACGCCAACGCACGATCCTTGGTATCGTGCTGCGGGAGATCCAGCGCAAACTGGCAACCGTGACGACGGTCTGTGCCGCATCGCTGCAGCAATTGACCACGCTATTGGAACGGGCAGGACGGATTCATAAGCAGCAACCCAAGGACAACAACAAACTCTATGCATTGCACGCACCGGAAGCCGAATGCATCGGCAAGGGCAAAGCACGCAAACCTTACGAGTTCGGAGTTAAAGCCGGCATTGCTGTTACGCACAAAAGCGGCCTGATAGTCGGTGCCAGAACCTTTCCTGGCAATCCCTACGATGGTCATATTCTCCACCAACAGCTCGAACAAACGCACAGGCTACTCGAAGATACCGGATCAATACCGAAGCAGGTTATTGCCGATCTCGGGTTCGGGGAGTGGATGCTGATAATCCGGCAGTGGAAATCATCCATCGCGGCAAGTACAAGTCGCTGACGAAACCGCAGCGGCGCTGGCTCAAGCGCCGGCAGGCCGTGGAACCTGCAATCGGGCATCTGAAGTCGGATCACCGAATGGATCGCTGCTGGTTACCAGGTCAGTTGGGTGATGCACTGCACGCTGTGTTATGTGCGGCTGGCTACAATCTGCGCTGGCTGATGAGAGCTATACACCGTTTGGGCATCAAGAATTCTTTATTGCGACTTGCGCTGCTGCAACTGATCAACACCTTTTACACAAAACGTTCGTTTGTCGGCATGACTGTGTGAATTTTGCAGGGGCGACTATGTATATATTCGCTCACACGAATATATTACGCCCCAAGGGGCGGGGGAATAAATCCCGGAAAGATTTAACCTGATCTACTACAGCCCCAAACTAAAATATCAACAGGAGGCAAAAACCAACTCAGTCCGGTCCACTTATCCACAGAAGCGTAGTATCCTGCGCTCTGTTTCCCCTTGGTCATTTTTTAACCGTAATGGCTGTCAATTTTAAACCGGTATCAACACTTACACCTTATTTCATAAAAAGTTTTTTTCATTATCCACAAATTCTGTGGATAACTTTGTTAATAATAGCTTGTTTGAATAGTTAACCCGCAAATTTCTAAGGATTTTCCTTAGATTGGTTATTTATTTAACACCTTAGTTATTTATGAATTATCAATCAGTTGTAGGATATTTTTTATTTTAATCGGATGATATCAGAGTGATATCCATCATTTTTTAAAACTGTGGATTATTTGAAATGTCAAGCAAAAAATAGCAGCGCTCTTTGATCATAAAATAGTCATTTATATCAATTTAAACCACTAATGAATAATAAGTTCTTATTGTGACTCGCGCTTTAATCAGCAAAATCCGGAGACATCCTGAAAGTCGGAAGGCTATGAATTGCAAGCTCGAGAAGCCTCCAATAAAACGGATAAAGTCCACTATAAACTTTTCGCTCACATTACCGATAAATGCTGTAAGTTTTAGACCAAGGGATTGATCTGATTAGATTAAATCCAATATTTACAACAATACTTTGACACAATTATTCCTATGCCAAAATTACGCCTCAAAATCACCAAACAAAGAGCAAACAAGCATCCGTCTCAAACGCACAATTTTCTTAACGATGCCAACCGTTTCACACAAGAAAAATTCCACAAGATACTCGACAATGATGTATTGCCTTTGATCATCGCACCATCCATTTTTATCATCTTTGCAGGTCTGGAATGGTGGCGCTGGTATCTGGAAATACCGACACCTATTCCGCTTCTTTTAACTATCATCGCACTGAGCTTAGGCGTATATTGCTCTTATAAGTTATTGGGGCATAAGAAAAATGGGGACAGACAAAAAGACTTACGGACAACTATCAATCAACATCCTGAATTACATTAAGCACATCAGAAGCTTAATCAATCCAGTGCACTTCGCACGTTACTCTCAGCAAGCTATGCTTGATTGATTCTTAAATAAGAACAAATTCCGGAATGCCTGCTAAAGTGTATTACAACAGTGCCTGTCCTGTTTGCAATGCAGGAATAAAGAATCAACGCCAACGCATGCAATTGTGCGGTATCAAAAACATTGAATGGGTAGATGTACATAACAACCCGGATATGGTGTCAGAGACAGGCAATCCGCTGGAACAAGTTCGCGAGCGACTACACATCAAGGACGATAGTGGTGAATTGCATATTGGCATCGACGCTTTCATTCATCTTTGGCAGCGAACGCCAAATCAGCGTTGGCTGGCAAAGCTGTTGCAATTGCCGGTTATCGGATCACTGGCGCGTTATGCCTATAACGGTTTCGCCCGGCTGCTTTATCGCTGGAACCGGGCGCTGAAACACTGGTAATTTTCCTTGCAAGAATATTCCCGACGTCACGTCACACCAATTTCCAGCTTAGATTGGCACCGGCATATAGCGGCATCAACGAATCTCCGGCAAAATCCAACTGTTCCGGGACAATCCAGCTCTCTCTCTTTAGCGTAATCGTACCTTTATTGCGCGGTAATCGATAAAAATCCGCACCATGAAAGCTGGCGAATGCTTCCAATTTATCCAGCGCCCCCGCTTGCTCAAAGGCTGTCGCGTACAACTCGATAGCGGCATGCGCGGTAAAAATGCCTGCACAGCCACAGGAATTTTCTTTGCTCGTCTGTCCATGTGGTGCGCTATCGGTACCGAGAAAAAATTTAGGATTACCCGAAGTGACCGCCTCCAGCAAAGCCTGGCGGTGCATTTCGCGCTTCAATACTGGTAAGCAGTAATAATGCGGACGGATGCCGCCTTGAAAAATCGCATTGCGATTGAACAGCAGATGATGCGCCGTAATCGTGGCGGCAATATTGTCGGATGCTGCTGTTACAAATTGCACCGCATCGCGCGTAGTGACATGCTCAAACACCATACGTAAACCTGGGAAACGCTGTGCCAGCGGGGCAAGTATCCGGTCGATAAAAACTTGCTCGCGGTCGAAGACGTCCACATCGGAATCCGTCACCTCACCGTGCAGCAACAAGGGTAGGTTGTTTTGTTCCATTGCCGCCAATGTGGCATAGCATTTGGCGATATCGGTCACACCGGCATCCGAATTGGTCGTCGCACCTGCCGGGTATAACTTCACAGCGTGCACTACCCCGCTTGCTTTCGCGCGAACAATTTCCGCCGGCGAAGTATTATCCGTCAAATACAATGTCATCAAGGGTTCAAAGCCGGATTGCAGCGCTGCTGGCAAAGCAGCCAGAATTCGTGCGCGGTATGCCAGCGCCATGTCGACTGTAGTCACCGGTGGCCGCAAGTTAGGCATAATGATGGCGCGGGCAAATTGTTTCGCCGTATGCGGCAGTACAGCACATAATTGTTCGCCGTCGCGCAAATGCAAATGCCAATCGTCGGGGCGGGTAATGGTAATACTGGTCACGATTGTTTCCCGATAGTGATGGTGGCCGTTATTATAGCGCAGGCTTGGATGCTATCCGGAGTTGCCTGCCGCTTTTAAATCCAGCGCCAGTTGATAGAGCACTTTCTTGTTTTCACCGCTAATCTCTGCGGTCAGTTTAACCGCCTGCTTGAGCGGCAGCTCGGCCAGCAAACAGATTAAAGTATGCTGCGCCTGATCGCTAATTCCGGGTTTATTCGCAGTTTCCGCACCGGATAGCAATAAAACAAACTCCCCTTTTTGCTGATTGGCATCCGCTTGCAGCCAATCCAATACCTGTTGCAGCGCCCCGCAATGAATGGTCTCGAATAATTTGGTTAACTCCCGGGCGATGGTCAGTTCGCGATCCGATCCGAAAACCGCGAGCATATCCGTGACACATTCCAGAATGCGGTGCGGCGCTTCATAAAAAATCAACGTGTACGGATACGATTGCAAGGCTGTCAGCTCGCGCTTACGCAATCCGCTTTTGGTCGGCAAGAAACCATAAAATAAAAAATGAGGATTCATGATGCCAGCGGCCGACATCGCACAGATAGCTGCATTCGCGCCGGGAACCGGAACAACCCGGTAACCCTGTGCACGCACCTGCCGAACCAAAATCGCACCGGGATCGGAAATGCCCGGTGTACCCGCATCGGTCACCAAGGCCACACTTTTTCCGGATTCCAGCAGAGCCACTATTTTGCCAGCGGCTGCCGCCTCATTGTGTTGATGCAAAGTCACCCATTTTGCCGTCGTAATGGCATGCGCTGACAGCAGATGTTGAGAATTTTGCACATGCTCCGCGGCAATCAGGTCAACTTTTGCCAGAATATCCAGTGCACGCGAACTGATATCGCTTAAATTTCCTATTGGGGTGGCAACCACATATAATGCACTTTTTTCCAGCATCATCCTCATATGCCTCGTTTATTGACAATTCTCGCGGTATTGCTTCTGGCACTATACGGCAACCCGGCAGCCATAGCCATCGAGATGGAGGAAGCTTCGCAACCGGAAATTGTGTCCGGGCCGGTAATCGTTTCACATATTGCGCTATTGCTACCGCTCGAATCCACCTCGTTTGCAGAAGCGGCGAACGCCGTCAAGGAAGGATTTGAAACCGCTGCGCAACGCGGACAATCGTTATCGCTGACAATCCGATTGTACTCAACCAGCGACGATCCGCTCGATATCATGATGAACTATCACCATGCTGTGATTTCCGGCGCGGCATTTGTGGTTGGCCCGTTAACGCGCGATGGCGTATCGGCGATCGCTTCCAGCCAATCACTTGCGGTGCCGACGCTGACTCTCAACACGACCGACAGCCATCACACTCTGCCCGCCAAGTTGTATCTCTTTGGTTTACAAACCGATAGCGAAGCCGGTCAAATTGCGAAATTAGCGCTCGCGAGCGGTAGAAACCATGCGGTTATCATCGGCGACGACAGCGCCCTATCGAAACGCTTGCAGAATGCATTCAAACAACGCTGGCAAAGCGAACATGAAAAAACCGCCGAAGCGCTGCGCTATAGTGAAAATCCGCTAGTGCTGCAAAAGTTGCGCGATATGACGACCGGTAGCGAGCGGCTGGCATTTCTGGCGCTGGATGCCGCCAAGTCGCGCATCGTACGCGCCTATCTCGATCCGGAAGCACCGGTCTACGCCACGTCACAGATCTTCACCGGCATCGATAATTTACTGCTCAATAGCGACTTGAACGGCATCCAATTTCTCGATATGCCCTGGCTGCTGCAACCGGACCACCCCGCGGTGATGGCGTATCGCCACACCGGCAAAACCAGAAATACCGAAATGGAGCGCCTTTATGCATTGGGAATTGATGCCTTCCGCTTGATGACCAAACTGCTGCAGCAGCAATCCGCCAATGACATTGCCTTAGACGGCGTCACCGGTAATATTCGCTTCGCCCCCCCCAGCCTCTTTATACGCGAACCCATTGCGGCGCAATTCGACAATGGCAAAGTCCGATTGCTGACACCACCCGCAAATACACCCGAAAATGAAGGGCAGTGACGCCGAACAGATCGCCGTATCGTATCTGCAACGGCAAAACCTGGCGCTTGTGACGCAAAACTACCGCTGCCGCTTCGGTGAAATCGACTTGATCATGCGCGACGGCGCAACCCTGGTTTTTATCGAAGTCCGTATGCGATCAAATGCGACATTCGGCGGTGCCGCTGCCAGCATCACACCGGCCAAACAAGCCAAACTGCTACGCACCGCGCGGCATTATTTATCCCAATTCACCAGCGAACCGCCTTGCCGGTTTGATGCGCTATTGTTATCGGGTAATCATGGACAGGAAATTGAATGGATCAAGGATGCTTTTGGGGAGTGATTGCTCATTTTGAATTCATTTCTATCACAAATAAATACTCCGCCCGCCATCCACCGCAATGATCTGCCCGGTGATATACGGCGCATCGGCGATCAGAAATTGCACGGTTCTGGCGATGTCGTCCGGTTCGCCGCAGCGTTTGAGCAGGGTGCTGGCGATAATCTGCTGACGAGCGGCTTCGTCGGCCCATTCACCGTCTTCCGGCCACAGGATCGGTCCGGGTGAAACACCGTTGACGCGCACTTCGGGTGCCATTTCCACTGCCAGCGATTTAGTCAGTGCCAATAACCCTCCTTTGGCGGCATTGTAGATCACGTAATTTTTCAGTGGCCGCTCGGTATGGATGTCGACGATATTCACTATGCAACCGCGTTGTTCTTTCAGATACGGCGCAGCTGCCTGGGCTAGAAACAAAGGCGCCTGGAGATTGCTGCCAACCAGGTCGCGCCAATCGTCCAGCGTGCATTGCTGCAGCAATGTCGGAAAAAAACTCGAGGCATTGTTGATCAGCACATCCAGTTGTCCGAAGCGGTTAGCCGCTTTCTCAACCATCTCGGGTAATAATTCGGTATCGAGCAAGTCGGCTTGCACAAAAGCCACCGAATCGGCGCGTTTCCGGTTCAACTCGTCGTGCAGTGCTTTGGCTTCATCGAATGAAGAGCGGTAGTGCACGATCAAGCGCACGCCTTGCGCATGCATCCGGCGGCAGATGGCTGCGCCCACTCGTTTGGCACCGCCGGTAACCAGAATCACTTTTCCTTGCACGCGCGTCTCCTTCAAAGAACTGCTACACTATGGCCCATTTTATAAACTAACTTTACAATCCACTCTAAATTTATTTCATATATCATTGATCAAAAACATGTTACCTCCCAGTGAAATTGCTTTAACACATAGCCGATCGGTACAGGCAATGATCCGGGAAAAAATTCTTGCAGCCCATCACTGGATTTCTTTTGAAGATTATATGAATCTTGCATTGTACGCACCAGGATTGGGTTATTACAGCAGCGGTGCGGCAAAATTAGGCAGCGCCGGAGATTTCGTCACCGCTCCGGAGATCTCCCCGTTATTCGGCCGCACACTGGCGCGGCAACTCAAGCAAATCTTACAACACATGGCACAGGCCGACATTTTGGAATTTGGCGCCGGATCGGGTAAATTGGTGCGGGATATCTTGCTTGAGCTGGAAAAATCCGCTGCATTACCCAGAAAATATTACATTCTCGAAGTCAGCCCCGACTTGCGCCAACGGCAGCAAACGTTATTGGCTGACGAAGCGCCCCATCTTATACATCGCATCGAGTGGCTGGAACAGCTGCCCGATCCATTCACCGGCATCATGCTCGCCAACGAAGTGCTGGATGCAATGCCGGTGCATATTGTCCGATGGTATCATGATGCCGTGCTGGAGCGCGGCGTAACCTGGCAAAACGACCGATTCGCATGGCAAGACCGCACCATTGCGGATAAAGA
Source organism: Gammaproteobacteria bacterium (assembly GCA_015709635.1). Lineage (NCBI taxonomy): Bacteria > Pseudomonadati > Pseudomonadota > Gammaproteobacteria > Gammaproteobacteria bacterium. The sequence goes on from CP054180.1 coordinate 2,047,120, forward strand.
GCTATTTGATACCGCCGGTCAATTAACCGCCACAATCAATCCGGATCATGAGTCCATCGATTATGTCAGCGAAATCAATCTGACCGCCATGCATTTCATGCGAAGTCTGGCAAGCGCGCTGCAGCAAGGTATCCTGTTGTTCATCGACTACGGTTTCGGCCGCAGTGAGTATTATCACCCGCAACGCAACCAGGGCACCTTGATGTGCCATTACCGCCACCATGCGCACGATGATCCGTTTTACCTTCCCGGTTTGCAGGATATCACCAGTCATGTGGATTTCAGCGCGCTGACGCAGGTTGCGGAAAATTCCGGATTAGAACTTCTGGGTTACACGACCCAAGCCTATTTTTTGCTCAACTGCGGCGTCACCGAGATGCTCGCGCAAACATCCACGGAAGATATCCATCGCTACTTACCGCAATCGAATCAACTGCAAAAATTGGTTAGCCCGGCTGAAATGGGCGAATTGTTCAAAGTCATTGCTTTTGGAAAAAACTTTTCAGAGCCGCTGAGCGGATTTAATGCCGGTGACATGAGCCGCTTATTATAAAAATCGTGATCCCGGTAAAGAAGACAGAAAACCTGCCGATTCACCAAGCGGGTAAATTTTCCTTCATCGTATGCATTCATCGTTCTGCTGCTAGTTGCCTCCCGTCATATAAAGAAAGCTCGCAGTAAGAATTTGGCAATCACATATAACACCAACCAAAATTTTGAGATCGAATCGATGTTGATCATTAACAAACTGGAATTCAGCCAGAATTTCCGCAGCATTCTGCAACAAGCCGGGCAAATTCCCCCGCTGCCGGAAACTGCGCGCCAATTATTCAAGTTACGCAATCATCCGGAAGCCAATCTGGAACAGCTCACAGAGTTGATAGAAAAAGATCCCGCTCTGGCCGCTTTCATCATGAAATACGCCCGTATGTCTATCTTTGGTTACGGTAACCGGATCAACTCGGTGCACCTTGCGGTATCGTTGGTACTAGGTTTCAATACCGCTCTCAATTTAGCCCTGGGCATCATCTCCTCCGGCTGCCTCCAGCTGCCGAATCACGGCACATTAGGGCGCATCCGCATTTGGAATCAAGCATTGGAAGGCGCCGCGCTCTGCCGCGAACTCTGTCACATCATGACAGAGAAACATCTCATCGATTGTGAACTGATCTATCTCAGTGGTTTATTTCATAATTTTGGATATTTCCTGTTCGGACATCTCTACCCTAAAGAATTTTCCTATCTAAACGATTTGGTTACCCGCTACCCGGAACAGGATGCACGCGCATTGCAATTGCAGGTTTTCGGCATTACGCACGATACGATCGGTATGTATCTGATTAAAGCTTGGGATTTACCGGAAGAAATTGCGGTTGCCGTCGCAGAGCAAAACTTTCCGGATTACTCCGGTAAACATGCATCCTGCGTCAAATTGCTCGCGCTCGCCAACCGCCTGTTGCAAGATCAAGCACAAGCTGACGGTTGCCCCTATATCGATACGCTTGCACTGATGGAATGCTTGGGAATCGATGAAAATGCGGCTCATGCGGCACAAGAAAAAATCCGCGGGTGTCAGAGCGAGTTTCATACGCTGGCACAGGATCTTGCGGCATAAAAATCATCACGATGGATTAAACAACACTGTTAATTCGTGTACCGATTCCGAGCGACAACTTGAATTATGCGTCTTGTCTTGGGTTAGAATAGGCGACTATGTCGAATTCACATAACCCAGAACACATTATCCGCCCGGAAATTCTCGCTTTATCGGCTTATCATGTGCCGCCTGCAGCGGGTATGATCAAGCTGGATGCCATGGAAAATCCCTACTCCTTGCCACCGGCATTACGTGATGAGATCGCGCAATTGGTGCCGCATGCACCGGTAAACCGCTATCCCGACGCCAGTGCGGTTTCCCTTAAGGCAGCGCTGCGGCAAGCACTGGGCATCGCTGATAATCTGGATATTCTGCTGGGAAATGGATCGGATGAGATCATTCAAATCATCGCGATGGCGATTGCCAAGCCCGGCGCAGTGCTGATGAGCGTTGAACCGGCTTTCGTCATGTTCCGTATGATCGCCACGTTCGCCAACATCCGCTATGTCGGCGTACCTTTAAAACAGGATTTCTCTCTGGATCTGGATACCATGTTAGCAGCGATCGTAAAACATCAACCTGCTGTGATCTTCCTGGCGTATCCGAATAATCCGACCGGTAATTTATTCGATCCTGCGGCGATTCTAAGCATCATACAAGCAACGCCGGGCATTATCGTTATCGACGAAGCTTATCAGGCTTTCGCGGAAGCAAGCTTTATCGACCAGCTCGGCCAATACCCGAACGTGCTACTGATGCGGACGCTATCCAAATCAGGATTAGCCGGTTTACGGCTGGGGCTTTTAATTGGCCGCTCCGAGTGGTTACAGCAATTGGAAAAGGTGCGTTTGCCTTACAATATTGGCATAATGACGCAATTGATTGCAGAAAAGGTATTGCACCATACCGCGGTATTATCGGAACAGGCGGAAGCGATTAAATCAGAACGTGCAAAAATGAGCACATTTCTTGGTACAATGCGCGGTATTACGGTATACCCTTCCAATGCTAACTTTATTTTGTTTCGTGTTAATGCTGCCAGCCAAATCTTTCAAGCACTTAAACAACGTAACATTTTGATCAAAAACCTGGACGGCTCTCATCCCTTATTGGAAAATTGCTTACGTGTAACCGTGGGTACCCCCGATGAAAATTCACAATTTTGCGCGACATTACGTACCATCCTGAGTGAAACAGTTTAGAATTCTCTCAATTTTCTTGCATTCATCAAAAATTCCAAGTTAATTTATGCGCCGGGCACAAGTCATACGAAATACACTGGAAACCCAGATCAGTATTCATCTGAACCTGGATGGAACGGGCAAATCCGTTCTTGAAACCGGTGTGCCGTTTCTCGATCACATGCTCGATCAGATCGCGCGCCACGGCATGATCGACCTCGAAATCGCCGCAAAAGGCGACTTGCATATCGATGCCCATCATACCGTTGAAGATATCGGTATCACGTTCGGTCAAGCGCTTGCCAAAGCTGCAGGTGATAAAAAAGGATTGCGCCGCTACGGTCATGCCTACGTGCCATTGGATGAAGCGCTGTCGCGTGTGGTCATCGATTTATCCGGCCGTCCCGGTTTAGTCTTCAATGTCGATTTCACGCGGGCGCGTATTGGAGATTTCGATGTCGATCTGATCCATGAATTCTTCCAAGGCTTGGTCAATCACGCTTTGATAACCCTGCATATCGACAATCTGTCCGGAAGAAACGCGCATCATCAGGCGGAAACCATCTTCAAGGCATTCGGACGCGCCTTGCGCGTAGCGCTAGAGCATGATCCGGCAGCCAGCGGCATTATCCCATCCACCAAAGGTACTTTATAAGCACTCTGTCTTTAACATCACGATATGACTGATATCGCAATTGTTGATTATGGAATGGGAAACTTACGTTCCGTCCATAAAGCACTTGAACATGTAGCCCCCGCTGTCACGATAGCGGTTACCAGCGATCCGGCTGTCGTACGGAAAGCTAAACGTGTCGTCGTCCCCGGCCAAGGCGCCATGCGTAATTGTATTGATGAACTCGAAACACGCGGATTGCGCGAAGCAGTCATGGAAGCGGCTACTCATAAACCTTTTCTCGGCATCTGCCTCGGTCTGCAAATGCTGTTTGAAGAAAGCGAGGAAGGCAATGTCAAAGGTCTTAACATCCTGCCCGGAAAAGTCGTGCGCTTTCCCGCTCCAGTTATGACAAGCGCGAACGGACAAAAACTGAAAGTACCGCATATGGGCTGGAATCAAGTGTATCAAGCGATCAAACACCCTCTATGGGAGGATATCGCAGCGGATGCGCGTTTTTATTTTGTGCACAGCTATTATGTCGAAACGCCGGATACCGCATCCATCGCGGCGCAAAGCCATTATCCTTTCCCATTTACTTGCGCCGTTGCAAAAGATAATATTTTCGCGGTACAGTTCCATCCGGAGAAAAGTCAACTCGCAGGATTAACCCTGTTAAGTAATTTTGCCAAATGGACACCGCATTTCTAAAACCAAATCATAGTAAACTGACTCTGTTAATCAACTATCCATTCTGATTAAGTTATGCTGATTATTCCTGCAATCGATCTTAAAGATGGGCATTGTGTCCGGCTTAAACAAGGCGTGATGGAAGATGCCACGGTATTTTCCAAAGAACCGGGGGAAATGGCGACGCACTGGCTGAATCAAGGTGCGCGCAGACTTCATTTGGTTGATTTAAATGGCGCCTTTGCCGGAAAACCGCGAAATGAAGCGGTGATTCGTGAAATTGTCGAGGCCCTGGATGACCAGATTCCGATTCAACTGGGTGGCGGTATTCGCGATCTCGATACGATCGAACGCTATCTCGACGACGGTATCACGTACGTTATTATCGGTACCGCCGCGATCAAAATACCCGGCTTTCTGCAGGATGCCTGCAATGCTTTTCCGGGTCAGATTATGGTCGGATTGGATGCCAAGGAAGGCAAGGTAGCAGTCGATGGCTGGTCCAAAGTGACCGGACACGATGTCATCGACCTGGCAAAGAAATTTGAAGACTATGGCGCGGAGGCGGTCATCTACACGGATATCGGCCGCGACGGCATGCTCAGCGGCGTCAACATCAAGGCGACTGTCGAACTGGCGCGGGAACTCACCATACCGGTGATTGCCAGCGGCGGCATTACCAATATCGATGATATTCACAAACTGTGCGAAATTGAATCGGAAGGCATCATGGGCGCCATTACCGGGCGTGCCATTTACGAAGGGTCGCTGGACTTCAAGGAAGCACAGATTTTGGCTGACAAACTCAGTAAGGATAACGACATCTCTTGATATTGATCTCGCGATTCGCTGTCATTCCTGTCCATAGTATTTTCCTCTTATTACCCCAACAGCTTTAAAATCCGATGAGTCTCGCTAAACGCATCATTCCATGTCTGGACGTAACCAATGGGCGTGTTGTCAAAGGTGTCAACTTCGTTGAATTGCGCGATGCCGGAGATCCGGTGGAAATTTCGCGCCGCTATGATGAGCAAGGTGCGGATGAGCTCACTTTTCTCGATATCACCGCCAGCTCGGACAATCGCGACCTGATTCTGCACATCATTGAAGACGTCGCGGCGCAAGTATTCATTCCGTTGACCGTCGGCGGCGGCGTGCGCCAAGTCGCCGATGTCCGCCGGTTACTCAATGCCGGCGCCGATAAAGTCAGTATCAATACATCGGCTATACTCAATCCGCAATTGGTTGCCGATGCATCCGATCATTACGGCTCGCAGTGCATCGTCGTGGCGATCGACGCCAAACAAGTCCGTTCGCCCGATAGCGGCGTACCGCGCTGGGAAGTTTTCACCCACGGCGGCCGCAAAGCGACCGGCATCGATGCCATCGAATGGGCGGTCAAAATGCAATCGCTCGGTGCTGGTGAAATTTTACTCACCAGCATGGACCGTGACGGCACCCGCAACGGCTTTGATATCGCGTTAACACGCGCGATATCCGATGCCATCGATATTCCGGTGATCGCCAGCGGCGGCGTTGGTAATTTGGATCATCTGGTCGACGGCATTTTGCAAGGACATGCAGACGCGGTATTAGCCGCCAGTATCTTTCACTACGGCGAATTTACCGTCCAGCAAGCCAAACAGTATATGGCGCAGCATGGTATTGAAGTGCGTTTATAATGCTAAAATGACAGGCAAAATTGATAACTGAACGGAAATAGCACTTAATTTATGCCTCCCGATACATGGCTTAGTAAAATCAACTGGTCTGAAGATGGATTGATACCGGTCATCGCTCAGGAAGCAGAAAGCGGAAAAATTCTCATGGTGGCCTGGATGAATCGCGATGCGCTCAAGTTGACCGTGGAAAAAGGCGAAGCCGTCTACTGGTCGCGCTCGCGCAAAAAACTGTGGCATAAAGGTGAAGAATCCGGTCACACCCAAAAAGTGAAGGAAATTTACTTGGATTGCGATGAAGATGTGCTGTTGCTCATGATCGAACAAACCGGCGGAATTGCCTGTCATACCGGACGGCATAGCTGTTTCTTCCAGAAACTGGAAGACAGTGAATGGGTTGTTGCAGCGCCTGTAATCAAAAATCCGGAAGAAATCTATACAAATGACTGACACAACGATTCTCCGCCGTCTCGCGGAAACCATCGAAGCACGCAAAGCAGCCGATGCGAACAGCTCATACGTCGCAAAACTGCTGCATGGCGGACAAGATAAAATACTCAAAAAAATCGCCGAAGAATCCGCCGAAACATTGATGGCATCGAAAGACGGCGACACAAACCAGGTGATTTATGAAACCGCCGATTTATGGTTTCATTGTCTGGTATTACTCGCTTACCACGGACTGACGCCGGACGACGTTCTACAGGAACTGGAAAGGCGCGAAGGTGTTTCCGGCATCGCGGAAAAAGCTTCTCGAAAAACGGACTAACGCATGGACAACTGTATATTTTGTAAAATCGCACGCGGAGAAATTCCTTCCAATAAAGTATACGAAGATGAAGACATTCTCGCTTTTCATGATGTCAACCCGGCCGCACCGGTTCATTTCTTGCTGATTCCCAAGCTGCACATCGATTCGCTCGCGGATGTCCGGGAAAATCATCAGGGTTTGTTGGGAAAGATGCTGTTATTAGCCCCGAAATTAGCGAAAGAACAAGGCTGCGAGAACGGCTTTCGCACCATTATCAATACCGGGCGGGCAGGCGGCCAGGAAGTATTTCATCTGCATTTGCATATCATCGGTGGCCGGGAGCATTTGCCCGGAATGATTCACCGCGGCTAGAGCGGTGCTGTTTCACCTAACAGGAGAAAGTCATGGGCACATTTAGCATCTGGCATTGGATTATCGTGCTGATCATCGTTGTTCTGGTATTCGGCACGAAAAAATTGCGCAATCTCGGCAGCGACTTGGGCGGTGCATTGAAAGGATTCAAGGAAGGTATGAAAGAATCGGAAAACAGTCCCGCTCCATCATCGCACTCAAACCAACCCAACGAAGCGGTAATCGAAGTCACGGCAAGTAAGGAAGCCGGTGCGAATACCTTCAAGGAAGGCAGCGCCGCACCTGCCGGCGGCGTCAATCGTCCGGCAGCAGATGCTGAAATTAAGGAAAAAACTCATACCCGGACTTAGATAATCGGCAAGCATCTCTCATCCGGATTCGGTCAGCGCGACACTATGTTTGATATCAGTTTCATGGAATTGCTGGTGATTTCGATCGTCGCCCTGATCGTCATCGGACCTGAGCGCCTGCCCGCGGTGGCACGCACCCTAGGCCATTTGTACGGACGTTGCCGCAATTTCGTCTATGCCATCAGAACCGACATTCATAATGAAATGCGCATGGAGGAACTGAAAAAAATGCAATCTTCCGTGCAGGAAACCGTGCACTCCATCGAAGATTCAGTACAGCAAGGCGTTGATCATTTAAAAACGACAATAGCGGATGGCAAAACTGAAGAAACCCCACCTACCGACTCACACTCGCAACCGATAGAGCAAACCCAAACAATTGCAGAAAGCAGCGAAACGGCGCAAAACAGCCATGATCAGGGCAAAAAGTAGTTGTTGCATACAAATTGCAGGATTCTTGCTGATGCCGCCGGTGCAGCTTAATCCACACTGCCGCATTCATCATGCTTGAAGGCTCATTCCTGTCGCATTTAGTGGAATTGCGTGTCCGCATGATCCGCATCGTGGGTGTATTACTGATCGGATTCCTGCCGTGCGCTTTTTACGCGCGCGAGTTGTACACCCTGCTGGCGCAGCCGCTGCTGGAGAAACTGCCACAAGGCGGGCAAATGATCGCCACCGATGTGGCGACGCCGTTTTTCGTACCGATGCAGGTCGCGATGATGATGGCATTTGTCCTCACCTTGCCGCATACGCTGTATCAAATCTGGGCTTTCGTCGCTCCCGGACTTTATTCGCACGAAAAACGCCTGGCGCTGCCGCTGGTCATCGGCAGCAGTCTGCTGTTCTTCTGCGGCATGGCATTCGCCTACTTCGCCGCATTGCCGGTGGTATTCGAGTTCATCACTTATTTCGCGCCCGAAGGCGTGGCCGTAATGACCGATATCAGCAAATACCTGAGCTTTGTTTTATCGATGTTCATCGCCTTCGGCGTGACTTTCGAAGTCCCGGTATTTGTCATCGTGCTGGTCAGAACCGGTGTCATCACTATCGAAAAACTCAAGGAAGTTCGCCCTTATGTCATTGTCGGCGCATTCGTCATCGCCGCCGTTTTCACGCCGCCCGATGTGGTGTCGCAGTTTATGCTCGCAGTACCTTTATGCCTGCTGTATGAACTCGGCATCTTCATCGCTGCACTCATGATAAAAAAACAGCAGCCGGAAGAAGAAGGTTCTGCAGATGCGTCAAAACAAAAAGATGTTCCGACCAAAACCGATTGATCAGGCTATCCGGCTTACACAGGGAATAAGATAAGCTAAGACCGCTATCATGCAACCAACACAATCCCTGTCAATCTAAGAATTCGTTATAGCCATTGTCCGTAAGGAGATTCGCGATGTTTGATAGCCGCCCTGCCATTGATGCAGCAATCCGGATGACAGTATTCGCCGTTATTCTCAACGCCTGTGCGGCCACCATCGCTTTCGCTCAATCCTCCGGAGCGGATCAAGACCAGCGGCGGCAGCCGCAATCGCAGCGTTCGACGACACAACCATCGCCTGAAAGCCCACCTGACGTCAACCGGCCGCCGCGGATCATTCATCGCACCGGCACGGCCATTGCACCACCGCGCAACAGCATCAGCATCAAAAGCACGGACGCGGGTATCATCCACCGGCAACCGCCGGCAGCCGGATGCAGCAACTGCGGGATTATCGATTTCGTCAACAGAATCGGGCAAGGCCCCGGTCTTAATGCCATCGTCGGTGGCGTGATCGCTGGAACGGTCGCACGTGAAGTGATGCGTCAGAATCCGTATCCGCACGGCGCCAGCAATCCCGGAGCCATTCAAGGCTCCCAGGCGGGAGGAACCATTCAACCACACGATCAATATCAGGTCGGTGTCACCATGAGCGATGGCAGCCAGGCCATCATTTCGCTTCCGGATGCAACCCATTTCCATCAGGGTGATCGCGTCAGATTGGTTGATGGCGTACTGATGATTGATCGCCAGTAACAGCCGGAATCACCTCATTATCTGGAAAAATAACCGTGAATTCCCAACTGCTTAAACACCTCGAACTACCGATTGAAGGCATGACCTGCGCAGCCTGCGCGGCGCGTATCGAAAAGAATTTGAACAAATTGCCCGGTGTCGAGGCAGCCGTCAATTTCGCCAATGAAAAAGCGCAGGTAAACTACGATGAAAGCCAAGTTGATACCGGCGCGTTAGTTAAAGCCATCGAGAAAGCCGGTTTTCACGTCACACCGCGCACGGTGCAATTGCAATTGCAATTGCACAAAATGACCTGCGCCGCTTGCGCCGGTCATATCGAAAAAGCGCTCAACCAATTGCCCGACGTCACGGCCATTGTCAATGTGGCCACTGAAACGGCAAGAGTCAATTTCGCACCCGGCGCAGTGACCGTTGACCGCTTGATTCAAGCTGTCATTGACGCCGGTTACGATGCCACTGAAATCAGCGAATCCGGTCATGCCGAGGAAAAAGCACGGCGGCTCGCCGCCTACCAAGCTGAATTGCGGTTATTCCGGATTTCGGCGCTGCTCACTTTGCCGCTGGTGCTGCAAATGGCTGCGATGTTCACCGGTCACGACATGGACATGCTGCCACGCTGGCTGCAATGGCTCCTGGCCACACCAGTACAGTTCTGGATTGGCCGCCGCTTTTATACCGGCGCGTGGCATTCGTTGCGCGCAGGTGGCGCGAACATGGATGTACTGGTTGCGTTAGGCACCAGCATGGCGTATTGCTTCAGCGCTATTGTCACTGCCTTGAAGCTGGATCAGCATGTGTATTTTGAAGCCAGTGCCGCCATTATTACGCTGGTACTGCTCGGTAAATTAATGGAAGCGCGCGCCAAGGGAAAAACTTCCGAAGCGATCGAAGCTTTGATCCGGCTGCAGCCCAAAACCGCCCGCATCGAACGTAACGGTGAAATTCTCGAAGTTCCGGCCGACAGCCTGCAAGTCGGCGATGTTTTCATCGTGCGCCCCGGTGAGAACCTGCCGGTCGATGGCGTCGTTATCGAAGGAACCTCAAGTGTCAACGAATCCATGCTGACCGGCGAGAGCCTGCCGGTCAGCAAACAGACCGGTGCTAAGGTTTTTGCCGCCACACAAAATGTCAACGGCTTGCTCAAATGCCGCGCCACCAGCGTCGGTGCGCATACGCAGCTCGCCGCCATCATTCATCTGGTCGAGCAAGCGCAAGGCTCGAAAGCGCCCATCCAGCGCCTGGCGGATACGATTTCGGGTATTTTCGTTCCGGTTGTTGTGGTCATCAGCATCCTGACCCTGGCTATCACCTGGTGGTTGACTGACGCGTTCGTCGCCGCGCTCATCAACGCTGTCGCCGTGCTGGTGATCGCTTGTCCTTGTGCACTGGGACTGGCCACACCGACCGCGATCATGGTCGGCGCCGGACGCGGCGCGCAAATTGGTGTGCTGGTCAAGAATGCAGCGGCGCTGGAACATGCAGAGAAAATCCAAACCCTGATAGTCGACAAAACCGGCACCCTGACGGAAGGCAAACCGGAGGTCACGGACATCCTTCCGGCAAATTCAATCAGCGCACAAGAGTTACTGCAAATTGCAGCTTCACTCGAACAAGGATCCGAACACCCGCTGGCGCGGGCGGTTCTGGATAGCGCACAGCAACAGCAGCTAGTACTGACCGCCATTGAGGAATTTTCCGCCATCGCCGGCAGCGGCATCATGGCACGTATAAACGGCACACAATACCTGCTGGGTTCGCCCAAATTTCTGGCGCAACTAGGCGTTGCTTTGGATGAAAAACCGGTTGCCACACTGCAAAGCGAAGGAAAAACCGTCGTTGCCGTTGCATCCGTCAATGGAGACACCCCCCAATTGCTAGGTCACTTGGCGATTGCCGACCGTTTACGCGACACTTCGATCAAGGCCGTCAAGCAATTGCAATCGATGGGTATCGACGTGGTGATGCTGACCGGCGACAACGCCATGACGGCTGCGGCGATCGCTAAACAAACCGGTATAACGCACTATCGCGCCGAAGTCTTGCCGCAAGACAAAGCCGCAGCAGTTGCAAAAATGAAAAGCAGCGGCAAGTTCACCGCCATGGTTGGCGACGGCATCAACGACGCACCGGCTTTGGCTGCCGCAGACGTCAGTTTCGCCATTGGCGCCGGTTCGGATGTTGCCATAGAAGCTGCCGATATTACCTTGATCCGCAATGACCTGATGAGCGTTGCCGACGCCATTTCCTTGTCACGCGCCACGCTAAGGAAAATCCGCCAGAACCTGTTCTTTGCTTTCGTCTACAATACGCTGGGTATTCCATTGGCAGCCGTCGGCATGCTCAACCCGGTCATCGCCGGTGCCGCCATGGCGATGAGTTCGGTATCGGTCGTCAGCAATTCATTGTTATTAAAGCGCTGGCAGGCTAATCATTAAAAAAACAAGAATCATTTTAGGGAGTCGTCATCATGCAAACCGCTACGATCAAAATCAAAGGCATGACCTGTATGGGCTGTGTCAACAGCATCAAGACAGTCCTCAAGAATTTGCCGGGAATCGCTCAATTGGAAGTCACGCTCGATCCCGCCCAAGCCGTCGTTCAATTTGATCCCGCCAGCACCAATCCCGATCAGCTTAAAGAAGCCATCATCGACGCGGGATTTGACGTAGCCGATTAAAAATATTTCACCGGCACCGGCCTTCCGGCTATCAGATATCTTTCCCAAGCAATTTTGCTTATAGTAAAATCCGCATTCATTCATGTAAGACAATTCTTATAGCTCAAGCATCAAATTAATACTGCTTCATCCCAACAAATATAAAAAACGGGATTCTATGAAGGTAATCATCGAGCCGATTTGGCTTGGTTTAATGTCATTCGCGGTAAAAACCGCGGCGGCTCACGACTGCCGCAACGTTGCGGTTCGCTTATCGAACGCACGCACGGCAAGCGGTACCCGTAATCTTGCCGGGAAATCGGCAGGTGCATCGCGGATCGCTCCGTTACCTTACCAGCGCCGGATCATGCCGCACCGAATCCGATCATGATCAGCAAACAAGTCATCAGCGATGCGGCACAAAAGATCCTGTCCGTTATCGACTTGATTATTATCATTACCAGCGAAAAAGGCATCATCATCGAAGCCAATCGCAGCGCCTGCCAACTATTCGGTTATACGCCGGAAGAATTAACCGGCCGGCCGGTACATGTTTTACTGCCGCCGCATTACCGTAAGCAGCATGCTGAAGCGCTCGAACAATTCGTGCTGAGCCATGAAACACAGCGCCGTATCAGTCAAGGTAATTCCGTGCTCGGGCATTGCAAAGACGGGACTCAGGTCGAGCTCGAAGCAGGAATCGCCAAATTCCATGCGGGCGATCAATGGGTATTGGTGGTTACCATGCTCGACATCACGCAACGCAAGCATCAAGAGCAGGAATTGATCCGGCAATCGACACACGACGCGCTCACTAATCTACCCAACCGCAAACTGATCCTTGAACGGCTAAACAATGCATTGCAACGTTCGTTGCGAAACAAGTTGAATGTCGCGCTACTGTTTATCGATCTGGATGGCTTCAAACTGATCAATGACAACTATGGTCACGAAACCGGTGATGAAGTACTGAAAATAATCGCCGACCGGTTGCTGGATCAAGTCCGGCCCAGCGATACCGTAGGGCGGCTGTCCGGGGATGAGTTCATTGTACTGTGCGAACAAATTGAACAGCCAGAATTGATTGCCAATTTGGCGATGCGTATCAACGATGCACTGAAAGAATGTATCCAGTATCAGGCACTGAATCTATTCGTCACCGCGAGTATCGGCATCATTATCGGTCACGGCCAACAGTATTCAGCCGATGAAATGATGCGCTTGGCGGATACCGCCATGTACGAAATGAAACAAAGCGGCCGCGATGGCTGGCAATTTTTCAACGACAAACTGCAAGCGCAAGCGCAACAAAAAAATTCAATCAGCCTGGGATTGCGGCGAGCACTTGAGTGCAATGAATTTTCTTCTGTTTTTCAGCCGATCATTACACCGGATACCGGGCAAATCGTCGGCGCCGAGCTGCTGCTGCGATGGAATCAGGATGGAAAAGCCATACAGCCGGCAATTTTTATCCCGGTTGCGGAAATGACCGGCATGATCTTCGCCATCGGGGAATGGGTATTCCGCCAAGGCTGCAAAGCACAAGCCGATTGGCAGCAGCGCTGGAAAGAAAAGACGCCCTACGTCGCAATCAATCTGTCGGCACGGCAACTGAGTCAAAAACAGTTAGCCGCAAATTTTGCAGCCATATTGCAAGAAACCGGTGCCGATCCTGCCGGAATCGTGCTAGAGCTGACGGAAGCCGCACTAATGCCGGATGTTGTTGAATCGAATTTGACGGTACTGCATCAGTTGGCGGATTTAGGGCTACAAATCGCCATTGATAATTTCGGTGCAGGATATTCTTCCTTGGCACAATTGATTCAACTTCCCGTCAGTCTGTTAAAAATCGGTAAATCGTCTGTCGATGAAATGGAAAATCGGCAGAAGAAACAAGTACTGATCGATGCGATCACTCGATTAGGCCATTCTTTAGGGTTAAAGCTGATCGTGGAAGGTATAGAAACGGAAGCTCAATTGGCAGAACTGAAATTGCATGACTGCGATTTCATTCAGGGTTATTTCTTTCATTCACCCATGCACGAGCACAGTTTCATCAAACAAATGGACTGCCAGATAATGAAAAATAATGACGGCATTCCTTAATACCGGGCGAAACCCTGCAATGATTGATACCTGAATCCGGTCCGCTATTGCGTAAAGGGAGGATTACTGCAAACTTCTTACTGCAGAAATACAATGCCCATCTGCCGGATAAACAATATCGCAAACAGATGGGCATTGTTTTGGGAATTACTGACTGACTCTGCCCCGCCTATCACTTGCTATGATGCAATGAACCCTGATAAAAAAGTATTTAACAAAGTCAAGGGCAGCGATCTTTTTTCAGTCTAGAATACGCCGTAAACAATTGCTCCGATAACGAGGAAAGCAGCTGTTGAAATAAAGAACAATCTTAAAACTTGTGCGTCTGTTTCTCTTCTGTTGATTTCGGCCATAACAATCTCCTTTGATTAAGAATTAAAACCGATCAGTGACCGGTCCCTCCACATACGATTACAAAACTTATAACCGTTTAACTTTATTCTCTGTTCCCCAGATTCACTGCAATAGCGATCTTTCCTTTATAGAACCGAGTACATTATCCGCAATCATCTTGCACCATTCAGATTATTGCGCCCGGTGATTCTAACTCACATTTAACAACAATGAAAGTATTGAAATTGAGCGCGCGCTTTTTTTACTATAAAAATCTATCTAATCCGGCAAAACATCTCGCTTTATCTCAGTAAACCAAGTAAGCAATTTCACGCTATTCCCATGTATTGAATGAATAAAAGTCATGGTTACAGTGCTAAAGGCTTTACGTAACCGGTCAATTCAAGATAACCATATCCGGCCGGCTGATGATCCCGGGTCAGAGCGACGGCTCCTTCCCAGTAAACCGAGCCGGTTGATTGACTGGAATCCAGTTCCTGATCGTCCAGCAAAGGGGTGAGCCGCCATTCGATTTCGGCTGTGCGAATATGCATGGCAACAGGGTAAGTTGCTTCGGTATGCGGCGATCGCCACGTGCGGATAGGGGTAAATTCCACCTGTTCCGGCGCAAAAAAGCGGATAGTGCCGCTCGCGTCGCGCAGTGCGGCATATGCCCAAACTTTACCGCCACCCTTGCGGCGAATCTGGAAAGCCATCAATGCCGAACCGTCGTTCAAATTGGCACCGACCCAATCCCAGCCATCCGCATCGGGATCGAGGTAAGCCGTCGACCACTCATGATCCAGCCAAGCGCTGCCTGTAACCTTCACCGGCTTGCCATTACGCAATACAGTGCCGGCTACTTGCAAATGCGGTTCGCTGTAATAATAACTGGCCTGTTCCGGTTTCGGCCCTTTGCGCGAGAAACCGCTTTGATCTTGCAGCATCGCCATTTGCGTTGGCGTCAGCGATAGCTGTAAACCGAAATCTTTGCCCTGCATATCCACTCGATAGCGCCCATCCGCTTCCCGCATCAGCGTCCAATCATCCAGCTTCACGTCGGTATTGCCCGATCGGGCATAAGCCAGATCGAAGCCTTCGCGCAACATTTTTTCTTCATGCATCAATTTACCCGTATCCGGGTCGGATAACGCCAGATGCGCGATAATCAGATATTTCGCGGCAAATTGACTGGGATTATCGTGATTTTGATCGGTCGCATAACGGAAAAAAGTCACCTGAAAACCCAGCGGCTTGTTATTTTCGGTCTGCAGCCAGCCGGTGATATACCACCATTCGATGCGAAAATCCTGATGCGCGCCGTAATCTTGCGGGAACACGAGCTGGTAATCCGGCGTGACTGGCTTCAACCGGTTCGACTCGGCCAGCACTTCCATTCCGAGAAAACCGAGCAGCATCAACATGAGAACAACCATGCGTTGTGCGTTAGCTTGTTTGCAGGGCTTCATTACCAATCCTCCTTTACCGCACGTACCACTTCACCGGAAACCGCCCGCCGTCCGGCCAGTAATGCCGTCAATGCCGCTGCAATTAGCATAATCACGGCGATCATGGCCAGCCAATCCCACGGCAGATGCAGCTGCATCGTCCAATGGAAGGATTGCGGATTGACGATAAAAACCAGAATTAGGCTGATACTCCATCCCAATAGAAACCCCAGCACCATCCCCAGTGCCGTCAGCAAACCGCCTTCCGCCGCCAGCATTGAAAAAATCTGGCGGCGCTTGACGCCAATATGCCGCAACATGCCGAATTCCTTGATGCGCGCCAATGTTTGCGCGGAAAAGCTCGCCGCCACGCCGAGCAGACCGATCACCACGGCAATCAATTCCAGCAAATAGGTCACCGCAAAGCTGCGGTCAAAAATTTCCAAGCTTAACGCACGCATATCACTCGAACGCGATATCTCCAAAGCGGAGCCAAACGGCAATTGCCGCAACCTTTCCGTCGCAGTATCCGGATCCGTTCCAGCCTGCAACCACAAGGCAACGGTATTCACCCGCTGGTCTCCGGTCAATGCCTGATAATCCGCCAATTGCATCTGAATAGCGCCAAACTGTCGCCCGTAATCACGCCATACCCCGGCAACCAAAAATTCGTTGGACGCCGTGCCGATCGGCAGCGTTACTCGTTCCCCTACCCGATAACCGTATAAATCGACCATCGCTTCCGACACCCAGACCGGCATCACATTCTCCGGCAACGATTCCGAAGCGATCATATCGTCCGTCAATGGCAATGTATTGCGCGCATCCGCTTTATCGACAGGACGGGCGAACAGCGTAATCTCCGGCCGGTTGACATTGAGCGTCAATTGCTGGGTGCGGAAAAAATCCACCCGGTCGAAACCGGGCAGCCCGGCAATCGCCTTTTGCGCATCCGTTTGTAGATCGCCGCTGGCTGCGGCGCGCACATATAAGTCAGCCGGCAGCACACGCCCCAGCCAGTTATCGATCGAGATGCGGAAACTCGTCACCATGATCGCCATCGCGACCATCAGGCTGAAACTCGCCAATATGCCGCCCAGCGCAATCGCAGCCTGATTCGGCGCATTCGCCAGACGCGCCAATGCCAGCGTGGACACAGCGCCGCTGCGATGGCGCTGCCATTTGGCCAGCACTATTGAAAAGAACCCTGCGGTCAGACGCGGCATTAACGCAATGCCGCCGATCAGCAGCAATACTATGGCCAGATAACCGAAAATGGGCAGCTCGAAAACCGGTGGCAATTGTGTAAACAATGCCGCGACCGACAAACAAGTCAGCGCAAACCACGGCGGCGACAATTTCGCCATCGCCGTATCTTCACTGCCCGAGCGCAATGCCAATGCCGGTTTGGCCCGTGCCGCTTCCAATGCCGGAATGATGCTTCCCAGCATCATCACGCTCAAACCCACTGCAAAAAATATCCCGGCATCCCAGGGATCGAAATGAATGTCCGGTTTGACACCCGGAAAGAAATTAGTACCCAAATCGCCGCCCAGCAATCGAATCGCCAGCACCGCAACCGCATAACCCAGCGTCAATCCCAGCAACGAACCGCTCACCCCCAGAATCCCGCCCTCGGTCATGATCTGCCGCAACAATTGCTGCCGCGTAAAACCCAGCACACGCAGCAACGCGAATTGCTGACGCCGCCGGATGACCGACAGCGCTTGCGTGGAAAAAACCAGAAAAGTGCCGGTAAACAGCGCCACCAGCGCCAGCATGTTCAAATTGATGCGGTAAGCGCGCGACATATTGGCAATGCGCTTTTCCTGATCGACCGCCTCGGTCACCCAATACGCTTCACCCAATTCCTCGGCCAGCCTGGCTTTAAATGCCGCGTGATTGACGCCATCGCGCAGTTTCAGTTCGATGCGCGACAACATGCCAAGCTGCTGAAAGCGCCACTGCGCCGCACCGATATCCATCACCGCAATGCGCTGCCCCGCTCTTGCGCGCACCAAACCACCTGCCACACGCAGCGTGATGGTTTGCAATCCGGCGTGCAATTGCAGCGTATCGCCTTGTTCAACTTGCAACCATTCCATCGCTGCTGGAGACAGAAAAATCGCATCGTCCGCCAACCGGTCGAGCGTTTTCCCTTCTTCAACCAATCCGAGCAGATCCGGTGAAATCCGCATCGCACGGAACATATCGACACCGACGATTTTCAACTTGTGATCGTTTCTATTTTGCTGTTTGCCGGGTATCGCCACCTCGAACTCCAGCACCGGATTCGCGACTGCGACACCGTCATGGTTGACCAGTTTGGGATACAGCGATTCGTCAAAAAACGCCTTGCGCCCGCGCACCTGCAAATCCGATTGCCCGGACAAACTTTTGCTGGCGGCGGAAAATTCATTGAACGCAGCGGTATTGATCAGATGAATGGAAAACGCCATGGCCACGCCGATCGCAATGGCGATCAGTGCCACGGTCACTTGCACCAGATGCGCGCGCCATTCACCAAACAATAGCCAGCGCGATAACGTAGCCACGTTCATACGTGCTCGCCGGGTTTGGCCGGACACAAACCATCCTTGGTCAAATTCAGCACCCGGTCCGCTGTCGCGGCGGCGGTATGCGAATGCGTCACGAGAATGCCGGTAGCGCCGTTGCTTTTGATTTCGGTGCGCATCAATTGCAGGATTTCATGCGCGGTATCGGGATCGAGATTGCCGGTCGGCTCGTCCGCCAGCACCAGCTTGGGCCGGTGAATCAACGCACGCGCAATCGCCACGCGCTGCAACTCGCCGCCGGACAATTGGCGCGGAAAATGATCGCTGCGTCCCTGCAATCCGACCTGCTCGAGCATCCGCTCCACACGTTCCGTACTTGCGCCGTTCAACAGCAACGGCAGTGCAATATTCTGTGCCAACGTCAAATGCGGCAGCACATGAAACGCCTGAAAAACAAAGCCGAATTGCTCGCGCCGCAATTGCGTCGCGGCATCGTCGCCGAGCGATGAAATCGCCACACCATTAATGCGAATCTCGCCCGAATCCGGCGTATCCAGTCCGGCGATCAGATTCAACAACGTCGACTTGCCCACCCCCGATTCGCCCATGATCGCGACATACTCACCAGCATTCAGCGTATAACTCAAATCGACCAGCACCCTGCGCCCTCCGGCATACGCTTTGTTGACATTGATTAACTCAAGCATTCGCACCGACACCACACAAAATTTTCATCCAACCCTCGCAACGTAAAAATGGCACAATGCTTCAACCAGCACGCCAATCTGTGCTTAAATGTACCATGTACGACAAATTATTTTTGATAAATACAGGAGAATCCTATGGCCAGAGCCAGCGCACGTCATATTTTGGTTAAAACCGAAGAGCAATGTAACAACCTGAAAGCCGAAATTGCCAATGGCGCCAGTTTCAGCGAATTGGCACAGCAACATTCACTGTGCCCATCCGGCAAGCAAGGCGGTGACTTAGGCGAATTCGGCCGTGGCCAAATGGTGCAAGAATTCGATACCGTCGTGTTCAGCGCACCGGTCGGCGAAGTGCAAGGCCCGGTTAAAACCCAGTTTGGTTATCATTTGGTGGAAGTGACGAAGCGCAACGATTGAAAATACCAACGAGTTGGAATCGAAATGCGCCGTAAGTGCCATATTATTATCGCCATATTCACCGCTGGCCCATGATTCCGCATTTGCTTGAGCATAAGCTTGCGTAAACATTGACAGATGGTGATAAAAATTAAGTGAAAGGTATTTTATGCTGACGATAGACCCAAAATTGGAAGAAAAATTAAAAACACTGGCTAAACAGGAGCATAGTTCGCCGGATGAAATTGTTACCCGGCTGGTCGATGAGTATATCCAACGGAAACAGGCATCTGGATTGTTGCTTGATATCATTAACGATCTGCCTGAAATAGCGTGCTTCAAATATCAAAATCCGCTGGACATGCAAATGCAATTGCGCGATGAGTGGCATTAAGTATCTGCTTGACACCAATATTATTATCGGACTGTATCAACGCAATCCGATGGTTCTGGATTTATTAAAGTCCAAGCAAGTTAAAATCGGCGAATGTGCTTATAGCTCGATAACCCGCATGGAGTTACTGAGCTATCCCGCGATAACGCTTGCGGATATTAAAACCATCGAATCTTTACTGGCTCGAATGACGAACTTGTCCATCATTATTGGCATTGAAAACAGAGCAATCGAAATCAGGCGCAATCAACAAATGAAATTACCCGATTCAATCATTTCTGCAACGGCTCAGCACCATCAGCTTGAATTGCTGACACTGGATAAGAGATTAATGGGAAAACAGTAAAAGTATTCATGGTATGAACCAGCATATACAAAACCGAGCAAGACAAATCCTGATCCACGGTCTGGCATTGGTGTTGGTCGGCATCATTTGGGGGTTAGTGATACCGCATGCGCCTTTTCCACGATTGGCTTTAAGTGCGCATATTCAAGCTGTACTGAACGGCATGTTGTTCATTTTGATGGCGGTATTGCTTCTTACACTGCCGCATCGGGTTAGCGCGCGCTCGGCTTTGGTCATGCTGATTGCGGTTTGTTTGACGTGGCTTACCGTCATTTCCGAAGTCGCCAATGCCTGGTGGGGTACTGCGGAGTCGCTCTCAATCGCCGCGCAGCAGGCCGGTACGAGCGGCGGCGCTGTGTGGCAGGAACAGTTTGTCAAACTGACGCATATCCCGGCCATTATCGGGCTGATCGTCGCTTGGATACTGCTCATCGCCGGATTTGTGCAAAAACCCGATTCTCACGATTAATCCAT
This sequence comes from Gammaproteobacteria bacterium, assembly GCA_015709635.1. Classification (NCBI taxonomy): domain Bacteria; kingdom Pseudomonadati; phylum Pseudomonadota; class Gammaproteobacteria; species Gammaproteobacteria bacterium. The sequence goes on from CP054180.1 coordinate 2,067,746, forward strand.
CCCGCTTATCGCAATTACAGCAGCGCCCGCTATCCGGCGGGATTCATTCATGACAGATTCCCCAAAGAACACACAAACCCGCTGGCAGAGCATCAAAAAAGCAGCGCAATTTATCGCGCCGTACCGGCGCCAGGTCGTCTATAGTTTGCTGGCGCTATTATTTACCGCCACGATTACGTTGTCGATCGGGCAAGGTATCCGGTTGATGATCGATCAGGGATTCGCCACGCAATCCAAGGAATTGCTAAGCCAGTATGTGATGATCTTTTTACTGCTGGTGATCGCCTTGGCCATCGGCACGTTTACGCGCTATTACTGGGTTACCTGGCTGGGCGAGCGGGTGATTGCCGATATCCGAAGCAAAGTATTCAACCATCTGATCCATCTGCATCCGGGCTTTTTCGAGGAAAACCGCAGCCTCGAAATCCAGTCGCGCTTGACTGCCGATATGACGTTGCTGCAAACCGTGATCGGCTCATCGGTATCGTTCGCGTTGCGCAATTTGATCATGATGATCGGCGGTATCGTCTGGTTATTTATCACCAACGCCAAGTTGACCGCGCTGGTGACGATTTGCGTGCCGCTGGTGGTAGTGCCGATCTTGATTTATGGCCGCCGCGTGCGGCATTTGTCGCGCCAAAGTCAGGACAAAATTGCCGCGGTCGGCGCCTATGTCGGCGAAGTGCTGGGGCAGATCAAAACCGTGCAGGCCTACAATCACCAATCCATCGATCAACGCACCTTTTACACGCAGGTTGAGGAAGCTTTCGCCGTCGCCAAGCAACGCACGCTGCAACGTTCATTGTTGATCACCCTGGTGATTTTGCTGGTGATGGGGGCTGTCGGATTGATGCTGTGGGTCGGCGGTATCGATGTGATCGAAGGCCGGATCAGCGCAGGCGAGCTAGCGGCGTTTGTTTTCTACAGCGTGATCGTCGGTTCCGCCGTTGCATCGATTTCGGAAGTCATCGGTGAATTGCAGCGCGCCGCAGGCGCCGCCGAGCGCACAATGGAATTGTTGCAAGCGCCGAATCTGATTCAGTCGCCGCAAAATCCCCATCTCCTGCCCAATGTATCGGGAAATATCGCCATCGATCAACTGTGTTTCGCTTACTCTTCCCGTCCCGATGTGCTAGCCATCGACAATCTGACCTTGACGGTCCGGGCAGGCGAAACGCTAGCGCTGGTCGGCCCTTCCGGCGCGGGCAAGTCGACGTTGTTTGATTTGCTGCTGCGCTTTTTTGACAGCCAATCCGGCTCCATTAAGCTGGAAGGCATCGATATCCGGGATCTCGATCTGTTTGCTTTGCGCCGCTGCTTTGCGCTGGTATCGCAAAACCCGGCGCTATTTTACGGCACCGTCGGTGACAATCTGCGCTACGCCCGCCCCGATGCCAGCGATGCGGATGTGCAAGCGGCGGCTGAAGCTGCTTACGCGCATGAGTTTATCTGCCAATTACCGCAAGGCTATCAAACGCATTTGGGAGATGCCGGTTTGGGTTTATCGGGCGGACAAAAACAACGCTTGGCGATTGCCCGGGCGATTCTGGCGAATGCGCCGATTCTGCTGCTGGACGAAGCCACCAGTGCGCTGGACGCGCAAAGCGAGTATTGGGTGCAGCAAGCATTGCAGCAACTGATGCGCAACCGCACCACCTTGGTCATCGCGCACCGCTTGGCTACGGTGCAATCCGCCGACCGGATTGCCGTGCTCGATCATGGACGGCTGGATGCCATCGGAACGCATGCGCAATTGCTGCAATCCAGTCTGCTATACGCACAACTGGCGGCATTGCAATTCCGCTCACTCGTTATTGATTGACTGGCTCTGATTTTCCTGAAGATCACGGTAAGAAGGCATGTAGTCACTGGCAAAAGTCAGTCCGGTTTTTTGCACGACCTCGATCAAGGCGGAGCGCGCCACATGCATGCCAAGCGCAAGATGAATCAGTGTTTTGATCGATACGGACCCGTTCAGCACCAATTTAATCAACTGCATTGCATCCACACTGCCATCCGGATAGACCGCGCTCATCAATGCTTCCGGCGGAGAAAACTCGACCGGATCGACAATCGCGCGAATCGCGAGAAATGAGATACCGGCATCGGCTGCCACTTTTGCTATCGCTGCCGTTTCCATATCCGCCGCGCAAGCACCTGTCGCTTCCCCCAGTGCAAGTTTTTCCTGAGAAGAGGTCAGCGGTTCTTCGCAAGATGCCAGAATCCCGCCAGCGACAGTGACAGTGACATGTTTTGTCATTATACCTGCCAGCCGGTTACGCCATTCCAAATCCACCGGCAGGATCTCACCGTTCATCATAACCGCTTCGGGCAACACCAGGTCCCCGGGAATCAGCTCGTTATTCACTGCGGCCGCTACACCAAAACTGACCAGGGCATTGATATCCTGTTCACACAATTTCAATGCTGCGCCACGTGCCGCCTTGCTTCCGATGCTGCTAAGACACAACGAGGTTCTCTCTCCGATCTCGACTACCTGATAAAGCGGAAAGCGCTGCTTCTCCACTAAGCAGCTTGCTTCAGATTTCAGCGCTGAAACAACTCCAATAATTTTCAATTAGTGATTTCCCTTGTCAAAGTACGATAGCGCGCTAACGCCCATATTGGGAAGAATTTTGAGTAACCGTGATAGCGCAGATAGAAAACCCGCGGAAAGCCCGGTGCGGTAAACCACGGTTCTTCCCACAAATGATCGTTGGATTGATTATGCAGCAGATACTGGATTCCTCTGCGTACCGATTCGCTATGAACTTCACCCGCCGCCATCAGACCCAACACAGCCCAGGCCGTTTGGAATGCCGTACTGGTCTCGGGAAACCGGCCTGCCAGCTGGGTATCCAGATAGGAATCATTGGTTTCCCCCCAGCCGCCATCCACTCTTTGCACCGATTCCAGCCACTTCACGGCACGGCGCACCGAATGATGCTGCATATCGAATTTGGCCAGCCGGAAAGCTTCCAGCACCGACCAGGTGCCATAAACATAATTCGTCCCCCAACGTCCGAACCAGGAGCCATCTTTTTCCTGTTCCAGCAGCAAAAAACTGATGCCGCGCCAAACTTCGCGCTGATGTTTGCCGTATCTTCCCAGTAAACCGACACAACGCGCCGTTACGTCACTGGTGGGTGGATCGATCAGCGCACCATGATCGGCGAATGGAATTTCATTCAAATAGTGATGGACATTATCAATATCGAATGCCGCAAAACCGCCATTGCGTGATTGCATACCCGCGAGCCAATTGGCTGCACGCTCCAGCGATTTGTGATGCCGTTCCGCTGCGCCCTGCTCCAATGCCCAAGCCACCGCAGCAGTATCGTCGAGATCCGGATAGTGCGGATTGGCATACTGGAAAGCCCAGCCGCCGCCCGGCAGATCGGGGCGCTTATCGCGCCAATCGCCCGGTTCCTCCAGAACTTGCTGTTCAACCAGCCAATCCAGTGCTTTCAACACCGGTTCCTGGTCGGTCGTCGGATCTTCCTGCAATGCCAAGCTCGTCAGCACCGTATCCCAGACCGGCGATGTGCAGGGTTGACACCACATGCGCTCCCCCTCATCGACCAGCAATCCGCGCAACGCGTTACGGCATTGCACGCGATTCGGGTGATCGTAGCCATAGCCGAGCAAGGTCAATGCTTCATGCGCGTTGACCATGGCTGGGAAAATAGCACCGATACCGCATTCACCGTTCAAGCGCTCGAGCGTCCAGCGCTCCGCCTTACGGATCGAGTATTGCCGGATTGATTGCGGCAGCTTTGGCTCTACGCGTGACAAGACGCGCTCAACCAGCATAAAAGCGCGCTTCAGCAGCGTATCCGCCTTGGGAAAATAATTCTTTTCCTCTTCGGGCGGCACGATGAACAACTCGCGGATATCCACTTTACGCGGATTGATCGCACGCGCCTTCAGCGTGCACAGGATGGACAGCGGTATCATCACGGTGCGTGACCAATACGAAACCTTGCTGATATGAAAAGGAAACCAGCTTGGCAACAGTACCAGCTCCGTCGGCACCACCGGCACGCCGTGCCAGGGAATTTGGTCGTACATGGCCAGCAGCAAACGGGTAAAGACATTCGCTTTAGCCGCCCCACCATAATGCAGAATTGCTTCGCGCGCGCGCGCCATATGCGGCGCATCGGGTGAATCACCCGCCAGCTTCAACGCATAATACGATTTAATCGTACAGCTGATATCAAACGCACCACCATAGTATAGTGGCCAGCCGCCATGCGTCATATCTTGTTTGTCACGGATAAAGCGGGCAATTTTGTTTTCCAGAATGACGTCGATTTCGTCCATGAAATGCATCATCAAAATATATTCGGCCGGGATGGTGCAGTCCGCCTCGAGCGGAAAACACCAATGTCCGTCCGCATTCTGTAATGCCAGCATGGCCGCATGCGCTTGGGCAAATTTTGTTTCCAGCTCGGCGGCGTCGATTCCATCCTGATGCAGGGTTGAGGCAGTATGCAATTCAGGTGTTTCGCCGCTCACAGTAAAATCATCCCGTTGCTGCGATACATCCGCTATTCTTTGAAATCCGTCCATATATTCCTAAGCACTCATTACGTTACAAATTCCCAATGGATAAAGCATCCGCCACCTTCAACTTCATTTTGTTTCTACATACAAAAGCCTTTCTGTCAATAGCCGATAGGAATGAACCTGACGTGATGATCGGTGCGCATCATTTTTTCTTTTTCCCGTCTTGATCAAAAGGATTGTCCTGAAAAGGCTCGTAATAAAGATCCAACGGCAGTTTACCATCGTGCACGAGAAATTCACGTTGCTGCATGGAAGCTTCGCGCACGAATAAATAAGGATCTATCGCTGCTTCATCACGTATTTTCATCGGCCCCATCAAACGAGCACGTTTATCAATAGCACCCAGGATGGTCAGGGGCGCCGCAAAATAGGAACCTACCACAATACCTGTATAAAACAACACATTAGTAAAAATACCCACGGGAATATTGGTTACGTCACGCTCACTACTCGGACCGATAAAGGGGATGAACAAATAAGACCCGGGATTCACACCCCAAACACCCAGCGTTTGGCCAAAATCTTCATCATTCTTCTGCAACCCCATATGTGATGCCATATCAAAAAGCCCGAGCATTCCCACCGTTGAGTTCACAAAAAAACGCAACGTATCGGAAGCACCTTGCTTCACTTTGCCCTGCAGAAAAGAATTCAGCATGACATTGGGATAGGATAAGTTATCATAGAAATTGCCGATCGACCGCTGCGCGGCATTAGGAACATAGTCAATGTAGGCGTTGACAATGGGCACAAACACCGTCCGATCCACCTTGTCGGTAAAATCATAAGAAGCGCGATTAATCTTTTCGTGCGGATCAACCGGATCCACTTCCGGATCACCATTTTTCGGTACTGATGCACAGCCTTGTACAGCAATGGTACAGATAAACAACAAAATAACAATCAGATAACTATGATTTATTAGCGGATTCGTATTTCTCAAAATACCATTTTTCTCGTTCATTTAGGTGTAAAACAATCGACCTGCAAATTTCATAGCAAGAAAACCATTGATCATCGTTGTAGTCGGCTTGACCTGGTGATCCCCAGATTCCGCAACCAAACGGCAACGGCGAACCATCTTTAGCTACCTGCCTGTTCCTATATGTATTTTCAGTCAAAATTGATTAGACCGAAGTATACACTACTACTTTGGACCATGTTTTATCGCATTTACCATCCCGGCCTTGCGGAAAAACCACTTTTTCTCATTTGAAATTGATGGGATTGAATTAAACTTAGGTTTCGCGTTCTCCGTGCACTATTTCGACCAACTTCAATGCCTGCAATTCCATTTCTATAACGATATCATCAACTTTGGCACGGAAGTGGCGGTAGAAAATCATACTGGGTATGGCGACCAGAATCCCGAAGGCGGAATTATACAAAGCCACGGAAATTCCGTAGGCAAGCTGTACCGGGTTACTACCGGCGGGCGAATTCGATCCGAAAATCTCAATCATGCCGACTAAAGTACCAAATAGCCCCATCAGAGGACTCAATGCGGCAATCGTTCCCAATGTTGTCAGATAGCGATTCAAATCATGCACAATCACACGGCCGGACTCTTCGATCGACTCTTTCATGATTTCGCGCGTACTTTTAACATTCTTAAGTCCGGATGCAAGAATTTGTCCCAAAGGAGAGTGCTTCTGCAAGCGCGTCAGCATTTCGGGATTCACGCCATTGCGCTTATATTCATTCAGCACTCTGGGCAGTAATTCTTTCGGCGCAATAATGCTCAATCGCAGTGTCCACATGCGCTCCCCAATAATTCCCACGGCCACGACGGAAGCAATGATAATAGGCCAAATCGGCCAACCGGCCGCCTGAATTAACGATAACACGTAATAGTCTCCTCACTCATTCTAGATCCGGGTATCATTCTGTGTCCCACTATATTACCCGATTGGCATATTTTATAACTAAGAAACCGGTGCGGCATGCAATGTATCGCAATACGAAATTTGCTGCAAAAAATGATCGGTTTTCTATCCACAATTTCTGTGGATAAGTATGTGAGTATGTCACCAATAGGAGAATTAAGTGACCAGATTCAAACATTTTTTCTACCTTGATTATTTTTTAATCTCACACAATATTGGTTAACAAACAATAACTTATATGGAATTATAGCACTTTCCCGGACTTCAGCATTATGCTGATTGCCACGATGAATCATGCGGATAATGACATATTTTCACGATGAGCCTCTTTCCTTTTCCCCTAACGAATCTTACACACAAAGTGCTCACGGTCAGTGAGTTGAATAACAACACCAAGCAATTCCTGGAACAAAACATTCCGTTGCTGTGGGTAAAAGGTGAAGTCTCGAATCTGAAGTGCTATCAATCCGGTCACTGGTACTTCTCGCTCAAGGATGCCGGCGCGCAAATCCGTTGTGTGCTGTTCAGCCACAAGCATCAATACCTGGATTGGCAGCCTAAAGATGGCATGCAAGTCGAAGTGCTGGCACTGGTCACTCTCTATGAACCCCGCGGGGATTTTCAGCTCAACGTTGAAACGATGCGGCGCGCCGGTTTAGGAGAATTATTCGAGGCATTCGAGAAGCTTAAAGCAAAACTGGACACAGCCGGATTGTTTGATCCGGTGAAGAAACAACCACTGCCTGCATTCCCGAAACAAATCGGTATCGTCACCTCTCCCGATACAGCGGCATTGCGCGATGTTCTATCGACATTGCAACGCCGCATGCCATCCCTGCCGGTTATCATCTACCCTGCTTTGGTACAAGGAAAAACCGCGGCCAGTATGATCGCTGCGGCAATAACAACGGCCAGTCAGCGTGCGGAATGCGATGTGCTGATCGTATGCCGTGGCGGCGGCAGTATCGAAGATTTATGGGCATTCAACGAGGAAATCGTTGCCCTTGCCATCGCTGCCAGCGCCATTCCGGTGATCAGCGGTATCGGTCACGAAACCGATTTTACCATCGCGGATTTTGCCGCCGATGTTCGCGCACCAACGCCAACCGCAGCCGCTGAAATGGCAAGCAAGGATCGTAAGGAATTAAGCCAACGCCTGCACGCACTGCAGCAGCGCATGGCTCGCATCATGTTGCATCGCGTAGAGAATGTCATGCAACGGATCGATATTCTGTCGCATCGTCTCATTTATCCGGGCGATCGGATCAAACAGCAATCCCTTCATTTGCACCATCTGCATGACCGGCTCAGCAAAACTTACACTCATCAAATGGAAAGAAAGCAGTGGAAATTATTCGAATTCAATCGACGTCTGGCAGTGGCAAGTCCCAATATCGCTAGAATCGGAGAACAACAACAGGAATTGGCCGCTCGTTTCCATTCTGCATATATCCGCCATTTCGAGATCTTGTCAGTCAAGCTTCAGCATATGCAAGCACAGTTATCCCATTTGAATCCGCAATCAGTACTGGAGCGCGGATACAGCATCACGTACACCTTGCAGAACACCATCGTCCATGACAGCAAACAAATTCATTGCGGTGATCGAATTCAGGTAAAATTCGCGCACGGAATGTGCGAAGCGGATGTTACAAAAATCAGTAGCTCCCAAGAAAACGCTGAATAATTCGTCGTGCAAGATCAGATGCAAAGCGGATGGAACGCAGGAAATGAGGCATATCATAGAGATAGTCGAGTTTCCGGGCGCCACCCAACGCAGCAGACCGCTTGCACAGACAATTATTCAACGTTTCCCTAACGCACAAACACTCACGCAATCTTTACTTTATTTCACAAAAACCAGAAGGACTGGATCGCCGATGCCAAAAACTTTTCTCATCTTAGGTACACTGAATACGGTTTTATGTATCGCATTGGGCGCTTTCGGCGCGCACGGCCTGAAACGGGTATTATCGGCCGATATGCTGACGGTCTATCACACCGCTGTGCAATACCATTTTTATCACGCCTTTGGAATCGTCGTCGTCGGCTTACTGTTGCTGCATTTCCCGAAATCCCGCCTCATACCGATCTCCGGCTGGCTGATGATGACGGGCATTGTATTGTTCAGTTTCAGCCTGTATGCACTTAGCGTAACCGAGGTGCGCGGACTCGGCATGATCACGCCGTTCGGTGGTGTTTCGTTCCTCACCGCCTGGTTATTGCTTGCCTATGCCATCTGGAAAGAAAAATGAAATGACTGGTCGCGCCTATCCCTGCCTACATTGCCATTTTCCGGTGTAAAGCGGCCATTTCTTTATTACGTTCCACTGCTTTCGTATATTCCCGCAATAAAGCTTCATGGTGCGCCCGGAAATCTTGGCCTTCCCGACCATAATATTCGCTATGATGCTTATATTCTTCCAACAGTTTTTTTTGCTCCTCGGCTTTGGCACTCATTTCATCAACTTCTCTTTCATACATCTCGGCCAATCCGATATGGTCAAATTTAGTTTTTGCTTGAGCTTCAGCCTTGTCCATTTTTCCTAACTCTGCAATCGACACACAAGGGACAAATAAAGTGGAAGTAATCAAAACTATGATCATTATCTTTGTTCGCATGGTAAATTTCCTCAATTTGACAATTAAAAAGCAAACTCCAGTGCTACTATCCATACTCGACAAGCTTCCTGCTCATAATAACAAACTATCCGAAATCCACAAATGCTAAATGGATAAACCAAGCGATCAATTAGATTGAAGAGAAAAACAACATGAAACTACTGTTTTTATTTATTCTACTTTGCTGTATCGGTCTTCTAGGTTATGCGCAATTTTTACAGCACGCGCAAGGATTGTTACCCTGCCCGTTGTGCGTGGCACAGCGTGTTGCTTACTGGCTATTGGGGTTAACCGCGCTGCTCGCGTTTCTTCATAACCCCAAAATGATCGGACGCCAGATCTACGGTTTCTTGTTATGTGGATTCGCCTTCACGGGCATAGTCATCGCCGCGCGGCATGCGTGGCTGATACGATATCCTGAAGCGTTTGAATGCGGCATCAGTCCCGAAGAAGCTTTTCTAAATTCTTTGCCGATCGCCGCTTGGTGGCCTGGAATGTTCGAAGCCAATGGTGATTGCGCCAATATCGATTGGCAGTTTTTATCGCTCACTATCCCCGATTGGTCATTGATTGCTTTTACGAGCCTGGGAAGTCTCGCGCTTTATGTGTTATTGGCTAAAAAATAACCCGACTGCAGGTTGATTAGGCTCGCGGGTGATGCCTGGCGTGCAACTGTTTCAGGCGTTCACGTGCGATATGGGTGTAAATTTGCGTGGTGGAAATATCGGCATGTCCAAGCAGCAATTGCACTACTCGCAAATCTGCACCGTGATTCAACAGATGGGTAGCAAAAGCATGCCGCAAGGTGTGCGGGGAAAGCTGCTTCTCGATGCCGACAACTTGCGCATAGCGTTTAATCAAATACCAAAATGCCTGACGTGTCATAGCCGCACCGCGCGCTGTTACAAATATGGTATCCGTGACAATACCATTTAACAGCGCAGGCCTTGCTTCTTTGGTATAACGACTTAACCACTCAAGAGACTCTTCTCCCAATGGTGCAAGACGCTCCTTTCTGCCTTTGCCCATGACTCGCAAAACGCCCATGTCCATACCGAGCTGCGAATACTTCAAATTGATCAATTCCGATACACGTAATCCGCTGGCGTACAAAACTTCCAGCATGGCACGATCGCGTAAACCGAGTGGATATTTAAGATCAGGAGCACTCAGCAACAACTCGACTTCTTGCTCTGTCAAGCTCTCCGGCAAGCTACGCTGCAATTTCGGCGTTTCAATATTAAGACTTGGGTCCGTGGTAATTTTTCCCTGACGTAATAAAAAACGATAGAAACGCTTTAGGCTGGATAATTCACGACTGGTCGTACTGGCCTTGATCTTAGCGGAAACTCTGGAGGCTAAAAATTCAAGCAGATCGGTATGTGTAGCATCAGTCAGTACCCTGTTATCTTGATTGCGCTTTCTAAGCCATTCGCTGAAAAGTTGCAAATCATTGCGATAACTGTCGAGCGTATTGCGCGATAAGCCATCTTCCAGCCATAAAGCATCGGAAAATTCATCCAGCAGACCGGCATTGAGTTCAGGCGCTCTCATGCTGCAATAACCAACGTTTGATTTCGAGAGGATTTCCATCACTCGCATTCATGAAACCTCCTAATCCGCCATTTTTGGAAATAACCCGATGGCAAGGTATGATGATCGGTATCCGGTTGGCGCCGCATGCTCTGCCTACTGCTCTGGGTGCAGAGTGCAATTGCACTGCAATTTCCGCATAACTGCTCGTTTCTCCACTCGGAATTGCCTGAATAACCTGCCACACGCGCTGCTGATGAGTTGTTCCGCCGATATGCAAACTTAGATCAAATATAAAATCCGGTTTGATCAGATAAGCTTGCAACTGCCTGCAAACCTCTTTCGCCAGCAAAGTTTGCGGCGCTAATGTACCGGTATCGACCGGCAAATAGTCAATGGCAGTAAGCCAATCTTCTTCCGTTTTGATACCGAGTACAGCAAATGGTGTCAGCAGCTTTGCCTGATACGTTTCGATTGAATCTGCAATTTGATTTTTTTTTGATCTACTCACTGTTTACCTGAGCATTTACCTGAAAAATTGTTCAACGCTTCTGTATGCAAACGATGGACAGCTGAAATACAGAGAAGTTTCAAGCGAAACTTGAATCTTCCGGCATCATCAGGGTGATGCCGGAAGTTTGATCGGAAGTAAGAAACTTTATCGGTTTCAGGATTTCAACAATAACAACTCATTCAATCTTTTCACAAATGCGGCTGGATCTTCGAGTTGACCACCTTCAGCCAACAAGGCTTGTTCAAATAATAAATGACTCCAGTCTTCGAAATTTTCTATTTCAGTTTTCAATCGTTGAACCATCGGATGGTGCGGATTAATTTCCAGGATCGGTTTGCTATGTTGCACTTTTTGTCCCGCGGATTTCAGCAGTCTCTCGAGATTACTGCCCATGTCATAAGTATCCGCAACCAAGCAAGCAGGCGATTCGGTTAAACGGAAAGTAACACGCACATCCTTTACTTGCTCACTGAGTGTTTGTTTCATTTTTTCTGTCAGTTCATGGAAAGCATTAGTTTCTTTTTCACGTTCTTCTTTCTCGGTCTCGTCTTCCAGATCTCCCAAATCTAAGCCGCCTTTCGCGACTGATTGCAGCAGTTTTTCATCAAATTCGGTTAAATTACTGACGAGCCATTCATCAATACGATCCGACAGTAATAACACTTCAATGCCTTTTTTACGGAAAATTTCCAAGTGCGGACTGTTCTGTGCGGCTTTCAGGCTATCGGCAGTCACATAATAAATCTTTTCCTGACCTTCTTTCATGCGCTGCACATAATTATCTAGTGAAACAGCCGGTTCCTCAGTATCACTATGCGTAGTCGTGAAACGCAGCAACTTCGCGATGCGCTCGCGGTTGGCAAAATCTTCGCCGATTCCTTCTTTCAAAACTTGACCAAACTCACGATAGAATGTCTTATATTTTTCTTCTCCTTCTTCATCCCCATTTTTGGATAAATCCTCGATCAATCCCAGCACTTTTTTGACTACACCGGCACGGATCGAGTCGATATCTTTGGATTCCTGTAAGATTTCGCGCGACACATTCAACGGCAGATTATTCGAGTCGATTACACCGCGTACAAAACGCAAGTAGTTCGGCAGCAGTTTTTCTGCATCATCCATAATGAATACACGTTGCACATATAATTTAATTCCATGGCGGCGTTCGCGATCAAACAAATCGAAAGGTGCGCGTGCCGGGATATACAGTAGTTGTGTGTACTCTTGTTTGCCCTCTACGCGCGCATGCAAATAAGCCAATGGTGGCTCAAAATCATGCGCTACATGTTTATAAAATTCATTGTACTGTTCAACGGTAATTTCATTTTTGGGACGCGCCCACAATGCATTGGCCTGGTTAATCGTTTCGTCTTCATCGGTAATTTTATTTTTGCTTTCTTCTTGCAACCATTCTTCCTTTTTCATCACGATCGGCAGCGTAATGTGATCGGAATACTTTCGAATGATATTGCGAATACGCATACCATTGAGAAAATCATCTTCACCATCGCGCAAATGCAGAATGATGTCAGTACCTCTGGCCGACTTCTCAATAGTCTCCAATGTATAATCACCTTCGCCGCTGGATTCCCAGCGCACACCGTGCTCGGCAGTCAATCCCGCACGCCGGGTGATCAAAGTAACCTTGTCGGTAATAATAAATGCGGAATAAAAGCCAACACCAAATTGACCGATTAAATGTGCATCTTTGGCTTGATCACCCGTTAAAGAGTTAAAAAATTCACGGGTGCCTGACTTCGCGATGGTTCCGATATGATCAATGACTTCTTGTCGCGACATACCGATCCCATTGTCGGAGATGGTAATCGTCCGCTCGGCAGCATCATAGCTCACGCGGATTTTAAGATCGGAATCCGATTCATAAAGCGCAGCATCCGTGAGACCTTCAAAACGCAATTTATCAGCCGCATCAGAAGCATTTGAAATCAATTCACGCAAGAAAATTTCCTTATTACTGTATAAGGAATGAATCATTAACTTCAGCAGTTGCTTGGCTTCCGTTTGGAAGCTTAATTGTTCTTTCGTTGTTTCAGCTTGCACATTTATCTCCTTAAATATTTTGTGTTGATATAGGGACTGCACTGAGAAAATCAAGATTGCTTAATAACAAATTGATATTTTTCGTGCAACTCACAACCGCTTCGAAGAATACTTCAAAAAGGAGGTAACTAGATAAAGAGAAAGGAATCTCTCGGTTTTGAGGTGTTTTTTCTGAGAATGTACTGCACAAGGGTATTGGAGCTTAAAATACCCTTGTTTACATATGAAACTACATGGAATTCTGAATTGCGTATAAACTAAGTCCCATCAGCGCTTGAGGAAAAATACCCAAGGCCAGTACCGCAAAACCATTCGCACTCAACAAGATTTTTACATCGCTATTAGGCACAAGCGGTTCTGTGTTTTCAGGCTCATCAAAGTACATCAGCTTGATAATGCGCAGATAATAGAAGGCACCAATCAATGAGAACAATACCGCTGCGACGGCCAGCCAAACATATCCAGCATTGACGACAGCTTGTAATACAGCAAATTTCGCATAAAATCCGATCATTGGCGGAATGCCGGCTAAAGAAAGCATCAGCAACAAAGTGATAAAAGCATACCAACTGTTTCTTTTACTAAGTCCTTTAAAATCATTGAGATTTTCAGCTTCGAATCCGCTCCGGCACAGTAGCATGATCATGGCAAACGTGCCTAATGTCATCAAAACATAAGCAATCACATAAAATAACGCAGAGCTATAACCATTCGAATCGGCACTGATAAACCCAAGCAGTAGGAATCCCATATGTGAAATGGTCGAGTATGCCAACATACGTTTGATATTGGTTTGTGCAATAGCAGCAATATTACCGACTGCCATCGATAAGACAGCGAGAATTATCAGCATTCCTTGCCAGTCAGAAACCATCTCCCCCAATCCCTCAATTAGCAAACGCATGACAAAGCCGAATGCCGCAAACTTAGGTGCGGAACCAATAAATAACGTGACTGCCGTGGGAGCGCCTTGGTAAACATCCGGTGCCCACATGTGAAACGGTGCTGCACTAAGTTTAAAACCGATTCCAGCCACGATGAATACCAGACCGACAACCAATACTTCCTTGCTGCTTGCTTCACTCTGAATAATCTGGGCAAGTTGCGAAATATGCAATGTACCTGTAGCACCATAAACCATCGACATACCATAAAGCAAAAATCCGGAAGCCAGAGCACCTAATACAAAGAATTTCATAGCAGCTTCTGTTGCCACAATGGAATCACGCCGCAACGCGACAAGCGCATAAAGTGACAGTGAGAGCAACTCCAAACCAATGTATAAGGTTAGAAAATGACTGGCAGAAATCATAACCATCATTCCCAAGGTTGCAAAAAGTATCAAACTAAAAAATTCACCTTTTAGTAACCCGCGATCACTGATATAGGAATGAGAATATACAAGAACAGCCGATACTGTGGTATACACCATCAGTTTCAGGATATCTGCCATCGCATCATCCACATACATACCGTAAAAAGTCTGTTTGATTTCGGTAGAAAATGATATAAACGTCAATATAGCACAGCCTAATAGTGTAACTTGTGTCAGCAGATAAGCTACATAACGTCTATTGTCACCTGCAGTGAGGTCAGCCAGCATGACCACGCACACCATGATGAGCATAAAAATCTCGGAAGAGGCCGGTGCAAAATCAGGCGGTATAAAGTTCATTAATTCTTAATCCTTATATCTGAAGCTTTTATTGTTTCAAAATCACTTTTTATAACTTACTGTTATTGACATGTGTTAACAGCTGATCGACTGTCGTGTGCATAACTTCAGTTAAAGGATAAGGATGAAGGCCGACCCATAAAACTGAGACTGCTAAAATGACCAATAATGCAAACTCACGTTTTGAAATATCCTGCAAACTCTCAACTGCCGGGCTTGCCACAGCTCCGAATATCACTCGCTTATACATCCACAGCGTATAGGCAGCGCCAAAAATCAGTGTGGTCGCGGCCAGAAATGCGTACCAGAAGTTAACTTTGATTGCACCCATAATGACCATAAATTCGCCGACAAAACCGCTCGTTCCTGGCAATCCGGCATTTGCCATCGCAAATAACATGAAGAAGGCAGCAAAGATGGGCATTTTGTTGACAACTCCACCATAATCTGCAATCTGACGGGAATGTAATCTATCGTACAGCACACCGACACAAAGGAACATCGCACCGGAGATAAATCCATGGGAAATCATTTGCACCATGGCACCTTCAATTCCATAGGCATTTAACAAAAAGAATCCTAATGTAACAAACCCCATATGCGCAACTGACGAATAAGCAATCAGCTTTTTCATATCGACTTGCATTAATGCGATCAAGCCGATATAAACAACGGCAACCAAAGATAGCACAATCATCATATCAGCCAAATAGAGACTGGCATCAGGCACAATCGGTAATGAGAAACGTAAAAATCCGTAGCCGCCTAATTTGAGCAAAATCGCCGCTAAAACGACCGATCCACCGGTTGGTGCTTCAACGTGCGCATCCGGTAACCAGGTATGTACCGGCCACATCGGTACTTTAACTGCGAATGCCAGTAAGAATGCGATGAATATAAAAATTTGAGGTGTCAGCGGAATTGCAAGTTTATGATAGTCTTCAATCGAAAAACTTCCTTCCGATGCTTGATATAAATAAATGAATGCAATCAGCATCAATAATGAGCCGAGCAACGTATAGAGAAAAAACTTAATGGCGGCGTAAACCCGATTAGGACCGCCCCATATGCCGATAATCAAAAACATCGGTATTAAAGAAGCTTCCCAGAATACATAAAATAGAATGGCATCCAGTGACGCAAAAACGCCATTCACAATACCGGACATCACAAGAAATGCACCCATATATTGTGATACACGCTCTCTTATCACTTCCCATCCAGCAACGACGATCAATGGTGTAATAAAACAATTCAACAAAATCAGCGGCATCGATATGCCATCAACACCAAGATGATAATTGACATTAAAACGTTCAAACCAAATGTGATTTTCCACAAATTGCATTGCACCCGTGGTGGGGTCAAAGTTACTGCACAGTGGAATTGCTACCAGAAACCCTAATACCGATCCTACCAGAGCTATCCAACGAGCAAGTTGCGCGTTGTTATCATTTCCGGTTGTAAAGACGGCAATACCAAATACAATAGGCAGCCAGATAATTAAACTCAATAGTGGGAACTCAAACGACATGCTTATTCCGTTTTATTTGTTTGTACTTATAAGTAGAATTATTAATATTTAACGCTCGGACTTATTTGCAGGAAATTAATAAAGCCATAGCGTCAGGATGACAAATATGCCAACAATCATTGTAAAAGCATAGTGATAGATATAGCCAGTTTGATATCGTCGTACCATAGCTGCCGATAGTGCTACAACCCGCGCTGCACCATTGACAAAAAACCCATCAATCACTTTGATATCGCCATATCGCCATAAAACTGTTCCCAAAGCTCGTGTTCCCCCGGCAAATACCCACGAATACAATTCGTCAATATAGTATTTATTATTCAATAAATTATATAAATACCCACAACGACCTTTTATCTTCCCTGGTAAATCGGTTTTTGCGCTATAAAAAAACCAAGCGGTAAAAATTCCTGCAATGGATAGCCAAAATGGTGCCGTCGACAATGCATGCAGCATCATACCGCCAACTCCGGAAAATTCCGCCCCCAATTTTTCGATAGCATCATGCTGAGGTGATACATGAATTACATTATTAAAGTAATCACCGAAAACAATCGGACCGATAAACCAACCCGCTGAAATAGTCGGTATCGCAAGCACTATCAGCGGTAAAGTAACGACCCAAGGCGATTCATGCAGATGCTGTTTAGTATGTTCATCCATTCGGGTGTTACCGTGGAATGTCATGAATATCAAACGGAATGTATACAAAGCTGTGACAAATACCGTTGCCAGCACACAGAAATGGGCAAAACCGACACCAGGAATATTGGCGAAATGCACTGCTTCTATAATTGCATCTTTAGAAAAAAAACCGGAAAAACCGGGCACACCGGCACTGGCTAAGGCAGCGATAAACATTGTCCAATATGTAATTGGCATATAACGCTTAAGCCCTCCCATTTTTTCCATATTTTGTTCATGATGCATGGCGATGATGACCGAGCCCGCACCTAAGAATAAAACCGCTTTAAAAAAAGCGTGCGTCATCAGATGGAAAATCGCGGCGGAATAAGCCGAAGCGCCTAAAGCAACCGTCATATAACCCAATTGTGATAGCGTGGAATAGGCAACTACGCGTTTAATGTCGGTTTGCACTACGGCGATAAGCGCCATAAACAGTGTAGTAATACCGCCAATTACTAAAATGACCGATAATGCAGTTTCCGACAACTCGAATAATGGCGACATACGCGCCACCATGAAAATACCGGCCGTCACCATAGTAGCCGCGTGGATCAGTGCAGAAATCGGTGTAGGGCCTTCCATTGAATCAGGCAACCACACATGTAACGGAAATTGCGCCGATTTTCCCATTGCGCCAACAAATAACAAAATACATATGAGCGTAATAACTAGCCACGACATACCGGGTATCAGCTCAATTTTTTCATCAATTATTCCAGGTGCTTGTGCAAATACGGATGCGTAATCTAGCGTGCCGAAATGCATCAACACCATCGCGATACCCAAAAGAAATCCAAAATCGCCAACCCGATTAACTAAAAATGCTTTCAAATTGGCATAAATCGCGGTGGGACGGGTATACCAGAATCCAATTAATAAATAAGATACCAAACCAACTGCTTCCCAGCCGAAGAATAATTGCAAGAAATTATTCGACATCACCAACATCATCATTGAAAAGGTGAATAACGAAATATAGCTAAAAAAACGTTGATAGCCCGGATCGTCGTGCATATAGCCGATAGTGTAAATATGCACCATAAGCGAAACCAAACTGACGACAATCATCATGGTTGCCGATAACTGATCAATTAAAAATCCAACTTCGAATCGTGTATCCCCGGTAACCAACCATGTATAAACACTACCGTTATAACTATTGCCTTGCAATACATCCATGAAAATGACAATAGACGCCAATAAGGAAACAAAAACCAATGTAATAGTCGTTCGATGACTCCATACCGGTCCGATAAAACGTCCAAATAACCCGGCTATTAATGCGCCAAACAGTGGAGCCAATGGCACCAGTAAGTAAAGTTTTTGCATCTCAATCAATAATTCTTTATTAATGATAGGTACTTAAATTAATTTATTATTGTGTACTAGCCTTTGAGTTCATCCAAATCATCGACATTAATCGTACGCATATTGCGGAACAGCACCACCAAAATTGCTAAACCTATCGCCGATTCCGCTGCAGCGACAGTCAAAATGAAAAATACGAAGATTTGTCCCGAAATATCCTGCAAATAATGCGAAAATGCGACAAAATTCATATTTACGGCCAACAGCATTAATTCAATCGACATCAATAGAATGATGACATTCTTTCTATTGAGAAAAATGCCAACCAAGCCGATTGCAAACAAAACTGCTCCGAGCACAAGATAATGTGATAACGATACCAAGCTAACTACCTCTTTTTATATTTTATAAAAACCGCCACAACAATCCGTTTCAAGATTTCATTATTCTTTCTTTTCCGCTGGCATTGCCACTATACGCAATCGGTCTTCTTTTCTCACTTTAACTTGTTTGGATGGATTCGGAGATTTTTTGTCTTCTCGATGCCGTAAAGTCAATGCTATTGCTGCAACCATCGCAACCAATAAAAGTACGGCGGCTAGTTCAAAAGCATAAACATACTCGGTATAAATCAGCCGTCCCAATTCTCTGGTATTGCTGTAATCAGCATCTTGCGATCTGGGTGCGGGCATTTCTTCGAGTCCGAAATATTTACCCATTAATACCATTGACATTTCCGCAACCATAATCAATGCAATCGCGGCACCAAATGGAAACCACTTCCAGAATCCTTCGCGCAATCGATCCAAATTAATATCGAGCATCATTACTACAAATAAGAACAGCACCATGACAGCGCCGACATATACCAGCACTAAAGCGATCGCTAAAAACTCCGCTTCCAGGAGCAACCACAAACCGGCACATGTGACAAACGCCAAGACCAATAACAGTGCCGAATTTACCGGATTACGCACGGTGATCACGCCAAGCGCAGATGCAATTAGAATGGTTGAGAAAATATAAAATAAAATATCTTGGAAACTCATTTTTATCTACCGGCAAGATTCAGCGATAACGAGCATCAGCTTCACGATCTTTGGCAATCTGCTCCTCATACCGATCACCAATGGCTAATAACATTTCCTTGGTATAGATCAGATCACCCCGCTTTTCCCCGTGATACTCCAATATTCTAGTTTCTACAATCGAATCGACCGGACAAGATTCCTCGCAAAAACCGCAAAAAATACACTTACTCAAGTCGATATCATAGCGTGTAGTCCGGCGCGTGCCATCTGCGCGCTGTTCCGAATCAATAGTGATTGCCATGGCTGGACAAACAGCTTCGCATAACTTACAGGCAATACAACGTTCTTCTCCATTTGGATAACGGCGTAGTGCATGAAGGCCGCGAAAACGAGGTGATTGTGGCGTTTTTTCCTCGGGAAAATGCACTGTGATTTTTGGTTTGAATAAATACCGTCCGGTAACCGCCATACCTTTCAGCAATTCAAACAACAAAAAAGTACTGAAAAACTTTTTGATACGATCCATTTTATTTCTCTATTTTAAAACCAGATATTCAACGGAAATGTATTCCGTATCGATTCGGGTAATTGCATTATCGAGCCCAATAAAACAATCCATACAAGCGTAATCGGAATAAATATTTTCCAACCCAATCGCATAATTTGATCATAGCGATAGCGCGGAAAGGTTGCACGAAACCACAGGAAAAAGAAAAGGATAAATGCAATCTTCAATAATAGCCATACTATGCCCGGTATCAGTGTAAACGGTGCCATGTCAACGGGAGGCAACCATCCCCCCAAAAACATGATGGATGTCAATGTCGCAACCAGTATCATATTGGAATATTCAGCCAAGAAAAATACGGTAAAAGCCATGCCTGAATAATCGACATGAAATCCGGCCACAATTTCAGATTCCCCTTCCGCCACATCAAAAGGTGCACGGTTGGTTTCAGCAACACCTGAAATTAGATAAACCAAAAACATTGGGAACAACGGTATCAAATACCAATTCAAAAAACTGCTGCCTTGCTGCCCATTCACAATATCGCCTAAGTTTAAACTTTGTGACATCATCAAAACACATACTAAGGCAAAGCCCATCGCCAGTTCATATGACACTACTTGAGCAGCCGAACGCATGGCACCTAAGAAAGCGTACTTAGAATTCGATGCCCATCCTGCAATTATAATGCCGTATATACCCATTGACGTCATCGCCAAAATATAAAGCAATCCGGCATTAATATCAGCTAAGACTAATTCAGGCGAAAATGGAATTACCGCCCAAGCCGCTAATGCCGGCATAATGGTCAAAACCGGAGCCAATATAAAGAGAAATTTGTTCGCACCTGTTGGAATCACTATTTCCTTCATGATTGCTTTAACAGCATCAGCAATCGGTTGCCCCCAGCCACGCAACCACGGTATTCCAAAGAAAGTGACTCTATTCGGACCAACCCGAATTTGCATATAAGCAATAATCTTTCGCTCAGCAAAAGTTAAATAGGCGACGCCTAATAGCAATGGAACAACTATGGCAAAGATAAATGTCATGTTGGTTGCTAATGAAAACAGCATGGAACCCCATTCTGCCCCGAATATTTCCACGAACTGTTGTTGAATATTCTCCATTAATAAGCTCCAACCATTGCCATCACAGTTTTTCCAGCACAATTTCACCAAATAAAGTACCCAATGCGGTTGTTTTAGAATGAGCACCCGCTACGCGTACACAATTGACTGGCAGCTTTTCATCATGCGCCGCTTCAAGTTGAACAGATCCTTCGCCTTGTCTAACCTTCACCTGATCCCCTGCCGTAATCCCCAATTTCTCCAACATCGTAGCCGTCATCCAAGCTTTAGGCGGATCTGCATCATGTGTAGCCTGCAAAGACTGAGCGCGACGCACAATCGGATCAGCCTGATAAATCGGTATTTCTCCAATGCGCTGTATACCTTGACCTTCATTCACTATGATCGCAGCATCACTACTCTTCAATTTATTATTCAGATACTGATTGATTTCTGTGCCATTAGGAAAAATCTCTTCACGAATCTGTTCGGATGTCTCGTAATCAAATCTTTCCAGTCCGAGTAAATTCGCTAAAACACGCAACACTTTCCAAGCTGGTCTGGCCTCACCCAAAGGTGATACAACACCGTTAAAGCTTTGCACTACACCTTCTATATTGACAAAAGTACCCGATGTTTCAGTAAATGGCGCGATCGGCAACAACACATTCGCATAATCTTTAGCATTGCCTTGATAAGCACTGAGTGATACCACAAATTCACCCGACTTGATTGTTTTAAGCGCTTGCTGAGAATTGTAAGTATCAAATTCTGGCTCCACGTTCAACAATATAAACGCTTGGCACTTACTTTCTGCGGAATCATTACCGAATCCTAACATTTGCGCTGCATTTAATCCGGATTCCACATAATCTAATTTTGCTGCAACTGCTGCGGAATCAATTTCTGGCACTGCGCCTGCTAAATAAGCACCTACGCTATTTGCCGCTTCACCCAGCACACCATAACTTGCACCAGTTATTTGAGCGATTAAACCGGAAAGCAAATTGAGCGTTGCATAATCTGGGTGATGCTGTGATAAATTGCCTAGATAAATTGCCGCTGGCGCATCCTCGATCAAACTGGAAGCAATCGCGAAGGCGCTGGCCGTGCTTGAAACGTTAATCGAATCGATGTGCTGTTTAAGCTCATTTGCCAACCCTGTTCCCTTAATCTCCACAGCAGCTTTAAGAATCTCCGCCAGAACTCTCGTCATTGAAGCCGGCGAAACTATCGCTTTATTCGCAATCTTGGTCAGCAAATCATCATCAATTGGGTTTACTATGTTTAACGCCATGCCGTTTTTAACAGCCTGACGCAAACGCTGTGCGATTAACGGGTGATCTTTACGTAATGTACTACCAACAATGAGCGCTGATTTTAATTGAGATATATCCGCAATACTGGTGCCTAGCCACGGCACACCCAGCATTTTTTTATCTGCACGAAAATCAGATTGACGTAAACGATGATCAATATTGCCGCTACCCATGGTACGCAGTAACTTCTGTAACAAATACAATTCTTCCACTGTACTATGCGGAGATCCTAATGCCGCTATGCTCTTAGCGCCATGTTTTTGTTTGATCATTTGCAAAGAATACGCGGTAAATTCCAATGCCTCTTGCCAGTTACATTCAAACCATTGACCATCACGCTTGATCATGGGGCTTGTCAGCCTATCCTCGGAGTTCAAGCCTTCGTAGGAGAATCGGTCTTTATCCGATAACCAACACTCATTAATCGCTTCATTTTCGCGTGGAAGAACACGCATGACACGATTCTGTTTGACTTGCACAACCAGATTCGAACCTAATCCGCAATGTGGACTTATTGATTTTCTGCGTGATAATTCCCAAGTACGCGCGGAATAACGAAATGGCTTACTAACCAGTGCACCAACAGGGCAAAGATCAATGACATTGCCGGACAATTCGGAATCAACCGTTTTGCCGACAAAAGCAAGAATCTCGGAATGTTCCCCACGCCCTGCCATTCCAAGTTCCATAATTCCGGCAATCTCCTGACCAAAGCGAACACAACGCGTACAGTGAATGCACCGCGTCATATCCGTTGAAATCAATGGTCCTAAATTCTTATTCACTACCACCCGCTTCGCCTCGGTATACCGCGAGCCACTCGATCCGTACCCTACCGCCAAATCCTGCAGCTGACACTCGCCACCTTGATCACAAATAGGACAATCCAAGGGGTGATTGATCAGCAAAAACTCCATCACACCTTTCTGTGCTGTGACTGCTTGTTGTGAGTGCGTATAAACCTTCATACCATCCATAACCGGGGTAGCACAAGCGGGCAACGGCTTAGGGGCTTTCTCAACTTGCACCAGACACATACGGCAATTGGCGGCAATGGATAATTTCTTGTGATAACAAAAATGCGGAATATATACGCCAATCTGCTTGGCGCCATCCATGATGGTACTTCCTTTAGGCACAGATACTTGCTTACCGTCGATTTCTATATTGACCATCGGCTAAAATTCTTGGATTAATCACAATTGTAAAATTGATGCAGTTTGATTATTTAACTGTTAAATAATCAAACCATACAGTTCTTATGTTCTATATGGTAAACAAACTCGTCTCGAAAATGTTGAATCATCGCTCGAACAGGCATCGCAGCAGCATCGCCCAGAGCACAAATTGTCCTTCCTTGTATGTTGTCCGCGATATTATCCAGCAGCTCCAAATCTTCTAACCGGCCTTTACCATGTTCTATACGATTGACAATGCGATAGAGCCATCCTGTTCCTTCTCTGCAAGGTGTACACTGCCCGCAAGATTCTTCAAAATAGAAATAAGACAGACGTTCTAACGCTCTAACCATGCATGTCGTATCATCCATAATGATAACGGCTCCCGAGCCTAACATGGATCCGGCTTTAGCAATCGAATCATAATCCATGTCGGTTTTCATCATGATATCACCTGGCAATACCGGCATGGAGGATCCGCCCGGAATACATGCTTTTAACTTCCTGCCGCCGCGCATTCCGCCAGCTAATTCCAACAACTCGGCAAACGGCGTTCCTAATGGTATCTCATAATTGCCCGGTTTATTGACATGACCGGAAACTGAGAAAATTTTTGTACCGCCGTTATTCGGTTTACCGAGTTGGAGGTACTTTTCTCCGCCGTTCCGAACAATCCAAGGAACCGAGGCAAAAGTTTCAGTATTGTTGATTGTAGTCGGCTTTCCATAAAGACCATAATTGGCGGGAAATGGCGGCTTAAAACGCGGCTGACCTTTCTTACCTTCTATGGATTCCAATAACGCAGTTTCCTCGCCGCAAATGTAAGCGCCGTAGCCATGATGATTATAGAGTTGAAAGGAAAATGATGAACCTAAAATATTATTGCCCAGATAGCCGGCAGCCCGTGCTTCCTCAACAGCCTCTTCCACGCGCTCGTAGGTTTCCCATATTTCGCCATGAATATAGTTATAACCTGCTTTAACCCCCATTGCATATCCGGCTATTATCATTCCTTCAATAAGCAAATGCGGATTAAATCGCAGAATATCGCGATCTTTAAAAGTACCCGGCTCCCCTTCATCAGAATTACAAACAATATACTTGTCGCCCTCATACCCTTTCGGCATGAAACTCCATTTCAATCCCGTTGGAAAGCCGGCACCACCTCGTCCTCGCAGGGCGGATTTCTTGACTTCCTCGATTACTTCCTCAGGAGAAATTTTTTTCGCCAGTATTTTTCTGAGTGCCGCGTAACCCTCGCGTTTCTCATAGCTTCTAAGACGCCAATTCTCAGGATCTGACGGAATTACTCCATTCATTAATGTTTGCGGATACTGATTCATTCACTCAGTTCCTTCAGCAATTGATCAATCATTTCATCGGACATAAAACTACACATGCGTTTATTGTTCACCAATAATACCGGAGCATCTCCACAAGCCCCGAAACATTCACCTTCTTTTAGTGTAAATTTTCCATCAGGCGTCGTTTGATTGAATCCTATACCTAGCTTCTGCTTCAAATAGGCAGCGGTATTATTACTACCTGATAATGCACACGGTAAATTAGTGCATACCGTAATTTTATATTTACCTACAGGCTCAAGGTTATACATATTGTAAAATGTCGCCACTTCATAAACTGCGATAGGCGGCATACCCAAATATTCAGCGACAAAATTCATTGTTTCGTTCGCCAACCAACCTTTTTCCTCTTGTGCAATTGCAAGCGCTGACATGACTGCAGATTGTTTCTGATCAGCCGGATATTTCGAGATTTCTCGGTCTATTTTTTTTAGGGATTCAGTGCTTAACATCGTTATCTATCTATCTCGCCAAATACAATGTCTTGTGTGCCTATAATTGCGACCACATCAGAAATCATGTGCCCAGTGGACATTTCATCCAAGGCAGCCAAATGGGCAAATCCAGGCGCACGTATTTTCAAGCGGTAGGGTTTGTTGGCACCATTCGAGACCAAATAAATGCCAAATTCCCCTTTTGGATGCTCAACCGCTACATAGGCTTCACCTGGAGGTACATGAAACCCTTCGGTAAATAACTTGAAATGATGAATCATTTCTTCCATGTTTTGTTTCATGTTGATACGCGAAGGCGGGGCCACCTTATGGTTATCCGTTATTACCGACCCAGGATTTTTACGCAGCCAATCGACACATTGCTTAATAATACGATTTGACTGACGGAACTCTTCCATACGCACCAAATAGCGATCGTAACAATCACCATTAACGCCTACCGGTATATCAAAATCAAGGCGATCGTAAACTTCATAAGGCTGTTTCTTTCTCAGATCCCATTCGACGCCAGAACCGCGCAACATCGGACCAGTAAAACCTAATGCTTTGGCACGTTCAGGAGAAACAATACCGATATCAACTAGACGTTGCTTCCAGATTCTATTATCGGTGAGTAAGGTTTCGTATTCATCAACATAGATTGGAAAGCGATTAGTAAAATCTTCTATAAAATCTAACAGAGAACCTTCTCTGTTAGCATTCCGAATACGCGTTTGTTTTTCATTGTGAATTTTTGACGATTGATACTTTGGCATGGTGTCCGGTAAATCACGATAGACACCACCAGGCCGGTAATAAGCAGCGTGCAACCTGGCACCCGACACTGCCTCATAACAATCCATCAGATCTTCTCTTTCCCGGAAAGCATAGAGAAACATTGTCATCGCCCCCACATCCAGAGCATGTGCGCCAATCCATAGCAGATGGTTCAATATACGAGTAATTTCATCAAACATTACGCGTATGTATTGCGCTCTTATAGGAACCTCGATTTGCAGCAACTTCTCGATAGCCATCACATAAGCATGCTCATTGACCATCATCGAAACATAATCCAATCGATCCATATAAGGAACAGATTGCAGATATGTCTTATTTTCCGCCAATTTCTCGGTTGCACGATGGAGCAATCCAATATGCGGATCGGCACGTTTTACAACTTCTCCATCCAACTCCAGAACAAGCCGCAGCACGCCGTGAGCTGCAGGGTGTTGCGGCCCAAAATTCATGGTGTAATTTCGTATCTCAGCCATAAGCTACTTCAGAAAATTCTAATAAATATAATTCATGATGAGAACTCAATAACCGCTATGATTCGCAGTCCCCATAGTGCTCTTCACGAATTACAAGCGGTGTAATTTCACGCGGCTCGATTGTGACCGGTTGATAGATAACTCGCTTCTGCTCTGTGTCATAGCGCATCTCAACATGCCCGGTTATCGGAAAATCCTTACGAAATGGATTGCCAATAAAACCATAGTCAGTCAATATACGACGCAAATCCGGGTGCCCAGTAAAAACTATGCCATAGAGATCAAATGCTTCTCGCTCAAACCAATTGGCAACCGACCATATCTCGACTACCGAATCGACAACCGGAAATTCGTCGTTTTCGACTAAAACCCGGACTCGTACTCTTTGATTCAATTCCACCGAGAGCAAATGATAAATCACGGCAAATCGCTTGGTACGCAAATTATGCTTGACTGATAAATCCTCACCGTAGGTTAAATAGTCGACTCCGCACAAATCAATTAGCGTATCGAATCTTAATCGGGAATTGTCTCGTAATGTTTCGCTTACCCTGATAATGTCTTCAGCTCGCACCACGATTGTTATTTCGCTATGCTGTATTTGTAAACCAGCCAGCTGATCTCCGAACACACCCTTCAATGCTTCTGCAAGATTTTCCAATTGGGTAGTAGACATAACAGATTAGCGGGCAATAGTGTTGGTACGATTTATTTTATTTTGCAATTGAATAATGCCGTATAGCAGCGCTTCTGCCGTAGGCGGACA
Organism: Gammaproteobacteria bacterium; assembly: GCA_015709635.1. Taxonomy (NCBI): domain Bacteria; kingdom Pseudomonadati; phylum Pseudomonadota; class Gammaproteobacteria; species Gammaproteobacteria bacterium. The sequence goes on from CP054180.1 coordinate 2,095,082, forward strand.
ACCAGGCACATAAATATCGACCGGCACGATACGATCGCATCCACGCACAACAGAATATGAATAATGATAATACCCCCCTCCATTTGCACAAGATCCCATGGATATCACCCAACGAGGCTCGGCCATTTGGTCGTAAACCTTACGCAAAGCCGGTGCCATCTTATTGCAAAGCGTGCCTGCCACAATCATCACATCCGATTGCCGCGGACTTGGTCTAAAGACGATACCAAAACGATCAAGATCATAACGTGAAGCTCCCGTTTCCATCATTTCAACCGCACAGCAAGCCAATCCGAAAGTCATGGGCCACATTGAACCCGTTCGCCCCCAATTTATAACCGAATCCAGACTGGTGGTAATAAATCCTTTCTCTAGTGTTCCTTCGATACTCATAGCATTAATCCCACTCTAATGCACCCTTCATCCATTCATAGATAAAGCCTACGATCAGGATACTCAGGAATGACATCATTGCAACAAATCCAAATAAACCAATTTCATCAAGCACAATCGCCCATGGAAATAGAAAAGCAATTTCGAGATCAAACAAAATAAACAAAATTGCAACCAAGTAATAGCGTACGTCAAATTTCATGCGTGCATCTTCAAAAGCTTCGAATCCGCACTCATATGGAGACAGTTTTTCACTATCCGGACGATTGGGCGCCAAGAGCCATCCACATAACATTGGGACAACACCAACCAAAAATCCCACAATAAGAAACAATAAAATTGGAAAATAATTTTCAAGCATTTTGCAAAATTAAATAACCCGAATTAACAGAAATACTTATCTGTGAACATTAAAACACTTTACGGATACATTTTCGTGTGGTGCCGACGGCGAGACTCGAACTCGCACAGCTTTCGCCACCGCCCCCTCAAGACGGCGTGTCTACCAATTCCACCACGTCGGCAGCTAAGAAATTCATTGTATGATCAATAGACTGCCATAATAAAACCGTAGCTACTATTCCGGTATTTGATTGACTTTTGAGCTATCTTCCACTTCAGATACATCCTGATTACGATCCTTGACAGATTTCGTTTCATTTTCTGTCGCAGATACACTTTCAGATTCTTCAATCTGATCCATCAAACTCATTACACCTGAATTCTCAGTTTTATTAGCTGACAGATAAGTCAAACTCATACTGGTAACAAAAAACATAGCAGCAACAAAACCGGTAGCACGACTTAGAAATGTAGCTGATCCACTCGCACCAAACAAACTACCTGCAGAACCACTACCAAATGCAGCTCCCATATCAGCACCTTTACCGTGTTGCAATAATACCAAAACTACCAAGACTATCGCCAGCAAAACATGCGCTGCCCAAACTAAAATTTCCAATATGAACTCCCTTCGAATTAATGATGCAAAGCGCGACAAATCGATACAAATTCACTGGCAATAAGTGATGCTCCGCCAATTAAGCCGCCATCAATATCCGGCATAGCAAATAGTTCGGTTGCATTGTTCGCTTTAACGCTGCCACCATAAAGAATAGTCAGTTCTTCGGCTACGGTCACATTCTTTTTCGCTATTTCTGATCTGATAAATGAATGTACATCCTGAGCTTGCTGGGGCGATGCTGTTTTACCTGTACCGATAGCCCATACCGGTTCATAGGCAATCACTGATTTACCTAAAGATTCGGCACCTGCCAATCCGATAACTGCTGCTAGTTGATCTTCAATAACTTGTTCGGTTATTCCAGTTTCGCGCTGCTCAAGTGTTTCACCTACGCACAAAATAGGAGTAATTCCGGCGCGCTGTGCCGCCAAGTATTTTTCTGCAACAACAGAATTGCTTTCACCAAATAATGCTCTTCTTTCCGAATGTCCAACAATGACATAGCGACATCCGAAATCTTTCAACATTGACGTTGAAATCTCTCCTGTATAGGCACCTTTTTCGTATTGACTGACATTCTGAGCACCCCAAACAATATTTGTGCCCTGCAATGTATTTTGTACCGATGAAAGATAAGGATAAGGAACGCAAACCACGAAACAAGCTTCATTGCATCCATTTAAGCCCGCTATAACCGCATCAAGCAACTGTTTATTATCGGCCAAGCTACCATGCATTTTCCAGTTACCGGCAACCATCTTTTCGCGCATTTTTACTTCTTACCTCGACTTCCTAAAAGGGTGTGATGCTACATTCGATTCTTTACCAAGTCAATTGTGATTCCATTTTCATCACTGCTTGATACAAATTGAAATTTATCGTATTAAAAAACATGGCTGTTTTTCATTCACCGCATTTTACATACCCGCAATAATCGTATTAATTGTCCTTACATATGCTTTAATCAGCATATGCTTATGCTCATCATTGATTACCGAATTCGTTACAATTAACCGAACCTGCCAGTAATATAATCTTCCGTTTGCTTATTTTTGGGTTTGATAAAAATTGTATCTGTTACATCAAACTCAATCAGCTCGCCCAAATACATATAGGCGGTGTAATCAGATACTCGGGCGGCTTGCTGCATATTATGAGTAACGATCAAAATCGTGACTTTATTCTTTAAATCAGTTATCAATTCTTCAATGCTTGCCGTTGCAATCGGATCCAACGCGGAAGTCGGTTCATCAAACAAGAGTATCTCAGGATCCGTTGCCAAAGCTCTCGCAATACACAGCCTTTGTTGCTGCCCGCCAGAAAGATTAAAAGCCAGATCATGCAAACGATCTTTTACTTCATCCCATAATGCTGAATTACGCAATGCGGCTTCAACTTTTTCATCCAAAACAGCGCGCTGCTTAATTCCTCTCACACGTAAACCGTACGCAACATTCTCATAGATAGATTTGGGAAAAGGATTCGGTTTCTGAAAAACCATACTGATGCGCATTCGCACTTCTATCGGATCAACATTAGAAGCCAAAATATTGACGTCATCAGGATGAAGAATAATTTCTCCTTCGTAGCGATTACCGGGATATAAATCATGCATACGATTAAAACAGCGCAGAAATGTTGATTTCCCACAACCCGATGGTCCGATCAGGGCGGTAATTTTCTTATCATGCAGGACCATACTGATCTTTTTCAGCGCATTAAATCCACCGTAATAAAAACTGAGATTCTTAACTTCCGATTTATACTGAACCGGTTCTAACGTTTTTTCCGAATCAATCTGCATCATTCCCTTACCACTTAATATTTTTTCGCATGCGATAGCGTAAATAAATTGCCAAGCCATTCATTGCGAGTGTCATCACAACCAATACCAACCCGGCTGCCGCTGCGTTTAATTGAAACGCCTCTTCAGGACGCGATACCCAATTAAACATTTGTATCGGCATCACGGTAAATGGCGCAGTTAACCATTCAAATGATATATAAGGAAATTCACTTTTTACCGGTGAAGGTGGTAAAAAAGCAATAAATGTTAACGCTCCGATCGTAATAATCGGTGCAGTCTCACCTATCGCCCGAGCTAGGCCAATAATAATTCCGGTCAGAATTCCCGCGGATGAATACGGCAATAGATGATCTGAAACCGTTTGCCATTTGGTCGCACCGAGTGCATAGGCACCTTCCCGTATCGAGACGGGAATCGATCTTATCGCTTCGCGAGTAGCGACAATCACAACCGGCAGAATCAAGAGTGCCAAAGCAAGTCCTGCGGCTAATATACTTTGCCCAAAACCGAGTTGATACACGAACAAACCTAACGCGAGCAAACCATAAATGATGGAAGGAACTCCCGCTAAATTAGTAACATTAATTTCAATAATTTCCGTCAACAAATTTTTCGCCGCATATTCTTCCAAATACACACCCGATCCTATTCCTAGCGGCACCGCTGCAACTGCCGTTACGAGCATCACCAGCGTTGTTCCAACCCAGGCTGATAAAATTCCCGCTGATTCAGGTCGCCGCGACGGAAACGATGTAAAAAAATCCCATGACAATCGCGGCATTCCGTCGATTAGCATATGGGCAAACAAAGCCATGAAGGTTAATACTGCAATCATAAGGGCAATAATTCCAGTAATCATGAAGATCAGATCCCATCTTTTATGCAACCCAATGATTATTCTGATTTCTTCCAGATCATTCATTCTTTTCATCACACTACACCGCCGCAAATATCTTCATGGCTTCACTGATTCTTGCGTTAATAAATTTCTCTGTACCGCTTGCGTAATATATGTCCGATAATATTGAATACTAACGTTATCAATAATAAAGTTAAGCCTGCAGCGAAAATGGTTTGGTAGCCGATACTGCCATGGGGCAAGTCTCCCAGACTCACCTGCACGATATAAGCTGTAATTGTCGCTGCCGGCTCCATCGGATTCCATGTCAAATTGGGTTGCATGCCTGCCGCAATTGCCACCACCATTGTTTCCCCTACTGCACGTGATATACCTAAAATATAAGCTGCTGCTATCCCTGAAAACGCGGCTGGCATAACAACACGGATGGCGGTTTGGAAACGCGTAGCTCCCATTGCGTAAGAGCCTTCACGTAAATTCATGGGCACAGCGCGCATTGCATCTTCAGTCATCGAGCTGACATAAGGGATAATCATTATTCCCATTACCAATCCGGCTGATAACAAATTAAAACCGGGTAACTCAGGAAAGATAATCTGCAGCATCGGCGTAACAAATAATAATGCAAAGTAACCATACACAACGGTCGGAACACCACCCAGCAATTCCAGGAAGGGTTTCGCCATTTCACGTACAGTAAAGGGTGCAAATTCGGAAAGATAAATCGCAATGATAGTTCCCAAAGGGAGTGCAACCAGCAATGCAATCAACGAACTGACCACCGTACCCGAAACTAATGGCATTATTCCATAATGAGCATCATCGAATAAGGGTGTCCATTGAGTATCGGTGATAAATTCCCAAACCGATACATGTTGAAAAAACACAAATGACTCTTTAACTAGCATCACAATAATCGCCAGCATGATCGCTATCGATAGCATTGCCGATAAGAGCAAGAGAGCTTCAATAAGCCGCTCGTGCATGTGGCGGCGAAAGCTATATCCTAGCTTGCCAGCATGAGTTTTATTACGTGACTCTTCCGTCAAAATGGCCAGCCCTTCTCTGAGTTGAAGCATTTATCGTAAGAGGATCGTCCATCAACACAAAACCAGCTTCATTTTTTCAGAACACCTGGGATTAGCATTGATTTATTAGATTTCTTAAACACATTTTTATCTACTCGGTGAAATTTTTATCACTTTCGTGTTTAAAATCTATCTACAGATTTCTTCTCTTTACGATGCTTTTCTTTTTATACTCATAAAAAAATTCTGGAGATGTAAATATCTCCAGAATTTTATTTTTTCTATTTCAGGATCCCAAGATTTGCTGAAGACTACTCCTCATCGTCATCGTCCTCATCATCTGAGGCTTCCGAGCTCGTAGCTGAGCTGCCAGCACCGCTGCTCGCACCTTCGCCTTCATCCTCGTCCTCTTCCTCGTCTTCCCCTCCACCACCTTCATCCTCTTCCTTCACCAATACCAGCTTACCCGCCTTCAAGCTCGCATTCAGGTCGGTCTTCGGTGCTTCTTCATGCACCAGGTTCTGATGGCAGTCTATGCATGTCGCACCTTCCGTCTTCAGCTTCTTGTGCGCTTCCTGCGCATCCGCTCCCGGCGGATTCGGGTTCTTATGGCAGTCCCGGCACGTGATGCTGTCCCATTTCTTCAGGTTCATCCGCGCATCGTGCGCCATGATCAAACGACGCTCGTTAAACTTCTCCAGCGTCGAGTAGTCATTCATCAGTTCCAGGTACAGTTCTCTCGCTCCGTCCACTGCGTGGGTATATACGGCCAGGTGGAAGTTCTTGAACCCTTGCGGTATGTGACAGTCCTTACAGCCAGGATTCACCCCCAGTGCGCCGTAGTGCGTCGATTGCTTCAGTTCCTTTTGCGTATAGGTCATCGAGTGGCAGCTGGTGCAGAATTCTTCGGTCGATAACGCCGCTTCTCCGCCAAATACGACCGCTACCAGTACGATGCCCAGCAACCCGCCTGTCAGCAGTGTGCCTATCGCTCCTTTTTGTATGCCTGTCATTACTCTTTTCCTTTATCTTTTTTGTCCCCTGTCTTTTCCTTGGCGCTGGCTTGGAATTCGTCATGGTACTTGAATTTCGGTTCGCCTACGAAGGTGCCGTCCAGTTTGTAGTGTTCGTGCATTGCTTTGACGTCTTTGACCATTTTGTCAAAGTCAAAAGTGTATTTTGCATCGACTGCCGGGGTGAATGGGGTATAAGGGGCTTTCGCGCCTTTCCAGGGTGAGCCTTCGTAGTTCAGGTGGCATGCTGCGCAGGCTTCTTCAAATTGGAAGTCTTGCCCTTTGTCGGCAACCACTTTGCGTTGTGTGGTGGTGCCTTTGCTTTCAAATGCTTGTCCTGCTTTGCGGTGATCCCCGCGGTAGTTCTTTCCTGGGCCATGGCAGGATTCGCAGCCGACTGCCGCCAGCGGTTTTTTCGCTGCGTCTATGGTGTAGCCGCCTTTCTTGCCGAAGCCGTCAACGTGACAGCCTACGCAGTCTTTGTCCTGGGTGTAGTCTTTTTCCGGATCCAGTTTGGCTTTAACTTTGGCTTCTTTGCGCGCACCCGGTTTTAACGATTCCATCGCTTTGGCGTGTGCGGTGCCTTTCCAGGATTTGGCTTGCGATTTGTGGCAGGAGCTGCATTTCGCGCGTCCTTCAAAGGTGTCCGCTATCGCTGCACCTGAAAAAAATGCGGCCGTCGCCAGAACAGCCAGTATATAGGTTATTGGGTGTTTCATCCTTCTCCTCCTTTATGCTTTTTTAATTCAAGTTTTTGATGGCTTCGTATTGTACGCTATCGCCGCATTGTGTAAATGGCTATTTTGCTCGCGTTTCCGCCTACGGTAGTTTGTAGACCCAGTAGCCGCCTTGTTGGTAAATCAGTTGCGCTACGTCCAGTTCCGTCGGGGCTTTTTTGTCGACAAACGGTAGCATTCTGGCCAGCAGGGTTTGGCTGCTTTTTTCGTCGCTCAAAAAGAATACTCTGATTTCTTCGTCCGCAACCGATTGCAGCGTGTAGGTGTTGAAGTCGTTTTCCTTCAGTTGCACTTTCATTTGGTTGATCATGCCGTGCATGTTGCCGGTCATCGGGAAGTTCTGGAACGCTACGCCGATTTTGTCCGGGTGCATGAGCCCTGCTTTGTACAGGTCGGTGACGTGGACGATGAGGTAGGTTTCCCGGTCTGAGCCTACCAGTTCCCGCAGTTGTTTGACGCCTTCTTCCGCAGGGGCGGTCAGGGCTTCGCTGAAACGCTTGAATTGTGCGCGTTCTTTTTGACTGGCTTTGCTTCCCCAGAATTGGTTTTCATACGCTTGGATCGCTTCGCTTTGTTCCAGCCAGGGTACCGGTATCATCAGCGGTTCGTTCAGGTGGCTGGTGAAGAGTGTGTCGTTGCCGGTGAGCAGTTTGATTTGCCGCGAGGTGTCCCACCATGACAGTATCAGGGCGTCTTTCGGTGCGTGCCTTTTGATCACCGCGGCCAGTGCGCTGAGTTCCGATGGTTTGCGGTCGAAGTTGTACAGTATTTCGTTGGTGCTGTTCTTCCAGTAGATCAGTACCGGTGCTTCATCGTCCTGCCGCGCTACCATGAATTCGGCAATCGGTTTGGCTACTCCGTCCGCTTGTACTTTGTATTGACTCAGTTTCAGTTCCGGCCAGCCCGATAGGTCCATTTTGCTGAACTTCTCGCTATTGCCTTCCGCAACCAGTTGATAGTGATAGGGGACAGGTACCGGCTTGAACCATAAATACGCAAACCAGCCCAGTAAAAGCAAACCTCCCGTCACCAGGAGGATTCCTAATGACGGGAGTAGTTTGTCTCCCGATGACCGCACTGCCTTGGCTGTGCGGTCTTCTGCGTTAGCGCTTATCAAGCTTCGCTTTGCTTACGTTTGCGCCAGCCTGCCAGTGCCAGTGTTCCGGCTAGCAGCATGCCACCGCCTAAACCGCCCAGCGAGATTTTCTCTGCTGTGCCGTCCAAGTCGAGTAGGCTGGTTTTCTTGCTTTCAAGATTTTTAACACGTTCTTGCAGTGCAACCATTTCACGGATGCGGGTGTTTTCGTCTTGAATTTCAACGTAGGCGCGGTTGATCGGACCCCAACCTTCGGTGTAGGTCCAGCCGCCCGGGTTAACGTGCGCCAGGCCTACGTGCATTTTGGCCAGGTCGTTTTCATGCATTTCCAGCACTTTCAGTTCGATCGCTGCAGGGCTGTTGCCTTTCGACCAGAACAGTTGAGCAAAGTAGGCGTAGCCTTCTTTTTCCGGTGCAGGTGGTGCAGGACGGTTGGTTTTTTGTCCTGTCAACAGGCCTTCTTTGTACAGTTGGTGTACGATGGCGTTGGCTTCTTGGTATTTAGCCAGTCCTTCCAAAGTGCCTTTGTCCATCAGGTCGAGGTAGGAGCGGGCAAAACGTTCCGAGTGGCATTGGGTACAAGTAACCACCCATGAGTCCAGACGTTTTTCCGACCATTCGCTCTTGATGTTTTCCGCAATTCCAGGAACAAACGGGTAGTTCGCCCAACGGATTTTTCTGACCATGTTGTGGCTGTATTCGCCTTCGTATTCCATGTGGCAGCCGGCGCAGGTCGGTGCGCTTTGTTTGCCCACTGCATACGCGTCTTTCAGCGGTGCTTCCCAGTTCCATTGGTTGCCCAGCATGCCGACAATTTTGCCGTGTTTGGACATGGAGTACGCTTCCCAGTTGTTGTGGTCTACGCCGCTGTGACAGGTTGCGCAGGCTTCCGGTCTGCGGGATTCCGCTGCTGAGAATTCGTGACGGGTGTGGCATGAGTCACATTTGTTTTGGTTGGTGTGGCACATCGAGCAGCCTTCGGCTACTTCGCGTTGCGGCATCGCCGCCCATACGGTGGTTTCCACGTTGGCTTTGTAGTCCAGTGCGTGCGATGGGCGTCCGTCCGGCCATTGGTCGTGCGGCCAGATCATCGTGTCGCGTTCCGATTCGCGTTCCGCAAATTCTGCCAAGTGACAGGTGCCGCAGACGTCCGCCGTCGGCATTCTGATGTCTTTGGTGTGGTCGGCTTTTTTCTTCGCGCCAATGTCGACGTGGCAGTCGATACAGCCAACTTCTTTCAGGTTTTCCCCTTCAGCCAGTCTGCCCATCGAGCGCAGGTTCTTTTCGATGTCTTCCAGTTTGGCTTTCTTATAAAAAGTAGGTTCGCCCGCTTTCAAATTGCGAATCTTGTCCAGGTTCGCATGGCTGCTACGCTTCCACGCTTGTACCCATACCGGTGATTCGTCGGTGTGGCATTCCACGCATTCTTTGCGGCTTGCCACTTCTTTGTTAGTGGTCGGTGATTTGTAAAATGTCGCCGGGTCCAGGTAAATCCCGTACGGTATCGGTTCCCAGTATTGCGCCAGCGTGCCCCGTCCCGCTCCTTGCGCAGGATCCTTGTAGCGCTTCACTAACGCTTCGTGCAGTTCCTTCGGCGTTACTTTCGCACGATCCAGTTTCAGTGCTTCGTATAATTCGTTCGGTACAGTCGGTATGTCAGCGTGCGCCGCTCCTATCAGCAACCCTCCCAGCATCACCGCCAATACCTTCGGCCATAGCTTGCCTTTCATCTCTCTCTCCTTTGGTTTTCCATATTGCTTCCCTTATACCTTACTTACCTATTTCTCTTCTTCTTGTTCTCGACCATCCTTGAATACCCCCAATACCAGCCAGTATCCATAACGACTCTTTCGCTGTCCGCTCTCTTACTCTACCTTCAAAAAACCAGACAGCATGCCTCCCGTAGACTACTGAGTCACCTCTTCACTGTCAAGGGGAAAACGGTGCACCCCCCTTAAAACCCTTAAAAATATCTAACTTTTAATCTACTCAATTTTTATTGATTTTACTAGAAAAATAGAATTTTTTCTTTTAGCTATTCATTCCCTTGATTGCAGCTGATAGCCGATTTTTATAACGTGCGGCCTTATTTTTATGAATAATACCTTTGCCAGCGATTGAATCGACAGTCCTCAAGGAGCTATTAAACGCATTTTGAGCCAGCTCTTTATTTCCATTATCTATCGCTTTTCTTACTGATTTAATTGCAGTACGTAATTTAGACCGCAAGCTAACATTATATTCCCTACGCTTAATCGCCTGCCTCACACGCTTTCTTGCTTGTGCACTATTAGCCATAAAAATCCAAGCTCCTTTCAAAGAAAAAGGTTTGAATACTACTTCCTTTTTTTCCTTATTGCAACCATCGATAGGGTTCGACACTCCGAAGAAGCTCCCCCAATCAAGAATAAGAAAAAATAGTAACTACTTAAATTGAAAACGATCGGTTTGTGCCAGATCGCGGATATAGGAATACGAATTGAAGCAGCTCGAAACCCGAAAATTAATATTAGCGTGATCAAATAGTTTCAAGCGACTGATAACAAAAAGACACTTCGAAGTAATGGAAAATTGATGTTGAGCAAGAAGAAATCAATATTTGAACACGTGGATCAAATTACTTCAAACCAGAAAAACAAGGTGAGACTGCCTATCTACCAAAAAACTAGAGGATGTAAGAACTTCTGTGTAAACGGTCATTTGACGGGAAGCCGTCATTACTTTTTAAGGAGTAGAAATGACTGTAAGTAACGAATTGATCGATAGCCTGCTGGTCGATTACAAGAAACCCGAGGATTTGATAGATGAGCATGATCTGCTCAAGCAGCTCACCAAGAAATTGGTCGAGCGGGCATTGGAAATCGAGATGGCTGAACACCTTGGTCATACCCGCAACGAGCCGGTTGCCAACCCTGCCGGCAACACCCATAATGGCAAGAGCAAGAAGACGCTCAAAGGCAAGTTTGGCGAATTGCCGATCGCAATTCCGCGTGACCGCTGCGGCGGCTTTGAGCCAGAGATCGCCCCCAAGCATCAAACCCACTGGACGGGCTTCGACGACAGGACTCTGTCACTGTATGCCCATGGTATGACGGTGCGAGAGATTCAGGGTCATCTGGAAGAGATGTACGGGGCCGAGATCTCCCCCACGCATCGGAAAAGAAAACACTATTATCTCAAACTTCGGAATTTGTTCAGCGTTTTCCTAGTAACAATAAAGAGTCACTTTACGGAATTCGATTGAATCTGGGCATTCAGGACTCAGAAAGAACCACAGAGAAAAGTCGCTTCTCTGTGGTTTCTAATCTCACAATACAGCAATTGTTATATTATGCTACCCTGCGTCGGCGTGCTGAAAAACCGACTAAACCAATACCTGCCAGCAGCATCGCATAGGTTTCCGGTTCTGGAACAGCCGTAACATATTCGTAGCCGATTGTAACCGAGTAGTGATTCGGAATAGAGCCGAGATCATAGGCCAAGTTAATGGAATGATCCGCAAAACCATAACTACCCACCCCCTGTCCCGCAGCCAACATAATTGCAGGATCAACCGGACTGCAGCAAGCAGACGGATCAACATAAGGCGCGATCGCAAAAGCGGAGGCACTGGTCGTATTGCGCAACGTTAACAACCAACCATCCAGACTTGTTGCCGTTACTGAAGAAAGATTTCCTAATGCATTGATTACGTTAGTGGTACCAAACCCAAGCCCAACAGGAACACCTTGATCAGGATCAATGCCAACACCCCACTCTACATGGTTTGCAGTAGCACCCGTATTATTGGTTAATTGAACTTGCACTGCGACATGACCATCAATGGGAATACTCACCGTCTCAACTATATTCCATCCGCCACCAACTCCAATATTCGTAACAATGGCGACATTGCCTGTTACCGCAAAAGCTGTAGAACTCAATGGATTGTTTCCAACAGCTTCATCAGCAACTGCAACAGTCGCGCCATTGGCATTTAACCACCAGTTGGATGCAAAGGTACCGTGATTGACATATTCCCTCCCCAAGAAGCTTAAACCAAGTGAGCCAGCAGGAGAAAAATAACCAGCATCATCAATCGTGGCGGAAGTACTAAAACCGCTAACTACAGTTGAGGCAGCATGCGCCGTAGCGGTAAACATACCGTATAGTGCAATCGCGGCAACTTGTCCTAGGTAACTCTTTTTCCACTCGAGTTTCATAATGACTACTCCTTTAATTAAGGATTGCAACATAAGCTATGACTAGGCTTAAGTCTCAAATCACTTATTTTTATAACATTCTGAATATCTTCCTGTCTGAAATTCATTCTATATTTCAGTATTTTTAATTATAAGTACACGAATCCTGAAGTACATAGGACATCCTTCCTTTAAATACCTAGTACATTGCGCCTACTTTTCTAGTATATATGTACTAATTAATTGCGATTTTCACATTACAGCAAAGACTTTTGTGATTCTGAAAGCACAATATTTAAATCGGAGCCCTTATTAAGCCCGTAAATAAAAAAGCCACAGAAAAATACAATTTCTCTGTGGCTTTCAGTATTAAATGATTATACTGACTACAGCACTCTACGGCGGCGCGCTGAGAAACCAATTAAACCAAGACCTGCGATAAGCATGGCATATGTTTCTGGTTCCGGGACAGCCATGATGTATTCGTAACCAAAACTGACCGTATGGTGATTCGGAACAGAGCCAAGATCATAAGCCAAATTGATGGAATGATCTGCAAAACCGTAGTTACCGATACCTTGAGCTGCCGCTAACATGACGGCAGGATCAATCGGACTGCAGCAAGCGATGGGATCAACATACGGTGCGATCGCAAATGCTGAAGCACTCGTGGTGTTATGCAGTGTCAATGCCCATCCATCCGCGCTTATTGCTGATACGGAGGCAAGATTCCCCAGTCCATTAATTATATTAGTGGTACCAAACCCAACACCACCTGGAATACCCTGGTCCGGATCAATGCCAACACCCCACTGCACGTGATTGGCTGTAGCACCTGTATTATTTGTCAGCTGCACTTTAACAGCGACATGACCACTGGTAGGAATGCTCACAACTTCCACCACACTCCAGCCACCGACGCCGCCACCAAGATTGGTAACAACGGCAATATTACCGCCGACAGCAAAAGCTGTTGATCCCAAGGGATTGCTTCCGGTCGCTTCGTCAGCAATTGCAACCGAAGCACCATTGGCATTTAACCACCAATTGGATGCAAAAGTACCGTGATTAACGAATTCTCTACCATTGAAGCTCAAACCGAGCGCGCCAGAAGGAGAAAAGTAACCGGCATTATCGATTCTAGCGGAGGTAGTGCCAAAACCGCTAATCGTAACAGGCGCAGCTTGTGCTGCAGTAATAAATGTGCCACACAACGCAAAAGCTACTGCGTGTGCAAGACAACTTTTTTTCAATGCGAATTTCATAATTCACTCCATAAATTTAAGATTGCAACAAAAACCGGTTATTCGTACTACGCCGACAGTCAGCTTCAAGTCATTCACTCTGCTACGCCACTTTAAATATGATTCAACCCAGAGATTCATCCACAACACCAACGTGCTTAATTATAGTTTTGTAAATCCTTAAGTACATAGAACATTTCTCCCTTTTTATTAGTACATATGTACTAACAAAAAGGGAGAAATGTTCTTCGTGCCGGTAAATTTACAAGTGGATTTATGGATGAAATGCGCCGTCGGGTTTCATAAATGAGTCTCGTGAAAACTTGAAGCGCTTAACCGAACTTACCGGTAATATAATCTTCCGTCTCGCGCTTCCGGGGCTTGGTAAAAATCGTATCGGTATCGCCAAACTCGATCAATTCGCCCAGATACATGTAAGCGGTATAGTCGGAAACACGAGCTGCTTGCTGCATGTTATGCGTCACAATCGCAATGGTGTAATCTTCCTTCAATTGGAAGATCAAATTTTCGATGCGCGCGGTGGAAATCGGATCGAGCGCTGAAGTCGGTTCATCGAACAGCACCACCTCGGGCTTCACCGCGATCGTACGCGCAATACACAAGCGCTGTTGCTGACCACCGGAAAGACTGGTGCCGCTTTGATTCAATTTGTCCTTGACTTCCTCCCACAGTGCAGCTTTTTGTAGCGCCCATTCCACCCGTTCGGCCAATTCGTAACGATTGAGCGTTTCATACAATTTCACACCAAATGCCACATTATCGAAGATCGACATCGGAAATGGCGTTGGCTTCTGAAATACCATCCCCATTTTGGCACGCAAAATATTTAAATCCTGCGCCTTGTCGAGAATATTCGCGCCGTCCACCATGACTTCCCCTTTGGCGATCTGGCTCGGGTATAGTTGATACATGCGATTCAACGTGCGTAGCAGGGTCGATTTCCCGCAACCGGAAGGGCCGATGAAAGCCGTGATTTTATTTTTCTGAATCTGCATGCTGATCGACTTCAGCGCATGAAACGAATCGTAATAAAAATTCAAATTGTTAATGGTGATTTTTGCAATATCCGCCGGTGAATGGTCGTCAGTCATTTTTGATTTCAGTTTAAAAGGTCGTTTTTGTGCAAGAAAAAGCGCGTCGCAATATTTAATCCAAGAACGCTCAGCGTGATCAACAACGCACCGGTCCAAGCCAATTCCTGCCAGTATTCGTAAGGACTCATGGCAAATTGAAAAATGACGACGGGCAGATTCGCCATCGGGCGGTTCATATCCGCATTCCAGAACTGATTGTTAAGCGCGGTAAACAACAAAGGCGCCGTTTCACCACTAATGCGCGCAACCGCCAATAAAATACCGGTCATGATGCCAACCCTGGAAGCGCGCCAAGTGACCAGCGTAACCACTTTCCAGTACGGCGCACCCAATGCGATCGCGGCCTCGCGCAAGCTATTGGGAATGAGCCGCAGCATATCTTCGGTGGTGCGCACGACAACCGGGATAACGATCAATGACAGTGCCAGTGCGCCGGCCCAGCCGGAAAAATGACCGACTTTGGCGACATAGATCGTATAAACAAAAAGACCGATGACAATGGATGGCGCGGATAACAATATGTCGTTCACAAAGCGGGTAGCCGGTGCAAGCCATCCACGTTGACCAAATTCAGCCAAATAAGTGCCAGCCATGATACCGACCGGCGTACCGATGAATGTCGCCAGCGCAACCATGACCAGACTGCCAAAAATCGCATTCAGTAAACCGCCGGTATCGCCCGGTGCCGGCGTCATTTGCGTAAAAATAGTATGACTGACTCCGCTCAGCCCCTTATCGAACAGAGTCAACAAAATCCAGAACAACCAAAACAAGCCGAACAGCATCGCCAAAACGGAAAACGTCAGATTGATTGCATTAACGATACGGCGGCGGGTATAAATGGAAATCATAATATGGCCTTAGGAAGCAGTACCTTCACGCTTCTTCAATCGTAACAAAAGAATTTTAGAGCAAGCCAGCACCACGAAAGTGATCAGGAACAAAATCAGCCCTAGCTCGATCAAGGCCGCGGTATACAAATCGCCATCGGCTTCCGTGAATTCATTCGCCAATGCGGAAGCGATGCTGTTTCCCGGCATGAAAAGCGATGCGTGCAACTGGTGTGAGTTGCCGATGACAAATGTAACCGCCATCGTCTCACCCAACGCACGGCCGAAACCGAGCATAATCCCGCCGACCACACCGCTTTTAGTGTACGGAAGAACCACATACCAAATAACTTCCCAGGTCGTCGCACCTAGCCCATAGGCCGATTCTTTGAGCAGCGCGGGGACGACTTCAAAAACATCGCGCATGACCGAAGAAATAAAAGGAATTACCATGATAGCCAGGATAATACCGGCCGTCAGCATGCCGATACCCATGAAGGCGCCCTCGAACAAAAAGCCGATTCCCGCGATTTCGCCCAACGTACCCTGAATCCACGGCTGTATATGTTGAGCAAAAAAAGGAGCAAATACGAACAATCCCCACATACCGTAAATAATGCTGGGAATACCAGCCAGCAGTTCAATGGCCGTCCCTAGCGGACGACGTAACCAGGGTGGGGATAATTCGGTCAGAAACAGCGCAATGCCAAAACTGACCGGAATCCCGATCGACAATGCAATCAGCGAAGTAATCAATGTCCCGATGATGGGCACCAGCGCACCGAACTTCTCCGTGACCGGATTCCACTGCGTACTCCATAGAAAATCGGAACCGAACGTTTGTAGCGCCGGCCAGCTGCCGATAATCAGAGAGCCGATTAAAGCAGCCAGCAGCAGAAAAACAACCATCGTAAAAAATAAAGTTGCTCTGCGGAATATCGAATCAAGGAGCCGTTGCCTTTTTAATTTTGTTGCGGCGTGTGCTGTTGACATCGTTTTTGTCACGCCGGATTGAAGGCGCGCAAGGCTTATTTTAGTGATAACCGCTAGCAGGAAATGATGGCGCATGGTTATTAGGCAATCTTGGATTTTTTACCGATGCTTATTGCGCTGCGTAAATCACTTGACCTGCCTTACCCTTGATCCTTGTTCTCCAGGAATCCTCAATCAGCTTCACGATATCGTCCGGCAATGGAATGTAATCGAGCTCCAAAGCTATCTCGTCACCGTGCGCATAAGCCCACTCAAAGAACTTCAACACCTCCAATGCTTGTGCAGGATTCTCCTGAGCTTGATGCATCAGCACAAAAGTAGCACCGGTGATGGGCCAGCTGTTCTGCCCGGGTTTATTGGTAAGAATCTCGTAAAATCCCGCATTCTTGTCCCAGAGCGTATTGATGGCAGCCGCCTTGAAGCTGTCTTCGGCCGGTATGACATAAAAACCGTCGCGATTCTGCAATTGCACAAAACTCATTTTATTCTGTTTGGCGTAAGCCGCTTCCACGTAGCCGATTGAATTCTTGATTTGCTTCACGAAGTTGGCAACGCCCTCGTTACCTTTCCCACCGGTACCGATTGGCCAGGCTACCGAAGCATCGGCACCGATCCTTTCTTTCCACTCCGCGTTGACTTTGCTCAGATAATCGGTAAACAGGAAAGTTGTGCCGGAACCGTCCGCGCGATGCACCACGGTAATGTTATTGGCTGGTAAATGAATGCCGCTATTCAATTCGGCAATCACCGGATCATTCCATTTTTTAATTTTGCCAAGAAAAATATCGGCAAGAACAACTCCGGTTAATTTGATCTCACCTCCCTTTACGCCTTCCAAATTGATTACCGGCACTACGCCGCCAATAACGGTAGGAAATTGAGTCAAACCGCTTTTTTCCAGCTCTTCTACCGTCAGCGGTTTATCCGAGGCACCAAAATCGACAGTCTTGGCCTTGATTTGCTTGATGCCTCCGCCGGAACCAATCGATTGGTAATTTAAACGGATGCCGGTTACTTTTTTATAGGCATCCGCCCATTTGGCATAAATCGGGTAAGGAAAAGTCGCACCGGCGCCGGTGATATCGGCAGCAATTGCCGGAGTAACAAAAAATACAGCAATAGAAATAAGTAATAAGCCAAATCGCAGTTTCATCTAACATTCTCCCACTAGGAAATAACGTACACATTGAGGTAGAAATCTTAATTGGCTGATATGACAGGAATATGACAAACCGGTATACATGAAAAACCTCCCGGGATGAATCTGCCACTGGCAGCGGCAGCCGGGAGGCCCACTTCGAGAAGAAAACGACTTACAGTCAGAAAATAGAACCCAATTCAAAACGCCCCCGATCTCTTGGATCGTCGTGACACTTCTCCAGTCGAAGTGCTTGGGCTAAGCGGTTTTATCTACACTATTAGAGGGGAGCGTAGATGACCATCAACCTGCAACTCGCATTTGTCTAAGTGATCAATAAACCACCGGAAACATGGCGAGTAAATGAAATGAAATCACCGTAGAGCCGGTTAAAACGGGAAAGTCCATTCCTTGGTCCAATCATCGCTTGCGTCTTTGAATGCGCCTGCGAAATCGACGACATCGAAGAACGCATCGCCAACCGCAGCACCCCCTAATGTCAAAGGCGATCCGGTTTTGGGTAAATAACCATCCAGCAATGGATCTTCTGCTTTATTTTCCGGTTGAGACGAGAACCAATCAGATACTTTAAACGTCGCACCATCTCCATCCGCAAAATTCTTAGCGCACTGAACAAAAGAATTTTGCATCGTCAATTCGCCCGTTAAACTACCTGGAGCACCGGCATTGGCATAAGTCGATGCGCTATCAATCCGCACACAAACCGGTGAACCGGTAATGACAGAATTCCAAATATTCCCCGCTGTGCCGCGGCGCAGCAAAATACCTTCCGTAGCACCGGTATCATTGCGGCCGATAATGGTGAAGTTGGATAAAACAGGATGCGCACGTGGCAGGCTGTCGTGGTTTTTCTCGTTATTATCCGCTTCGATACCGCGGTCACCGATACCGGCGGATTGTTTCACCAGAACGAATTGTGCCTGGCCTTTGAAGCCGCTGGTCCAATCGAACGCATCGTCACGATTGTCAGTCAACACCAAATGCTTCATCCGCACCGTACCGCCGAACATTTCCACACCGTCGTCCAAACCGGCATGCACTTGTACATAATTAATCACCGTACCTGAACCGACACCCATCAGCGTCAAGCCATTGAGTTCTTCGTCCGGACGGACGGCAAATCCGGCAAAAAGAATTTGCGTGTATTTAATGACACCGCTGTTATCGGTTGGATTGTTACCGCCGAAAAATTCCGACGTAATCGCTTCAAAAGGCGCTTCGCACAGCGGCACACCCACATTACAACCATTGATCGGCGCATTACCGGCGATCAGCAAGCCACCCCATTCACCGGGTGATTGTTGCAATGGACCGGACATCACAATCGGATTATCCGGGGTTCCTTCCGCCATGATTTTGGAACCGCGTCTCACGAACAGATAATCCGCTCCCGACTGACCGAAGATTTTGGTGCCGGGATTAATGGTAAGGGTTGCACTTTGTGTGTTATTGCCGCCGACATAAACGCCACCCGATAAAATCCAATTGATGTTTTTCGTCAGAGTGACATCCGCTTTTATTTCACCGTTCAACATACAAGAACCGGCGCTAGGACCTGCCGTTGCAAAACTCGGGCAACCTTGGAATGCGTTATTGACAAGCTGATCCACGGCAAAACGCAAGGGATTGGAACCGGGCACTAACTTTAATTTTGTGTAAAAATCATCCGCTCCGACGGTAACCGACGCGATGTGCACCGCGCTGGTATCGGAATCAAAAACGTTACGCTGACCGGTCGTTGCCGCAATGGGACTGGCGGCAATCAACTGCAGATCGCTGCCGCTTAATTGCAATTGCGCGCTGTAGAATGAAGATGTGCTGCCGCTTAAAACTTCCACGACAGGCAGATTGACAATACCCGTTGCCGGATCAAAAGTTGCAGTTGCTGCGTGCCCGTTCAGTGCGGTAGCACTCAGCAAAACTGCTGATGCAGTAATTATTTTTTTTATATGACTTGGCTTAAACATAATTTGCTTACCTCAGAGTTGTTTTGAGTATGCAAATCTATCAAGCCCAAATGACAGTGGTATTACGTGAATATGAAAACTGATATCGCTATCAAACTACCCCCACCTTGATCATTACCGAAACAATTAGAACCTAGTCCAATGATCCGCGACAATTTGCCCGTTCTCAATGATAAAGCGGTAGTTATAGTCATCTATGCGGTAAGTCCAGACTTCCCGCTTGATATAGATAATGCCGCCGAAAGCCCGGGTTTGCACAAGTCCCAGATCCATCCGGATATGCGGCTCGCCCATATTGATCAGCAGCTTATCCGCTAAATCACCCTTGGAAATGATATTGCCGTTAGGTGCGCGAAAACCGCTCAGCAGCATAACCAATGCAACTGCAGTTAACAAAAGGAAGAATTTTTTCATGATGCAATCCTCGTCAAAAATGGTTTGTCCGTGCGGAAAACTTCCCGCTGCCGGATACCACTTTAACCCGAGGAAAATTAATGCAGACTGAACCGCTGAGAGGATTTACCGGCAGCAGCTCGTGCTGCTTATTTTGAAAAAATTTTGATTAATACGCCAAGCGCACACTGAGATTAAAAAAGCGCCCGCGGCGGAACGCCCGGGTGACCTCGTCACCTTGGGTCACGCGAATCTCGGAATCGAGCAAGTTTTGCATGGAAACTTGCATCGACAATCCTTTATACAAATTCTGGCTAAAGACAAAATCCAGCTGGTGCACGGGTTGCTCGTATTTATCCGGCGCACCCAGCACGCCGGCCGCCATAATGCGTCTGCTGGAGACGTTGTATAACAGGGTAGCCTGCGTTTTCCACTGCGGATTGTCATAGCCGATCTGAAAATTGACGATTTGCGCGGAGTGACCTTGCAGCGGCCGGTCGTTGGTCGTTTGCGCTTTCAGATTCTCGGCATTCAATTGCACATTCGAGGCCGACCAGGTGTAGTTGCCACCGACATAAAAATTCTGTAACACGGGATGCACAAAATCCAATTTTTTCAGGAGCTCCAACTCAAATCCGAAAATCCTCGCTTTATCGGTATTCTGATAGGTATTGAGACCGGCGGTACCCGGCACCGCAACCAACTCGATCGGTCGAGTCAAATCTTTCCAGAAAAATCCGGCAAAAATATTTTCTGTCGGCGACAAGTAATATTCCCAGCGCAAATCCCAATTGGTAATGGCCGTTTGCTTCAGGTTGGGGTTACCGACAGTTTCCTGATTGGTATTGATATCGGTAAACGGGGCTGACGATAATTCCCTGAAATCCGGGCGTGACAACGTTTGACTGAAACCGGCGCGCAGCTGCTGCTTAGCGGTAAGAAACAGCGTGGCGACCGCGGACGGCAGCATATCCACCCGGCTCAACCGGGCTGTCGTAGGATTGTTGTTCAGCGTGAAGGTATTAACCCGCTGATCGTTGTCTTCCCAGCGCAATCCGCCGGTAATGTTGAGCCGGTCGTACATCAGCCAATCCACTTTCCCGTAGTAAGAAAAGAGATCCTGGCTAGCATTGTACTTGTCGCTGGGGCGCGTCACATCGCGCAGCTGAAATCCATTGCTGCCGATATACTGCGGCTGCAATATGCTTTGCAACGACGACTGCGCGAAAACCGCCGGATTAAACCCATCCGGACCGACCGGAAAGTAATTGAACCGCTGGATCGTCGAATCTCTTGATTTGCTCTGGGTGATAAAACCGCTGCCTAAAATCACCTTATGATTGAACGACGGTTGTACCGGCAGTTTTCCATCGACCCGCCAGCTCTGATCCTTATCGACCAAATCCGCATACATGATTTGGTTATTATCCGCGCGTTGCGCAAAGAAATAGTTACCTTCTCTATCGGCGTCAAAACGGTAATCGCGCGTTTTAGGCTCATCCCGGTTGGCGGTGGCGTTGGTATACAGCCAGTTTATGGAAAAATCCTTCAACCAATCGAATTGATGTTCTCCGCCTACTTGGGCCATCAGCAGTTGATTGGAAAAGAACTTCAGCCTGGTTCTGCGGATATCGTTGGTTTCCGCATCGGTAAATCCTTGCGAGATCCTGGCTTCATCGAACGCCTGGCGCAGAAACATCGTTCTGGCGAATAGCTTGTGATGATCTTTGTATTGCAATTCCGTGCCCGCATAACCGGTCAGCTGCGCTTCGCTTAACGAGCGCTGCATATAAAAATCCTGAATCTTCCGCAAGCTGCCGTCACCCGTGTCGGCGGCGACAAATTCCCGGTTAATTTCATTCTGTTTCCTGAATTCGCGTTTCCACCCGGCCGCACCGATATAACCCAGGCGGAAATCGCCGAAGGTGAAGCTATCGCCGACGGATGCCTGAATACCGGTATCGGGTGCGCGTTTTTTCCGGTCGACGTTCCATACACCGGATAAATCTTCACCAAACCGCTCGATCTGCGCGGGCGTAAAGCCGGTGGGATTAAAAACAGATGCCGGCCTTATCGTCCCGCCATCCTTGGTCGCATCTGCAATCGAATCCGGCAATGCACGGGCACCATCGTCGAAGCTCGTAAAATCAAGCCCACCTCCCTTGTAGGCCAGGCCGTCCTGAAACGTCGTATTGTCATTGAGGCCCGCTTGCAAATTCAGATTAAAGAAAAACGCATCGGGAATTCCACGCGTGCGCATCTCCAGCGTACCGCCGGCAAACTCCGCGGGACGGTCGGGCGAATAGGTTTTTTGCACCATCACACTTTCCAGGATATTGGTCGGAAACAAATCCAGCGGCACGACACGCCGGGTCGCATCCGGACTGGGGATTGCGGCGCCATTGACCAGCGTCGAGGAAAAACGCTCACCCAGGCCGCGGATAAAAATGAATTGACCGCCTACCAGCGTTAACCCGGAAGCCCGCCGCAGCGCGCTGGCGGCATCGCTGTCGCCCGCCCGGCTGAATTGTTCGGCACCCAAAACCGTCGCCACCGATGTTGCCGTGCGTTGTTCCTCGATCACCGATGCCACGGTTCCGGCAAGATGCGGCTCCAGCACCACGTATTCGGCCAACTCCACGCCTGCCGGCGTTAGCTTGAAGCTTAACGGCGTGCTTTGATCCTTTTCAATTTTTACTTCATCCAAGGTCTGACTGCTGTAAGCGTTGTGCAGCAGGGAAACACTGTAACTGCCCGCCGGTATGGTTGCGCTAACCTGACCTTGTTCATCGGTGCGGAATTTTTGTTTCAAACCGCTAAAAAAAACTTGCACGTCTTTGACCGGCTTTTGTGTCTCCGCCGATATCACTTGCACCGTAATCGTTCCTTCACCCTCATCACGCTTCACTTCCCCAACCTTTTCCGATCCCGCCATCGTACCCGCCACAGAACTTTCGATATTCAGCAACGGTTTCTTCTTACCGGCATAGAAAGTAATAAGAATCTGCGCGTTCTCAGCGGGACGCAATGGCAGGTCGAAAGTAAATTCCTGTTTTTTTGTTTTGATAGTGAATTGATAAAATCCGGGCGGCAGTTTCCCGGCCAAACTTCCGCTCGCATTGGTTTTCAGCGGCGCATCGCCCCCCGGCCGCCAGCTGTAAGTGGCCGGAGTCGCTTCAAAAATCAGGACTGCGCTGGATTTGTCATACGATTCGCTGCTGATGGATACTTCGGCATCTGCGACCGGCAAACCATTTTGAAACAAATGAATCGCGAACTCAGCTTTTTCCTCGCTTGCCCAGGCAGCGGCGCTTATTAAAACAATCGAAAATGAGCAGCAGGCCCAGAAAATTTTTTTTAGTTTTGTATTCATTTGGCGTAACAAGCCCCTTCTCCACCCGCAAACCGGTTGCGCATGAAGATCAATTCTTAGTTAATCGAAAAGGAAAGCGTCGCGGGGTGGTGGTGTTAAGGCGGCATCGATAAAAATGCGGCGGCGGGGAATCGCTGCACGGCTGGAGATTGCATTACGCGCATTGCCATGGCTCGGTTTTGCAAATTTCCATCAAGCGGCGCAGCTCGGTGCCTTTTCTGAACAACTCGGCATGGGTCAGGTGGTCCAGATGCTTATTGGCATCGGCAAAGCGCCGGCTGGAAAACAGCGCATACGCCAGCGCATAGCGCACATCCTGGTCTTCCAGCAAGCCGGTACGGTATAAACTGGATTCCATGTTGGCCGCGCGTTCGTATTGTTTCAGCGCCAGCAGAAGAGACAACCGCTGTTTCAGTTTGATTTTCTGATCGCCGATACTCTCGTTCAAGGTCAGTGCTTTGTGAAAGCGCCCTGCGCGCCGGTAGATTTCCGCGGCTTCCGCTTGCAAACCGGGATTCAGCAATGCCGCTTGCTCCAGAATGAATGCTGCCGAATTCAGCTTGCCCTGATCCAGGTAGGTATGCGCCAGCAATTTCGCTACCATTTCATCGTGCGGAAATTTCAGGCGCGCGATTTCCAGAATGTTCAATGCTTCCTGATATTCCCTGCTCAGTCTGAGCGCATTGCCAAGCGCGACATAATCCGCCGCAACGGCTTTGGATCGGTGCAGGTATTCCCGGCCAAGCCTGACTGCTTCCTGATAAAGCCCCAGCTCGACGAAATAGAACACCGTACGCTTGATAAAACGCAAATCGGCCGGAAATTTTCTTTGCGCGTCATTCAATGTACTGATCGCCGCATCGGTTTGCTGCAAATGCCAATGCGATTCCGCCTTGATACTCAGAAATGCCGGATCTTTACCTGCCCGATCGCCTGCCTTGGCCATTGCATCAAGGGTTTGCCGGTACTCTTTCAAGCCGAAATGGGTTTGCGCCAGATAAGTATAGATCGCCTTATCGGTTTGACCTTTCTTGATGGCTTGCTGCAGGCTGCCCTTGGCCGCTTCGAGATCGTTCAATCCCAGGTAGGCCAAACCCTGCACCGTATAAAGACGCGCCCAATCGGTTTTCTCATTAGCCAGATCGACACTCTGCAGCGCCAGCAAGGCGCGATCGTGATGACCATCCTTCAGCATAAGCGCAGCCAGCTCGATGAAATCGGTAGATTGCGCCTTATTCTCCGCTGCGTGAACGGACTGCACGTAACAACTCAGCGCGATGGCGGCGTAAACCAGGAAATGCAGTTGCCAGCTCGATCGATTGTTCATAGCAAACATCAGGACAAATCGAAACGGATTTTCTGCTTCGCCCAAACCCGTACCGTTTCTCCCTTATACTTGGCCGGCTCGAAATGCCAGGAACGGATTCCCTGCAGTGCCGCCGCATCGAAGATGCCGGACGGACTCGATTCCAATACCTGCACCTGATTGACGGAACCATCCGCTTCCACCAATACGGACAGGACAACATAGCCTTTGACACCGCTCTTCTTGGCTGCCGGCGGGTATTTGAAAGAGCCGCGCGCCACCGGTTTCGGTGGGATATCGACCAGGTCAGCCGTCATCACTGCGTTACCCGTCTTACCCAGCAAGCCGTCATTCATATTTCTGTCACTGCCGCCATCCAGTCCCAATAAACCCAGATCGATACCCGACAGCGCCGTATCAAACCCCTTGAAAGGTGCAGGCGCTTGCGAACGAGATACCATTTTCTTTGGTTCCGCTTTCTTGATTTCTTTTTTCGGTTCCGGCTTGATTTCCTTGGTCATGGCGATTTCCGTCACTTCCTGCGCGGTTGGTTTTTGCACCTCGTGCATATAGCGATTCATCCACAAAATCATGCCGAACACCAAAACCAAACCGGATAACATGACGACGACACCCGCCGCATGCCGTTTGAAATGTATCATTTTCATTTTTCTACCCCGCTTCTTTTTTCGTAGCCACTCCCACACTCTCGGCACCGGCCAGGCGCGCCTGATCGACGACTTCCACCAGCCTGCCCGCAGGCACCCCCTCATCCGTTACCACCAGCACCACTTTGCTGGCTGAACTGGCCAGCAAATCGCGCAATTTACTCTGGATCAGCCACAGCCGTATCGGCTCTCCATCCATGTACGTATCGCCCTGCCGGTCGATGAACAGGCGAATCGCCTTGCTCGATGCCATCACGGCGCTGTTGGCTTTGGGGCGTTCCAGATCCAGCTTCATATCCTTGACGAAAGTCGTGGTCACCATGAAAAAAATCAGCAGGATGAACACCATGTCAATCAATGGCGCCATATCGATGGTGGCTTCGACTTCAGCAGGTTCGTTATTTCTCATCATGATTCCAGTTTCAACTCTTGGTTAAGTTTGATGGCACAGCAGATCCTTGATCTGCGACAGATCTTGTTCGATTTGCTGTTGCTTGCGGTTCAACAGACTATTCGCCAGCAAACCGGGAACGGCCACCGTCAATCCCATTTGGGTAGTAAACAGCGCTTCGGCAATCCCGCCCGCGATGCCACCGGACTGAGCATGCAGGGTCATGGTGGATAACGATTGAAAGGTCTCGATCATGCCGGTGACGGTTCCCAGCAAACCGAGCAGCGGTGCAATCACGACGACTACCCGGATGAGCACGGAGAACTTAGCAATTTCCCGCTCATATTCGTAAAAAGCCGCATCCAGTTGACGCCGCAGATTCGTGACACCCTGATGTTTCAGCCTTATGCCGCGTTTGATGGCCTTGGCGACGATGCTGTTGGCGGGTTTGCCTTCATGCAGCTGATAGTCTTTCACCATGTCGCGGATGCCCATCAATTTCGGTTCTTTCATGGCCCAGAATCGATAGCCCACGCCATACCACAGTAGCAAGGTGCACAGCACCAGCGGCGGCATGACGATCCCGCCGACAACGAACAATTCCTTGATCCAGATGATCAGTTCTGTCGCTGTCATGTCTAAGATGCTGCCGGAGCCAATAGTATTTCGTTGTGACTCGCAGACTCGGCTTCAAGCGCTGCATCCACATCGACGCCGCCTGCCAGAAATACGTTGATGATCCGCAACGCGGCATGTTCCATGTCGCGTTTGATGTTACGCGCCCAGGCGGAAAGCAGGGAACCGAGCAACAATGCCGGAATCGCCACCACCAGCCCCAGTTCCGTCGTGACCAATGCAATCGCAATGCCCTCGGATAACAATCGCGGATCGCTGGTACCGAATTGAGTGATCGAATCAAATGTTTCGATCATGCCGGTCACCGTTCCCAGCAGGCCAAGCAGTGGCGCTACCGTAGCCGTAACCAGAATCGCCGGGCCGAAACGATCCAGCGGGCCGGATTCCTGCAAAATGGCCTCGTACACAATGCCTTCCATATGATCCCGATCGTCTTTCAAATGCCGCAAGGTATACAGCAGCACCCGGCCGATCGCTGACGCATTGCTTGCGCAACTTTGTTTCGCCACTTCCAGATTACCGTGCGACAATTGCTGCAGAATCTTGTCGGAAAGCTGTTGCGTATCGGTGCTATTGGTACGCAGGAGAATCATGCGAAACACGGATAGAAATGCTGCGATGATCCCGAGGATGACGATGACCCAACCGATCGGACCGCCTGAATCGACATGTTCCAGCAGTGTTTGTTCATGCATTTCGTCGACGGCCGTGGTGCGCGATTCGAACAAAAATAACTGCAGCGTATCCGGCTGTTGGTTTTTGCTCAATGCAGTGGCACTTTCCGCACCGTTGCCTTTCCAGACCTTGAACTCGCCACCACCCGCCGGGGCCAGACTGCCGCTGCCCTCGGTACTGATACCGTAAGCCGCAATATTTCCCAGGAACAATAACGTGCCGTCAGCCTGCTTGCCATTTTCCAGATAAAATTTTCCCGGCTTGGTTTTGATGGCGCCCAAATCCTGCAGCAACGACAAAGACTGCTTGAACAAAAAATTCACTTTCGCTTGTTCATTGTCCTTTGCTTCCTTCAATGCCGCGGGCATTTCGATGCCGTAATTTTTCAGTGTGGCTTCCGCTTGCAGATAAGTGTTTTCCAATGCATCGTTGCGCTCCGTCGCTGCCACGTCTTTGCGCTCCACCTCGGACAAGCGGGTGGTGAGCTGATCGATTTTCGCCGAGCGCTCTACCGAATGCCGTTCCAATGCGCCGATCTTGGCACTGAGCGCCTGTTCCTCACGGATTGCGGTTGATTGGTAAGTTTTCAGGCGTTCAGTCAACTCGCGTTTTTGCGCTTCCAAAAAAGCAAACTCGCGCTTATAGGCGGTTTCCAGATTGACCGCTTCCTGTTTGGACGATCCCGGTTTTTTCGCTGGTGCCGTTTCAGTTTTGTCTGCCGATGCTTGCACATCCTCAGCATTGACCGTAGTTTCTTTTTCATTTGCTTCCGCTGCACCGGCGATCATCGCCAGCACCAGCAACATGACGAATATCTTGTTCATTTTCTCAATGGATTGGGTAATTCAAAATAGCCTTGGCGTATCTGCTTTTTCAAAGAATCGAATAAAATCTTGATGCGCTCTGCCTCATCCGTACTTTCCACGGTTTCAAATTTCCATTCACCTTCCGGGGTGCGCTTAGCCATTCCTGACTGGTTGTCCTTGGTTTGGAAATAAAGAAATACCGTGCCCAGTTTGGCAATATCTACTAACATTTTCTCGCCATTGAGCGTGATGGTTTGCTGATAAATCCCGTTTTCCTTGCTCAAGCGAATCTCGTCTTCAATAAGAGACCAAGCTTGATTGACTGCTTTGTTAGGATCGATGGTACGATTGGCAATGTTATTTTCCAGATCGCCGATCGCTCTCACACGATCTTCAATCTTGAACGGGAACCCCGCTTGCACATGGCGCTTGTAATCCCCCAGCGCTGCCAACATGACCGGTTTGAGCGTTTCCCCCGATTCCTCGGCTTTTTTGGTATCCGCAGACAGCTTTTCGATGGAATGCTGCAGCTTCTCGATATTCAGCTTTTGCCTTCTCTCTTCCACGCTTAAATCGGCCAGTTGCGAGTTGAGTGCGGACATTCGGCTAGCATGCTTCTCTTTTTCCATGTCCAGCTGCGTCTGCAGCGTCTCGACTTCACCACGAATCTTGGCCAGCGATTTCGCCAGATTTTCCACACTGCTCGCCATTGCTGCCGGTGCGGAAAGCCAAAGCACCAGCCCGCCCAGCAAGATTATTTTTTTTGAAAAATGAATATGCATAAAACCCTCGTTAACAACGCAGCGCATACTACAAGCCGAATATTTCATCCTCATGACAACTCGATGTCATTTCACAAAGCTCTGTTGCCGATACCGGCGAGGAAACCGGGAAGTATCCGGCTGTCATAAAACTTTTACGTTGCGCCGCTAAGATGGCAGTCCATGCGACTGAACGAAGAGGAGAAATCAGATGATCAATCAATCGATTGCCAAAGAAAAAAGCGTTTTTTTATTGACCGACAGCGATTGGCATGCACGCACGATTCAATTCATCGTGGGTGTTTTGATGCTGGCGCTGTATGTGTGGATTGCCGCGGGTGTACTGAGTTTATTACTCAATTTGCCGGAAATTCTGAAGAACGGCTGGGCGCAAATCGCCGAGCACATCATCGTCGACATCGTGCTGATCCTGGCGATTCTTGAACTGGTCCGTATTTTGCAGTCCTACCTATCGGTCGGGCGCGTCAAGGTCACGTTCATTCTGGATGTGGCCCTGGTAGTGCTGATCGGCGAACTGATCGGGCTTTGGTATAAGGAATACACATCGGTCGAAGTCGGCCTACACATCGCCGCCATCACCATGTTGATCCTGCTGCGCATCGTATCGATCCGGTTTTCGCCGAATGTGGTTGACTAGTTAGAAATGAAAGTCGACTAAGCTCACCGATGGAATTTAGCAGAGTCTAATACAGCACACCATGTTAAATGGCAGGCTACGCCATTGGTGTTAATCTGTAATTTCACGAACCTTAACGTTTAATCATATGACTCTCTGAACGAAATAGAGAAACTGCCCAAGCTCCGATGCCATGAATTTTTCGTTCTGCCACCATGCCACTTCATTCAGCACCAAACCTGCGGTAGTTGCCAGTTCAACCTTGCTCGGAACAACATCAATAGCAAACATTTCCTCGAGCCTGGCGTTGATGGAGCCTTCGAAACTCCCCAGTTTCTCGTCAAACTCCTCGACAGACATTTCGGGAAGAAACTGCATTTCAACGAGGACTGCTAATAGGAGCTCTCTGGGAAGAGATGTTTCAAAGTCGTACTTAAACACAAAGGTCTTACTCTGGTCTATTGCGCCCGAATTGATTAAGCCGCGAAAGATATCAGTATTCTCTCCGTCGGCATCGCCTTGAGCATAAACGACCAAACCTTGTGATTTGAATTTCTCAAGAAGCATCTGGATTCGCTTTGATCGCCGATTGCCTTTGCCAGCATAGACTTCTACATTAAGGTCAAGAAACCATGCTAAGTGGGATTTTCGCAACTCATCCAGGAATGCCTTCTCGGCATACCCTTCCACAAAAAGTACTGGACTCTTGGTACTAAATGCCGGTAGATCCTTCCAGTGGGAAGCAATGCCATTGAGATAATCCCGAAGGTGACCGATTCGGCTATAAATGTTTGGAGCATAGTCACCGAAATACTTATGGAATCCGTCATCCATATTCATTCCAATGTATTGCTCAGCAATATAGATAAACTTATAGAAATAGTATGTGCCATCAAGAAACTCTTGAATGTGGCCACGATCCATTTTTGCTAGAAATGGAAAAGTTGATTTCACGATATTCCGAATGCAGTCGCTTGCTACACCGCACTTGATATCGACTGAGCGATTGGGATTCGCAGGATGTCGCTTGGCGTATTTGCAGTAATCCCACCTTCCACAATTGTGGCATTCGAAGTAAGGTATCCATTCGGCAATCAACATTTCAGCAAGCGATGACTCAGTGAAAGTGCCTTCGAGCTGAACACGTTCAACCCCATAAGTATCAGGAATCGAAAAGCCTGTAAGATCCATGACAGCTACCTTAACATATGCGAAATATTGTCCAATAATCGTGCATGAGATAATACATACCTATAATCATCATAAATTACTAAACTGTATTCTATTAGAAATCAAAGAATAAACAGAGAAAATTATTAAAAAAATACGATCATGCCATCTGGTAATAAAACTACTTCCTAAGTCATTTGCATTGCTCGCATCGCTTCACCACTCGCAACAAATAACACTCCCTTCACCGTTCTGTCATAAAAATGTAATGCATTGTTTATATGATTGCAGCATTTCTAACTACATGAAATTAATTGGAGCGGTTGATGGCTGTCACCATACTCGTTGTTGAAGACGAACATGCAATCCAGGAGCTGATCGCGCTGAATCTCAAGAAGGCGGGGCATATCGTGCTGTGCGCGGACGATGCCGAGCAAGCCAGGAAAATGGTCAATAACGTTCTGCCGGATCTGGTGCTGCTCGATTGGATGCTACCGGATATCAGCGGGATAGAATTCGCGCGCAAATTAAGGCGGGAAGAACGCACCAAAAGCATTCCGATTATCATGCTTACCGCGCGCATTCAGGAAAGCGACAAAATCGCCGGACTGGAAGCCGGTGCGGACGATTACGTTACCAAGCCGTTCTCACCGCGGGAGTTGCTCGCCCGGATCAAGGCTGTGCTGCGCCGCCGGATGCCGGAAATGTCCGATGAAATCATCGAAGTCGGCGGTTTGAGACTCGATCCGGTAACGCACCGCGTGCATGTCGCTACGACTGACGAACCGTCCAGATTGGCGGAAATCTCGCTCGGCCCGACCGAATTCCGCTTGCTGCATTTCCTGATGGCGTATAAGGAGCGCGTGCATACGCGCGCGCAATTGCTCGATCGCGTGTGGGGCGATCATGTATTTATCGAGGATCGCACCGTCGATGTGCATATCCGCAGGTTGCGCAAAATTCTTGAAGCGGTGGGAAAAGAAAATCTGGTACAAACCGTGCGCGGCACCGGCTACCGGTTTTCAGTCGAATGTTGTGAAGAAAACGTTGAGTAAACCCTTACTGTCTTTCTCTCCTATTTAAAATATCCATATCCGGTTGCGGATTTTTCATGTTATGAACCCGCACATCCGGGTTTCATGTGCCTTAAAGATTGTTTCCCGGGTTGCAGTTTAACCATTGCTGCACCCGGCAACAATCTTTCAAGCATGAACAGCAAAGATATCTTAAAACGACAGCCAGCCGTTCAAGTAGAACGTATCGTTGTTCACCGCGTTGCGGCCCAGGCCATCATAATTGTGAACACTGCCGTTAAATTTGAAATTGTGTACGTATTGCGCCGCAATACGCAGGTTAACGAACGTGCTCATCACGGAATCATTGGTTTTGCCGAAAGGAGTAAAACTGGCTTCGGCGATAAATGCTTGACTGAGCGGATTCCCCGTACGGCTGCCGCTGATCGGATCACCAAAACTGTAGATGACGGTATCGGACGTTCCGGTGGTTTGATTGTAAAACAGGTTCAAACCGTAGGTTTGCTGGAACGTATACCCGGCTCTTATCCGTGCCGTGTCGAGATTGCTCTTTACTTTATCCGCCAATCCCAGCGCCGAGCTGGCGTTCAAGTTGCGGTTTTCACGCAGATAAGTTGCGGTAAATTCATAAATATGCACCGGGTTGGCGAGATATTGATAAGTCAAATCAAAGCCGAAGTCGTCGTACCGGTCCGTGCCTGCACCGGCGATTCTTTGCGGATTGACATCGGCATGCATGCCATAGGCTCCCACCGCGCCATAATGACCGTTCCAGTCCTTTTGCAGCGCAATCCGCCAATAAGGCGCGCCGCCGTTCAGTCTAGGTTGTTCCGCGTCGAATACGCTAATCCCTTTTTGCGCATTCTTGGCCAAACTGGTGTAGCCACCGGCTTCCACATACAACAAATCGTTCAGCATCATATACGCTGTCGCGCCGATCACCTGCGAACCCAGCGATTCGATCAAATTGGCAGCCAATTGCGTTGGCGCTAAGGGCGATGAGCTCCACGGAAATCCCCATGTCGGCGTGGTGTTCCACAGATCGGTAACGGTCGGGTTGTTATTCGCCGTCAAACCGAAAACCAGCTTCTGACCGGCGAC
This sequence comes from Gammaproteobacteria bacterium, assembly GCA_015709635.1. Lineage (NCBI taxonomy): Bacteria > Pseudomonadati > Pseudomonadota > Gammaproteobacteria > Gammaproteobacteria bacterium. The sequence continues at coordinate 2,127,419 of CP054180.1, forward strand.
ATCGGTACGATCCGCGAAGCGGATATCGATGTTATCCAGCACACCGATATTTTCCACGCCATCATAGGTTCCCTGGACAAACGCACCTATCTTGGATGTCAAACGGCCGGCAAGGAAAACGGATGCTTCATCTATCGTGCCGTTATCATTCTTACCGAAACGCGGCGCCGCACCGTCCGCCTGGGCTTCCTGCGTATGCGTATACGAACCGCGGAGCATACCGCTCAACGGAATGAGATTGTTATTCTTACCGTCCGTCTGCGTATAACCATTCAGTTTGAAATTTCTGCCGACCGTTGTCAGGTTAGACCCGAATGACTGCACATGGCAAGCGCTGCACGCGTAACCGGTCTGGCGCGCGAAGCTCGGCAGCGCATTCGCGTTAGAACTTATCAGGAAAAATACCAACAAACCAACACCCAATGACATCGCATTTTTTATTGCGGTCATTATTCAACCCCTATCAATTGAAATGAAAAAATTTATACAAGAGAATTCGCGTGAATAAAGAGCAATCTAGTTCTAATTCAGTCTGCAAATCAATCGCTCGACTGCCATTTTCAACGGAACAATTTATATTTATGTATTATTATCTTCAATGCATTAATTTCTTGTGAAGTTGATGAAAAGAATTGTGAAGTTATCTAAAAACAAATAGGTAAGAAACAACAACTTGATTTATCGTGACACCATTCCGAACCCATTCCTTAATTTACCGATTCAGGATTCACCATGCCAACACCTTTTGTTTCAAGCAGCATTACCTCAACCACTCCGGCTCATATCAATTCGATTGATTCACTCCTCGGCGGAACACGCTGGGTAAACTCAACCATTTCGTACAGCTTCCCAACGAGCAATAGTGTTTCATACTGGTCATCACTATCCGGCGGATACGGCTCCCAATTCGGCGATGGCGAGCCCTGGCGAAGTGCATTCGCACCGCTGACCACCGCGGATCAGACAGCTTTTATCAAAGCGCTGCAACAATGGGCCAACGTAGCCAATATCAATTTCGTTCAGGTCACGGAAACTCCCGGCAACGTGGGCGATATCCGTGCAGCCTACACCGACGACCCGGATGAATCGACCTTGGCCTGGGCTTATTTACCCAATACAAGCCCCTTAGCGGGCGATATCTGGATTAATACCAATAGCTTGCTCAATTCGCAGGACTGGAACCCCGGCAACATTTCCTTCGAAACCATTCTGCACGAACTTGGCCATGCGCTCGGCCTCAGCCACCCGTTCGCCGACCCCGACATGCCATCCAAACCGGTACTCCCGCCGAATTTGGACAGCACCATTCACACCGTTATGAGTTATACCTATGCCAATTTACAAGGCGAAACGGGCAACGAATTCTCCTTTCACCCAACCACGCCGATGGTGCTGGACATCGCCGCAATACAATACTTATACGGCGCCAACACACACTACCATGCCGGTGACGACACCTACGCTTTCAATGATGCCAACACTTACCACGAAACCCTCTGGGATGCGGGCGGCACCGATACCCTCCGCTACGATGGTGCAATATCCGGTGTGATCGATTTGAATCCGGGTGATGGATCGTTTATCGGCCAGCCGGTTTACGTTCAATCCAACGGTGTCAATGTCGGCGATCCGGTTCCAAACGTCTGGATCGCCAACAACGTTACGATCGAAAATGCCGTCGCCGGCCAAGGTAACGATATCCTGATCGGCAACAACAGCCGCAACAACTTGGATGGGAGTGCCGGAATCGATACCGTGCAAGTCGACTCTGCGCGCAGCCAATTCACGCTCAACCCGGTGTTCGGCGGCTACACCCTCAGCGACAACACCAATCCCGACAATCAGGATACGTTGACAAACATTGAGCGGGTGAAATTTGCCGACGCGCACGTAGCGCTCGATCTCGACGGTCACGCCGGAGAAGTCGCCAAACTGCTCGGCGTGGTATTCGGCGCCACTGCCGTGGTCAATCAAGATTATGCCGGTATCGGCCTGAGCAAAGCCGACGAAGGATTGAGTTACGAACAACTGGCCACTTTCGCCATCGACGCCACCAATCTAACCAGCCACGACGATATCGTCACGCTGTTGTGGCAAAACTTGTTCGGTTCCGCACCCTCGCTCAGCGAAAAATCACCTTATGTCGATATGCTCGACCACGGCGAAATCTCTACCGGCGCGCTCGCGATACTGGCCGCAGATACCGGCATCAACGCGGACAATATTCACCTGACGGGGCTTATGCAAACTGGGTTAGCGTATACCGGCTGATAGCCGGTTGATTTCCTTGATTCAAGCTTGTTTGACCTAATTTCCAGTTGACCGCTGCTGTCGAACAGGCTTGAATTAACCATCAGCACAGTCATCTGATTTGCCGAATAAATCAGGATTTTTACCGCTATTCGTCAACTTACCCAAACCCGGCTTACTCGATAATGGCCGCCAGCAATGACAGTTTATGCGCCATCATTCGGCCTAAAGACATCATTCAACAGCCACCCGCGCGACAAGGACAAAAGATGCTAATTCCATCAAATCTGATTCTATCGTACAGCGATGCCGATCATGCGCCTGTGATCAAAACCGATGGTACTATCGAATTACCCTTCGAAAACGAGGTGATTGCCGGATGCGGCGATATTATTCTTAGCAACGGTTCGGATACCCGCAAAATCGCGATCACCGACACCAGCCAGGTTACATTCAGCAGCAGTAAATTCGGTAATTACGTGATCATCAATCCAGCGCAGGATCTGGTTGCCAACACCCATTACAGCATTCAGATGGCGAGCAACGTCATCGCGGATAAGCACGGGCATGTCAATGCCGCCATCGACGATCCCGAAACGTTAAGCTTTAATACCGTGGATTCCGCGCCTTTATTGTTCAGCAGTAACATTGACAATACTCTGTGGAATCCGGGTTTACCCGCTGAATTAGCTGCTGATGGTGACATAGGGCTTTATTTCGATGAGACCGTGATTCCAGGCAATGGCAGCATAATTCTCAGCAACGGCTCGGATACGCGTGTCATCGATATTCAGGATACCAGCCAAGTGACCTTCGGCGGCGGAGATGGCAGCTCTGTCGTCATCAACCCAGCAACCGATTTGATTCCCAATACCAGCTATCACCTGCAAATTGCCAGTGGTGTCATTACCGATACCGCCGGTAACGCTTATGCCGGCAATAACGATCCGGATGCACTTAGTTTTGTGGCTACTCCCGCTGATCCGGAACTCTACTGGAGCAATCTGTGGAATGAATCAACGTTAAAGGTGGATGAAAGCATCCTTTTGTATTTTGGTGAAGCTGTTCAAGCGGGTAGCGGCGCCATTGTTATCAGCAACGGCTCGGATACACGCACTATCGACATCCATGATGCCAGTCAAGTGACATTTGAAGGATACAGCAACTTCACCATTAAACCATCGGCTGATCTTATTCCTGGTACCACCTACACTGTTCAAATGGCGGCCGGTGTAATCGCGGATGTCACTGGTCATGCTTTCCACGGAATCGGTGATCAGAATGCAATGAGTTTTACAACAATCGCCTCCGACCCGCTGCTTTACGGTATCGATGCAATTGGCAGTCTTGCACCGCCGGGTGAGATCACTTTCAAAGTTGACGATGGCCTCTTGCTGAAGTTTGACGAACCAGTGTTACCCGCTAATGGCGATATCATCATCAGTAATGGCACCGACACGCGCACGATCGATATTCATGACAGTAGTCAAGTGACATTCGATGACTATGGTCAGGTGTTCATCAAACCATTGCAGGATTGGGTTCTCGATACCCTCTATACTATCCGGGTAGCAGCCGGTGCTGTGACCGATAAGGATGGAAATGTTTTTGCGGGCACTGATGCTCAATCCGAACTCAGCTTCACATCGGTGAACTCCAATCCCTTATTGCTTTGGACCAATTTCATGGCGAGCGATGATCAACCGTTCTTAAGCGCCGGCAATCTCTGGAATGAACAACTGATTCAGCGCCCCGACAGTGGTATTCAACTGTTTTTTGACGAGAAAGTAGCGGCAGGTAACGGCAAAATTATTCTCAGCAGTGACTCCGATACCCGCATCATCGATATTCATGACACGAGCCAAGTGATGTTCGATGAATATGGCGATGTCTTCATCCATCCGTCGGATAATTTGCTGCCGCACACCACCTACCATATTGAAATAGCAGACGGAGTCATCGCCGATATCGCCGGCAATCCCTATGCGGGCATTCATGATGCCACCGCATTGGAATTCACGACAACCGATCCCTATTTCATCACGATGACCGACTTTGTTTAGCCGGATATTATGGTTCCATAAATCACGTAAACAGGCCACCATACTGAAAATTTGGGGCTGCTGATACAATGCCCTTGCAAATTTGAATATCTCCGATTTTCTTTCGAATCGTATGAAAGTCTAATAGAATCACGCTTTTTGATGAATCCGGACGATTTTTGACTTCATTACAAATCTTTGTTACTTTCCTGCGCAAATCCCGGTTTTGCTTTCTCAGCGCTCCGGTAAAACATGAGGAATGACATGCACGAAGAAACCGTAATGCACGGCCTGAAAGCCAAGGGGTTGAAGAAAGGATCAATTTCCAAATCCGCCGCCGTCACCATCGGCCTTGCGGCAACTGCTCCTGCCTATTCGTTAACCGGCGCACTGGGACATGGCGCCGCACAGAGCGGTTATCAACTGCCGATCGTGTTTATTTTATCGGTAATCCCGATGTTCTTCGTGGCATTGTCTTATAAACACCTGACCACCTCGGCGCCCGATTCCGGTACGGTTTTTACGTGGGGAACTAAGGCTATCGGGCCGCGATTCGGCTGGCTGGGCGGTTGGGCATTGCTATTGGCAAGCGTACTGGCGGGAGTGGCGGCCACGCAAATTATTGTCGATGCACTGGCTATTTTACTAAGCATGACGGGCATACCGTTATGGTTCCACTTTGGCATTGCTACCTTATTTATCTTAAGCACCACCTATCTGACTGCGCTTGGTGCAGAAGAATCTTCACGCACCACTTTGATTCTGACGATCACGCAATATGGCGGATTGATCGCTCTGGCAATCATTCTGTTCGCGCAAGTGATGCAAGGCGATGCCGTGCGCACCGCTGAGCCTTTGTCGTTCGAATGGTTCAATCCGTTTGCAATCTCATCGTTTCATGCATTCTTAAATGGATTTCTGGTGGCGCTATTCATTTTCTGGGGATTTGATGCATCCCTGGCAATGTCAGAAGAAACGAGCGGCAGCGCGGAACAAGCGGGACGAAGCGGCATCATTGCGATGTTCATCACAGTGATTACTTATGTTGTCTTCGCAACGGCGGCACTGGCGTATGCCGGCATAGATACGCATGACAGTTCCAGTTTGACATTTCAAGACAATATCGACTCGATCATTACAGTTCTGGCAACCAGCATGATCGGAACCAAAGGCGCTTTTGCCGCTGCGCTGATCATCGCAATTTCGGCATTTTCCGCCACCATGTCGACGATCATGCCCGCCGCGCGCGCTGCATTGGCTATGGCAACATACCGGGCGATTCCGCGCAAATTCTCCTCGATCAATAAAAAAACGCAAACCCCGCATTTTGCAACTTGGACGATCGGTTTGATGACATTGATTATCTACATCACGCTAAGCTTGATCAGCGAATCAATCGTTAAGGACACCATTCACAGCGTCAGTATCGCGGTTTGCACTTATTACACGGTGGCGGCATTATCCTGCGTGCTGTATTTTCATCGCACCGCATTCAATCATTGGCATACCACATTATCTCAGGTGATTTTGCCGGGAATTGCTGCCATCATTTTGGTTGCCGTAGCTGTCATTCAAGCATGGAATATGATGGATCCCGGTTATGGATCCAGCGGATCAATCGCGGGTGTGGGTATAGTGTTTTTGATCGGCGTGGTTACGTTATTTCTCGGAGTTCTGCTGATGCTGCTATGGAGCTTGTTCGAACCAAAATTCTTCCGGGGAGAAACTCTACCGCTCGAACGAGCGCATATGGTGCCTGATAACGGGAAAAGTAGCGTGGCCGCTAACGCGACGAAAGGCACTGTACAAAAGAGTTAGCTTAACTTTTAATAAGAGAATTTGCAGGGGAAGTCAGTAGCGAATTTTAGAAAGCACTTGTTTCAATACATCGGGGGTGCATTGCCCCTTTCCTAAATAGATTTATCTTTCTCAAGCGGAAAACCCGCATCACGCAACGCTCTAATCCCACCCTCCATCGAAACCACATTGGTATAACCCATTTGCTGCAATGCATCCGCTACCAGTATTGAACGGTAACCGCCGCCGCAATACAACACAATTGGCGCTTGCTTGTCCGGAATCACGGTTTCAATATCGCGTTCGATAATGCCTTTTCCAAGGTGCTGAGCGCCTGCTGCATGATCTATCCAAAATTCATGGTCTTCCCGCACATCAATGAAGTGAAATTGCTCTCCGCGCGCTAACCGTACCTGCACATCAGCCACCGTACACTCTTTCACTCGTTGTCTGGCTTGTTCCACTAACCCCAAGAATCCTGGATTGTGCTGCATGCATTTTCCTCTTTCACATTCCTCGATTTCTTCGATCTGCCAAAAAAAACCGGTACACCGGCTGTCTTGCGACAGTGGTGTACCGGTGTTGATGCCTAACTTCTCTTGTTACAGTTTGGTAAAGACTGGAATTACCGCACCAGCAATACTGTTGATGTAACGATTGCCTGCTTGGTCCCAGGTCATCAGCAAGCCACCAAAGCGGCTTTCCGGGTCACCCAACAGCGCCATCAAACGTTGTACTTCCCACAACGCGTCTTTGGCTTCCATCTTAACTTCACGGGTTTCTCCAGGTTGAACACCTCTGTCGCCATCCACCGTCAAACCAGTTGCTACCAGTTCTCTTGGATAGTCAGGATCCAGGTGTTTGCGGCCCAGTTCGTTCACAAAGCGTACGCCCGCTGTCGTGAATTCACCGATGTTGACTTCTGAGTCACCGTTGTTGGTGATTTCCATCGTTACACGCAGTGCACGGCCCGGTACGTCGTAGTTAGCGTGCGTTACTTTGATCGCAACAGGGTTCGGTGCAATCGGTAACGGTGCTACTTTCGATTCGCCCGCTTGGATCGGTACTGTGTATGGGTGTACGCTTTCGGTGTAACGATAGCCGCCCCAAACGATCGCGCAGGTCAGAATAGCTACTGCAAGACCTACTTTTCTGTCGGTTGGAGAGGTTAATAATTCGTCACCATACGCCAGCAGTACACGGCTACGCGGTAGGAACATCGGTTTCGCTACAAAGTAGCCAATCCAGAAGCAACCTAAGCCCAGCCATACGATGTGCCAGAATATGCCGTTGCTGAAGTTGAACGTTTCCAGGTCAATGGTTTTACCGGTCAGTGTGGTCACTGGGTTGGTAAAGTCATCCCAGCTGCCGGAGATGTTCATCCAAGAAGCCGGACCTGCAATAGGACCTGCATCTTTAATGTTCACCATCGCATGCATGTGATGGCGTCCAGGGATACGTGCTTTCAGTCTGACTTCAAATGCATAGTCACGACCGATTTCCAGCGGGCCGGAAATAAACGTCGGTTCGCCGTTCAGTTTGGTGCTTAAACGTACAAACACCGGGCTTGGGCTACCTACGTTAAAAAATGCACGGGTTGGCTTACCTACCGCACGGGGCCAGTCTTCCGCTAAGTGGAAGTTACCGGTCATCGTCGCAATGTCGTTCACTTTGGTGACTTTCGGTTGCCATTTCAAGTCGTACCATTGAATACTACGCATGCGCAGGAACGGTTCTTGTGAGCGCTCACCGTGTGCCGCTGCCGTCTTGACGTCTACCGTCAGCGTCATCGCCAGCGATGCCGCTCCAATCGCTGCTCCATACAGGCCTAATACGCCCAGTTTAAATATGCTTCTTATGTTCATTATCTAATCCCCTGTGCAAAGCCTTTTTCACCAAACGCGGTTACGTCGTTCTTCATTGATATGCGTCCTCTTTCGCCTTTAACATAGTAGAAAGCGGTGCAGTACAGTTTACCGAAGTACCACCATACGCAGAACATCAGCATGGATACGAATGCTGCGAAGAACGCTGCAATCACTGTGGTGTGACCACCAAAGGTACGCAGTGAGCCTTGCTCAATCAGGCGAACGTATTCAGGTGTACCCGTACGTACGTACAGAAAACCTGTGTAGTCAGCTACTGACAGCAATACGCCTTCAACAACCACCGGTAAGTGGGTTGGGCCAAAAATCGGCCAGTTGCCCGGGTAGAAGAATAAACCAAAGAAGCCGCCGCCTAACAGGGCTGTGATCAGCCAGTTACCCGTCAACAGTAAAATCGTATCCATCATCAACGCACCTGGAATCATGGTCGATGGCAGTACAAAGTTGAGCGGATAGTGTGACCACCAGTAGAAGCCCCAGTAACGGGTCAGCCATTCACCTACTAACAGGCATACGATACAGAGTGTCGCGCCAAATGGCAGGCGATAGTTTACCCACAGGTAATACATCAGTGCTGCACAGTACATGATACCTACAATCGGTGTCACTACCGGCCACCATTGACGGTCTTTCCAATCCAACCAGAAATCCCAGTCTCCTGCTAACAGCATGAAGTGCATGTGATAGGTTCCTACCAGCAATATACACAGAATCGGAAAATATACCGCATCTATGTATCTGGACATCTTGACCGCTTCCGGCACCATCTTCGCCGCTGCTAAAATTTCGTCTGTTCTACTCACTAGACCCTCCCTTCTTCATTTCGTGTGATATTAAATTATGAAAACTTGACGATTCCCTTGCTTCTTTTTGTCGTCAGCCTATCGGCCGTTTTCATGACTGCTGCTAATCTTTCTTAAATTCTTCTATCCTTCCCGCCCAGCCGGGCAGGAAGAATTAACCTCAAGAATTAAGGTACGATTCTGTTGTTCAGAATCTCTCTGCTTTGACCATTCCAGGTTACGTCGGTCAGGTTCGAGTAACGGGTGATGATTTGTGCTGCAATACCGCCCGAGAATAAACCTGCCCAGCCCAGAATTACAAAGCCCCAGTGCAGTGGCGCGCTGAACAATTCTTCCATGAACCAGAATGCGTGACCCCATTCGTTCAAACCAACGTTCGGCAGAATCATCAGCGGGCCGGCAATCGCCATAACCAGCGGGAATGATGTACCGCGGCTGTATAACGGCAGACGGGTCATCGCGTACAGGTAGGATGCTACGCCACACACGATGTACATCGGGAATGAGCCGTAGAACACCACTACGTGACTTGGTGTGAAGCTGGTGTCACGAATAATCACTTGGTGCCACGATGCGTCTTGCTCGGTGAAGAAGCTACCGCCCCAGTAAACACCAAACAGATACACACCCAGCCACATCATCCAGTAGAAATAACGTTTAATTTCCAGTTTGGTGTCCAGATTGTCCAGTTGTTCTTTGGTGTCGCGGGTCTTCAGTATCCAGCCCCAGGTTACCAACGCAAACAGCGGCATCAGGGTCATGTGAACGCGCCACAGTCCCATCCATACCTTGTCAAATTCCGGTTCCATCGAGTCCATACCGTGTGAGTATGCAAACGTCCTTTGGTACCAGATCCAGAATATCGCTACCAACAGCATTGTTAACATGCCCAGCTTGTAGTACTTCGAGTCGTACCACAGTGACATGTCATAGCTTGCGCTTGATGCACTTGACGTGCCGTAAGTTGTTGCCATGTTTCTACCTCCTAACTGTTAATCAAAACTACTTCTCGTTCTTTTACTCTCTACTTCTTCTAATACTAATTAATTAGTACTGCTTTTACTTTTATCTCGGCAGCTAAATTAGCCTATTTCTACCCTTAATTTAACCACACTTCTCAGGCTAGTCGACCTTACCCCTCAAAGTCAAGTCATTTGTCATAAAATCCCATACTCCCCCTCAGGGATCTTATCCTCTATCTCCACTATTTCCCCTTTCTCTACAAGGATTAATTGACGATATCTCCTCACTAGCAAAATTTAAAAAATTTTCTCTGTTACTGATTTAGATCGCCGCAAAACGTAATCAATTTTCACCATTCGCGCCAGCCATTGATTAATGGAAAATAAATCCCTAATTTTATTGGTTTCGCATCAATTTGCCACATGAGTTTGGCATAGTGATTGAGCTGATGCTGATAACGAATTTGCTCACGATCGAGAAACTCGTCAATTGCCGAACCTTCATGGCTGCTCGTTTTATAATCAATTATCCAGCGAGTTCCAGCGGAATCGCAGAATGTTCTATCGATTATCCAATACATGGGTCTGCCGTTGGTGATACCGCTGATCTTCAATTCATTCTGTGCCGATTGCCGAGGTCCCAAAATCCATTGCCCGCGTTTATCGCTAACCGCGTTGCTCAAAGCCAGAACAATGCATTCAACTGCGTATGTCATTTCTTTACTATTTCCGCTCATTCCGCCGGCAATCAAATTCTGTGCGAACTGCGCTCGCATCCTCTCGATACAAGCGATACTCCAACCGCGCATTTCGTCTTCAGCTATTTTCTGCAGCCAGCGATGCACTACATTACCCACATGTCGCGCCATTTCACTGGCCCATGAAAATTCTATCTCTTCCTGAATTGCCTTTTGCTCATAAGGCGCTCGCCACGCGATCGATTCCGGTGCATTTGGCAATACCCAATCTGTTTTCAATCGATAAATATTTTGATCGCATACGGCATCGCCAATTATTTTTTTTGTTCTGTTCTCAAGCTGATGATCTTCCGACTTAGATTGACTTACAGCAACGCCATCATAATCCGGCTGCACGGTCAACCATAGCCGATCAAGCAGTGAACCTGATAATGGCCTTGACGAGATTGCTTTTCCGCCATCTTCTGAAATTCCATTGACATGGCCCAGTAAATGTAAAAACTTCTTTGCACGCGTCGCGGCAACGTACAACAAGCGATCCGCCTCAAACTGTTCCTTATCCCGATCAAGTTTGTCCAGCCATGCGTAAATGGAGTCATTGCCTGCTCCTGCTTCCTGAATCGGCGCAAGCAGCAAATCCGGAGGAACTCCGCTCTTATCGCCGGTAACTTGGTTATGCGGCTGCTCAATCCATTTAAACAATTGTTTGTCATGATTGCGCGTAGTCCGGCCCAATCCGGGCACGATAACCGTATCAAACTCAAGCCCCTTGGCTTTATGGATTGTCATAATCTGCAATCCATCATCAGCACCCAGATCAGGCGAGGCATACAATGCGGTCAGTCCATTTTCAAAATTGATCAGATCCTGGATATCGCCGGCTTCTTCCTGATTTTCCAAGTAATCCAGATAAATCATGGCATCATCCAGATGATTTGCTGTACCTGTACCGTTTTTTGCGGTTGAATTCAAGTACCCCGGACCTCCTAGCGCATGCCAAGCGGATTCTACCGTTACGCGTAACGACCGACGCTGCCGGTTGCTCATGCAAGGATGCAATACTTCCCAGATCCGGCGTAAACGCACTGTTGCATCGGCTGAAATACCCTGCCAGCGGCTCTCATCGCCGATCAATCCCCACACCGTAATTTCTTTGTTAAGCATGCCGGGATTATTTTCCGCCATTAGCGTAATATCCTTGAGCAAAAGACCGCACCAAGGTGCGCGCAACAGTGCGAACCAAGCAACAGCATCAGCCGGATTGATCAAAACACGGGTCAGTGCCAATAAATCCTGCACTACCGGCTTGTGATGCAGCAACTCAATATCGATAGCGCGAAACCGCAAACCGGCTCCTTTGATTTGCTCGACGATGTCGAATAAGTGACTGCGATTGCGCACCAGAATTGCGATTGTTCCAGCGGGAAAGTCATGGCGAGTCTGCGTAATAATCTCGACCACTTGCCGGGCTTCTGCAACTTCATCTTTTTCCAGAAATGGATAAATCTTTACAGCTTCACCCGTGAGCTGAGGGCGGGTCGCAATGGAAGATGCATATGCCACCGCACCGGATGCAACGTCTTCGCAGTCCGGCATCATTTGCGCAAACGTGGTATTCACCCAATCGATAATGCCCTGCTGCGAGCGGAAATTCGCGCTCAGTGTGATCGGCTGCAAAATCAAAGAACCAATTCCCGCATTGCGCGCTTGCAAAAAAAGTCCGACTTCCGCTTCGCGGAAACGGTAAATCGATTGCATCGGATCGCCGACGGCAAAAAAACTGCGCCCATCGCCCGCTTCCCAGCCGGCAATCAGTTGCTCGATCAAGGTGAACTGACTAATGGAAATATCCTGGAATTCATCAATCATCAAATGCTTGATGCGGTAATCCAATGCCAATGCAAGATCCGTCGGTGATTCGGCATCGCCCAAGGCAAGCAATGCGCGTTGCGCCACTTCCGAAAAATCGACTTTGCCGCTCACCTGAAAAATTACGCTAAGCTGTGCCACCGCATACGGCAGCAAACGCGTGATCGCACCCAATATTTCCCATTGCTGATCAGAATAATGCGGCGGCGGTAATTGGCGGATATCATGCAGTGCTTGTCGCAGTGTATTATGCGACGCGAGTATCTCCAGCAAATTTTCCAACCGGTTTTTCCATGCTTTTGCCTCATCTTTCTCAGTCTTATTACTGCCGACCGGAAAACCCTCTTTCTCGGAAATTCTTTTGCGCCAGTCACCCTTTTGCGTCAGCAGCAGTTCCGCAATTCCTTGCCACTGCCCGGCATCAGTTGCTGATAGTGCATCCACTGATTCGCATAATGTAATAGCCGATGCTTTACCCGCATCAGTCAAATTCGCGGCGGCATAACGCAGCAATGCCAGCAACTCGTCGTGCAGTTCCGCCGGGAATAACCGGAAAACAAATTGCAGCGCATCATAACGGGAATTCTGCAACGCAGATTCCAGCTCTTCCCGCGCTCTGCCGTGCAGATGGCGCAACCAATGATCGCGCCGCGCCAGCATGCCGGCCAGTAATGCTTCAATACGTGCCCTATCGTTATCCAAATGCTCAAGTATTCGAACAATATCCTGTGCCATCGTATGATCCTGTTCGATCGATTCCAGCGTGGCCCGCGCCGCTTGCAAATAAAAATCCGAGGCATCTTCAACCGTTTCGGGTTGCGCACCGAATGTCGACAGTACCGGCATTTGCCGTGTCAAGGTTGCACACAAAGAATCAATCGTCTGGATCCGCAAGCGTTCCGGATTCGTGGTGATATGCCAACCCGCTCGCCGGTCGCGCTGCAACACCGCCGCCGACAGTTCGTGATTGAGTTTCTCATGAGCCGTTTCAGCATCGGCAGGTTGACTCCCCATTTCCAGCGCGGCCAGAACACGTGTACGCATTTCTGCAGCGGCTTTACGGGTAAACGTAATCGCCACGATTTCTTCCGGTGCATCGACATAGGCCAATAATCTAAGATAGCGCTGAATCAGCAACGCCGTCTTGCCCGAGCCGGCCGGTGCTTGCACGATGAATGACTGTGCAGGATCGAGCGCCCGGAGGCGCTCATCGGCATCGGGAATACGTGCGGAATCAGTCATTTTCATTGTCCTGCGCTACCGCACGCACGCTCATCCGTTCATGAATACGACAGAATAATTGCATGTCGCAGTATTCGCACGTCAGCGGAAAATTCTTCGGATTGACTTGAGCGTCGCCGCCGCAAAAACCTACCGCCAGATTGGTCAAATGCTGCCGCCATGCGGCGACCAGATCTTCCCACGAACTATATTGTTTGTAGCCGTTGACTTGCGAAAAAGCTTTCACACCGGGCAACAAATCCGCATCGCGCACAACAGCCGTAAACCCCATGTCACCGCGCTTCACGACGGCAAATGCCACGCCTGCGGTTTGTTGCTGCGCTTCCATTGTCACCAGATAGATGGGCAATTGCGGCTCGTCCGGGCGCTCTCCGAGCATTGTCTGTATCGATTGCTTCCGGGTCTTGTAATCGATGATGATCCGTTGTCCGCTTGCCAATTCATCGATCCGATCCAGCCGGGCGCTTAAAACCAGATCACCAACTTGAATAGAATGCTTTTCCTCAGTTGCAATCACGGTGAAATGATCGCGTTTTTTCTCTTCATCCAACCATGCGCGCGCCAAGCGGATCAAACGGTGCTGCTCAATCTGCGCAAAACGGCCTGAAAGCGTAGCCGGCTTCACTTGCTGCAGCGTGGAAACCGCATCACCAGCAATGTCGATCAGCATGTGGTCGAGATCATCATCGCCAATAGCATCGAGCGCCTCTTTGCTTTTCAATTGCCGCCACAACTGCGCCAGCACCTGATGCACCAGCAAGCCTCGTTCCAGTGCGTTCAAACCGGTGTGCGGCGTCTCCAGGTTTTCGATATGTAGCCGGTGCTTGGCCCAGGCGCGGAACGGGCATGCCGCAAAATCTTTGATGACCGACGTGCCGCCTCTGATACCTCGTTCAACCACTTGTTTATCCAGCGGCAACGCCCGGTCATCCTCGATTTGCTCCAGCTCGCAGGACTGCATAATCCGCTCGCGATGCAACGGCATCGCTAAAACAAGCGGCTTACTTTCCGCTATCGGTTGAATCAGCGGACTGGGCTTTAATTCATGCCCATCGCGATCATCGCTGAACTTAGGATAGCTTAGAATGATTTCCGGCGCAGCGGATAGCCAGCCTTGCGTCAAACGCTGACAATGAGCCAGAGCTTCCGGCACGGAACTCAAGGGTAATTTTGCATTACGTTGCAACGCCAGCGGCAGAAACGGATTCGGATCGGAACGTAACGGCCACTGCTCGTCCGATAATCCCATGACCCATAGATGATCAAATTCCATCCCCGCAGCCTCCAGCACGCCTAGAATCTGAATCGGCACTGACGGAGTCTCCGGCTGAAACAGCGTATCTCCCGCCATTCTTCTCAACCGGCCGATCGCTTCGGGATAATTCGTATCAGCGGTCACATGATCCAATGCAGCAAAACCGGCGACAAGCGCTTGCCATTTTTGAAATACCTGATACTCGGTGGAATCCAGGCTGCGCTCACCAGGAAAACCGGTGATCTGCAAAACTTCGGCAATGATTCTGGCAAAAATGGAGTGACTGCCCGATCTTGGCAATTTTGTCTGGCGAAAGGCTTGCAGCGCTGATAAACATTGAAACAGAACCGGGCAACTCGCTTGTCCTCCGGATTGTTTCACCAGCGCAAGCAATCGCTCCAATGTGATCGTCGGTTCTGCAAACCGGCGCATACGCGCATCCAGTAATGCACGTTGCTCCATCTCGGTATCCGCACCTGCCAGAAAGGGTGATCGCAACCAGCGGCTGATACGATCAAACTCAATCGCCTGATGCAATAGCGTTAAGCTGAGCAGAGCCGCATCAATCAGAGGATAAGAGCTTAACGCCAAGCCCAGCGAAATATTAAACGGTGCCACCGGACGTGCAGCCCCTGGCAACGCAAACCGGACATCCGGATGCATCACCGTTGAAAAAGTGCGCAGCAATGCGCTACGATAATTAGCCAATGTCGGCACCACGATGCCGATTCGAGCGACACCGTCCGTTTCTTCGATTTTGGATCGCGCCCACAACGCCGCCTGATAAATTTCGTCACGGCTGCTGAGATACTGCATTCGGCAGACCGCAGGCGGGGATTGCTGGTGCCGCGTTGCCAAGCCGGCAATCAATACTTTACAGCCGTTTACAGTCAGATTCTTTAAGAAAGCATTTTGCTGTGGCGTAAAAATATCGAAACCATAGCAAATCAACGTTGATGGTTTTTTTACCTCCAAAGAGGTATAGCGTTCGGTGATCAAATCGCAAATACGCGCATGATCGGTTTGTTGACCGGCAGCTGTTCTATCCCGGTAGGTGGCTATCCAATCGAGAAAAGCTTTGCCGTCTTCGTTCGGATTGTAATCACCCAAGCGATGAATAAGCTGCCATGCATGCGCCAGTTGCCATGCCTCCCGCACCGCTTGCGCCGTTTGCAAAATACGCAATAACGCTTTCCCTGCTTGAGAAGATTGAATGACCGATTCCCAGAGCACCTGCTCTTGTGCCGCGGATAGCAGTAAGGGCAATCCGGATGGTTGCCGTGCATACAACGCATCGTGGTAAATACGTTCGATCAGCGCAGCAAATGGCAAAATATCAGCCGAATACCAAGCGG
This sequence comes from Gammaproteobacteria bacterium, assembly GCA_015709635.1. Classification (NCBI taxonomy): domain Bacteria; kingdom Pseudomonadati; phylum Pseudomonadota; class Gammaproteobacteria; species Gammaproteobacteria bacterium. The sequence continues at coordinate 2,143,578 of CP054180.1, forward strand.
TTATTTTCCGGCTGATTTGCTCACGGTCGAATTTTTCTTTAAGCGCCAATGCAAGCCGCCGGTTTGGTGTTACAACCGTCGTACCGGCATTGATGCGCTTAAAAACCTCGGAAAGGGGTAGATACGGAAATTGCGGGGAATCAAACATGCGGTATCTTGATTACCGCCATTTCTGTTTAGCGTTTCAGCTGATCCAACTTATCTTTAACGCTGGCCCATTCATCGGCATCAGGCAGTGGGTCTTTTTTCTCAATGATCGGGCGCCATTTCTTGGACAAATCAGCATTTAAATCAATGAAATGAACTTGCTCGTCGGGCACGTCATCCTCCGCATAAATCGCTTCCACCGGGCACTCCGCGACACATAGTGTACAATCAATGCACTCATCGGGGTCAATAACCAAAAAATTGGGACCCTCACGGAAGCAATCCACCGGGCAAACATCCACGCAATCGGTATATTTACATTTAATGCAATTTTCAGTTACTACATAAGCCATGACAACTCTTCCTTGCTTGACACTTTTATAGAATTGCGCATTCTATCAGAATTCCTACAGACAACACCATCCTAAAAACCGATGTTCGTAACCGCCATTTTGTTTATAGTTCAGCACTACAAGACCATTCTGAGAAATTTATTTTCCATGACAGAATATCCGGCCGTCTTGATCGCGACATCAACATTGTCTGGCTTCTCTTTGCGCCATTCGCCGTTTATTACGCAGAAACTGACAACTTGCGCAAAAAATCTCGTTTTGTACCTTGCCGGCATCTTCATCACAATCGGTTTCTTCGTGGCTTATTTCACTTACTTGGAAACCTTCACCTCGGTTTGGTGTTTCTTTGCTGCAGTGACCAGTGCGCTGATTTATTTTTACTTCGTTCATCGCGTCAAAAAACTGTTAATTCCCATACCCTAGCATGTGTTCTTTTCTATAAAACCGCTGCTTTACAATAATAAAACAATTGCTTCACAACGATTTCTATCAGTAAAATCCAAATTTAACTTCAACCATCTCAATCACCATGCGCATCTCTCAAATTTATCCCAAAGTTGCGTTTTTTATCTGCTTGTTGTTCTCGTCATCCACGACACAAGCGAATTCCGTGGCTTGTTTTACTAGCAACATGGGGCAATTTTGCATCGAGCTTTTTGAAATACAAACACCGGTTACAACCGCCAATTTTCTCAGCTATATCCACAGCGATGCGTACACCAACGGGATTATCCATCGCAGCATGCCAGGTTTTGTTATCCAAGGCGGCGGTTTCAAGATCGTGAATGGCGTTAGTGGAGACTCACTCGTGGCTGTCAATACATTTTCTCCAATCGTCAATGAATTCAAGATTTCCAATACGCGCGGAACCGTGGCGATGGCCAAGCTCCCCGACAACCCCAACAGCGCAACCAGTCAATGGTTTGTCAATCTGGCCGATAATTCCGCAAATCTGGATCATCAGAATGGCGGCTTCACGGTATTCGGGCGCGTTATTTTCGAGGGCATGGCAGTTTTTGATGCCATTGAAAAACTCCCGGTTAGAAACTTGGGAGGAAATCTTACTAATGCACCGCTCAAAGATTTTGACGGTGTCCACGCAGCACTGAGCAACTTGGTAAAAATCGACCGCGTCGAGGTAACGGATGCAACCGGTATATTCAGCGATGGTATTTTAAGTTTCGCCGTCGATATCGGTTCCGGTCAGATGTATACGGTCAATTTGCGGCTGATTAGCGACAAACCGGATTACATTTTTCAGCTCGACGCAACCAGCGTCGCGGCGTTGACAGTGAGTCCAAGTAATATCGCAACTTTCTCGCTTGGAAACAGCCAACTGCACATTCCATCGGTGATGATCGGCGCTTCGACGACCGTAAAAAATGTGCTGATGCGATTGAGCGATCCGGGATCGTATACATTCACCCTGGTAAGTTATGAATAAGAATGCATCCGCCAAGCTGAGTACCCATCCACCGCACGCAATCCGATAAACCTCAGTTCATGAAAAAACCAGTCAGCCGGATCCTGATCATCAACGATGAGAAGCTGGTTTTAAAGGAATTCGTCAAAGGGCTGAATACCGCGGCCAAATCAATGGAAAATCCGCTGGGTATGGTTTTCTCCGGCGTCACCACCGCGCAAGAAGCGCTGCAGTCGATCGAACAAGATGGCGACATCCAGGGATTGATCGTTGATGACATACTCTACACCTTAAAAAATCAAGGAAAACGCGCGCACGGTCTGCAAATGACAGCACTTGAGCTGGTGCAGAAAATCACCCACTTCCGTCCGGAATTAAACATTTACATTCTGATCGCGCAAGAACAGGAAGATGATGTGGTCGACGCATTGTTTTCCGAAACTGTGGATGGCTATTTTTACCGCGAAGAACGCGACTACCGCGGCATGTATCGTATTCTCAATGCTCAGCTTCAGGAAAAGGCGCGCACGCCATTCTACGATCAGCTCAAGCATTATGTGTTAATGGCCAAGGATGCCTGGCATACCCCGGGACACTCATCAGGTGATTCGTTACGCGACAGCCCTTGGGTCAGCGATTTTTATGAATTCATCGGCGAACACATATTCCGCGCCGATCTCTCGGTTTCAGTGCCGATGCTCGATTCATTGATGGAACCAACAGGGGTAATCGCAGAATCGCAAAAAATTGCCGCCAAGGCTTTTGGCGCACGCCGGACATTTTTTGCCACGAACGGCACTTCAACCGCCAACAAGGTGATTTTTCAAACATTGCTGGCGCCCGGCAACAAGCTATTATTGGATCGTAATTGCCATAAATCCGTGCATCACGGCGTCGTGTTATCCGGCGCATATCCGATTTATCTGGATTCCTCGGTCAATAAGAAATTCAATATTTACGGACCGGTACCCAAACAAACCCTGTTCAAGGCCATCGAAGAACACCATGACGCGCAAGCACTGATTTTGACCAACTGCACCTACGATGGCTTGCGCTATGATCTGCCACCCATCATTCAAGCAGCGCACGCAAAAGGCATCAAAGTCATTATCGACGAAGCGTGGTATGGTTTTGCCCGCTTCCACCCGGACTTTCGCCCCACCGCATTGGAAGCCGGCGCGGATTACGCCACTCAAAGCACGCACAAAGTGCTATCGGCGTTCTCGCAATCCAGCATGATTCATGTCAACGACCCCGATTTTAACGAACATTTGTTCCGTGAAAATTTCAACATGCACACTTCTACGAGTCCTCAATACAGCATGATTGCAAGCCTCGATGTGGCACGCAAGCAAATTGTGCTGGAGGGATATAAACTGCTATCACGCACACTGGAGCTGGCAAAAGAATTGCGGGCGCAAATCAACTCCACCGGTGCATTTCAGGTGCTGGAACTCGCCGATCTTCTTCCCGATGAAATCAAGCAAGACAACATCCAGCTGGATCCCACCAAGGTGACGGTAGATATTTCGCGCTGCGGGTTTACCGTCGAAGAATTAATCCAGGAATTATTTGAGCGTTTCAACATACAAGTGGAAAAATCCACTTTCAATACACTCACTCTGTTGCTCACGATCGGCACCACCCGCAGCAAAGTATCTCGGCTTTACGACGCCTTAATGCGCATCGCCCGCGAGAATCGTGCACCGCAAAGGCTCTATCAAACTGCCGAAATTCCGCGATTTACCGAGTTGAAGTACCTTCCGCGCGATGCATTTTATTGCGGTGGCGAGCTGATGCCGCTATTGGACGAGCAAGATAAAGTCAATTCCAGTCTAAACGGCCGGATAAGCGCCGACCAGATCACCCCCTACCCGCCGGGAATTCCGGTCCTGGTTCCCGGGCAGATAATCACCCAGGGCATCACCCAGTATTTAGTCGGTATGCTGCGTTCGCAGAAGCGTATCGAAGTGCACGGCATTGTTTATGACGGCTACTTGCCGTGCTTGAGATTATTGACCAATGCGGAAGAAAAGCTGCTGAAACAATTGGACAAATAACCTTCAAGGTTTTCTTAGAAAATCCGGTTAATGTTCTTTCCGGCCATAGATATCTTCGAAGCGAACGATATCATCTTCACCCAGATACGAACCGGATTGAATTTCGATCATCTCCAGCGGCACCCGGCCAGGATTTTCCAGCCGGTGACTCGTACCGAGCGGAATATAAGTCGATTGATTTTCAGAAACCAGAAAAATTTCTTTGTCGCGCGTCACCCTCGCCGTACCGCGCACGACAACCCAGTGTTCCGCACGATGATGGTGCATTTGCAGGGACAGAGCCGCACCAGGTTTGACGACAATGCGCTTAACCTGGAAGCGCTCGCCGACATCGATGCCATCGTACCATCCCCACGGACGAAACACCTTGCGGTGTAACTTCCCTTCGGAGCGTGCTTGTTGTTTCAGCATATCAACAACCAATTTCACGTCTTGCGTCTTGTCTTTATGCACAACCAATACGGCATCAGGCGTCTCGACAACAATGATATTTTCAACACCGACACATGTCACCAAGCGGCTTTCCGAAATAGCCAAGGTATTGCGGCACTCATTCAATAGCACATCTCCCTTCGCTACGTTACCCGCATCATCTTTAGGAAGCACCTGCCATAATGAGCTCCATGCACCGATATCCGACCATCCCGCGGTCAGCGGGATGACAATGCCAGCAGGTAATTCACTATCACCGCTGACGATTTTTTCCATCACGGCATAATCGATCGAATCATTCGGACATTGCTCGAATGCTTTTTTATCGATGCGGAGAAATTCTCCATCCACCGACCCTTGCTCCCAAGCTGTTCTACACGCAGCTAAGATATCCGGTCGGCACTTACCTATGGCGGATATCCATACAGAGGCCCGCATCATAAACAAACCGCTATTCCAGAAATAATCACCCTCATCCAAATAAGCTTGTGCAGTGGCCAAATCGGGTTTTTCCACAAAACGTGCAATACGATAACCCACGTCGTCCTGCCCTATCGAATCACCGGATTGAATGTAACCATAACCCGTTTCGGGAGCATCGGGGGTTATTCCAAAAGTAACGATATTGCTATTGATGGCGTGCGGCATGCCTTTAAGAACAGCATTCTGGAATGATTCAACTTCCATGATCACATGATCGGACGGCATCACCAACAAAACCGGATCGTCACCTTCCCGCATTGCGGCAAGCGCAGCCAGTGTCAATGCAGGAGCCGTGTTGCGCCCGAAAGGCTCGAGCAGAATACTCCCCTTTCTATCCATGATGCGTAATTGTTCTGCAATGACAAAACGATATTCTTCATTGCAAACAATCATGGGATCATTTAATTGCACGCCTTTCAATCCATCCATGCGACGAACCGTAGCCTGCAATAATGAATCTTCATTGATCAATGGCAACAACTGTTTCGGGTGTTTCTCTCGCGACAATGGCCACAGGCGTGTGCCTGATCCCCCCGATAAAATGACAGGTATTAATGTGTTCACATTTAATCACTATATAATATTGAGCTTTTTATTCGGTATGTTGCCATGAGCTCGGCGACTCATAGCGTAATCACCATTCTTATTAATTCAGTATTCCGGTAGGTAGTAAGCTAAGAAAAATGCCCCCTAAAAAAGATTTAATCATCAGACTCCGGCTGCACAAAATTCAATATACCGTATACCATTTTCGGGTAGTTTGTACCACACATGATTCTTAGTTTACAGATTTGATTGCTACGATACTACAAAACTCCTGATCGATTATGCGAACATTGGAAATGTCGAAAAGAAAAGGGGCTGTAGTAGATCAAGTTAAATCTGAGTCCAAAGTTTGAGTATTTTTAGTTGTTGTTTAGGTGTTCCATAATTGAATCTGAATTCGCATTCTTTGAGAAACAGTGGAAATGATTCTTTAGGAATGCCATTGTATTTTCTTAAGACGCGTTTAGCCTGATTCCAAAAGTTCTCAATGCCATTGACGTGATTCTTACCTTGAGCAAAGAGTGTGGAATGATTGATCCGTTCATGGTAAAAATGATTCACATCAAGCGCATTGTAACTGCGATAACAATCTGTATAAACTACGCTGTCAGGTACTATTTTTCTAGTAATGAGCGGCATCAACGTTTCTGTCTTGGTATCTCCAACGACCTTCGTATAGACCTTACCACCGCGTTTCAATATGCCAAACACCGCAGCCTTACCTGCAGCGCCTCGACCTCGTTTACCTTTACGGATACCGCCAAAGTAGCTTTCATCCAACTCCACACCATCAAAGATTTCGTGAGATTCCTGCTCCAAATGGTAAACAATCACTTCGCGTATTTTGCGATGAAGCAGTGCTGCACTATTGGGTTGTATTTCCAGTATATCGGCTGCCGATCTTGCTGTAACCTCCAACACAAAATACTCCAACAATCTTGATTGCGTTTTCTTTAATAACCTACAATGACTTATCTTCATTCAGCTAGCTTAGCATCTAAGCTCATCTACTACAGCCCCTTCCCTTATGCAATCAGGCTTTCTTGTCCAACTTGCGCTGACGGGATACAGCAAAATCTCTCTGTAATTTTTCAGCAAGCCTGTCAAACCGGTATTTCTCGACTTCATGAATATGGCCGTGGCATTTTGCATGAACGGGAAAGATTTTTTTAATGCAGCCTTCAAAATACTCGGGGCTATTGAGCTTGCACTGCCTGCAATCGGGAACATGCGGGAACTCGGCATTTCTGACCTCCCGATAGATATCGCTTGAATCATCCGGCAGGATATTGCCGGTACACAGCCGCAAATAGCAGTGATGATGCTTTTCGATATGAGGGTATTTGGTCTTGCCGTTAGTAAGCAACTGATCACAGGCCAGGCACTTGTGTCCCCGGTGCATCACTTCGTCATGAAACACTTGGTTTCTGAGCGCCCCTTCGGCAAAGAGCTTCCATTGTGCTTCATGGTTTTTGTAAATGGGTAGTACATGGCACTTGCGTACTTTGGGAACAAGAAACAGCGGTAGCCGTTTCTTCTTTCGGAAGAAAGTCTTAATCATTGGCTTATCTTTCTGCTGGAGGTTGCTGGTTGCTCTGAAATAAGCCAGTCATTCGAAAGACTGTCTTGATTATTGTTGTCATATTTGATAACTTCAATTATGACATGGATGATCACGTTCTATAGTGAAAAGGTCGAAGCGGAAACGCTGGCATTGCCAGCAGGAATTCTCGCCAATTTCTTGCGTATCGCGGAACTCATTCAGGTATTCGGTCCCGATTTGGGATGACCCCATACTGCCCCGTTGGGCAAGGGATTATTCGAAATCCGAGCCAAAGGACGCGAAGGCATTTCCCGGTCGGTATTTTGCACCGTCAGAAACAGGGAAATCGTGATTCTGCTGACGGTGATCAAGAAAGACAATAAAATACCGAAACACCATATGGAAACGGTACAAAAACGACTGAAAGAGGTATAAAGCGATGACAACTAAACGCCCGACATTCGATAAATTCCAGCAAATGGCTTTACAAGATCCCGAAGTCAGAGCCGAATACGATGCACTTTCGACGGCATTCGAGATGAAACGCCAGATGATTGCCTTGCGTAAAAAGGCCGGTGTAACGCAGGAGCAGATGGCCGACTTGCTGGGTACCAAAAAAAGCAATATCTCCCGATTGGAAAGCTTGCACTCGAATGTGTCACCGAGGCTGGCTACTGTCGAAGATTACGCCCGTGCACTCGGCTATTCGGTAAAAATCGAATTTGAGCCGTATTCACTGAATTTCGTTTGTGCCGCTACATCGACAGATCGTAGTCATTGTTCTGATTGAGCGATTGCTTATTCTGCCGATGAAATTTCTGCTCGAATTGCACCTGAAGCCGATCCTTCATTTCCGGCGGCAATGCTGAAAACATCATTGTTTTCAGGTGATCGATTTCTTTGTTCCGGTCTTGTCGCGCATTCTTGATATTCAGTTGCAAAGCACGACGCTCTTCCAGCTGGCGCTGAATCAGATCGTCCCGCTGTTGCCTGTCGCGTACCAATGCCTGCCAGGCTTCCCGTTCGTTTTGATCCTTGGCCATGTTGTCCGGTCAGGCGATCCCACAGGCCCCGGATGCCATTGTTTAATCGAGCTTGCCGGTCTTCGCTTTCCTGTTGCCAGCGTTGCTTCTGTGTATCAGCAAGATTATCCCGCTCAGTTTGATGCCGCGCTTTCATTCTTGTTTTCTGTTCCAGCAGCGGTTCCATACAAGTGTGGCTGTGCTTTCGGATTTCGGCAGTGAAACTTTGCATACGCTCAAGAAGCTGCTTATCAATATTGGCTTTTCCTCTATGCTGGGAAGCTGTGCGGGATCACCGAGCCGCTCCTTGAGTTCTTTGGTTTTGACATCCAGCCATTTCGACAAGGAAAACACTTCTCCCCGCCAATCCATAGCGACAAAACCGCGCCGATCCCCCTTAGCCAAATAGTAGCCGCGCTGTTCCAGGATGTTTTGAAAAGATTCTTTGCTATCCGATACTGCCCAGCAGTCTTTCAAGGTTGCTTTTATCAGTCTTGGGTCATCCTCTAACCGTTTGGCATGCTCCCACTGCGCCCGCGTAAAATTAAATGGATTGCTTTGACTCCGTTCGATCAATCCGGCAGGCAGTTTCCAGCCTTGCTCCAGGTAGATTTCTTTTGAAATCTCCATGAGCTTGTTTTTGTAAAACGGTAGATTGACCGCTTTCATCTCTTGGGTATCGATGCGCGACCAGACGCAATGCGCATGGCGTCTGCCTTCTTTTTCATGAAAGACGATAACACGCGGTTGATCCTTTAAACCCATGTGTTCTTCGATGCGGCTAATCGCCCAGTTGAACACGTCCGTTTCGACTTTCTCCGCCTCTGGCGGATTGAGACTGACGGAGAATAGATACTGATTGCAGCGCGTACCCAATGCCTGAGCACGAACTTCCTGCGAAGCATCGTCCAGCGTTTCAGACATAAAACCGCTAACTTCATACAGCTCGACATGATCGTTATCCCGGTCATTGAGTAGATGCACGGCAAGCTTGGTTGCACCACCGCGCTGGGGGCAATGATAATCATGGAAACTACCTGTCCAATCCAAGGGATTTCATCAGAGCCTCCCGGATATGGCGGATATCGGCACAGGCATTCAGCAAGGATGTTTTAATTTCCGGGGTGAGATTCAGCAGGCCGTAATTAGCAGCCTTAGCCAATTGATTGAGATTATTAGCCAGTCTCAAACGGCCCAGTTCGCCCAGAAGCTGGCTTAAAAGCTTATGATCCTTGACCGGATGTTTATTACGGGTGCGGCGTCTGAGACGATTTTCGTCAAAAACCTGCTTGCGGATATATTCTCCCAAAGGCAGTCCGGCAGCTTCACGCTCAAGTGTGGCACGCTCTTCAGGTGTTAATCTCAGACAAAAGGGGGAAGCGTAAACTCCCCCTTTAAGTAGACAAAGATCAGTAGAATTTCGGAACCTCCTGATAACGGAGATTTCCATGAAGAGAAGTAGATTTACAGAAAGTCAGATCGTTGCAGTACTGAAAGAAGGCGAGGCTGGCATGCCGGTGTCTGAGTTGTGTCGCAAGCACGGTGTTAGCAACGCCACGTACTACCAATGGAAGAGCAAGTACTCAGGCGTACAGGTGTCGGAGCTTACGCGATTACGCGAGCTGGAAGCTGAGAATGCCAAGCTCAAACGCATGTATGCCGATCTGGCGCTGGAGAATGCAGCGATCAAGGATGTTCTAAACCGAAAGTTCTGACGCCGCCGGCCAGGCGCGAAGTAACCGAGCAGTTGGTGCAAACCAGATTGTCGATTATACGCGCCTGTCAGATTGCCGGCCTGTCGCGGGCGGCGTACTACAAAAAGCCGGCACTGGCATCCGAACGGGATGCCGAAGTGATTGATGCGCTCAATGCCATCGTGACCCGGCATGGGCGCTGGGGATTCTGGAAGTGCTTCGCCAGACTACGGTTGGACGGTCGCTGCTGGAACAAGAAACGCGTACATCGGGTATATTGCGATATGGGTTTGAACATGCCTCGGCGATGCAGGAAGAGATTGCCGGATCGGCCTCGGCAACCGCTGGGGCTGGCCAACGCACCGAATTGCTGCTGGGCACTGGATTTCATGCATGATACTTTGTACTGTGGCAGACGATTCCGAACGTTGAATGTGATAGATGAAGTGTAGTAATCTAGACGGCCTGTTGAAGAACCTCTGATACTACGTTGAGTTGATAATAAAATAGACTTCACTATCGACCACCGGTAAAGATCAATGCAAGGCAAACAAACGCATCAACGGGAATTATTCTCGACGATAGATCTAGAGAGCTTTATTCCCAAAGATCATTTATTAAGGAAGGTCGATAAGCTACTGGATTTGGAGTTTTTGTATGGCCTGACCGAAGAACTCTACTGCGTAGACAATGGACGAACCTCCATTGATCCCGTATTGTTTTTTCGGATGCAGCTGATCAGTTACTTGTTTGGGATTGAGTCTGACCGTCAGCTTTGCCGTGATGTTCACCTGAATCTGGCATATCGTTGGTTTTGCCGGATTCCCCTATACCAGTCTGTACCTCACCACTCCTCATTAACCCGTATACGAGACAGAATGGGAGAATCCAGATACCAGCAAATATTTAAACTGATGTTGCTGCAATGGCAAAAGCAGGGTCGATTCACCGGCAAGCAGATTGTTGTTGATGCGACGCTCGTGAAGGCTAATGCCTCCATGGATTCCCTGGTAAAGCGCGAGAATGCTGATCCTAATGCCAGAGTTTTTTAAAGCAGTATGAGAAGCGGTATCATGATTTTCAGCATGGAAAACGCAAACGCCGAGTGGCTAATCAGACTCATGTCAGTGCCTCAGACCCAGATGCCACTATGGTCTATCGTAAAGGTACTGATGGTGGTCTTAAGTACAAGGTTCACTATAGTGCTGATGTAAAGACACGGATTATTACTGATTGTTATACCACGACGGGCTCTACTCATGAGGGCCCCATACTCCCTGACAGAATCGACTATTTATGTAATGAGATGGGTTTTGATGTTCAAGAAGTGATTGCTGATCGTGGATATGGTCGGGGCCAACTTATAGTGCGTTTAGGCAACGCAAGATACGCACTTATATACCGCTGCACGATGCCCGTCTTGGCAAAGGCAAACTTACGCCCACTGAGTTCAGGTATCACAGTGAGACTGATCGATACCAATGTCCAGAGGGGTATTTTCTCACCCTTATGAGAAATTGGATAACGGGATGATCAAACGATACCGAATCACTGGCGGGCACTGTCGCCAGTGCCCCAGGCGAGCAGATTGCTTACCCGAGTCGGCCAAAACAGGGCTCGGTTTGTCTATCGAAGTCCACATCAGCATGAAATTGACAAGGTTCGTGTACGGCAAGAAACCAGAGCTTTTATCAGCAAGATGATATTGCGCAAATGGACGATCGAAGGATTATTCGCTGAAGCCAAGCAGTTTCACGGACTAAGACGTGCCCGTTACCGGGGATTACAGAAAGTATCGATTCAGGCTCTGATGACCGCAATGGCCCAAAACATTAAGCGAATCGTCAAGCAATCGCCAAGTATTTATTGGCTTTTGAAAAAATATCTGTCTCTCCGAGAAGAAATATTGAAAGTACAAAATTATCTAAATTACTTTAGACGCATACCAAAATTTTTTCCACATGAAGCAGTCTCGGCATAAAACTGGCTTTTTCAACAGGCCGTTGAGACAATATGACAATGAACACCGTCTGCAAGTACCCCAGTCAATCGAGCGCCTCCATATTAAACTCGCCGCACGTAGCCAGGTCGGATTCATCGCCGGCGGACAGTTGCGCCGCCAATGAGCGCAATGCTGTGCGTAACCCTTCCTCCAGAACCGGATGATAAAAGGGCATACGCAATAAATCCCGCACGGTAAGAGAATGATCTATCGCCAATGCAAGTAAATGTGCCATATGTTCCCCTGCTGGTGCGCACATTTCCGCACCCAGCAGCCGCCCGCCTTCCGCCTCGGCATAAATACGCAGAATACCCTTGTTGTATTGACCGGTGCGTGCACGCCCCTGACGGTCAAAACGCACCTCACCAATTAATGTTTTTGTGTGATCGAGTGTTTGATACCGACTACCCACGACTGCAATGTTCGGATCAGCGAAGACAATCGTCAGCGATGTACGGCGCTTAAAGCAAATCGGCACGGAGCGTGTGGCATTAAATCCGGCGATATACCCGTCGTCGGCGGCTTCATGCAATAGCGGTGCTTGATCATTGGCATCACCCGCCATAAATATGCGTAGATCGGCTATTTGCAGGGTTTCGGGATTGATCGGCGGCATACCATGCTCATCGAGTGAAACACCTAACATTTCGAGGCCCAAGTTGCCGATATTAGGGCGCCGCCCTAGTGCGGCAAGAACGCGATCGACCGCTATCGCTGTTGCTCCGGCGCATACTTTCAATCCGTCACCGGCATCTGTTAATTCAACTCTCTCTCCCAAATGAAGAGGGAATTCATGCCCCAGTAATTCTATCGCTACTGCAGTAACTTGCGGATCCGTTAATCCGGCAATTGCCGGATTACTGCCCAATCCAACTACCTCAATGCCGAGCCGGGAAAGTGCTTGTGCCATTTCGATACCGACGGGCCCCAAACCCAATACCGCCATTCGAGCGGGTAGAGTTTCCTGCTCAAATAATGTATCCGTGGTCAACAGCCGTTCTCCCAGCGCGTTCCAAGGTATGGGTATAACCGGACTCGATCCGGTGGCAATGATGATGTTATGCGCATGCAATTCCTGCCCATTGACTTTCAACCTGCCCGGCGCAAGTAAGTGTGCACGTCCGGAAATGGCGCACTCGCCCAAATCCTGGGTGGTTTTTACTGTGCTTGCGACAAAATCATCGCGCAGCCGCCGTACACGCCGCAGCACGGCAGGTATGTCGCATACGAGAGAATCAGCGCCCTGTATGCCAAATTCCGCAAAAGTATTGCGGCGATGAAAGGCGTTCGCCGCTTCAATCAATGTCTTGGACGGCATGCAACCTACCCGGGCGCAAACAGTGCCCCATGGTCCGTCATTAATGATCACAAAACGCTGTGTGCGTTTTCTGACTTCACGCAGCGCGGCAAGCCCGGCACTGCCTGCCCCGATAATTGCGACATCCAGTATTCCATTCATGGTATTTCCTTTATAAAAAGATGTACCAGATTTGAGTTTTCATTTCAGGTAAATTAATTTGACTCAAATACTGCGATACTCATTATGCTTCGGGTCCATTAATTATAGGAATTACAAAATGACTACAAGAAACAATGTGGAAGCTATAACATGTAAGGCTCTAGGCTGCAGATTATATCCGCCAGCTTAGAGCCTTACTTTTTTATAAAAAACTCTCTTGTATCCTATCTTGACCGCACGAAGAGGCGCTGTTAGCGCGGAGTAGCGACACCGCCTTCATCGGATAAGATAATTTCTACGCGCCGATTTAATTGGCGATGCTCAGCAGTATCATTACTGACCACTGGAAAAGATTCACCATACCCTCGCGCAGCGATACGATCACTACTGATTCCGCTGTCCAGCAAAGCCATCCGCACGGCTTGGGCACGACGCTCGGAGAGCATTTGATTATAGCTATCACTGCCGGTACTGTCGGTATGCCCTTCGATCAACACATTGCGTTCAGGATATTGTTTGAGAAAATCAGCCAACTTGTGCACGGTACGCAATCCATCGAGTTCGAGCTGAGCCATGTTGGTGCGGAATAATACATCCTGCAGCGTAATCACCAAACCACGATCCGTTTTCTTTGCTTTTAATTCCTCTAACTGTCTCTTGGCCTCTGCAGCCTGTTTTTTCGCCTCTTCGGCCTCAGCCGTTCTTGCATTAAGAAGAATCCGGTCACGTGCTACGCTCGCATTTTTTATCGCTGCTTCAGCAACTTTCGCTTTGGCGATTTCCTGCGCAATTGCAACTTGCTGGCTTGCCATATAAGCAAGGTGATTCACTGTGATTTCACTTTCTCTTTTATTCAAGGCAGCATCTGCTTTATCCAAGAATTTGCCTGCTTCATTTAATTCAAGCGCAGCCATATCGGTGACCTGTGGATTTGTCAATGCTTTGTTGTAATTGCTATGCGCTTCAGTAAGCGACTGATTTTTCGGCATTGAGCCACAACCAGAAATAATTGCAGGAACAATCAGGATCATAAACACATACCAATTATTTTGCATGATAAGCTCCGTTAAAGATTATTGGATTTGGCGATCAATCTCTTGGCGTAACACACGACTGGATTCTTGCAACGCATCCGCAGCTTTTTGTGCTTTATTGGTTCGAGCCATTGCTTCCGCTAATTGAGCATCAATTTGCGCTTCTTCGGCAAGTTGCCGGGCAACGACATAATTTTTATCACCCATAGCGCGCTCGGCAGCTTCCAACTTATCGATTGCGGACTTGAGTTGTAATGGGGCGAGTTCATTGCTTCCAGCACTGAGTGCGGTATCAACTGCAGCTCTGGAGGTCGCTAATTGCTCAGTAGGCGCCGGAATACTTTCACAGCTTGCCAGAAAAATTGCAGAACACACTAATACACTCGCCATGCGTATCATTAGATGTAACTTCATGTAACTGACAGTCTTCAATGTTTTCTTATCCATCGAATTAAGCCTCCCTATCATTGTTGAATGAGTATTTAGTACTTTTGAATTCAAACAGGAAGACTAGGCGGCAAGCAGGCGCTCAAATTCCGTCTTAACGACTTGGTAACATTCGCAAGAACGAGCTTCCAATCCTTCCCGATCCAATACGGCAATGTGGCCTCGCCTGCAATGGATCAATCCTTCCTGCTGCAATTTTCCAGCAGCTTCTGTAATACCTTCGCGGCGCACACCTAACATATTGGAGATCAATTCCTGAGTGATTGACAATTCATTGGTCGGAAGCCAATCGATGCTTAGCAGCAAAAAGCGGCAGAGTTGTTGGTCGACCTTATGGAATCGATTGCAAACAGCCATTTGTGCTGTTTGAGTAATAAGAACCTGAGTATAGCTCAGCAGTTTATGATAGAGCGGACCATGGCGTCTAAATTCCTCCATCAACAGATTTTGTGACATCCGATAAGCATAGCCGGTACTTTGCACTATTACCCGATAAGGCATCGCTGCACCAGTCATGAAAATAGCAACGCCAACAATACCGTCATTACCGATGGACGCAATTTCCGTGGTTGCTCCATCTTCTGTGTCGTAGAGCAGCGACATGAAACAATCTGCCGGGAAGTAAACGTACTGTAGCTTCTCTCCCGAGTGATATAAAATTTCACCCGGAGACATTTGGATGAGTTCCAGGTGGGTAAAAATACGCTCGTAGTCTGCTATAGGTAGTGCTTTGAGCAGCTTATTCTGTTGTGGATCGTGTATATCAGTCATAATTAATACCTCCTATCTGTAAGAACTAAACGGTATGACTGCAATAGTCAGAGCGTTTTTAAGAAACAGTATTCCGGTTAAATTAATTCGGTGATATGAAACAATTCGGAAGGAAGGCGAGTAGCGTAACCTCTCACTTTACCTGTAAAGAGTTTCACCAAAGATCATCTGCATTAATGCTGGACGGACAATGTTGTATGTGTAGCCTATCGCGCAGATACAACTTCATTTTGATAATCATGAATACCTCCTATCTGCAGCAGTCACAACTGTATAATTTCACACGTTATACTGTTTTAAGAGCAGCATTTATGATTAAAGTTTATTTTCATTATAGTGTTTTTTTTAAGAAACTATGTGCGGTACCGCACATAGTTTCTTAGTTAGTGCCAGAAGTTGAGAGAGATCGTACTCAGGGAGATATTGGCATAGTAATCACACACCTTATAGAAATACCAAGAATTAGAAGTTTAAGAAAAATAAGAATACTATTTTTATTTCAATATCTTATAGATAATCAAGCTAAATGCTTTTTTGTTTTATAAGCATCGTGTCAGGTTGGCGTAAGAAATCCAGTAAACACAAGCAAATAAAAGCCACCACCGACACAGAACAAGGATCCAATAATGATGAGAATCGAACTTGCCGTGAATGGAACGCTGATGAGAGGTTTGGAGTTAAACCATAATCTTCTTGAATTAGGCGGTGTATTTGTGGAAGAGGCATTAACCGCGCCTCTCTATCGGCTTTGGTCTATTAACGATCAATACCCCGCGATGCAACGTTGCGCAAAAGGAAAGCAAATATCCTTGGAAATATGGAGCATAAACCCATCCTATATCGGTGAATTATTAAGCCGTGAACCGGCCGGGCTTTCCGTTGGAAAAATCCTTTTAGCTGATAACCGGGAAGTATTAGGAATACTTGGAGAATCTTATCTATGCGAAGGAAAGCAAGAAATAACTCAGTTTGGAGGGTGGCGGAAATACAAGGAATTTCGTTAAACCGGATTTCTGCAGGCTTGGGTTGCAGTTTGCGAATTGCCTAACTGCGTAACCCTGCAGAGGCAGGTTTGCTTATATTCACTTGCAGTATTTTTCCAAGGCTCTAGGCTAGCAGAGACAATCTGTTAGTCTAGAGCCTCTCCAATACAGTCAACAGCGCCAGAGATTCTTACCCACAAGAGATAGAAAGCTGTATTAAAAGGGAATTTATGTAGATAACCAAATACCTGCCATCCTGTAAATTTTGGCTATTTTCCGATTGAAGGAACCCTTCAACTGGTCCTGGTCTCAATATGATCAATATCAACAACGACAGCAAACTTTCCTCAGCGCGGGAAAATTACTCATCTTCATTTTCAATTGCTCACGATATCTCGCAAAATCCGGTTATGGTTATATTTGCTTATGCTGCTGATGTTTGCCGGTATCTTTCCACGCACCGCGGCAGCACTGGAAATACCGAGCTCACCCGGCAACCAGCCCATCGTCACGTTGTCGGCACCGGATCCGGTCAAGGAAATGCTGGAAAAATATATCCGCTTGCCAACAGAGCCGTTTGCCAGTAACTACGACGAATTGATTTTTCTGCACCGCGTACAACAGGAGATTCGCGACACACTCGCCACCGAAGGTTACTTCAACCCCACAGTTACCACCGCACAGCAGGCTCAGACCCCAGCCAAAACCACGGTGATTTCGATTGAACCCGGTGAATTGACGCGCGTCGGCTCGGTAACGATTGATTTTACCGGCGACATCGTCAATGGCGATGAAAAACACCGTAAACGCATCGAGCAGTTACGTGCTGCATGGCCACTTACGACCGATCAACCTTTCCGTTCCACTGATTGGGAGCACGCAAAGTCGGTGCTGATCGACAATCTCACGGAGCAGGCATTCGCCACCGCGACAATCACCAACAGCCAAGCCAGCGTCGATCCGGGTAAGGCACGCGCGGATCTGGTCGTCACCATTGATTCCGGGCCGGTGTTTTATTTCGGCAGCATCCAGGTCACCGGCCTGCAGCGCTATGAAACCGCACTGGTCACACGGCTTGCACCGTTCAAGGCGGGCGATGTGTATCGGCGCGATCTGCTGCACCAATATCAAATCGCGCTGCAAAAAGCGCCGCAATTCAGCACGGTAACGATCAGTATCGCGCAGGATACCGCACAACATCTTGCAGCGCCGGTTCAAGTGGCGCTGACGGAAGCTCAGCCGCAGCGCTTCGCCTTCGGCGCCGGCTACAGTTCCAACAATGGCGCGCGCGGCGAAGTCAATTACCGCAATTATAATTTTCTCGATCGCGCCTGGAATCTCACCAGTTTGCTGCGGCTGGAGCAAAAGCGGCAAACGTTTCTAGCCGGGATCGACACGCTGCCCGATCAGAACAGCATTAACCATTCGCTCAGCGCCAGCCTGCAGATGACGGATATCGAAGGCCTGAAAACCGATGTGCAAAAAGTCGGCGTGACACGCAATTACCAAACGCCGACGACAGTCATACAACTCGGTTTGAATTGGCAACGCGAGCATAAAAAACCCGATGGCGCGATCGATCAGGTCAACAAAGCGCTGGTACTGGATTGGCGCTGGCGGCGGCTGGTCGTCGACAATCCGGTCAATGTCCGGCGCGGCGATATCACCGAAGTGCGCATCGGCGGCGGCAGCCAGCTGTTGCTGTCGGATCAGGATTTTATCCGCACATATGCCAGCCATCAGAGCTGGTGGCCGATGGGATCGCGCGATACATTTTTCCTGCGGGCTGAGGTCGGCTACACATTAGCGTCGTCGCGCTTCGGCATTCCGCAGGAATATCTGTTTCGCGCCGGCGGCATTCAATCGGTACGCGGTTACGATTTTAAAAGCATCGGCGTGCACGAAGGCAGCGCCGTGGTTGGCGGCCGGGTGATGGCGACCGGCACCGCCGAGTATACGCATTGGCTGACGCAACAATGGGGTGCAGCGGCGTTTACCGACATCGGCAGCGCGGCTGACCGTTGGCAAGACATGCGCATGTTTCTCGGTTATGGCGCGGGAGTGCGCTGGCGCAGTCCGGCAGGCCCATTGGCACTCGATCTGGCGCGCGGCCACGAAACCGGCACGCTGCGCGTGCATTTTTCAATGGCTGTAGCCTTTTAAACAACATGACCAATCAGCAGACCGAAAACCCATCACCGATACAACACGCACGGCAATACCGCAAATTGGCCGGCAGCCTGTTTCTTTTGCTGACATTAATGATAACTGCCGGTTATTGGCTATTGCACAGCCAATCCGGCTTACGATGGATTGCCGCAGCCGTCAATCGCTGGCACGGCGCTACGATCGAACTGACCGGTGTGCACGGCACGCTGCAAGACCTGCACATTGAGAATATTCAGTTCAGAAACGATGACCTGAAACTCACGTTGCACAACCTCCGCATCGATTGGAATCCAGCGCAATTGTTGCACCGGCGGATCAGCATCAACCGGTTGGCGTTGGCGGCAATCCATATCGATCACCATACGACTGAGACCGAATCGTCGCCGAAGTCAGCACCGGAAAGCCTGCAGTTACCATTCGGATTATCGCTTGCAGCCATGACTGTCGATGCGATTCACTTCAATGCAGCAACGCTGGAAAACGCCACGCCCGCAATATCCGGTCTGGCGCTGGCACTGGACAGCGATGGCCGGCATCACCGGCTCACACAATTGAATTTTGCGACACCTTGGACAACTGTCCGGTCGCAGGCGGAGCTCGACGGCAACGCGCCGTTCGCGTTGTCCGCCCGCATCGATGCGACGGCCGCCGGCTCATGGGGCGACATTGAAGCAATTATCTCCGGTAATCTGCAACAACTCTCGGTGCAAGCCGTCAACAAACCACCCGCAGCGAAAATGGAACTGCAAGCGCAGCTGCAACCCTTTACTGCGAATCCGATAATTCACTTAAATGTCATCGCGGAACAGTGGAACCCGGCCGATTTCTTGGCCGCGGCACCGCAGGCTAAGCTGTCGTTGTCAGTACAGCTGGCGCAAAACGAAGTCAGGCAATTGGCAGGCACTGTTCATATTGAAAATCATGCGACTGCACCGCTCGATCACAATGGTGTTCCGGTTTCCACCATCCATACGCACGTACTGGTCACGCCGGAATTATTGATACTGCCGGATTTTCATACGCAACTGGGCAAGAACGGCACGGTACGCGGCAAATTGGCTTGGGACAGGAATCGGCATGTTCTCACCGCAAACTTGGCAGTCGAACAGCTTGATCCGCGGCAAATCGACAGCCGCCTGCAAACCGCAGCAATCTCCGGCAACATCGCGCTTTCCGGCGATACGAGAAAACAATCCGCACGCATTGATCTACGCGACCGCTCGTTGCGGTTGACCGCTGACATGGCACGTAGCGGCGATCAATTCGAGCTTGAACGATTCAATTTGCAGCGCAACCAATCGCGTTTAACCGGTCAAGGCCGGTTGCGGCTGACTGAGGAACAACCGTTTGAGTTATCGGGACAATTGGTTCGCTTCAACAGCGCGGACTTCATGCAAACGGTCGATTCCGATCTGAACGCCACGCTGCAGTTATCCGGCCATCTGACTCCGGAAGTGACCGGCACCCTGAAATATGCGATCGGAAAAAGCCGACTGGCGAAATCGCCGGTCAGCGGCTCGGGCGAAATTGCCCTGATCGGTATCGGCCGGTTCAGCGGCAAAGCCGAATTGCTGGCCGGGTCGAACCAAATACACGCGCAAGGCCGCATCGATGATTCGCAACACGATGTGCAACTGACGGTGAATGCACCGGCATTGGCGCAATTGGGATTGGGACTGTCGGGTGATCTGCACACCCAGCTTACTTTTCGCGGCAGCATCGAAGCGCCGGATCTTGATTGGAAGCTCACCAGCCAGCGGCTGGGTTTGCCAGGCAAGCAACGACTTTCCGGCGTATCCGCCAGCGCGCGGTGGCACAAAGATACTGTTGCGCTGAATATTGCTGTCGACACTTACCATGCGCATGAACAAGCAACGATCAAGCAATTGATCGCCACCCTCGACGGCAAAACCGACCACCATCACCTGACGGTCAAAGCCGATCTCAACCAGGATATCGCCTTCCGGCTGGCGGCTAACGGTGGCTTGAGCCACGTAAAATCCGGTCAACCGCTGCAGTGGCACGGCCAACTGACCGAGCTTTCAACCACCGGCAATATGCCGATTCAGTTGCTGGCACCGGCAGCGTTAACAGTCAGCACGGCTTCGTTTTCCTTAGAACACGCCAGTTTGTCGATTTCCAGCGGTTCGGCTCGCATCGAGCAATTACACTGGACACCGCAGAGCTGGAAAACCCGCGGCAATTTTTCCGGCATCGCGCTGCTTCCCGGCGCACCGCAGCGCACACAAAGTATTCCGTTGCAATTGGGTGGCCGCTGGCATTTCGATTCCGCCGCGCACCTGACCGGTGAATTGCTCATCCATCGTGAGCGCGGCGATTGGTATTTACCCGGCGACCTGCCGCAACCGCTGGGATTGCAAAAGCTGCAACTGCAAGCAACCGCCGCACAAGGAAAATTGTCCGGGCAATTCGAATTGAACAGCACAGCACTCGGTATCGCGACGGCGGATATGACGCTGCCATTGCAGCAAACGCAATCGCAGTGGTCCATCTCCCGGGGATCGTCGCTGCAGGGCAACATTCGCGCCGCCATCACCAGCCTGAAATCGCTCAATCCTTTGCTCGGCGGTAACTTGCATAGCGACGGCGAATTGCGGATTGAAGCCGGTATTCATGGCACACTGCAACAACCCGACATCAGCGGCAAGGTGTCCGGCACCGGCTTAAGCCTGGCTTTGCTGGAACAGGGAATACGCCTGCAGCAAGGCACCCTGGACGCGCATTTTCAGCAAGCGGATTTGCATATCGACCGGCTGCATTTCACCAGCCCGCATGCACCGCCGCCGGATAAGCGCTTGTTCCGCGAACTGGCACTGAAAAGCGAAGCCGGTTCGCTGACGGTTGCCGGCAAGATCGGATTGGCCGGTAACCCGAGCCAGCTCGATTTCACCATCGACCAGCTGCCGCTCGCGCACAAGACCGATTACTGGATTGCCGCTTCCGGAACCGGCGCAACCCGCTGGCAGAAAGACCGTCTCAGCATCAGCGGCGATTTACGTGCCGACGCCGGGTTGATCATGCAACCGCCGGAAGGCCGCCCGGGACTGCCGGATGATATTGTTCTGGTGAACACCTCTGCGTCACAGCGTTCGCAGAAAGTGCCGTTGCATCTGGATATGGCACTCAATCTGGGTGAGAAATTCTATATTCGCGCGTCCGGTCTGGAAGGCCGCTTGAGCGGACAACTGCAAGTCCGCAATGACAACCAGCAGCAACTCAAACTCACCGGCACCATCGCCGCGCAAGATGCCGCATTCAAAGCATACGGCCAGAACTTGACGGTCAAACGCGGTATCGTCAGCTTCCAAGGCCCGCTCGACGATCCCAACTTGAATGTGCTGGCAGTGCGGGAAGGTCTGGCAGTTGAAGCCGGTGTCGAAATTGCCGGATCGGTACGCCACCCGCGTGTGAAACTGGTATCGACGCCGGATGTCCCCGACACCGAGAAATTATCCTGGATCGTACTGGGCAGAAAACCCGATACCAGCGGCCTCGACACCTCGGTGCTGCTATCAGCCGCCGGATCGATACTCGGCGGCCAATCCGGCAACGGCATCACCGATCGAATCACAGAAGCGCTCGGTGTCGACGAAATCACGTTCAAACAAGCCGGTGTTGGCAGTTCATTGAGCGGGCAGATCGGCGTGATCGGTAAACGTATTTCGTCGCGCGCCTACTTGAGCTACGAACGCAGCCTAACCGCCACGACCATGGGTATTACGAAATTGACCTACAATCTGACGCCCAAAGTCACCGTCGTCACCCAGGCCGGTGAGGACAGCGCGATCGATTTGTTTTACACCATCCAATTTGATTGAACGTACGATACCGGTTGACGCATCGAGGCCACAAACTCGCCAATAAAGAAGATCAATTCGAACCATATTCTGATTCAATCGAGGAATACAAATTTATCTTGTGCGATAATTGCAGTCCTTGAATAGAATACTATGCACTCTTCGTTGTACCACATTATCCCTATCCCGACTCACAGATGACATACTCAAAGAAGCTATTATTTACTGTAACAAGCAGCATCCTTTTTTTAACTATCATTCATTCTGGCGTTCTTCAAGCCAGCAATTCGAGTACTTTTCAAACTACTGATTTAGGAAAGTTTTTAAAAGATAAGCGAATAGAACTGGGTGGTTGGGTTCATGGCGGTGCAACATTCAATCCGAGCCAAAACAGCGGTTTCAACGGCCCTGTCGCTTTTGCCGATCAGGCCAATCGGTTCCAATTGAATCAATTTAATTTATTCGTAAAACGCCCGGTCATATCCGAAACCAATCGATGGGATATCGGCGGACGAGTTGATTTTATGTTTGGAACAGATGCTATTTATACACAAGCTTTCGGCGTGCCAACCTTTGATGTCAATTCCGGTGAACCATTGAAAAGAAGTACTTGGGATCTTAGTTTGTGTTGCGCTTCGACAAAATTTTATGATATTGCATTGCCGCAGGCTTTTCTTGAAGTGTATGTGCCGATTGGCCAGAACGGCCTTAATCTAAAAATCGGACATTTTTACTCACCAACCGGTTTTGAAACGGTTCCTGCACCGGATAACTTTTTCTATACGCGCGCGTATTCTTTCAATGCAGGGGAGCCTTTTACGCATACCGGCTTACAAGCCACTTATCCTATTAATAATAATTGGACCGTTTCAGGAAGCGCCGTCACTGGCAGCGCTACCGGCGGGTGGGATGGCGGTTGGAACAGACAGTTAGGCAATTGGAGCGGTATAGGCGGTATCACATGGACAAGCGATAGTCAGGCAACGACACTCAATGTTACCGGTACCTATGGAGAAACTTCCATGCACAGCAGTGCGTCTTGGGCAATGTACAATACTGTGCTGCAACACAAAATCAATCCCCAAACCTTGTTGGTTTTACACCATGTTCACGGGTTTGCGAACAACGTTCTACTGAATAATTTAAAGTATACCAATGAGGTGAAAGATGTTCAGTGGATGGGTGTTGTCACACACTTGTATTATGATTTGACTGAAAATGTATCGCTCGGTGCACGCGCAGAGTGGTTTCGCGACAAGGACGGTTTCCGTAATCCGTCACCTTTCCGCATTGCTGCAGCCACCAATATTGTCAATGGCACACTGACAAGTTACGCTGGCGATATCAATAGCGTGACAATTACACCGGCGGATTACTATTCCGCAACTGTCGGGATCAACTGGAAAATAGCCAAAACCTTAAAGCTTCGCTGGGATTCTCTAAAGAAACTGAATATTCGCCCTAATATTCGTTATGACAGGGTGGATGCTTACCGTGCAGCTGCTTATAGACCGTTTGCAGGCAATAAAGATCAGATTCTATTTTCACTGGATTTTACGCTCCCTTTTTGAGTGAGATTACGATTCTAATTCTCTAAGGGATTTTGGACTTTAAAGACCAACCACCGAATGAGATCGGTGGTTGTTCGTCACTTTATCAAAGACCTTTGTTGCCAGAATACTCTGAGTACTCCGAAATCTCCGATGTAAAGTCACGATCTTGATTTGTTTCTACTTTCTTAATTTGATTACTTTTTTGCCCTAGCTGCTCCATTGCCATTTTTCTATGGAAATCAGCAAATATCAGACTTTCCCTTATAGCTTTCTCGTATGCTCGAACATTTGCTGCAGCATGCGATTGAGCATCCAGGCCTTGTCTGCCAAAGTAATAAGGACGTGCTTCATATTCCTGAAGTATTTTTTTGTTTTCCTGCAACCTTAATTTTGCATCTTTGGCAACACCTTCGTAATATTTTACTAAGGCGCCATGATCGTTACTTGAAATACCTGTTGGTTTAGCTACTGATGAGCCCATCTGCGCGCAAGCAACTAACACAGAGAGCATTAATAATAAGGAAGATAATTTGAGTACTTTTTTGATGGGTACTCTCCAGTCATAAATAAATGTTGTCATTTTCATTCCTCCAAAATGCGTTCAGTATAGGTTGGAAAAGCTTTCATGTATGTTGGAAAAATCATTTCAGTTGATTTCATCTTACATCCCCTCCCCGGTCGCATATTGAGCGAAAAAAACCTCGCAATTACTTTCATATCAAATTTCTCCTATTGCTAGATTAAGCGTTCATACAAACATAAACATTGTTATCCGCTAATGAAAAACATCATTCCCGCTGGATGAGTTCATTAACCCCTTTTTAGTTAAGGTCAAGAAATATAAGACTTTTTCTCAACCAGACTGCAGTGTACCACAAACAAAAATTAATTCCAACAATATATCCGACTTTTTTACTCAGGAATAGTTCATTGTCACTATTAATACCTGATAAAATTTAGGAAACTAACGGATGAAGAAGAGAAAAACGACATCCAGTCTATCGAATCAGGAAAAATTTCAGCAAAATTCTCGAGGTTGTAGCGACCAAGTGAATTTTGGCAATACGGATCCACGATATCATGATCAGATCCAATTACACTCTCTCGTTTAACCCTAGCCGCTCCATACGGTAACGCAGCGAACGTACGGTAATTCCCAATGTCTTGGCCGCTTTTGTGCGATTGTAGCGACTTTCATTCAGCGCTTTGACAATGGAATCTTTTTCCAGTTTGTCGAGATAATCCTGAAGTGGAAAGCCTGCCCCTAAGTCAACAGGAAATAGGGTAATGGAAGTTTCTTGGATCGCTCTAGCCTTATGAGGCAGTTGCAACTCATCTTTGCCGATCTCGGTATCAAAACAGAGCGCCAGGGTACGCTCGAGTATGTTTTCGAGCTCGCGCACATTACCGGGATAATCGTAGTTCATCAGCATGGTCAACGCATCTTTCTTCAAGTTGCATACGGACCGCCCTGCTTCGCGGCATAGTTTCACAAGCACTGCTTGCGCGATGAGCGGAATATCCTCGCGCATTTCATGCAATGCCGGCATATTGAGTTCGATTACATTGAGGCGATAATACAAATCCTGCCTGAATTGCCCAGTTTCAACGCACTGACCGAGTTTTTTGTGCGTTGCACTGATGATACGCACGTCGACACTTTTCTCTTGAGTTTCACCAATCCTTCTGACTTGTTTCTCCTGAATCACCCGCAACAATTTGACCTGCATCGTCAGCGGCAAATCGGCGACTTCATCCAGAAATAAAGTACCGCCGTTCGCGGTCAGAAAAAAGCCGTCGTGATCTTTGTCGGCACCGGTAAAAGCTCCTTTCTTGTAGCCGAAAAACTCGCTTTCCATCAAATTTTCCGGAATAGCTCCGCAATTCACGGCAACAAAAGGCTGTTTGTGGCGCGCGCTTTTTTCATGAATCATTCTTGCCGCAAGCTCTTTACCGCTACCGGACTCCCCGCTGATATAAACCGACGCCTGGCTCCGTGAAAGTTTGTCGATGGTCGCGCGCAATTGGCGCATCGGCTGCGATTCCCCCAACAATGTACGTTGCTGCGACACTTGCGATGCCGATTCGGATTGCATCGGCGGCAAGCTTAAAGCGGACTTGACCAGATCCCGCAATTGTTTTAACGAAACCGGCTTGGGCAGGTAATCGAAAGCTCCGGCTTTAAGTGCAGCCACGGCATTTTCCGTCGTACCATGCGCCGTAATGACAGCCACCGGCAAATCGGCGCAATGCTGCGCAATATATCGTACCAACTCCAATCCTTCCCCATCCGGCAACCGCATATCGGTAAGGCACAATTGAAACTGCCGCGATTGCAATAGCTGTATAGCGTCACGAACACACTTTGCGCTGGAAACATCCATTCCCATCCGAGCGATCGTCAGCTCAAGCAGCTCGATGATATCGGGCTCGTCGTCCACAATCAGAATATGTGGAGAAGCAGTTTTTCGATCAGGATTGGCAATCCGTTCGCTATCTATAGACATGGCTGATCGCTTTTGCAAATAATCCGGAAATGCCCGCCGCCAGTCTCCTCAATATAACCCAATGAAGCCTGATTGGTTTCACATAATTCGCGTGCAATATATAAACCTAAGCCGGTACCACCAGCAGCCTTGGTAAAGAATGGTTCAAAAATCTGTTTTATCTGTTGCGGATCAACACCCGCACCATCATCCACGATATCCAAGCAAACATTATTTTCATTCGCCGATGCGGACAATCCGACATGAATACTGCCGTTTTGCTGGCGGCAATGCCGCCACGCATTGCGGCATAAATTCCACAATATCTGATGCAAATGGTCACGATCAAAACTAATCATATGATTGTTATCGTTCTTTAATACAAAAGCATTTCCGTTGATTTTCTCCGCATGGCAAAATTCCTCGAGAAATTTTTGCACGAACTCATGCAGATCGAACAGGTCCGGTTTTGCGATATTGCGCCGATTAAGCTGTAGGACATCCTGAACGATCTTATTCAAGCGCCGGGTATTGTCGCAAATGATGCGCACTAACCGCGGATCGGTATCATTTTCAAGCTGCTCTTCCTCCAGTAATTCGGCTGCATGATTGATCGCCGACAGCGGATTACGGATTTCATGTGCAATATTGGCAGTCAGCCGTCCCAATGCCGCAAGCTTCAACTGCTGCAACTGCGTTTGTATACGACCCATATCCTCGAGGAAGATCACTACCCCATTACGACAATCCGCTTGAACCGGAAGAAAGCGTGTCCGTACCAAGGCGTTATTATTCCCCAAACGCAGCAAATCAAAGTTAATGCTGCTATCACCTTGCCAAGTCGTCAGCCGGGTAGCCAGTTCCGGCATGCAAGCCGATAATTTAAGCAATGGTGATTTTTCCGCAGATGGATTTAAATTGAGCAAACGCTCTGCGTAGCTATTGCGTTGCCGGATGTAGCCATGCTTATCAACAACCAGAACACCTTCTTGCAAATCCTGAATAACCAGTTGATTGACCTGTGCCATATTGGCCAGATCGATACCGCGTTCCTCGGCAAGCTGTTCACTGGCCAAGGAATGTTTGGCCAAACGATGCGCCAGCCAAGCAACGGCAAAATACGCCATGCTCAATAAGCCCGCTTGCGAATATTGTGCAGAATAAAAATCAACTGTCCATGAAGAATATGTTTCTTGTAGCAGTAGACTAATCGTTGCGACGGAAGCAAAAAATAACACGAGGCGGCCACGACTGATCAATCCCGCTTCTGTCAGCGATACCAGCAACAAAACCCCCAGACCGCTTGGCAAGCCGCCACTGGCGTAAAGCATTACCGAGAAAAAAACGATATCACTGATGACTTGGATAATCACCTGCTGATTAAAGCCGGGAAAACGCAACCGGATAAACAACATAAATAAAACACTAAACAGCACATGGCCTGCACCGGCATATAAAAACAGCGGGTAATGATACGAACCGAGATTGGTGAATCCGGATTTCCAAAAAACAATAAGCAAACTGCAGCCGATCACTAAGCGAAAGCAATTGAAATAATGAAGCGAACGCCAATGTTGATCGGTGTAACCGGTTGCCGCCGCAGCACAATCCAGCGGCCAGAATATTGAATGTTTAGTTTGTGATGAATATGTCGGAGTTAACACAAAAATCAGCTCAAGAAGAAGATTTTAAATACAAGTTACAATGCTCGTGACTGCAAAAATACTTTTTATGACTGCTGACCGCTTCGCTTTTCGGCAGATAAATACCGCACTGTGCGCAATTCACCATGTCTTCAACGGATTCCGGTGGAGATTCATCGTCTTTTTGTTTGGGTATGCGGATTTTGACCACCCAGTAAATCAACAGTGCTATCAGCAGGTAAAAAATTAACTTTCCCATATTGATTTCAAATACTTCCTATGGCATTTATCTGATTTATCCCATATTCCCCTCCTTGTACTGTTGCAAGTCAGGGATATAACAAACCGGATTTTATTTGCCACCGCTGATCGAGCATAGCAATTTTTCGTTATGGCAAATTATCGATTAACCGGGTTTTTATGGCTTATCAATAAAATATAGAGTGATATTTTCATCGAATCAATACTATTATTAATGATCCGAGAAATTTCAGATGACGGTCACAAAAAGCAGCAGCAACGCAAGCCGCTCACACGCCGGATTTGAAGAAATACTGAACTTGATAAGCGGGATGGAATAGAAAAGACCCTCGCCGGAAGGCGGCTATCGGCAGCGAACACTCAATGCAGTTATTCCTGTTTATTTTAATGATTGCGCGTAACCGCAAAGTCCGCCAATTGCATCAGACATTTTTTGTTTTCCGAATCCGGTAAGGAGGCTATCGCGGCCGTTGCGGTGGCAATTTCAGCCTCGGCGCATTTACGTGCATAATCCAACGCAGCGGTTCTCTGGATGACCTCCAGAACCGGCTGGAAGCCGTCTTTGCCACCATCCTCGATCGCCTTGCGGATTATACCGGCTTGTTCCGCTGTACCGACGCGCATGGCATAGATGAGCGGCAATGTCGGCTTACCTTCGGCCAGATCGTCACCCAAATTTTTCCCGATGTCCTGATTATTACCGGTATAGTCGAGCATGTCGTCGATGAGTTGAAAAGCGGTACCCAAATGCATGCCGTAAACCGACATGGCATTTTCCTCTTCCGGTGCGGCGTTGCCGAGAATCGCGCCTAAGCGGCTTGCCGCTTCGAACAGCTTGGCGGTTTTATAACGGATCACTTGCAGATAATTTTCTTCGGTCACTTGCGGATCGCGGCAATTGAGCAATTGCAGAACTTCACCTTCGGCAATCGTATTGGTCGCATCGGCTAACACTTGCATCACGCGCATATTGTCGACTTCCACCATCATCTGGAATGCTCTGGAATAGAGAA
Organism: Gammaproteobacteria bacterium; assembly: GCA_015709635.1. Taxonomy (NCBI): domain Bacteria; kingdom Pseudomonadati; phylum Pseudomonadota; class Gammaproteobacteria; species Gammaproteobacteria bacterium. The sequence goes on from CP054180.1 coordinate 2,172,920, forward strand.
AATCCCCGACCAGAACACTGGCCGCGTTGCCAAACAATGCATTGGCGGTTTCCTTATTGCGCCGCAGTTGCGATTCATCGACAACATCATCGTGCAGTAACGTGGCGGTATGAATGAATTCGACAACCGCAGCCAGATCGTAGTGAAATTTGCCTTGGTAACCAAAAGCACCCGCCGATAGGATCACCAGCGCGGGACGTAAGCGCTTGCCTCCGCTATTGATGATATATTCGCTGACTTGGCGAATCAGAAGAACATGGGAATGCAGTTTTGCGCGGATGACATCGTCGACGATGTCCATATCTTGCGCGATGAAGCTTCTAATATTTTCGATTGACACAATAATACCTTGAAGAAAACGCTATGTTAGAAATGACAACACCCAAGTGTCAAGCATAAAGATAAAATGCGCGAAATTTTCCACCACAATCAAGGGTTATTTATGTATAATTCGCGGTTCTGTAAAAGGGAAGCATGGAGCTTAATATGTATGCGGTCATAAAAACCGGCGGTAAACAATATCGAATTCAAGTGGGTGAAAAGCTGAAAATTGAGCAACTGAAAGCGGAAAATGGCAGCGAACTCGTTATCGATCAGGTATTGATGGTAGCGGATGGCGACAAAGTATCGGTGGGAACGCCGCTCGTCAGTGGCGCCAAGGTAAGTGCAACGGTTCTCGGTCAAGGACGTCACGACAAGATCCGCATTTTCAAGATGCGCCGCCGCAAGCATTATCAAAAGCATCAAGGTCACCGGCAGAATTACACTGAAATACAGATCACCGGTATTTCAGCTTAAGGAGTAAGAAATGGCACATAAGAAAGCAGGCGGAAGTTCCAGAAACGGGCGCGATTCACATTCAAAACGGCTCGGTGTTAAGCGGTACGGCGGCGAATTGATCTCAGCCGGATCGATTATCATCAGACAACGCGGCACACAGGTTCATCCGGGCGAAAATGTCGGTATCGGTAAAGACCATACCTTATTCGCCAAAGTAGCGGGAAAAGTGAATTTCAGTATCAAAGGCGCATTGAAACGTAAAGTAGCAAGCGTGATACCGGTATAAAAAAACAAATCACTTGACCACTTTGAAGGCCCCGTCTAAAACGATGGGGCTTTTTTGTTTGCAGGCTGTGGTAAAAACAGCAACACATTAATAATCAGCTAGCTATGAAGTTTATCGACGAAGCGGTTATCCAGGTATCAGCCGGCAAAGGCGGTAACGGCGTCGCCAGCTTCCGGCGGGAAAAATACATTCCGCGGGGTGGACCTGATGGCGGCGACGGCGGCCGGGGCGGCAGCGTATTCGCCATAGCCGACCGCAACATCAACACCCTGATCGACTACCGCTTCGCCCGCATCCACCGCGCCAGGAACGGCCAGAACGGTCAAGGCTCGGACCGCTACGGCAAAAGCGCCGAAGATATTATCCTGCGCATGCCGGTTGGCACGCTGATCAAAGACATCAACACGGATGCAGTCGTCGCCGATCTGGTGCACGATCAGCAAAAAGTGCTGCTGGCCAAAGGCGGCACCGGCGGACTCGGCAATCTGCACTTCAAGTCCAGCACCAATCGCGCGCCGCGTCAATTTACCTTCGGCGAGCCCGGCCAGGAATTCGAACTGAAGCTGGAACTCAAAGTGCTTGCCGACGTCGGTTTACTCGGTATGCCGAACGCCGGAAAATCCACGCTGATCCGCGCGGTATCCGCCGCACGTCCCAAAGTGGCCGATTACCCGTTCACCACCCTGCACCCTAACCTCGGCATGGTGCGCGTCGACCAGAACCGCAGTTTCGTCATGGCTGATATTCCGGGGTTGATCGAAGGCGCGGCCGAAGGCGTGGGATTGGGTCACCGTTTTTTAAAACACTTGGCGCGTACCCGGCTGCTGCTGCATGTCATCGACATGATGCCGCCGAACGAAGAAACCGATCTGGTGCACGAGGCGCATGCCTTGGAAGCAGAATTGCGAAAATACGACGAAGCGCTGTATCAAAAACCGCGCTGGCTGGTCATGAACAAAACCGACATGATGCCACAGGACAAACGCGACGAGATATGCCGTACGTTCGTCAAGAAATTAGGCTGGCAAGACAAATACTTCATCATCTCGGCATTGACCGGCGAAGGCTGTCAACTCCTGACTTACGCCATCATGGATTATCTGGAGCAGCATTTACCGCCGCAGCCCGAAAACCCGACCCCGGAAAACGAACTATCGAATCCATGTTAAAGCAAGCACGCCGCATCATCATCAAAGTAGGCAGCAGCCTGGTCACCAATCAAGGCAAAGGGCTCGATCACACCGCATTGGCCGGCTGGGCGGCGCAAATCGCCACGCTCAAGCAGATGGGCAAGGATATCATCCTGGTTTCGTCGGGCGCGATCGCCGAAGGCATGCAGCGCCTCAACTGGGAAAGCCGCCCGACCGCGCTGTATGAATTGCAGGCAGCCGCCGCCGTCGGTCAGATGGGATTGGCGCAAGCTTACGCTTCGAGCTTTTCGCAATACGGTCTGCAAACCGCGCAAGTGCTGCTGACGCACGAAGATCTGTCGAACCGCAAGCGCTATCTGAACGCACGCTCGACATTGACCACACTGCTCAAACTGAACATCATCCCGATCATCAACGAAAACGATACCGTCGCCACCGACGAAATCCGCTTTGGCGATAACGACACGCTAGCAGCGCTGGTCACCAACCTGGTCGAAGCCGATGCACTGGTGATTCTGACCGATCAGGCCGGTTTGTATACCAGCGATCCACGCAAGGATCCCAGCGCGAAATTATTGAGCGAAGTCCATGCCGGCGATCCGGCGCTGGAAAAAATGGCCGGCGGCGTCGGCAGCAGCATCAGCCGCGGCGGCATGCAAACCAAAGTGATCGCTGCCAAACGCGCGGCACGCAGCGGCGCCGACACGATCGTCGCCTCCGGACACGAAGACAACGTGCTGGTACGCCTCAGTCAGGATGAAGCCATCGGTACCCGTTTTGTGGCTAAACTGCCGGTTCTGGCGGCACGCAAGCAATGGCTCGCCGATTATTTGCAAGTGCGCGGTTACGTCACGCTCGACCACGGCGCGGTTAAAGCATTGACTGGCGACGGCAAAAGCCTGCTGCCGATCGGCGTGGTCGCGGTCAATGGCGAATTCGAGCGCGGCGAAACGGTGTCCTGTCTTGATCCGGGCGGACGCGAAATCGCCCGCGGCCTGATCAACTACAGCGCCGTGGAAACGCAAAAAATCCTGAAACAACCCAGCAGCGAAATAGAAGCGATTCTGGGTTACGTCGACGAACCGGAATTGATTCACAGGAACAATCTGGTTCTGCTGTAACCGCCACACCCCCGCCATTATGCCAGCCGAGTCAACCCAACGCATCGCCGCCATCGACTGGCTACGCGGCATTGTCATGATCCTGATGGCGCTCGATCACGCGTCGTGGTTTTTCAACGAGCAGCGCATTTTCGCCGACTCGGTATTGCTGTTCGAGCCCGGCACCCGCTTCGCCGCCGATCAATTCTTCACGCGCTGGATTACGCACATCTGCGCGCCGACTTTTCTATTTCTCGCCGGCACCTCGATCGCCATCAGCAACTTCCAGCGCCGCCAGCAAGGTATGAGTGCTGGCGTCATCGAGTACGAATTATTAATGCGCGGCGCGTTTATTGCCTTGCTGGACATCGGCCTGTTCTCGCTGATCGGCGGCAAACCGGTGCTGCAAGTGCTGTACGCCATCGGCATCAGCATGATGCTGATGGTCTATCTGCAACGTCTCGGCGCAGGTGCGGTTTTCTCGCTGGCGATTTTGATTATCGCCGGTGGTGAGTGGTTACTGGCGCTACTGTGGCAACCGGGTGGCGACGTGCCGCTCTGGCTCGCGCTCACGTTCGCACCGGATTTCGGCGACACCTACACCGTGCTCTACCCTGCCTTGCCGTGGCTCGGCATGATGATGCTCGGCTGGGCGTTCGGCGAACGGCTCATCGTCCATCCATCCGCTTCCTGGCAGCCGCAGCGCGTGCTGATGACCGCCGGGTGGTTTGCGTTGACGCTGTTCGTCATCATCCGTGGCCACGACGGTTACGGCAACCTGTTCATGCACTTGCAAGGCGATACCCTGATCGACTGGCTGCACGTCAGCAAGTACCCGCCCAGTCTGGCATACACGCTGCTGGAACTGGGCTTGATGGCGATCATGCTGTCGTTACTGATGCAGCTGGAATCGCGCAATAAAACCATCAACCCCAACAACCCGGTACTGCTGTTCGGCCAAACCGCGCTGTTTTTCTACCTCGCGCACTTCGCCGTGCTGACGGCACTGAAACCGCTGTTCGAACGCGGCAGCCTGGAACAAACTTACGCGATCACGCTGCTGGCACTGATCATTCTGTACCCCATCTGTCGCGCCTATCGCACATTGAAATGGCGATATCCCCATAGTCTTTTGCGCTTTCTGTAGAATGCCACTGACCGATCGGTTTATCAGGAAATTCCTAGATACTTCTTACAGGTGTTCATCTCATCTCCGCTATTTACACCAGAAAATTTCAACGGCTAATTGCTGCATAGCCGGTACTTCCCTTAATGCTCGGCTTATTTCGCTTTCAGTGCTAATGGATTTAGCGTCAGTTGCTGATAATAATTCACCCACGAAGCGTATTTCTCCGGCATCGCCCATACGCGATAATGCAGACGCGACATGATGACCGGATCGCTCAACAGTACCAGACGGCGATCGCGATTGAGCTTATCAGGGGCTTCATTCAGCGCCTGCTCAACGTGACGATCGCGGGCAATCTCAAGCACCTTGCTCTCGCGGTGGCGCGCGGTGGCCATCGCCGTCGCCAGTGCGCTGAACGATGGATGAAACACGGCGTGCATAAAGCCATCGTCCAGCGTGCGGCTGCGATTCATCATCAGATAATTGTCTGTATCCACCAGTACCGGAGGCGGCGAATACTCTTCCGGAATCAGGAGCAACTTCCAGCGTTTGGCGCGCAGGCCAACGGACGAACGGCTGGAGATGACCGACACGAACGGCGACAGAATCAGCGAGAAGACAATAGGCGCCAACCAGAATAAGAAGCGCAGATCAAGCCACGCCATCCCTACGGCCCACACCAACCCCAGCAGCAGTTGAGAACCATGGCGCATAAGGGCTTCACTCCACGAGGTGGAATCATCGTCACGTTGTGGCGAATTCCACACTACCTCCCAGCCAAGAAATGCGCTGACCACAAATACGGTGTGAAATAGCATACGTACCGGTGCCAGCAGCACCGAAAAGAGTACCTCCAGTAGCAGAGAAATCGTGACGCGAATGAACCCACCGTACTCTTTCGTTCCCTTGCACCAGATAAGCAGAATACTCAGCAACTTGGGCAGGAACAGTAGCACCATGGTCGAGGCTAACAGCGCGATCGCCAGTTCCGGCTTCCACTGTGGCCACACCGGAAACAGCTGGCGCGGCTGCAGGAAGTATTGCGGTTCTGTAAGCGCATGCACCACCTGCAGCGCGGTGGAAAGCGCAAGGAACATAAACCATAGCGGCGCGGAAAGATAAGACATGACGCCGGTCAGGAACACCGCGCGGTGTACCGGATGCAAGCCCTTCACCAGAAATAGGCGGAAGTTCATCAGGTTGCCGTGACACCAGCGGCGGTCGCGCTTAAGCTCGTCCAGTAGGTTCGGCGGCAGTTCTTCATAAGAACCCGGCAGATCGTAAGCGATCCACACCCCCCATCCCGCACGGCGCATTAATGCCGCTTCCACGAAGTCGTGAGAGAGAATGGAGCCCGCGAAAGAGCCTTCACCCGGCAGAGGCGCCAGCGCACAGTGCTCAATAAACGGTTTCACACGGATGATGGCGTTGTGGCCCCAGTAGTGTGATTCTCCTAATTGCCAGAAGTGCAGGCCGGCAGTAAACAGCGGTCCGTAAACGCGTGTCGCAAACTGCTGGCAACGCGCGTAGAAGGTATTCATGCCTGAGGCTTTCGGCGACGACTGAATGATGCCGGCATTCGGGTTAGCCTCCATCAAGCGCACCAGATTGGTCAGGCACTCTCCTGACATCACCGAGTCCGCATCCAGCACCACCATGTAGCTGTACTGATTGCCCCAGCGGCGGCAGAAATCGTCAATGTTACCGCTCTTACGTTTCACGCGGCGGCGGCGGCGGCGATAGAAGATTTGACCTTCACCCTGAACCTCTGCAATCAGTTCCATCCACGCTTTCTGTTCCGCAACGCAGATATCAGGATTGTAACTGTCACTCAGAATATAGACATCGAAGTGCTGTTGTTGATCTGTCGCCTTCACTGATTCCCAGGTCGCACGCAATCCGGCGAATACGCGATCCACGTCTTCGTTGCAGATAGGCATAATCAACGCCGTACGATGCTCGGGATTGAGTGGCACATCCCCTGCCATCGATGCGGAAATACTGTACTTGTCTTTACCGATCAGTAGCTGCAGAAAGCCCATCAGTGCCGTCCAGAAACCGGCGGATATCCAACAGAAGAGAATAGCGAAAAGGATCAAAATGCCGCTTTGCAGTATATAAGGCAGCAATTGCATAAACGATATCCACGCATCCTGATCAATCATATCGACCAGATTGATCAGCGCCCAGCCCTGGTAAGGAAGGACAGTTTTCATATACCAAGTCGCAACCACGGTTTGCGACAACGTCAGCAGCAGCAAAATGTAGCGGCGGATAGTACCGGCAGTGCGCCATTTCTGTTCATGAGCTTGCTCTTCCTTCGTCAGTCGCGACACATAGCGCGGTGCGACATCGTGTCCACGCAGATGATCCCAGAATCGACCAATCGGATTAGTGCGCCACGGATCCGGTGACATCGGTGAACGTGTCACTTTGGGCATCGCTTTCAGTTGCGTACGATCTTCGTTGTCTTTGATCAGTTGCCCGCCAACCAGAGAATCAGGCCAGCTCCGCTCAAGCCGCACTTTCACAGACCCCAGCGGCGAATCATCTTCACGCGCATAGTGATGATGCTCAGGATCCAGCGCCTCATGAAGGGCGCGGATATTCATTGCCGGCAGCACCGCTTTCTCAGCGTCAGTCAGCGGCAGCGCGTCAATATACTCAGTCACCTTATTCATCGGCAGGTAGCTGATAGCTCCAAGTTTCACTCAGCGTCTGGTCACCGTTGACTAGCGCAGCACGCATCTCAGTGATTTTCTTCACATCTTGTACTTTTATCCGCAGCATCAGACGCCAACCTTTAATGACCGGGTTGTAACGCACGCTGCTCTCGACGATCTCACCGTTGTCGTCAATGCTGGTCTGCGCTACAACAGGAGTATCCTGCGGCAGCTTCTTCATCTCTGCGCCAGTAAAATCGACGACGAAGGCGATCGTGCCATCAGGTCGGCGAATGAGATTAGACTGTTTTACATCACCCGTTGAGCGCAGCGTCTGCATGACGTACGCGTTATCCGGCGCATGCAGTTTGTCTTCGTCGCGGCTGAAGGTGATGGTGTACTTGAAGTTCATCTCTTTATCAGCTTCCGGCAGTTGATCCGGCGTCCAAAAGGCGACGATGTTGTCGTTGGTTTCATCATTGGTCGGAATTTCCACCAGCTCGACTCTACCTTTGCCCCACTTTCCTTTCGGCGTTATCCACGCGCTCGGACGCAGATCGTAACGGTCATCCAGATCTTCAAAACGCAAGAACCGGCGGCCACGTTGCAGCAGACCAAAGCCCCGCGGATTTTCCGTGGAGAAACTACTGATGGCCAAACGTTTCGGATTGTTCAGCGGACGCCAGATCCACTCTCCATTACCGGCGTGAATGGATAGGCCATTAGAGTCATGTAACTCAGGACGGAAGTTCGTCATCGGAGAAGGCTGATTAGAGCCGAACAGGAACATGCTCGTCAGCGGCGCAACGCCGAGCTTGCCAACCTTGTCGCGCAGATAGATTTTCGATTGCACGTCGATGACAATATTGCGATCCAGAATCATGACAAAGCGGTAAGCACCCGTAGCACGGGGAGAGTCGAGTAGCGCATAGATTGTCAGTCGTTTGTCAGCCGGTTTAGGCCGCTCGATCCAAAATTCTCGAAACCGGGGAAACTCTTCGCCGGAAGGCAGAGCAGTATCGATAGCTAAGCCACGCGCGGAAAGACCATAAACCTGGCCGGCACCAACCACGCGGAAATAACTGGCACCAAGCATACTGAGAATTTCGTCGTTTTTACCTTTACTATTGATCGGATACAGTACTTTGAAGCCGGCAAAGCCAAGATCTTTCACTATGTCTTTATCATACTGGACATCGCCAAAATTGAAATAATCGGAACTGTATTTGATTTTATGTACCGACGTGGCGGTTACTTCATTAATTTCGATTGGCATATCGAAGTACATACCCTGATGATAAAACTCAAGCTTGAATGGAGTCTTCAGATTACTCCAGTAAGCTTTACCATGATTAAACTGAATCTGCTGATAATCCGCATACTTCATGTCGCGGAAAATAGAGGGCAAATTGCTTTTCGGCGTTTCGTAGCTTTTGCCGGCTAACGATCGAGCTTGTTTTGCAACATCATCGATGGTAAAGGCCCAAGCCGACGAGGCATACAGGGCTAACATCACTACCGAGCCCAACCAACGCATTCTCATCATTTGTGGTTTATGTTTCATCAGTTCATCCCTTGTGTGCTTATATCAGTCCGCTCCATTTTAATGGAAACTCAGGCAATCCGAACTGTTGTTAATTTTTAATCAGAAAATCCATAACTTCATTTTTGGCATTCACACTGCAGAAACAGTAGGTTATAAGTGGGTGCAAAAAATGTTTATTGTTTATGTAGACGCAATGCAGACAGCAAATCGAAATATACAGCTTGATAAATAATCCATTTTCTCCATTCAGTTTTTGTTCAGACAAAGCGGCGTAGATTGACGCCATCAGGAATTCACCTGGAACAAACAATACAAAGGAGAAATATCATGAGCACCACAACAAAAAAACTGACCAGTCTCGCCGCGATTGCATTGCTGTCCGTCAACCTGGCAGCACCTTCTTTGGCGCACGCGGATAGAGGTCATCATCACCGGCATCATCATGGTCATCATCACCATAAACACCATAGCCATTTCAACGGGTATGTCTACAGCCAACCGCGCGGCTACTATCAACCGTACTATCCGCAGCCGCAGTATAGCTATAATTACAGCTACTACCCTCCAGCTCCGGTTTATGCCGTTCCGCCTCAAATGATGATGGGCATCAATACCGGAAATGTGGACTTTATGTTACGCTTCTGATGCGAAAAGCGGGTGCCGGATAGCGATAAAAAGCATATCCCGCCCCGCTTAATCTTTATTTTCGGCGTGCAAGGATGCTGGGTTATGAACAAATGGCGGCAAGCATTACTGATAGCGTTGATCATGGGTACCGTACTGACGAACGCAACGGCCGGCCGGCAAAATACACCCAGTGAGCGCGGTAGCGCAAGCGATCCGGCTGCCGGTATTTCTGAGCAACGCGCAATTACGATTGCGCAGCAGCATTTCAAAGGCCGCGTGCTGGCGATCAATCAGACCGACCATCTGTATCGCGTCAAAATACTCAGCGATCAAGGCACTGTACACACAATTCTGATCAATGCGCTGGACGGTAGCGTCGTATCAACTCATTAATCTCGAAATGAATTCCATGATTCAATCCAACACGTTTTTTCGTTGTCATTGTGTAGTACAGGAGACCTGAATGCGTATCCTGGTTATTGAAGACGAATTCCGCTTGCAAAACCAAATCCGCCAGCAACTGGAAGCTGCCGGATATATGGTCGACACCTGCAGTAACGGTGACGAAGGCTTGTTTCTCGCCACGGAATACCCGCTCGATGCCGCCATCATCGATATCGGTTTGCCCGGTAAATCCGGCCTGGAAATTATCAAGACGCTGCGGGAACGCGGCAGCCTGCTGCCGATTCTGATCCTGACCGCACGCAGCAGCTGGCAGGATAAAGTGCAAGGATTGGAGATGGGTGCGGACGATTATCTGACCAAACCGTTCCAGATGGAAGAACTGCAAGCGCGGGTCAAGGCGCTGCTGCGGCGCGCCACCGGCATCCCGCAAACCCTATTGAAATGCGGTCCGGTCACAGTGGATGTCACAGCGCAATCGGTCACGGTCAACGGCGCAAATATTGAATTAACCTCGTTTGAATACCGTTTGCTGGAAGAGCTAGTACGCCACCATGGCGAAGTACTGTCCAAACATACGCTCGCCGACTATCTCTATCCGCACGACGAAGATCGCGACAGCAATGTGCTCGAAGTTATGGTCGGCCGATTACGCCGCAAACTCGACCCCGATGGCACATTAAACCCGATTGAAACCATGCGCGGACGCGGCTACCGCTTCACCCTGGATTGCAACAAATCGTCATGATGTCGCTCAATCAGCGCGTTTTATTCAGCGCGACGCTGGTATTGCTGATTTTTATCGTAGGCATTGCCTTGACGCTGGATCGCGCCTTCTACGATAGCGCACGCGTGGGTGTTAAGGATCGGTTATTTGCAAAATTGCTGATGCTGATGGGTGACGCCGAGGTGGAGGATTCCGGTGAACTGGATGTACCGACTAACTTACTCGATGCAGAACTCGGTCACGTCAATTCGGATACCTATGCCTTCATCATTGGCCCTACCAACACGATCATGTGGCGCTCCACGTCATCGCTGAACAAACCGATTCCGGCGATTGCGCTGCTGGATAAAGGAAAAAAAGAATTCGAGCAAATCATGCTCAACGATGAACCGCATTTTATCTACCGTTATGGCGTTGCCTGGGAGACACCGTCCGGCGATTACCCACTGACTTTCCATGTCATCACCGATACCGTGCTGTTCGAAGCGCAAATCGAGCACTACCGGGAAGATTTGTGGGGTTGGTTGGGTGTGATGGCTGCTTTCTTGCTGGCGACGCAGATGCTGGTATTGCGCTGGGGCTTGCTACCGCTGCGCAAGGTTTCCGTGGAGCTTGCCGCGATCGAATCCGGTCAGCAGGAGAGCCTCAAAGATACGTACCCCAGTGAGCTTAAACTACTGACCGACAGCATCAATTCCTTGATCACGCACGAACACAAGCAACAAAAACGCTACCGCAACGGTCTCGCCGATTTGGCGCACAGCCTCAAAACACCGCTCGCCGTGCTGCAAGGCGCGATTCATAGCGAAGACGATGAAACCATCCGGCGCAAAACCATTCAGGAACAAATCGAGCGCATGGATAACACCATCCAGTACCAATTACGCCGCGCCGCGACTGCCGGCAGTTCACCGGGAATGGGATTGATTCTGTTACGCCCGATGGCTGACCGCATCGTCAACACTGTCACCAAAGCCTACCGCAACAAGCATCCGGATATAATCGTGGAAATCGATGACACCATCGGTTTGCGCATCGACGAAGGCGACTTGATGGAATTGCTCGGCAACCTGGTCGACAACGCCTTTAAATGGTGCCGCCATAGCATCCATTTATCCGCTGGTTATGTGGAAACTCAAGTGGTGATCCAAGTCAAAGACGACGGCCCGGGCATCCAGCCGCACGAAATCGCCAGAATCCTGGAGCGTGGCGTACGCGCCGACCAATCCACACCCGGTCACGGTATCGGCCTGGCGATTGTGCGCGATATCATGCAGGTATACGGTGGCGAGCTATCGATTGAGAACAACCCAAGCAGCGGTCTTAGCGTGACTTTGCGTTTAAAGAAAAGCAAATAATGCTCGTGCTGAACTCGTCGCATCAGGAACATTACCCACCCCGGCTTAGGCTTTGATCAGCGTCCATGCACCAATCAGAATAAACCCTACCCCTGCGATGTAGTGCAACTGCTTCTCGCTGATGTAATCGGAAACAAAACTACCCGCCAGCACCCCGATCGCCGAGGTCGCGACCAACGCCAGCGATGCACCGATAAATACCGTCCACTTGCCGGCTTCTTTATCGGCGGCAAACAACATCGTGGCCAATTGCGTTTTGTCACCCAGCTCCGCGATAAACACCGTGGCGAAAACCGTCAGTAAAATTTTGTAATCCATCTTTATAATCCGAAAGTTAAATTTGAGTTAGATCTTTTACCGGTTGAATTTCATAATAGCAATGCTGTGGTAAAGGTCACAATGGAATTGCCCGCCAGCGTGCTAGTATAGCAACGCATGTTCGGCAGCACCCTTTAGTTCAATAACAACGCAGAGAATACGAAGCTTCCACCGGTACTCTCGCATTTTACCCAAGGAGAATCACCATGAATTCAACACCAAGCACAAGGCCTGAAGCAAATCGGATTTGTAATCTGATACCCTCGCGCGATACCGAGCGTGACTGGGGCATCAAACATGCTATCGCGGCCGGTGCTGTCGCCGCCGCACCTGCGGCTTTACCCGCCAGTGTGGATTTGCGTGCAGCCTGGTGGAATATCGGCAACCAGGAAAGCACCGGTTCCTGTGTCGGCTGGGCTTCCACCGATGGTGTAACCCGTTACCACATGGTCAAAGCCGGTAAAATCGTCCAGCCTGGCTTTTTGTCGCCGCGTTGCACGTGGATGGCGTCGAAGGAAACCGATGAGCTCGCAAGCCGCCCGGAAACCTTTATCGAAGAAGCCGGTACTACGCTGAAAGCAGCCATGGATATCCTGCGTAAATACGGCGCAGTCCCTGAAGCCATGCTGCCTTTTCACATTACGACCGCGATGTATCTCGGTGACGAAAACACCCTGTACGCCACTGCGGCAACTCGCCGCATTGCAGCTTACTTCAATCTAGGCAAAGACTTGAACAGTTGGCGCAATTGGCTGGCCACTCACGGCCCGATCATGGCCGGATTGAATGTCGATGCAACATGGGATAATGCCACGGCAACCCACGGCAAGCTTGATGGCTTTCAACCCGGCACTATTCGCGGCGGTCACGCTGTGTGCATCGTCGGTTACACGACGGACAAACGCTTCATCATCCGCAACAGCTGGGGCAAAACATGGGGAGATCAAGGCTTCGCCTATGCCAGCGAAGCGTACATCAATGCCGGTTTTTATAATGAAAGTTACGGCGTCACTGTTTAACCGGCGCTTGAATCATCGAGCACCCCATGACGGAAACACCATCATCCTTGGAGTGGATGCTCGTAACCGCACTGGTGGCGGTATGCCTCGTGTACGCCACAGGTGCGGCTTGTGAATCAATTCTGGAAAAGACTTTCCCACCCATGTTACTGGTAGCTGAAAAAGATAATGAGCGGACGATCGATGTCCGCCTCGGTGAGCGGATTCGAATCAACTTGCCGGAGAATGCGACCACCGGCTATCGTTGGGCGATTGATCGTTTCGATGAGGAATTCATCGAAACGATCGCGACAGAACCTCACTATACATCGGATGCCGTGGGTTCCGGGGGAGAAATCGAGTTCGTTTTTCAGGGCAAAAAAACCGGCTCCGGAGAAATCGTGCTGAAGCACTGGCGGCACTGGGAGGGGGATTCATCAATCACACAGCGCTTCCTGCTCCGTTGCAATGTGCAGTCGTAATTTGGCGCATCAAACAACGGTTCAGGCAAATCCCGCTTCATTCCTTCGGCCACTCAGAACGATCAGCCGAAGGAATGATCGCATTTTTACACACTGTACACCCGAATGACCGGTTATTCCTGCTTCATCTTCGAGCCGTACGCTCAACTTCATACCTAAACAGGCTAGAACTTGAACGTCACCATGGTGTAGCCGTAATTGGTGTCCTTCATGCCCGGGCTAAATGGAACCTTATCGAAGTAGTCACCCTTGAATAGATGGCTATAGCCAATGTCGAAGCTCACCCGTTTCAAGTAACTCCACTGCGGATCCCAGCCTACGCTGAGGTCCAGCATATTGCCCAAAAAACCACCGGCGCCGCCAGTCGGGTCTTGCAGGCCGCTGCCGACAAACGCGCCGCGTTTATCGGCCAACCAATAGGCGCGATGCGACATCATCAGGCGCACGGTAGGCGTGGGTACGAGCGTTGCACGGAATCCGACAGGTGACAACAGATTGGATGGGAAGAACGGCCCGAACATACCGGTCGGACCATACTCGACGCGGCGTTTTGCGTACAAAATATCGAAATTCTTGTTCGGATCGCGGTCTCCCGATGCGAAGTCGAATAAGTAAATAGCCCGCAACGGCATCGGCGTATTGAAACTATATCCGACCTCACCGTGGTGGCGATGAGCGAAAATACTTTCGCCCTGGGTATCACCGAACTGATACATGGATTCAATTTCATAATCCATGCTGCCTTTCGTCGGCTTGGCAAACAGCCTGAAACCCGTGGTCGACAAGTTGCGCCGTCTGAGATTATTGCCTTCGTTCAACTGCAAGAAATAGCCATCGAAGTTAGCCCAGCGTAAATCGCGGTTGGTCGCGTAAGCGCCGGAAAAGTAAGTTTCCGGGGTGTTCCAGTCTAGCGATGTCGGATCCCGCTGAACCGGCCGGGCGCCAAACACGCGCAGACTCCATTTTTGATCCGTATTGCCCATCATGAAGTGCAAGCCGTCGAACGCGGGTGTGAAGGGCCCCCAGCGATGTCCCCCTACCAGACGAGCTTCGCCAAGGTCCATCACAAAACGTCCGACTTCAAATTTTGCCGCATAGCCTGTGCCAAGAAAGTTTTTGTCGTGCAGACCGAGATGCAGTTGGGTAAAGTCGAAATGATTGGCCATCGTCGGGTTATGATCTTGTCCGTAACTGGCCATCGGAACACGGAAGTCAGTCAATTCAAGGGTGAACTTCAGAGGATCGATAATATTCTTGACTTCAAACAAAAAGCGAGTGCGTTGATTGACCTGATCGTTGAATCCCGGAATATTTCTGGTAAAGCCGTGATCGTATACGTCGTAACGCGTGCGGTGCTCGATCGCCACGTTAAGCCAATCCGGCGCCATTGCAGCTAGTGGCGTTTTATGCTCTTCCATTAATCTGGTCAAGCTATCGAAGTCGAAGCGCGTACTTCCCGGCGTGCCCAGCGCACTGAATGGTGCGCCATTGGTTCCATTGGCCGGCGCGGTTTTATTCTGAACGACAACGGATGGCTTTTTTGCCTTATCTGTCTCCGTTTTTTCCACTTCCGCCGCAAATAAGTGCGGACTCCATAAAAAACATCCAATAATGAAAAAGACTGTCCAACAAGTAAATTGAATATTTCTCCACGTCATTTTGATACCCCTCTCTTTTAGTAATTCTCAAGTAAAAATCTGACACAACCGATTCAACTCTTTCAAATATTACTTGGGGATAACAAGTGAAAAAATCCGTGTAAGCACCTAAGCGTAAACCCTTATTTGTTTAGGGAGTTGAATATTCAAAATGGAGGAAAAGACACTACAAAGTGCAAAACCGGATCAATAGCGCAATTTGTGGTTTAACGAATAATATCTGGAGGCAAATCCGGGAATACAGACTTTACCTTATTCGCCACAAGAAAACGCAATAATCACTTGAAACCACAGACAAATTGCGGAATAACAGAGAGGTGTGTATCCAATAAAGCGTGACAATTGGATAAAATAATCCCGGCTGATAACAGCCGGGATTCAATGTAGTACCTAGGAGTAAGTAGTTTTACTTGTGAAGTTCTGTATCATTCAGCTCAGTAAGAAGCGGCTGGCCCGATTGTCCATTGGCAATCGGAAATCAGGCACATACCCCCGAATTCTTTTAATCTGGGATGAAGTGCCGCAATAACCTTCTCTGCCTGCTTTTCTTCGCAGGCAAGTACTATCACGGCATTATTTTCCGCTAATGCATAATCCTCCGGATTGCGTTCACCGGTTGATCCCAATCCTCCCACTTTCTTTATCACGGTGAAACCGCGTACATTGGCTTGTTCAAGCAGTTCGCGCAGCTCACCTAACGATTCTTCATTGATGACGATCTCGATTCGCTTCATCGATATCAAGATTTCCGATGGTATTACCATGATTTTTCTCCAAAAATATTTATACCATTATTAGCGATGAACACTTACACCAGCGGGTAATAAGTTTCGTGCAAGTACTGGGCAGCCGCATAGTACATAGGAATACCGACCACAACGTTGAACGGGAACGTACATCCGAGCGACAAAGTCAGGTAGAAGGATGGATTGGCTTCCGGGATGGCAAGGCGCATCGCCGGCGGAACGGCGATATAGGAACAACTGGCTGCCAATACCGTCACCAATGTGATACCACCCACCGAGTAGCCCAGCAAGAAGTGACCCACGAACAAACCGCATGCCGCGCCAATCAATGGCATCGCTATACCGAAACCGACCAGAAAAACACCGACGGATTTAAATTCCGACAGTCTCTTGCCGGCTTCCATCCCCATATCGCACAGGAATACGCACAGGGCGCCCATGAAGATGAGTTCAAAGAAAGGCTCAATTTTCTTGTAACTGGGATCTGAAACCACCCAGCCAATCGCCATCGAACCGAACAACAGAAGAATACTGCCGTTGGTAAATGCTTCTATTATCAAGTGCTTATACATTCCTTTATCGGCTTTAGTAGCGCCTCCCATGATTTTCCGGGAATAGCCGGCCAGTACCAAACCGATCATGATTGCCGGCGACTCCATAATCGCCAGCATGATCACCGGATAGGCTTCGTACGTCACGCCGATACCGCCGAGAAACGCAACTGCGGTCATATAAGTTCCGGCACTAACCGAACCATAGTGCGCGGAAATGGCTGCAGCGTTGAGTGGATCGATTTTGCCAAGCGCCCGCAAAATAATATAAGCTACGATCGGCAAGCCGATACCGAATGCGAGCGCCGCCCACACCGCCGGAATGGCGGAGGCCATATCGGATCCGGCAAGCGCTTTACCGCCATGAAGCCCGATACCGATCAGCAGGTAAATAACAATCATCTTATGCATGTCGGGAGGGAATTTCAGATCCGACTTGATAAGACAAGCAAACATACCTAGCGCAAAGAATAGTATTGCTGGTACGAGCAGACTGGACAGAGACATGATTACACTCCTCTTATGCTAAAGTGGTTAAACGTAAGACTCTATGTGGATATCTTGGAGCATCGTTTTTAACCGCGACCGGATGCATCTTGACAATCGCCCGAACCGCACCCGCAGCGAATATTTTGTCCGGAAAAATTGACCGGGCAGATCGAGTGAATCGGTGAGCTGTTATTTTTCTATTCATTCTAATTTCTCCAAACTGTTGAAAGGTTTTATGGCGCGCAGGGAAAACACGTGATGACTGAGTTTGCGCCCTAACCCTGCCATCGAAATCCTACAGAAGAACAATAGGCGGGAATATTCGTGCTAACACGTAAGGGTAAATACGTAGGTATAAACTCTTATATACAAACAATTTATAGAAAATAATTATTTTTTATCGTAAGCTTTAGGGTGTCTCGTTTCTGAATTCAACAGCAGGAAAATAACGTGATTGCTACAACAGTTAAAGGCTTGAGTTTCTCGACGGTATTCGATGCGGCGGCGGATGCGATGCTGCTGGCTGAACATTCGGGTCACATCGTATCGGCAAACCCGATAGCGCAACAATTGCTGGGTTATACCGAGAATGAACTGAAAGGCCTGGCGATTGAAATACTGATCGCACCCCGTTACCGCAAGCAGTACCGCTACTATCAAAAACTATTCTTAAGCAAACCGGCCAAGCGTCCCTTCAGTGCCGGCAACGAGCTCGTCGCATTAAACCGCGAAGGCAAGGAATTGTTATTGGATATCAGCCTCACCCCTATGGAAGCAAGGCAAAAGCTGTATATCCTGATCATATTCAATATCGCCAACCGGCGCCTGGATACCGAGGAAGCGTTGCGCGCCAGCGAAGAACGGTTACGTTTGGCAAAACAAGCGGCAGGCTTGGGTATTTTCGATTACGATTTCAAGCACAATATCGTTTATTGGGATAAGCAGATGCGTAAGTTCTGGGGAAAATATTCTGAAAAAACGGTCAGTTATGAAGAATTTGTGGCTGCCATCCATCCGGATGACCGGGAAGCGCGGCAGGCAGCCATCGATAAGGCGATGGATCCCGCCAGTAATGGTGAATTCAAGTTGCAATACCGTGTCATCAATCCCGTCAACGGTGCCGAGCGCTGGATATCGGCGCGCGGACGGGTATATTTCGAAGGCGGGAATCCACACCGGCTGATCGGCGTCACCCGGGACGTCACCGAGCAGAAAATTGTCCAAAAAAAGCTGCAATTACAGCGCGATGAAACGGAAAGTATTCTTAAACAACAAGTGGCGGCGCGCACCGCTTCCGCAATTGCACACGAACTTAATCAGCCGCTGGCAGCAATTTCCGCGTACAGCGAGGTCGTACTGCATGCACTGAACACCAATAGCTTTAGTGCCGGCAATTTGCGAAGAGCGCTGCAAGGTTGTGTGGAACAAGCGCAGCGTGCCGGACGCAGTTTGCACGAGTTGTTGGCTTTTCTGCAGAAAGGCGAGCTGGTGACCGAACATTCCAATCTTGCCGAAGTCATCCACGAAGCGCTGAACATTGTCTACGACGACGGTTACGGGCGATTTCATCCGGTGCTGCATTTGCAACACGATCTTCCCGCCGTGCAATGTAATCGCACGCAAGTGCAGAAAGTGCTGGTGAATCTTTTCAGGAATGCGGTGGAAGCGATGCGCACCGTCGATTCGCCGACTTTGTCGATCACCGCGCAAGTACAAACTGTCAACGAAAAGAATGTTGCCATTGTGATAGTACAGGATAATGGGCCAGGGCTTGACCAGATCGCCGTCAAGCGCATATTTGAGCCTTTTTTTACCACCAAACCATCAGGCATCGGTATGGGACTTGTGATCAGCCGCGCCTTGATTGAGGCCAATGGCGGGCAACTGTGGGTGGATTACGATGCAAAACCGGGCGCTAAATTTCTTTTTACTTTACCGTTTATAACATGATCATGTATGAACCGACTGTTTTTATCGTGGATGACGACGCTGCCGTGCGCGATTCGCTGACATTGATGATCGAGCAAACCGGCATACGCGTGCAGTCATTCGAGAATGCAAAAGCCTTTCTGAACGCCTATCAGCCGAATTTCTTCGGTTGCGTCATCATCGACGTGCAAATGCCAGGAATGGATGGCTTGCAACTTCAGGATGAGTTGTCTTGGCGCAAGATTTTGCTGCCGATCATTTTCCTGACCGGACACGGCGATATTCCCATGAGTGTCAAAGCCATCAAAGGCGGTGCAATCGATTTTCTGACCAAGCCGGTAATCCGGGAAAAACTGCTGATTTGCGTGCGTGCCGCATTTGCCGAAGCCAAAAAGAGAATCAGCGATTTCACGCAGAATCAGGAAATTGCCAGCTGCCTGACAAAACTCACCCGGCGTGAGCGCGAGGTCATGCTGCTGGCCGTACAAGGGCGCTCGAATAAAGAAATCGGATCCTGTCTGGGCATCAGCTTCCGCACAGTGGAAATCCACAAATCCAAAATCATGCAAAAAACCGGCGCCAACAACCTGCTCGACCTCGCCCGTATCGCCCGGGAAAGCGAATTAGGCGAATAATCTGTGCCACCGCAGCTTGGTTCTGCTCAGATTCAAGGCGATACACGCATTTAGTTATTCTCAAATTTGAATCTTCGATTTGGTTGTCACTACTTACAGCGTTTTTCCTCGATTTACTGCAGCCTGATTGTGGATTTTCCACCAGTTCCCAGGATCTTCTCAATACGCCTGAAATGAATTTTTTACCAGGCATTCATAATCAAGAATAGTGGGGAAGGCAAGGTTCATGACGCTGATGGGCGTAAAATTGCGGGACCTCGACAGCGCCGTTCATAGGACGAAACAAGCCACATCGTGGTGACCGTAAATGGGTCAAAGGCTGGTCGCCTGAACAGATTGCCAATCGGTTACTGATCGACTTCCGAGGACAAATCCATGCGCATCTCTCACGAAGCCATCTATCAGGCTCTCTACATTCAAGGTCGAGGTGCCCTCAAGCGCGAGTTGGTAAGTTGTCTGCGCACGGGACGAGCGTTGCGCGTACCGAGAGCCAGGGCACAGGCTAAATCATGGGCTCATGTCAGCGAGGATGTCATGATCTCCAGCCGTCCTGCTGAGGTGGAAGATCGTGCCTTACCCGGGCATTGGGAAGGTGACCTGATCATCGGTCTGAATCGATCTGCAATTGGTACGTTGGTCGAGCGCTCAAGCCGATTTACCATGCTTATCCATCAGGTATCACAGTGAGACTGATCGATACCAATGTCCAGAGAGGTATTTTCTCTACCCTTATGAGAAATTGGATAACGGGATGATCAAACGATACCGAATCACTGGCGGGCACTGTCGCCAGTGCCCCAGGCGAGCAGATTGCTTACCCGAGTCGGCCAAAAACAGGGCTCGGTTTGTCTATCGAAGTCCACATCAGCATGAAATTGACAAGGTTCGTGTACGGCAAGAAACCAGAGCTTTTATCAGCAAGATGATATTGCGCAAATGGACGATCGAAGGATTATTCGCTGAAGCCAAGCAGTTTCACGGACTAAGACGTGCCCGTTACCGGGGATTACAGAAAGTATCGATTCAGGCTCTGATGACCGCAATGGCCCAAAACATTAAGCGAATCGTCAAGCAATCGCCAAGTATTTATTGGCTTTTGAAAAAATATCTGTCTCTCCGAGAAGAAATATTGAAAGTACAAAATTATCTAAATTACTTTAGACGCATACCAAAATTTTTTCCACATGAAGCAGTCTCGGCATAAAACTGGCTTTTTCAACAGGCCGTCTGAATTACTACATTCTTGAAACTCTTAATGAAATATGGCACATGCTCAAGGAAGCAACCATGAACGATCCCATGAATCACTCGACCAACCTTCACCTCTCCACTTTACTATAGCAAAATCTCAATAACCTCTACTTTTCAGTGGATCGGAATTCAAGGAGACTACAAGTTGTGCTTTGAAATTCTTCTCATTCTCTTTTTGATTCTCTTGTCAAAACCACAGCTGTTTATTAATCGTGATTCCCATATATATTTCAATATTGTAGATTATCGAATCATCACTTCGATCCAGAAGACACGATTGGTTTTCTATCATAGCAAGACACTCCCATACCACATGGAAAATCATCCCATATCTCCAACCCAGTTATATGGTTCTCCACTGATGCTCGCCCTCCACTATATGGGTTACTAACAAAAATCCGAGTTATAGGAAGATTGTAATCTCCCATATTCGACCCATAGTGATTGACAATCACTTCGCCGTTGACCGCCGCCCAAAAGCGCCCATTACTACCGCTTGACCGATGCCAGTAAACTTCAAATTTAGCCCATTTATCAATCGGCACAGGAACAATGCGATTAGTTTCTACCCAGTAATCGATCGGTGTAAACGGTCCATTGGCAACATTGTCTCCCTTTGTAGTCCAATAAAGTTTTTTGTCAGATCCTTTCATGACATAAACCGTGATACGGTAGTCACCACGCCACGTATCTAAATAGCCACCCGTCTTGAATGCAAATTGAGTACGCCAATTCGCTGTCGGTACTGTAATGTCCAATTGCGATTCCAAATCTGCCTGATACTTGAACCAGTAGGTAATGTATAAGTCATTGACATCACCCATTTTCCACGGTCTGTTGATTAATAATGGTGCCTGCGCCCCCCCCGTTCCTGTTACTCCTTTTATTTTAACTTGTTGGAAAAGCTCATTAACGATCTCCCCATTTGGCCCAGTTACTGACCTGATTTCATTGGTTATGTGATCACCAATCGTTGACGGTGTTATGGAACCGGCAGTTATCAATTGAATACCGGAGAAATTTGAGCCTAATGCAGAGACTGGCCAGCTATACCCGGTTTCTTTGTCAGTACCGATAATAGCTTGCCATGCTCCAGTAGCACTGAAGTTATATAGTGGTCCAAGTGAAATACCGGAACCAAGATTTGATCGAAAAAGCAAATTGGCTGCATACGTTGCAGGAGCAATAAAATTGATCAAGATAAATAACGATAACATAATGACTATAAGATTCATTTCAGGTTTAACGATACGATTCATACTGGATTTTTTGTCTGGGATAATATGTTGTAAGTACTGGAAACTTAGGCAGTGGTAATGACTGATATTAATTTTCATGTCAAAACATCCTGCTATGCAAAAAATTATGATCGATATACAAACGCATCATCCCCTATTTAGGATTTTATATTATTGATTTTCATTATTTATTTGCAGACTCTAATCAACTGACACACGCAAGAATTGATCACAAAAACTTAGGTAGATGCTTTGGTTTCATTCCCGCCAGAAGCATTTCCTGACGGGAATGACATTTCTCTAGAGCTTATTGACGAACAATCTTCCTCAATAAGTCACTAGCGCTGCGGTACTTACCGTGGATAAATTATCTTCAGCATCAAAGGCCTTAACTGTGTAACTATAAAGAGTTCCCTTGGCGGTACCTGTAATGACATCATTAAACTTATTTGTCGTAGTTACACCGATTTTTGTCCCATTCCGATAGATATTGTATCCTGCAACCGCCACATTATCCGAGGATGCACCCCACGTTAATGCAACACCGGCAGCAGTCGAATATTTTGATATTTTCGCAGCGACTGAGGAAGGCGCAGCTGGAGCTGCGGTATCGAAATTATAACAAGACATTCCCTCACCGCATGGAAAATCATTCCATATTTGCAATCCCGTTATATGATTGTCCACTGTAACATGGCCCCCGCTGTATGGATTGCTAACAAATATCCGGGTTATAGGTAAATTATAATTTCCCATGTTCGGTCCATGGTGATCAACAATCACTTCGCCGTTGACCGCCGCCCAGAAGCGTCCATCACTGCCACTGGACCGATGCCAATAAACTTCAAATTTGGACCATTTATCAATAGGTATTGGAACAACGCGGTTGGTCTCAATCCAATAATCAACCGGTGTAAATGGGCCATTGGCAACATTATCACCCTTCGTGAGCCAATAAAGCTTACCATCACCTCCCTTCACGACATAAACCGTGATGCGGTAATCTCCACGCCATGTGTCACCGTAACCTCCAGTCTTGAATTCAAACTGGGTACGCCAATTTGCCGATGGCACCGAAATATCCAATTGCGTTTCCAAGTCTGCCTGATACTTGAACCAGTAAGTAATGTACAAGTCATTGATGTCACCAATTCTCCATGGTCTGTTGATTACTAATGGTGCTTGTGATCCTCCCGTTCCTATATCTCCCTTTATTTTCACCTGTTGTGAGAGCTCATTGATCAAGCTTCCTTTGGGTCCAATAACTGGTGCAATTTGATTGGCTATATAGTTTCCAATCGTCGAAGAAGTAATAGGATCGACAGTAATCAACTGGACTCCGGAGAAATCCGAACCCAATGCGGAAACCGGCCAAGTATAACCGGTTTCCTTGTCAGTACCGTTAATGCTTTGCAATGCCCCATAAGTGCTGAAGTTATATAGCGGGCCAAGTGAAACTCCGGAGCCAAGATTCGATCTAAAAAGCAGAGTGGTAGCGGAGGAGCTTGAAGCGACTGTCAAATCAGCTGCAGTACCTACTAAAGAATAAAATGACAATCCAGCAAATAACGCCGTAATAATACCTTGCTTCACGATATATTTAATGGTGGATTGTCTTACTAATAAGACGCACATAATAAGTTTTAATAAAATAGCAGCTATAGACTGTAATTCTCGGCGACAAAAATTCAAACTCATAGTTTCTCCTTAGTTAAGATTTAGAACAATATCTAACTGATTAAATAAGATAATATCTTACACTCGTAATATCATTCATTGATTTTTCCAATCGTTGAGAGTAGACAATCGAATTTCACAACGAGTGGAATGGAATACTCTTCTTTTGATTACTTGCGAAAACTGTCATTTTGTAAAAATGAAGTCACGCAGTTTTTAGCTGGAGAGCTTGCAAAGATATATTTTGTTACAGCCTCAACTGCCGAGGCTATCAACAGCAGTAAATCATTGTATAATATTAAATAGTAGCCTTTCTTATCAAGAAGCTTCAGACTGAGTCATCCTTGATGGGTTTCAGATGAACCCACAAGTGCCACCCAAGAGCCCGCTCAAGCGGCAACCAATGCACTGGAAGCGGCGGTGCATGCATAAACCGCTTATATGAGCGAATGATTTTAAAATTTGGAAAATATTTCTCAACTTCCTGTAAATCATAAACTTTTGAATAAGGATTCAACGGACCGTCAGTGTTTCTGTGAATAAAATTATCCATGCTAAGGTAGTGAAATAACCCCATGGTATTCGCATTGGCAAGATGTTGACCATAAATCGAGTGCGGATCCGGTCTCATGAAATAAATCGCCAATAATCCTAATCTTCTGACTATGCTGATAGAAATTAAATAGTTCAGTGACCACTTCGCATAGAGCATTATGACCAATTCTCCGCTTGGTTTTAAAACACGATTAATTTCTCGCTGAGCAGTCAGGATGTCTGGTACATGATGCAAGACACCATGACTAAAAACGATATCGAAGCTGTTATCGTCGAAAGGAATCTGCAAAACGCTACCTTGCTTAATTGATTGATGGGGTAATTGCCGCAAGGAAAGCCGCGTTTGTACTCTTGCCACAGATTCCGGAGTAAGGTCAAGTCCTGACCAATGGGCTCCACGTCTTATGATCTGCTCGGAATCAGCACCCTGCCCCAGGCCGATCTCAAGTACCTGTTTCCCATCAAAATTGATATTATCCAAGCATTTGAGGATATGAGCTTCTTTTGTGTACCGAAACTTATCGTAATCGGTAAAGAAAGCCTCATAGTTTCCCCGGCGCTGTTCAAGACCACCAACCTGCATATCGCCACAAGGATTGCGATTCCAGAAGTCTTGAATGTCTGATTCATTCATCTTTCTTCTCCATGTATTTTTCACCAAGCATCTGCAAAAATTTAATTACAATACAGGCACCTGATAAATATAATTACCGAATATCTATCTTGGTTATTTTTAATCTAGAATTGACACTGGTCTTTTCTATTTTTACTAAGTCTTTTAATTATGAGGATTTTTAAGCATGCGTGCGTCAACAATGGATATCACTTAACTGCTATTTGGCCAAAACCAGCAGTGAAAAGCCCCCCAGGACCCTAACAGCCAAATCGTTATTCACTGAGAAAAACAATTTTCGCGGTAACTTCATTAAATTTGCTTTCCATCCCCTGTTTGGCAGTTCTATGGCACTATTTGTGTAAAAATAATCCACAATGTCGTACCCTGTATCTTTCAGGGTTTCCAATGCTGTTTCTTTTGTAAAGTAATGAATATGCCCAACTGATCTTCTGAGTGTAAGAATTGGCGATGCACGAAGCACCGTTTGAATCGAGAGGTCAAGAGGGATATGAAAAATCTTATATTCTGCCTTTGTTTTGAATTTTCTTAGAAAATCAAAATAATCCTCAATATGCTCAAATACATCAATCGCCATAGCAATATCAAAATACGTTGCATCATCCTCTAATAAATTGCCAAGCTTAAAAGTTAAATCTCTGCGGGTTCAATTCCCCGCCCCTTGGGGCGAAAGCTGGTTGAAAAACCAGCAGATTGAAGAACGCAGTTAATACCCCGCTGCTTGCGGCGGGGTGCTTTATTTGTGCTTTGATTTCTTGGCGCACAGTTCAAGTGCTTGCGGAGATATTTCATAACCGAAGAATTCTTTTTTATCGCCGTAGTGATTGGATAACTGGTTCAATACTTCCCCAGCTCCACACCCGATTTCACAGATCTTGTTTGGATGAAGAGAATTTTTCTCAATAATTTTTTTTATTTGTACTGCCTTCCATGGCGAATCTTCCTCATGCCAAGTAGGATTGTTTTCTCGATAGGTTCCATCACTATATATTTGAGCCACATCACCTCCTGTTCCGGTATAAATAGCTGTATTAGAGTTCGAAAAATTCCATCACAACAAATGAAGAGTCAGTCAGAGCATGCAGAATTCGATGTTTTCATATCGAACCGCAGTATTAAGATGCCAATAGCAATTCCCTCAAGAAAATAATACATCGTATGCGGCCAGTAACTTCGGTGCCTCATATTGCCACTCCAATTCATTCTTGACACGATTGCGACCAAATTCTCCCATTTGTTCCCGCAATTCAGAGTCATCCAGCAACCGCACAATTTTCAGAGCCATATCGACCGGATCATTTTTTTTCGCGTATAACGACGCATCCTGTGCAGAAACCCGGCCTTCGGTAAGATCGAATTGCACAATGGGCTTGCCTAAGGCCATATATTCCATGATCTTGTTCATTGTGGATTTATCGTTCATTTCATTGGCCACATCCGGATTTACACATACTTCAGCAGTATTGAGCATTTCTAGTAATTCCTGATCAGACACTCTACCGGTAAACGTAACGAAATCAGCGATATCCAGCTTAATGGTTAGTTGCTTCATTTCATCCAGCGATGTGCCGCCACCGACTAATCCAAAATGCACATCGGAACGCCCCAAATCTTTGATCAAATAACATGCGGCTTGCAATAGCAGATCAATCCCTTCCTGTGCCCCCATCACGCCGACATAACCGACCAAATACCGCCGTCCGTGTTTAAGTTCCCTCTTGGGCGGCAAGATACGCAAGCGATCCAGCTTAGGCCCGCTACGCACCACAAAAACTTTGGTTGGATCCATTCCGCCACGTTCAATCGCGATCTTTTTATAAGATTCATTGGTAGCGATCGAAACATCGGCGGTCTTAAATGTCCAGCGTTCGAACAACACCAGTAATTTATAAAAAAAATCACGCCGCCCGAACTTGGCTTCATAGAGCTCCGGATTGATATCATGGTGATCAAACAGAAACTTTTTGCGCATAAACAACTTAAAGAAACCGCCAATCAGAAACAATAAATCGGGCGGATTGCACGCGTGAATTACCTCGAACCCCTGAGAAAACTGCACTTTCCAGGTCAGCCGGAAAGTATGAAATAGCGCGACGGAGTATTCAATCAAGTAACCTTTAGCACCCTCGGCTTCGAACGGCAAACAATAACGATAAATATGAATTCCGTCAATGACTTCATATTCCTTCTCATATCCTTTACCCGTTGGACAAATAATGGAAACGACGTAACCGTTGTCATGCAGCGTTGTCGCTTCCTGCCATACTCGGCGATCAAAAGGGGAAGGAAGATTTTCGACTAAAATTAGTACCCGGCGTGGAGTAATAGACGGCATTGATCAGTTTCGTTGGTAAGCAATGAGAGATTTGGTCACCCCGAATACCCGCTCCTCCAGAATAGAAGCATCGGGAAAATAGAACTTCATATCTTTCATGATGGGTAAATACCAATCCGGAATGGTTTTCTTAATCCAGAACCGGTTGGTAAATCGGAACAGCGGTACCTGGAGTCTGCGCGGCAAGTAACTGACAAAAGGGAGCCAAGAGTGTGTCTCAAACGGAAACCAGCGATGAGGTGCTTGCACAAAATACCCTTTCCCCAGACGGCGGATCTCATTAGCGAACTCACGTTGATGCTGCTTTGCCGCATCCTGGAAACGGCGCCCCGAAACTAATGTCCATACTTCATCCTTCGGTACTGTGACACGCTCGATAACCGAAGAACAAAATACAATATCAAAGAATTTATCCGGAAAAGGTATTTGACCGATTTCCGGTATGACAACCGGAACAAATCCAAAATGCTCTGCCGCTTCATTGACAGCTCGTTCGTCAATGTCAGCCACATAGACATTTGAGGGCAACACCGGAGAATCTTCCAGTATCGCGTGAATGTGACTACCGTTCCAGCCACCCAAATCCAGTATTCGTGTTTCCGGAGAAAGCTTGAAATTGTCCAGAAACATTTTCGCTCGACGTTGACGAGAGCGAATACGAAACCGCGCAAGCATATTTTCGGGTTCTTCATTAATATATGATGGCTTATGCTTCATTATTTCTATCTCCTGAATTACCTGAGAGATTTCTTGACAATCCACAAAAGGAAAGTTCTCGATCAAGATTGGGTACAGTACCCAGTATCATAAAATCAGCACCGCCCCAGAAAGTGGACTTGGCTACAGCCCATGACGAACCGGGGGATTGTAGCATCAATGATGCCGCACTTGCGGCAATTAACGTTACAGTAGTGATTCAATATGGTATTTATCATCTT
Source organism: Gammaproteobacteria bacterium (assembly GCA_015709635.1). Taxonomy (NCBI): domain Bacteria; kingdom Pseudomonadati; phylum Pseudomonadota; class Gammaproteobacteria; species Gammaproteobacteria bacterium. Next base: position 2,201,123 of record CP054180.1, read on the forward strand.
ACTGAATACTTTAATCGATTCTTTTTGCAGTCCTTATTTTATTGAATTCAGCTTGCACACCAAGCTCGCTCCAAAAGTATCCACGTTGCTTCAGATTTCATTAAGGAAGTCCCTGCCACTTAATTTCCTAAGCCGCATTAACGAGACAGCTGAAATTCCGCTGCGATTGAATATCCTATTCTCTACTCGACGCTCGCCAAAGCGCGTATCGAATTTCACAGAAACTCTAAGTCTATAACTGCAAATCAAAAAATACCGTATTAGGATCAGTAAAATCGACGTTTCTCGATTACCAGCAAATTCCATCATAGCCCTCTCCACTTGAATGAGGTACGATCCGGACCAAATCCACCACCACTTGCCCGGGCTTTATTTCAGCCGGTACACTGCGGAACTCCGCTGCACCGTTGCCAATAACGATGGTTTGCGCAAAATTAAGCACTTCATCCAGCGAGGAAGCCATTAATTTAGAGATATGCGGAATGTGATTCAAAATATAATCCTGATTCGCGCCGGTCAGAGCCGCCAAGTTCACATTTTTATCGTATAGCTTGAGCTCATACCCCTTGCCAATCAAGTATTCGATGACTTGAACAAGGGGCGATTCACGCAAATCGTCAGTGCCCGCTTTGAAAGAAAATCCCAGAATACCGATTTTTCTGTGCCCTTTTTCGACGATCATTTTGATGCCTTTTTCAATCTGCCGCTGGTTTGACGGCAGAATGGCGTTGATAAGCGGTAAGTCCATATCCAGGCTCTTGCCTTTATACATCAAAGCACGCACGTCCTTCGGCAGGCACGAACCGCCGAAAGCGAACCCCGGTTTCATGTAGTATGGAGACAGATTCAGTTTTGTATCCTGACAAAAAATCTCCATCACCCTGTGGCCATCAATACCCTCTGCCTTGCAGAGATTGCCGATTTCATTGGCAAATGCCACTTTAACGGCGTGCCACGTATTATCCGCATATTTAACCATTTCTGCTGTTTCGACTGCGGTTCGAATAAGCGGTGCGGTCATTTTTTCGTAAAGCTGCATCAATAACTCACCGGCTTTTGTGTCACTCTCGCCGATCACAGTTTTGGGCGGATTGTAATAATCGAATACGGCCGTTCCTTCACGCAGGAATTCCGGATTATTGCATACACCGAAATCGACTCCTGCTTTTTTTCCAGAGTAAGATTCCAACGCCGGGATCACAATCGTACGCATGGAACCCGGCAGCATCGTACTACGTGCGACGACGACATGAAAAGCACTTTTTTCTTTAAGCGCCGCACCGATTTGTTCACACACCTTGCGAACATGACTCAAATCCAGATTACCGTTCAGTTGTGAAGGCGTTCCCACGCATACCAGGGAAATATCTGAATTCATCACTGCATCACGCACATCCAAGGTTGCTCGCAGTACATTATTTTTAACCGCTGCAGCGACCATTTCCCCGATATCTTTCTCGACAATCGGTGAAACACCTTGATTGATCAAATCAACTTTTGTTTTATTAGGATCGACCCCGATCACGGAATGTCCGTCAGTAGCTAAACATCCAGCAGAAACAGTACCCACATATCCCAAACCAAATATACTTATCTTCATGTGACTCCTTTAACTCATTGATCAGAATATATTTTCTCAATTCATTAGAATAATTCAGACATTTTAATCTATTGTAATCCGTAAAATCGTCACCCTTTTCGCCGCACCAGTGATTTTCTCCCGCCACATAATCGTCGACGTCGGCATTTTTTCATCAAAGCGGCGAGATACCCAACCGGACGGCGGCTCATCTCTGCCATGCATCAATTCCGGTTTGCAAGCACTATCCGGCATCGTCATTTGCATGTTGACATTGGCCACTGCCGCTTGTACTTGGCACGATTCAATCCGCACTTCGCACATTTCGGCAAAATGCCAGTTAAGTTCAATCGTGTGTTCTTGAGTGCATTCAAAAGCATCTTCCACCCGGATGATCCCCTCATTCTTCAGGAATTCTATCGTTCTGCGATGAATGACCGGATCGGGCAGACGCGTATAACCGTCATGACTCCCGATCAGACAATCTCTCTCCTGATCGCTTTCCCAGCGCTCACAGCGTACATTCGCCTGGCGCAACCACATAAAATTGCCACCCGGCTCGGATTGATCGACCCCATCAACGCGCACGGTATTGTGCGCCGAGGTACCGCGAAAATAATCACGCCACTTTTTCTGCGTATGAAATGCATAAGTGCCGGGATCAATCAACAGTGCGTGACCTGCCACCGACAAAGTAAACGACAATGCATCGGCATGGCCGTGCGCGGCGATAGAAAGATAACCGAGTGGCCCGGCATCAGCGACGATGCGAATTTCATCGGTGGTGTCGAGTTTATTGCCGAGAATAAAATAGCCGCCCTCGGGAAATTCCCGTTGCACTGCTGATCGATTTTCACTTGGCACCAATGCATCGAATGTGTATTTGGCGTCATCGCCCAGCAGCCAGCAACTTTTATCGTCGAAATATTTTGCCTTAGCTTTGAAATCAGTCCGCTTAAACAATACCGCACCCGTTGCCAGCAGCGAACGATAAACATGCCAATCGCTTTCTTTACTCCAATGCACCATTAACGCACCATCGGCATCGCCGATCATGGGAACAGCACCGGAAATATCCATCAGCGATGCGATAAATTCCAGCATTCGTTCCAGCCGGCCAATAAAGTCTTGAGAAAACTGAATGCCATTCGAGCGACCAACCAACCAGCAAATCAGCATCATGTCGACTACTTCATGCTGATAATAAACCGCTTGCTCACGATTGACACCGTCAGGTGCATTCTGTTTAAGCGCTTCAATTTCAAGTTCAGCGTAAGCCTGCTGCTGCCAACGACCACTTTCTGACCAGCAAGGCCAGGTAATTGCCGCGACAAATAACCCCATCAACTCACCGAAGAGATGATTATTAGCCGACGAGTGCCGTGACAGATAGCTGGCGATAAAATGACTGTGCTGATAGATACTGTCCAGCCAACGGCGCTTAAAACGTTGCCCGCTGTCGGAATTAAATAAAGAACTGGTTTTGCCACCCAGCAAATGCCACGTAAACGACCAATTGACAAGCCGTATGGCTAATTCAAGCGAGCTGGTCCAATTCACCCCGAACGGGTACGGGCATTGTTCAAACCATGAATCAAGCAACAACTGCACACCTTGCGCGTAACGCATGTCGCCGCTCAAATGATAAGCTTGCGCGAGTGTCGTCAGATGAAGGTGGCGATTAGGTTCCCAGAGATACTTGATATCACCGACCAAGCATTCATCGCGATAATCCAGCGTTTTACCCAATACCAGTGGCGCTTCGATACCTGTCTTGGGATCGCGGCTCCACTGTGGCGGAAAACCTAACTGGACGTTACACAGAGCAAAAACATCGTAATATCCGGCTAGCACCCGATCCGCCGCGGCACGATAGAGCGCGGAATCCATACTGCGCGGCAGCGGATTCAGCCAGGCCTTACCGAAGCGCGAACAATCCGGCGAAGGGGGTCGCCGCATCCACTTGACGGTCAGCAATTCCGCTTTGGTCTGAACAGCTTGGCGAATACGATAACCAATTTCAGGTAATCCCATTGTCCGCAATCGGTTAAATTTCCAAGCAAGGTTATTCATGGTTAATAAAATCAGCTACCTTAGCTGCTGCACGGCTGGCATTGAATAAGATAATAAAAAATGATTACAAAACATGTAAAGAATCAAAATATTTGCAGAGAAATTGCAGAAATTTTTCTCTTACAAAGCATTACAGCCACTAATTCGTAACCAGCAGCAAATGCTCAATATTATTTCAGATACTGACGATGCCAGATTTCCAGATTAAGCATGCTCCACAGCAGCTTTTCGTGATTTTGACGACCGGTCACATGGTCAGTCAGAATTTTCTCGAGCGCCGCAGGCTGGTAATATTCTTTGGTCAATGATGTGGAACTCTTCAAATGCTCATAAAGATATTCCCGCATGGAGCCTTGGAACCATTCGTTAACCGGTACACGGAAACCTACTTTGGGGCGCTCTAAAATGGTAGGTGGCAGCAATCGCTTCATCGCCTCGCGCAATATCCATTTGGTCGTATGCCCGCGCACCCGGTATTTATCCGGCAAACTTGACACAAATGCAGCCAGCTCATGGTCCATAAAAGGCATACGCGCCTCCAAAGAGGCCGCCATCGTCATCCTGTCTCCGCGTTCAAGTAAGTTATCCGGCAGCCAACTCGTCTGGTCGAAATACAAAATACGGCGCAACGCGCTGTTTGCAGAAGGTGAATCAAATTGCACTCCACTTGCACGATCTGCAGGTTGGGACAAGGCAATCAAATGCGTGCGCTCAGTGTCAGACAAAGCACCAAACCAGCGCGGCATCCGCTCTTCAAACCGCTCCAATCCCAAGTTAACGATTGCCGTTTTGGCTCGCCGGAAGCGGTAAGGCAGCGCCTGCACCAAAGGTTCCAATAATCCATGACGCATAAAACCCGGTATCGTCTGATACCATCCGGCATAGCGTTCATATACATGCTTTGGATATCCACCCAGGAATTCATCCGACCCTTCACCAGTCAGCACCATTTTAACCGTTTTCCTTGCTTCTTTCGCCAGCAGATAAACCGGAATATCCGATGGCTCGGCCACTGGAGCATCACGGAAACGCACCAAGTCCGGCAAATGTTGCATGAGATGTTCCTGCGAAACCACCAACTCATGATGATCGGTCTTAAACTGCTGCGCGATAGTCTTAGCATAGCCCAGCTCGCTGTAACTGGCTTCGGAGAATCCCACGGAAAAAGTTTTGACCGGTTGCACGGAATGGTGGGACATAAGGCCAACTACCGCCGATGAATCTATACCTCCGGATAAAAATGCTCCAAACGGAACATCCGCGATCATGCGAATATTCACGGCTTGGTCGAGTACCTCAAGAAAAGCACCTACGGGGTCTGCCGGGATTGAGGTATCGACAAAAACTTCTCGATCAGGAGGGTGGTAATAATTTTTCTCGGTCAATACCCCTTTTTCCCAAATCGCATAACGACCCGGCATAAGCTTACGGATACCGCGAAATAACGTTGCCGGAGCGGGAACATAGCGGTAAGCAAAATAATCCCATACGGCCGCTGTATCTACCTCGGCTTTGATTCCGGGAAAAGTCAAAATAGCCTTGATCTCGGAAGCGAACAACAGAATACCGTGAGTTTCGCACAAAAATAGCGGTTTCTTACCGAAGCGGTCGCGTGCCAAAAATAGACGTTCTTTGGGACTATCCCAAACGGCAAAAGCAAACATGCCGCGAAAATATTCTACACAGCGTTCCCCCCATTGTTCATACGCATGAACAATGGTTTCAGTGTCGGAATTGGTTGCGAAATGATGACCCAGCGCAATTAATTCATCGCGCAGCGAATGGAAGTTATAAATCTCACCATTAAATATCACTTGAATCGAACCATCTTCATTTCCCATGGGTTGATGGCCGGTAGAAAGGTCAATAATCGAAAGGCGGCGATGAGCCAAGCCAATCTGGTAGCGGCCATCCCGTGTAGCGGCTTCCAAAAAACCATCGTCATCGGGCCCACGATGGGTAATGGCCGCAGACATACTGCGTAGAATATCGATTGAATCGCTATTTTTGAAAGGCCCGATAAAGCCGGCAATACCGCACATGAGAGTACCTTTGCGTATTAATGCGAGAAGCTAACTTTAGCTCATGAGGTTATGATATACCCGGTGAAAATCCTTGGCCAGCCTGGTAACCGTATAATAATCCACTACTCGTTGCCTACCCGCTTCACCCATGCGGCAAATTAATTCCCTGTTGTTGTCCAACTGTTCAATAGTATCAGCCAGTACCTGCGGATTTCGAGATGGAACAAAGATACCATGCACACCATCTTTTATTACATCGGGTATAGCGCCAACCGGGCTGATAACAGGTGGAGTACGAGCCGCCATACTTTCCAACAAAGTATAAGGTAAGCCTTCCGGATGATACGTCGGAAATACGAACAGATCAGCCTGCTCCCATACCTGTTTCTTTTCTTCACCAAAAACTGCACCGACAAAGCTGACATTATCCACAAGACCAAAATCCTGCACATATGCATGCAGATTAGCCTCCTCTGGACCCGATCCGGCAATCACAAGCTGAATATTCTTGCCATGATCACATAAGATTTTTGATGCCCCTATTATTTCAAAAATGCCTTTACTTCTAACAAGCCGACCTACATAAGCCAACTTTAATGGTCTATCTTGAGTTGGTATTACACATTTCCATTCTGCATCTTCGCTTACATCGATTGCATTCGGGATTACCTCTAAATGCAAATTAGGTGCAAATTCGCGATATGCCGATAGCTCTTCTTGTGAGAGTAACACTACAATGTCAGCAGAACGCAATATAAATCGAAGAAATTTGGTTAAAAATTTGCTATTGCTAAAGAATTTTTGTGGTAATTCCCCACCATGTACCTGATATACAATTTTTTTACCCATAATCCGCGCAATAAACAGATAAGCAGCATCACGCCAATAGCTTTTAGATTCAAGCGAAGTGTTCAAATGAACAATTTGCGGTCTATTCAGAATTAACCACCAGAAGAAGTGAATTGGACTAAATATGAAACGTAATAGCTTAGATATTCCAGATTCATTTCGCCCTTCACTCCCGACCTGAAAATGCAATAGATTAAACTTTTTAGCCAAAGATGAATAAAAGAGCTGATTCAAATGAGTACTGACACCACTCACTGTAGTTAACGAAGGTCCAAGTAGTGCGATAGTAATCACTGCTAAGTATATGAGTTCAGTAAAAATGAAATATATCGATACAACCAAGTAGCGTCAAGCATCTCGGACTTGTACAAGATTATCGATAAGAACTTTCCAATAAGTTTTCATAATCGGCAAGAGGAGCTGCTGAGAAATAGCGATTTCTTTAAAAACAACATATTGTTTCAAATAAATCTTTCTTCGTCACAATGCATATATGGATTATCACCCTCATAAATTTCGATTGGGATTTATACTACCCATCCAGCAATTATTACTGCGCAATATGGTGATTAGTAATCTCTTGTGCATCAATCGGAATTGTCGGATCGGGAATAGAATGCATAGCGCCAAGAGCAGCAGCTAATGCAAAGAAATTCCATCCATATACGGAAAGAATCGCATTAGCAATACTTCTCTTCCTTATTGCCAGTACTGTAATACCCCCCAGCCAAACAAGAAATTCGGCAATGATCAGTGCTGGTACAATCGTAATCACTTTTATATTGATCACTATCACTGCAAGTATGCCAGCAATAATATGAAGAACAGGTGCAGCAAAAACAAACCATGCCTGATGCACGCTTAACCACCACCATGGATGCCCGAAAGCTGATCTAAGATACATACCATAGGCATGTAATCGGCGATTCCGCCACAACCGAAGCAGCATCTGAGAAGTACTTTCAGAATAACCGGTATGGATTACAGCAGCTTCTGGAAGTCGAACGAGGCGCCACCCTTGAGCCCGCAAGCGAACACCAAGCTCAGCTTCTTCACAAGCAGGAAGCCATCGATGCGCAAGATAACCGACAGATTCGATCGCCTTGCGGCGATAAAGGCCACCACCGCCAAGTTCTAATACATCTTTTATTTGTTGCAGTGCCTCTGCCTCCGAAGCACGTCGTTTATCGGCCCAAGTGTTAATGCTTGAGTCCAGCAGTTTTCCTCCCACACCAGCCACATCAGGATTTGATTCTAGGTAATTTAATGCCACGGATAGAAATCCAGCTTGTAATTCCATATCTCCGTCCAGTACATAAATATATTCACCTAACGCATACTGATAACCAAGTTGAACGGCGGATGCACACCCGCAATCTATTTTATGTAAAAACTGGACAATTCGAATAGGATAACGCCTTGCAATTTCTACCGTTCTGTCAGTAGATAGTGAGTCAACCAGAATCACTTCACCACCAATTTTTAGTACCTCTGTCAACGCAGTCTCAAGGCAACTTGCAACCAATGCTTCTTCATTAAATGCTTTAATTATGATTGAAAGTTTCATTCCAAATTCTCTGAATAATATTCGACCATAATAATACTAGAGTCTTTTGACAATTTGAAATTGATGAAGATTGAGAAATAGCGGCATCGCTATAACTGTACGAGTTCATGTCTAGTCATCCAGTTACCGAATTGAATGGGCTTCTGCAAGACTAGATTTGATTCAATTTTTACTACCCTAATTCGCTTCCCTATCGAGCAAAGTCTCCACAAAAGCTTTTCTCGTAAAAATTTTTGCTTGGTGAGTTTTTCCAGTATTGCAAAAATCACCCAGCTATCCAGTTCTCTTTGTCTTGCGTTGGAAATCTTGCCGCGCTCCTTATTATCACACCAATTTGCTAGTCTTGTGGTGAATACCAAAATAACATTTACCCCTGCTTTCCATCTTTACTTACGACACGTCGAATTTCCATATTTAGTTCCACTGAATATCTTTTACTTTATGCTAATCGCGCCTACGGGTATCAAACTGGCATACTTTTTGGCACCCCGAGAAATTTAGTATGCTTCAGTAGTACCTTTATACTTCGCTATTTGCATTCCTTAACTTCTGGTGATATAACATTATCGCTATACGATTACCTGTTTGACGTTTTTTCTCCTTTTACGGTGTTGTTGCTCCACTGAGAAATCCAGGTTATATCCTGTAAAAAAAGAATATCAGAATTCGGTTCCACTTACTTCCGTTTCCCACTAAGAGCTGAAGAAATAATAATTTTTGATTGTTTCGGAAAAAAGATTGCTTAGCCAATGCAGAATACGATTTTGCTTTATTCCAAGGATGCCATGAGCATGGAAAATTTTCCACGCTACGGCAACCGTTATTGGGAAACTCCCAATTTTGATGAAATGGCCGAAAAAGGGACCGAATTCCTCCGTCACTATACGGCAGCCACTTCTACTTCTATGGCATTCAGCGCGATGCTGACTGGCAAAAACCCTTATGAATTTACGGATCGTAAGTTTTACACCTATGTGCAGCCCACGCAGTTTGAAACAATTTTCAGTCGCTTGCAGGCCGAGGGCTATGATTGTCATATTCTCTGGTCACCGGATTATATGACCGGCGCATGGCCTTATGTGCGTTGCTTCGGCGATGAGAGTAAAACCCATGTTCATGTACTGGAGATACAGCAGACCTGCGCTATCCAGCGCCCGAATGACTTTACCTTGGAGCGCAACGATGCTCTGCTGGAAAAAACGAAACAGCTGATCTATAACGAGTTGAACAGCATTCCACCCGCACCAAAGCAGTTTATCTGGATGCATCTACCGCATGTGCTGCGCGGCCGGTGCAGTTACGGCGATGACATTGACATCTTTGACGAAATTCTCGGATTCGTACGGAAGAAATACGGTGATGAATCCATTTACATTACAGCGGATCACGGTCATATGAATCTACACAAGAACATCATGGCTTACGGCTTTCATGTATATGATCTGACATGCCATGTGCCATTGATCACGCCTCGCATTGATGGGTTAAAGAAGGTGGAGAGAATCACTTCTCACACCGATCTGATGGATATTATTCTGGAGAAGAAAATCCCGAAACATGATTATGTGCTGACGGATACCTTGTATTACTGCCAACCGAACCGAAGGCTGGCCGTTATCGGACAGCGCTATAAATACATTTATAATAAACACAACCGTACCGAAGAACTTTATGATCTGGAGTGGGACCCGCAGGAACGCTATAATCTGCTGGAACGTGACCGGTATGACAGCGATAGGAGCGAACTGAAGCGCATCACGGAACTATATTTCTATCCGTACCGCTCTGACGCTATGGAAGCTCTCAAAGGGTTGCGTAAAAAAAAGGAAGAGATTTGGCGCAATGGTACCTGGAGTGAAGAAGCGTATGTTAGTGCTCGCAGCATGATGCGGCATATCAAAGCGAGAATCCGGATGAAACTGAACAAATGCTAAGGGATTGCGGAAATTATGAAACGATTGATTACATACGGCACGTTTGATCTTCTACATTACGGGCACATCAACTTACTACGCCGGGTAAAGGCCATGGGCGATTATCTGATCGTTGGTTTATCCACCGACGAGTTCAATTGGGATGAGAAACACAAAAAGTGCTATTTCGATTACGAAAAGCGTAAACAGCTGCTAGAAGCTGTCCGCTATGTAGATCTGGTTATTCGCGAGGAAAGCTGGGATCAGAAGCGCAGCGACATACATAAATACCATGCCGATGTATTCGCGATCGGTGATGACTGGAAAGGAAAATTTGACTTTCTGCAAGAAGAAGGTTGCGAAGTGGTGTACTTATCCCGCACACCGGAAATTTCTACTACTCAGATTAAGAAGGATTTGAACCGGTAATTTGCAGGAGAGAAACAGCGATTGACCTATTAAAATAGATACTAATATGTAGTAATTCAGACGGCCTGTTGAAAAAGCCAGTTTTATGCCGAGACTGCTTCATGTGGAAAAAATTTTGGTATGCGTCTAAAGTAATTTAGATAATTTTGTACTTTCAATATTTCTTCTCGGAGAGACAGATATTTTTTCAAAAGCCAATAAATACTTGGCGATTGCTTGACGATTCGCTTAATGTTTTGGGCCATTGCGGTCATCAGAGCCTGAATCGATACTTTCTGTAATCCCCGGTAACGGGCACGTCTTAGTCCGTGAAACTGCTTGGCTTCAGCGAATAATCCTTCGATCGTCCATTTGCGCAATATCATCTTGCTGATAAAAGCTCTGGTTTCTTGCCGTACACGAACCTTGTCAATTTCATGCTGATGTGGACTTCGATAGACAAACCGAGCCCTGTTTTTGGCCGACTCGGGTAAGCAATCTGCTCGCCTGGGGCACTGGCGACAGTGCCCGCCAGTGATTCGGTATCGTTTGATCATCCCGTTATCCAATTTCTCATAAGGGTAGAGAAAATACCCCTCTGGACATTGGTATCGATCAGTCTCACTGTGATACCTGAACTCAGTGGGCGTAAGTTTGCCTTTGCCAAGACGGGCATCGTGCAGCGGTATATAAGTGCGTATCTTGCGTTGCCTAAACGCACTATAAGTTGGCCCCCGACCATATCCACGATCAGCAATCACTTCTTGAACATCAAAACCCATCTCATTACATAAATAGTCGATTCTGTCAGGGAGTATGGGGCCCTCATGAGTAGAGCCCGTCGTGGTATAACAATCAGTAATAATCCGTGTCTTTACATCAGCACTATAGTGAACCTTGTACTTAAGACCACCATCAGTACCTTTACGATAGACCATAGTGGCATCTGGGTCTGAGGCACTGACATGAGTCTGATTAGCCACTCGGCGTTTGCGTTTTCCATGCTGAAAATCATGATACCGCTTCTCATACTGCTTTAAAACTCTGGCATTAGGATCAGCATTCTCGCGCTTTACCAGGGAATCCATGGAGGCATTAGCCTTCACGAGCGTCGCATCAACAACAATCTGCTTGCCGGTGAATCGACCCTGCTTTTGCCATTGCAGCAACATCAGTTTAAATATTTGCTGGTATCTGGATTCTCCCATTCTGTCTCGTATACGGGTTAATGAGGAGTGGTGAGGTACAGACTGGTATAGGGGAATCCGGCAAAACCAACGATATGCCAGATTCAGGTGAACATCACGGCAAAGCTGACGGTCAGACTCAATCCCAAACAAGTAACTGATCAGCTGCATCCGAAAAAACAATACGGGATCAATGGAGGTTCGTCCATTGTCTACGCAGTAGAGTTCTTCGGTCAGGCCATACAAAAACTCCAAATCCAGTAGCTTATCGACCTTCCTTAATAAATGATCTTTGGGAATAAAGCTCTCTAGATCTATCGTCGAGAATAATTCCCGTTGATGCGTTTGTTTGCCTTGCATTGATCTTTACCGGTGGTCGATAGTGAAGTCTATTTTATTATCAACTCAACGTAGTATCAGAGGTTCTTCAACAGGCCGCAAACTTGATCTGACAATAAGGTCTTGCCAAAGGGTGGGATTACTCGGTTTGATAGAGGTGCGAAACTTTATCAACCAAGCGCGAAAGCGCAAAGGAGTAATCCCATGAGTAGTTTTCACCAGAAAATCATCAAACACAAGATCGGTCTGCTTAATCTGGCAGCCGAGCTTGGCAATGTATCCCGCGCCTGCAAGGTGATGGGTTTTTCTCGTGATACTGGAGAAGAAACAGGACGATGATGTTGCCCATGGCGTGATCGAGACCGCTCATCCCGGCTATCTCGGTAGTCAGGATACCTTTTACGTCGGCACCCTCAAGGGCGTGGGACGGATTTACCAGCAGACCTTCGTCGACACTTATTCCAAATGGGCAGCCGCCAAGCTATATACCACCAAAACACCTATCACATCGGCTGATTTGCTCAATGACCGGGTACTGCCGTTCTTCACCGAGCAAAGTATGGGCGTCATCCGTATCCTGACCGACCGCGGTACCGAATATTGCGGCAAGCTGGAGAATCACGATTACCAGCTCTATCTGGCACTCAATGACATTGAGCATTCTAAAACGAAAGCCAACCATCCGCAGACCAACGGTATTTGCGAGCGTTTCCACAAAACCATCTTGCAGGAGTTCTACCAGGTAGCTTTCCGGCGCAAGATTTACCACTCTATTGAAGAGTTACAGTACGATCTGGATGACTGGATGGTGTATTACAACAGCACGCGTACTCACCAGGGCAAGATGTGCTGTGGGCGCACGCCAATGCAAACTTTAATTGTCGCAAAGGAGGTATGGGACGATAAAATCATATATCCGCAACCAAGAGCAAGAGGATGAACGCTACGACCAAATGAAGTTAGATGTTTAGCCGCCTTGGGCGGCTCATGGTTTAGGACGCCTTTGAGGCGTTCACCCAATAAGCCTCCGGCTTTGTCGGAGGTAATTTAACTATCATTGACATATCGTGTCATTAGCTAACAAAAAATGTCACTTATGCATTTGGTTCCAAATACACATGGCATACCGCTCAGGGTTAACAAGGAAATTACTAGATAGTGTCGTCACGAGTATTTAACCAGAGTGCAAGGCAATGGATCTGGACGGCAGCAAGGAAGGAAGAGAGGTTCTTGGCGTAGCGGGTAGCGATGCCGCGCCACTGTTTAAGCGCAAGAAACGTATTCTCGACGAGGTGGCGTTGCCGGTACAGGTGTTTGTCATATTTGCGCTGTCCCTTTCTATTTTTTCGTGGCGGGATCACCACCTGCATGCCCTGAGATTGCGCTTGCTCGACGATGGCATCACTATCGTAACCCTTGTCGGCAATCAGGTGCTAGGCCAGGATGCCGGCAATGAGTCCTTGAACTTGTGTGCAATCTGCACGGGTAGCTTCTGTAGCAATGATTCTGACCGGCATACCATGCGCATCCACGGCCAGATGTACCTTGGTGTTGAGCCCCCTTTTGTACGACTCATCCCCTGATTGCCTCCACGCGCTCCAGCAGCATGCGGATGTACCTTGCAATGGCTTGCATCAATCATCAACCACTCAAAATCGGGGTCATCAATGAGTTGTTCAAGCAGCGCCTCCCAAACACCCCGGTCGCGCCAACGACAGAATCTGCGGTGCGTGTTCTTCCAGTCACCGTAGCTCACGGGCAAATCCTGCCAGGGCGCCCCCGTGCGCAAAATCCAAAACACTGCATTGATGAACTGCCGGTTATCTTTGGCGATGCCGCTCCATTGCTCGCTTTGACCAGGCAAATGCGCCTCAAGAAGCGCCCAAGCCGAATCCGATAGATCGTGCCGCCGTGTACTCTCTGTCATAGGTCAATGCAGTTTAGTGAAATCGAAATTTAACCATATCTTGTGACGATTTTGTCTAGTGTGGGTTGCACTTAGGTTACTAGCTCAACTTCCCTGAGCAAGGCAATGATTTGCTGTTCACTGTACTTCGATTTCTTCATCATAGAGCTCCTTTTGGTTAAGAAAACTCTACTTTAAATTGGATCAAATTTCCGAGGTGACTACAGATGTTATCGAAGAGTTCGCTCAAATTTTCGACAAGGCTACGACAGCATTTTACTTATCTGCGATATAAATGATTGCTGGTTAGTCATAGTATTTTTTTGAACCTTAAGTTGGCATATTTTGTGCTTCAGTAATGCTGTAGCAATATGAAAAAGGCAAACTCTGCGAAAGCAGGGGACGCAAAGTCACTGATCTAAAGGGTAAATACCCCAGGATGGCAGGACTGCCAGATAACGCACCCGTCTTAATCACACTTGTGATTCGACAAGTATCGAATGAAATAATGTTGATACATGCATATCCACGCAGTTCCGTCCTTTTAACTCTAAGGAGGAACCTAAAATGAATATTATTGATCCAGTATTACACGCAAATGGTTTGCCAGTATTAAATAGCAAACTAATACGAATAAATAAATCCAATATGAATAGTATCACTCAATCCAGGATTAACATGATGGTTTTCATGTTATTGATCCTTATCACTATTAGCTTTGTTGCTACAACAGCTCACGCAGCTAACTTACTTTTTCGATCGAACCTTGGCTCCGGTATTTCACTTGGTCCGCTCTACAACTTTAGTACTAATGGCGCATGGCAAGCTGTTAACGGTACAGACAAAGAAACTGGTTATACCTGGCCGGTTTCTGCATTGGGTTCGGATTTTTCCGGAGTTCAATTGATTACTGTCGATCCTATTACTTCTTCAACGATTGGAAACTATATAACCAATCAAATCATACCTGTTACCGGACCAAAGGGAGATTTGATCAATGAGCTTTCTCAGCAAGTGAAAATAAAATTGCCGGTAGGTGCGGGTGGTACACAGGCTCCATTTTTAATCAACAGGCCTTGGAAAATTGGCGACGTTAATGACTTGTACATTACCTATTGGTTCAGATATCAAGCAGATTTGGAAACACAGCTAGATGCTACAGTTCCTGGGGGAAATTGGCGTGCCCATTTTGAGTTCAAAACAGGAGGTTACAACAATACGTGGATGGGTGATTACCGCATCACGGTTTATGTCGTGAAGGGAGGTGATGGTAAGCTTTATTGGCTCACGAAGGGTGATAATGTTGCCAATGGCCCATTTACACCGGTTGATTATTGGATTGAGACTAACCGCATTGCACCAATACCAATTGATAAATGGTCCAAATTTGAGGTTTACTGGCATCGGTCAGGTGGTAGTGACGGACGCTTCTGGGTGGCGATTGACGGTGAGGTGATTGTTGATCACCATGGACCAAATATGGGGGATTATAAGCTTCCTATAACCCGAATATTTATCAGCAATCCTTATAGTGGTGGGCATGCAACAGTGGATAATCACACAACAGGGCTGCAAATATGGAATGGTTTTCCATGCGGTGAGGGAATGTCTTGCTACAATTTCGATACCGTAGCTCCAACTATACCTTCTTCAGTCGCTGCGAAAATATCAAAATATACGACTGCTGCCGGCGTTGCATTAACGTGGGGTGCATCCTCGGATAATGTAGGGGTTGCAGGATACAACATATATCGGAATGGGACAAAAATCGGTGTAACTACGACAAATAAGTTTAATGATGTCATTACAGGTACCGCCAAGGGAACTCTTTATAGTTACACAGTTAAGGCCTTTGATGCTGAAGATAATTTATCCACGGTAAGTACCGCAGCGCTAGTGACTTATTGAGGAAGATTGTTCGTCAATAAGCTCTAGAGAAATGTCATTCCCGTCAGGAAATACCTCTGGCGGGAATGAAACCAAAGCATACACTTAGAGGGTGTGTAATCGCCTCGGAAATTTGATCCAACTTAAAGTAGAGTTTTCTTAACCAAAGGAGCTCTATGATGAAGAAATCGAAGTACAGTGAACAGCAAATCACTGCCTTGCTCAGGGAAGTTGAGCTAGGTGCCAAAGTCAACGAGACCTGTCGCAAGTACGGCATCAGTGATGCGACATACTACAAATGGAAATCCGCTTACGGGTGGTATTATGGATGCATCGCAACTCAGGCATCTGAAGGAACTTCAAGCCGAGAACGCCAAGCTCAAGAAGATGTGTGCTGAGCTGGCACTCATGCACAATGCGCTGCAGGATGTTGTCACAAAAAAGCTATAGCCCCGGCGAAAAAGGTTGAGATAGTTCAGTTTATGACTGCGGAACATGAGTTATCCTCCCGTCAGGCCTGCCGGGCGATCCGGATGGCGAGATCGTTACTCTATTACCGGGCCAGCAGTAAGAATGACGAAGGCGTGATCGAAGCCATGCCTTCAACATTCCCCTTGTCATTGCCACGGCCAGGCCGCCCAAACTTATCTTCAAACAAGTAATGATTTTGCAGTTCACTGAACGCCTTGGTACGCTGACGCTCTTCATCACCCAGTATCTTGGCCACTGCAATTTTGGTGTTGTCGTATAGGATCGATTGTGGCACCCCACCCAAAAATGCAAAAGCAGCAACATGCCCATCCAGAAAGGATTCAGTATCTTCGGTCGGATAGGCTTTGACAAAGCAGCCATCCGAATGCGGCATACCAAGGCAGAAATAATGGAATCGACAATTAAAGTTTGCATTGGCGTGCGCCCACAGCACATCTTGCCCTGGTGAGTACGCGTGCTGTTGTAATACACCATCCAGTCATCCAGATCGTACTGTAACTCTTCAATAGAGTGGTAAATCTTGCGCCGGAAAGCTACCTGGTAGAACTCCTGCAAGATGGTTTTGTGGAAACGCTCGCAAATACCGTTGGTCTGCGGATGGTTGGCTTTCGTTTTAGAATGCTCAATGTCATTGAGTGCCAGATAGAGCTGGTAATCGTGATTCTCCAGCTTGCCGCAATATTCGGTACCGCGGTCGGTCAGGATACGGATGACGCCCATACTTTGCTCGGTGAAGAACGGCAGTACCCGGTCATTGAGCAAATCAGCCGATGTGATAGGTGTTTTGGTGGTATATAGCTTGGCGGCTGCCCATTTGGAATAAGTGTCGACGAAGGTCTGCTGGTAAATCCGTCCCACGCCCTTGAGGGTGCCGACGTAAAAGGTATCCTGACTACCGAGATAGCCGGGATGAGCGGTCTCGATCACGCCATGGGCAACATCATCGTCCTGTTTCTTCTCCAGTATCACGAGAAAAACCCATCACCTTGCAGGCGCGGGATACATTGCCAAGCTCGGCTGCCAGATTAAGCAGACCGATCTTGTGTTTGATGATTTTCTGGTGAAAACTACTCATGGGATTACTCCTTTGCGCTTTCGCGCTTGGTTGATAAAGTTTCGCACCTCTATCAAACCGAGTAATCCCACCCTTTGGCAAGACCTTATTGTCAGATCAAGTTTGCGGCCTGTTGAAAAAGCCAGTTTTATGCCGAGACTGCTTCATGTGGAAAAAATTTTGGTATGCGTCTAAAGTAATTTAGATAATTTTGTACTTTCAATATTTCTTCTCGGAGAGACAGATATTTTTTCAAAAGCCAATAAATACTTGGCGATTGCTTGACGATTCGCTTAATGTTTTGGGCCATTGCGGTCATCAGAGCCTGAATCGATACTTTCTGTAATCCCCGGTAACGGGCACGTCTTAGTCCGTGAAACTGCTTGGCTTCAGCGAATAATCCTTCGATCGTCCATTTGCGCAATATCATCTTGCTGATAAAAGCTCTGGTTTCTTGCCGTACACGAACCTTGTCAATTTCATGCTGATGTGGACTTCGATAGACAAACCGAGCCCTGTTTTGGCCGACTCGGGTAAGCAATCTGCTCGCCTGGGGCACTGGCGACAGTGCCCGCCAGTGATTCGGTATCGTTTGATCATCCCGTTATCCAATTTCTCATAAGGGTAGAGAAAATACCCCTCTGGACATTGGTATCGATCAGTCTCACTGTGATACCTGAACTCAGTGGGCGTAAGTTTGCCTTTGCCAAGACGGGCATCGTGCAGCGGTATATAAGTGCGTATCTTGCGTTGCCTAAACGCACTATAAGTTGGCCCCCGACCATATCCACGATCAGCAATCACTTCTTGAACATCAAAACCCATCTCATTACATAAATAGTCGATTCTGTCAGGGAGTATGGGGCCCTCATGAGTAGAGCCCGTCGTGGTATAACAATCAGTAATAATCCGTGTCTTTACATCAGCACTATAGTGAACCTTGTACTTAAGACCACCATCAGTACCTTTACGATAGACCATAGTGGCATCTGGGTCTGAGGCACTGACATGAGTCTGATTAGCCACTCGGCGTTTGCGTTTTCCATGCTGAAAATCATGATACCGCTTCTCATACTGCTTTAAAACTCTGGCATTAGGATCAGCATTCTCGCGCTTTACCAGGGAATCCATGGAGGCATTAGCCTTCACGAGCGTCGCATCAACAACAATCTGCTTGCCGGTGAATCGACCCTGCTTTTGCCATTGCAGCAACATCAGTTTAAATATTTGCTGGTATCTGGATTCTCCCATTCTGTCTCGTATACGGGTTAATGAGGAGTGGTGAGGTACAGACTGGTATAGGGGAATCCGGCAAAACCAACGATATGCCAGATTCAGGTGAACATCACGGCAAAGCTGACGGTCAGACTCAATCCCAAACAAGTAACTGATCAGCTGC
This sequence comes from Gammaproteobacteria bacterium, assembly GCA_015709635.1. Taxonomy (NCBI): domain Bacteria; kingdom Pseudomonadati; phylum Pseudomonadota; class Gammaproteobacteria; species Gammaproteobacteria bacterium. The sequence goes on from CP054180.1 coordinate 2,219,800, forward strand.
ATCCGAAAAACAATACGGGATCAATGGAGGTTCGTCCATTGTCTACGCAGTAGAGTTCTTCGGTCAGGCCATACAAAACTCCAAATCCAGTAGCTTATCGACCTTCCTTAATAAATGATCTTTGGGAATAAAGCTCTCAGATCTATCGTCGAGAATAATTCCCGTTGATGCGTTTGTTTGCCTTGCATTGATCTTTACCGGTGGTCGATAGTGAAGTCTATTTTATTATCAACTCAACGTAGTATCAGAGGTTCTTCAACAGGCCGCAAACTTGATCTGACAATAAGGTCTTGCCAAAGGGTGGGATTACTCGGTTTGATAGAGGTGCGAAACTTTATCAACCAAGCGCGAAAGCGCAAAGGAGTAATCCCATGAGTAGTTTTCACCAGAAAATCATCAAACACAAGATCGGTCTGCTTAATCTGGCAGCCGAGCTTGGCAATGTATCCCGCGCCTGCAAGGTGATGGGTTTTTCTCGTGATACTGGAGAAGAAACAGGACGATGATGTTGCCCATGGCGTGATCGAGACCGCTCATCCCGGCTATCTCGGTAGTCAGGATACCTTTTACGTCGGCACCCTCAAGGGCGTGGGACGGATTTACCAGCAGACCTTCGTCGACACTTATTCCAAATGGGCAGCCGCCAAGCTATATAGTCATCCCTGCAAAACACTTAGAGCCTGCATGAACTGCAGGAATCATCAAATTTTAGACGGCATTGATCCCTGAGAATTTATACTATTCGCATCAAAACACTGAGAGAATCAAGAGGAACTGAAATGCCGACCGATGATTTTTTCCGAGCGCGTCTCGATCAGATAATTGATCTGCGTCATCCCCTGGCAGTGCTGTCGAATCGACTGCCGTGGGCTGATATTGAAGCAGCACTTGTCCCTGCTTTTGAGCGTAAAAACCGTCAGGGTGAAGTGTTGGAGATCAACGACTCTTTTTGGCACAACATTGGCGATTGCCAGTGGGGGCGTGAGCACTGCGGGTCGCCCCCGCTTGCCGATCCGGTTGATGGCATCGTTGCTGTATCTGAAGCATGCGTTCAACCTCAGTGACGAAGAGCTGGTGGTTCGCTGGCCGGAGAATGTGGTGTGGCAGTATTTCAGCGGCGAGGAATATTACACATCGAAGTTGCCGTGTGATGCCACCCAGATTGGCCGTTTCCGCACCGCCATTGGTGAAGCTGGTGTTGAGAAGCTGCTGAAGGCAACGATTGACACTGCGGTGCACACCAAGGCGGTCAAACCGGCTGAATTCAAACGAGTGATTGTTGACACGACAATTCAGGAAAAGGCAATTGCGCATCCGGTGGATAGCCGGTTACTGGAAATTGCTCGCGGCAAGATTGTGCAAGCAGCCAGACGGGCTGGCATCACCTTGAAGCAAACCTACGCCAAAGAAGGCAAGGCGCTGCGCCGAAGGGCAGGCGGCTATGCCCACGCCAGGCAATTGCGGCGTCTGCACAAAACCGTTAAACGCCAACGCACGATCCTTGGTATCGTGCTGCGGGAGATCCAGCGCAAACTGGCAACCGTGACGACGGTCTGTGCCGCATCGCTGCAGCAATTGACCACGCTATTGGAACGGGCAGGACGGATTCATAAGCAGCAACCCCAAGGACAACAACAAACTCTATGCATTGCACGCACCGGAAGCCGAATGCATCGGCAAGGGCAAAGCACGCAAACCTTACGAGTTCGGAGTTAAAGCCGGCATTGCTGTTACGCACAAAAGCGGCCTGATAGTCGGTGCCAGAACCTTTCCTGGCAATCCCTACGATGGTCATATTCTCCACCAACAGCTCGAACAAACGCACAGGCTACTCGAAGATACCGGATCAATACCGAAGCAGGTTATTGCCGATCTCGGGTTCCGGGGAGTGGATGCTGACAATCCGGCAGTGGAAATCATCCATCGCGGCAAGTACAAGTCGCTGACGAAACCGCAGCGGCGCTGGCTCAAGCGCCGGCAGGCCGTGGAACCTGCAATCGGGCATCTGAAGTCGGATCACCGAATGAATCGCTGCTGGTTACCAGGTCAGTTGGGTGATGCACTGCACGCTGTGTTATGTGCGGCTGGCTACAATCTGCGCTGGCTGATGAGAGCTATACACCGTTTGGGCATCAAGAATTCTTTATTGCGACTTGCGCTGCTGCAACTGATCAACACCTTTTACACAAAACGTTCGTTTGTCGGCATGACTGTGTGAATTTTGCAGGGGCGACTATTTACGGCGAGCCCATCAAAAACATTCCCGGCTCGCGCCTGCGGAACACCTGCCGCACACTTTGAAATCTATTCGGCTGTATATTGACGCATTTCTTCCAATGCATCGGTAACGTGCTCGCTCGCAATATCAGCGTGCCCTACTCTGGCGTGATTGATGGCTTCGACCAAGTGCCGGATGGATTCGGTTATGTGCACTCTTCCCTTGGTGTCTTCATTCTCGATCGCATCCGCCTCGGCTTTTTTGACATACTCCAGGCTTTTCTCGGCATGCTTGTGAATATGTTCCGCATGTGCTTTATGGGTTTTGGCCATTTCCGCATGTTTTATTGCTTCCGCCATGAAGGTAATCGCCTTCCCGGTCTCGGCATTTCCCGATGCCCCCGATGCGCTAATTTCGCCGATCAGGAAAAACGTCAATATCGCGGCAATCAAAATAGGTGTTATATTTTTCATGGTATGAATACCTCGCTCTTTATTGATGAAAATCGCACTACAAAATAAATCCGCATCCGATACCGTGCGCTGGAGTATCGTGCAAGCCAACGACCGTGCCCTATATCAGCATCCGTTCTTCGAAGCGATCATTCTGCATCTTTTTACCCTAGTACAACCGGATATTCCCGTACTCTGGGTAGATCGCAGTTACAATCGCCCGTCAACTTGACCGGCATGCCGCATCATCAATCTGCTGCGGCTAATATATCCAACAATAACCCCTCAGCTCTTAAGTGCGGCCAGCTGCTCTTTCAATGCTTTAATCTCCTCCTCCGCCCGGATCTGCGGTGTAATGTCAAATTGCACTCCCAGGAAATACAGCACATTTCCATGCGAATCGAAGAGCGGCGAAACGAGTAAGTGGTTATAAAACAATTCACCGTTTTTACGGAAGTTTCTCAAAACCACCTCAACCGGTTTCTTGCTCTTGATTGCATCATGTAATTGCTTAACACCGGCTTGGTCATGTTCATTTCCTTGTAAAAAACGGCAATTCTTACCCACCGTTTCCGCCAATGTATACCCGGTTATTTCCTCAAACGCCTTATTGACATAAACCAAAGGCATATCCTCTTGATCGGGATCAGCCAGCGTTACACCATTCACGCATGAATCAAGAATCTTGGACAATACTTGTGGAATTAATCCGGGGTCTTTCTCAACGATAAAATCCATGATCATCTCTCCAGGTTAATCAATGATTGGTTATGCTTAAAATGGTCGGTTATTTGGAATCAACCCGATCCGCTTCAATCAGTTTCTTGATATTTCTCACCGCTCTCTCGGTACCATCTTGCACCGCGATGCACACGAGCTTCTCGAACGGCCGTACATGCAAGTCCAGGCTCAACAGTTCAAAAACAAACGTCAGTCGGCTATCGGAAACATTGATTGCTTCAATCACATAGTCACAGCGGTACGGATTGGAAACCCCTTCAAAACAAATGCGCGAACCCACCTCAAAAATTTTTACCTTAAACGTCGATTCCGAGCGATTTCCCTGATCGATACGGACCTGGCGGCAGACCGTTCCGAGTTTTACCGAGCCGTCGGTGAGTTTCTCCAATTCCTTGACTTCAGGCGACCAGCGCGGGTAGTTGATCAGCAAATCGGTGCCGATAAAGTTGAAAATCTTGTCACTGGGGCTTTGAATGATCGCACTGGCCTTGCCAATTACAGGGTTATCTTTGAACAAACCAAGCATTTAATGCCTCCTGCGCAGTTATTTGCTAAACCAAGTAGGTGTCGATTCCTGCCAAAAATAAGTCATATTGCGTTTCAACGACTTCTTTAATCGTCAAAGCCGATAGACCGGTAATCAAATTGCTTTCGGCAACCAGCCAGCCTACTGCATCCGATGCGCCAAGACTCACCATATAACCCAATTCATGATGCAGATAAGGCTCGAGCAATCCGGGAAATCCTGCGTGGCGCAAAACATTGCGCGCCACCAACTTACCTTTCCGGACAGCGGATTGCGCGGTTAATGTATTCGATCCCAGCGATTGATAATAGGAACAATCACCGGCCACAAAAATATTGGACAACGGTTTCTGGTCGACCAATACTTGTCCGAAGGCATTGGCGGTAAACATATTCTGCTGTTTCTTACCTAAAAACAGCAGCGACAAATCCGAAGGCAATTCGAATTGCTTTCCGGTGATTTTCTCCGCCAGCACGATTTTATCAGCCCGTTGCTCACGGTAATAAGTATCCGGATAAAACGCAATATTCATGTCGCGCATGCGGGATTCGACGTACTGTGCAAAGCCTGCGGGAAATTGCTCCAGCACATGTTCTCCCGCATGGATCAGGCGTAAATCCGCTTTACGCTTGATACGATCGAGAAATTGCCTGATTTCGAACAAGAACTGTATCCCCGTCGCGCCTCCACCAACGACAGAGATCACCGGTTGCGGTGCATCACTCCGATGAAGAAATGCAGTTAACAGCTCCGCGCCGCCGGTCACGATAAAATCATGCAGACGCAGCACATTTCCGCCATCGCCGTGACTGGCCTCCTGGCTCTCACAACCGGTTGCGATGATCAGATAATCAAAATCGAGCGCTTCACCATTGATAACCAAGCGCCGTTCCGCCTGGCAGGCTTGCAGCATATCCGGATCGAAGCGTAGTGATGCCATCATGTGGCGGCATCCGTAGCGGCTTGCTATATCCGTAAAAGGAACCAGCAAATCGGTCAGAGGATAACGGAATGTTTCGTGCAGATGCGTGATTTTCAAGTGCTGCGTTTTCGGATCCACCAGCGTGACATCCGTATCCGGAGCGAACTGCAGCAGATTGGTTAACGCGGCAAGCCCGGCGTATCCACCACCGACAATGACCACTCGCAATCTTTTTTGTCTTGCAATATTAAATGGCAAAAAAGCCACACTAACCCCTTACTTCATATAGATGAGGAACTTAAGCCGTCCATGATCGCAAATTCACACCGGCATTTCACCAACCGGTCTATGTACGCGCTACAGCCTAGCATAATTACCACTTTCATGGTTTTATATCACAGCCATTGGGAATCCGGCTCACACGCCAATTTTCTATTGTCCAGCGCCAAAAAGAAGAAATATCGCCTTGCAAAATTTCTTCCGGTGATTCCTGTCCCAAGAAACGTAATGCAGCAACCAATTCACATAGTGCATTCGCCATATCGATGGGTGCCGCCTTTGTTTGCTTGCTGAGTTTCTCACCGGCGGCGTTGGTTACCACGGGCAAATGCAGGTAATGCGGTGTTGCGTAACCCAGCAACTGTTGCAGAAATATTTGCCGCGGTGTGGAATCGAGCAGATCGGCGCCGCGCACGACATGCGTGATATTTTGCGCAGCGTCGTCAACCACGACTGCCAATTGATAGGCGTAAATCCCATCGGCACGGCGCAACACAAAATCACCGACATCGTGGTGCAGTCTTTGCGTATAAAATCCCTGCAGCCTATCCTGAAACGCTATTAAGTCATCATGGGTCTGAACGCGAAGCACATGAGCATGCTCTGTCGAGGCAGGTTTATTCAGACAAGTTCCGGGGTAAATAAAACCATATAAACTGGTGATACTGGAATCCACAATTTCTTTTCGTGAGCAGGAACAAGGATAAAGCACACCTTGCTTACCCAGCACCTCCAAAGCTTCCCGGTATGCCTCAAAACGCTGGCTTTGGTAAATGACTTCCTCGTCCCATTCCATACCCAATTTCTCAAGGGTATCGAGAATTTGACCCGCTACGCCGGGCACCGTGCGCTGCAAATCGACATCCTCAATTCTAACTAGCCATTTGCCGCGATGAAATTTCGCATCGGCGTAGCTGCCTACCGCTGCGACCAGCGAACCAAAATGCAACGGTCCGGTGGGAGACGGCGCAAACCGTCCGCGATAATCCGAACCGATGAGTTGAGCGTTCTGCACTGGCAAATTAGTTAATTAATCTAAAAAATCACCAACCGGAAATAACACCCTTCATTGTTTTCGATAGGAATTGACCGCAAACAAGCTCCGGTATTGACGGCCTTATCCTTTATAATGCTCGTCATCCCTCAATCATAATCGTTTTCCTGCTACATTGAATCACGAATTTTAAGTCAAACATGCATATTCATATACTGGGAATTTGCGGTACCTTCATGGGCGGAATAGCCGCCATTGCGCGCGAGTCCGGTCACACCGTGACCGGTTGCGACCAGGATGTCTATCCACCGATGAGCACACAACTTGAGTCGCAAGGCATTCAATTGATACCGGGTTATTCGCCGGAGCAGATTCAATTGCAGCCGGACATATTCGTCATCGGTAACGTCGTAACGCGCGGCAATCCGTTGATGGAGGAAATCCTCAATCGCAACTTACCCTATATTTCCGGTCCGCAGTGGTTGTCGGAAAATATTCTGCGGCACCGTTGGGTGCTCGCCGTAGCCGGTACGCATGGAAAAACGACGACCAGTTCGATGTTGACCTGGATACTAGAATATGCTGGATTGAATCCGGGCTTTCTGATCGGCGGAATCCCGGAGAATTTCGGCATCTCGGCACGGATTGGAGATTCTTCGCCTTTCTTTGTCATCGAAGCGGATGAATACGACACGGCTTTTTTTGACAAACGTTCCAAATTCGTTCATTACCATCCCAGAACGGCCATACTGAACAACCTCGAATTCGATCACGCCGACATTTTTGCCGATCTTGCCGTTATCGAGCGGCAATTTCATCATTTCGTGCGGATTGTTCCCAACAACGGCCTGATCGTGGCAAACGGCAAAGATCAGAATTTAACACGAGTTCTGCAGCAAGGCTGTTGGACACCCGTCGAAGCATTCGGCACAGAAAACGGCTGGCACACAAAATTACAAGATAGTCAGACGATTGATATCTATTGTCACGACATGCACCAAGGACGGTTGCAATGGGATTTACTGGGCGAACATAACCGCATGAACGCGTTGGCGGCGCTGATCGCGGCGCGGCATGCCGGAGTGCCGACCCCAGTTGGAATCGACGCACTGGCGCAGTTCAAGAATGTTAAGCGGCGCATGGAGAAACGGGGTACTGTCAATGGCATCACCGTCTACGACGACTTCGCCCACCACCCGACCGCCATTCAAACCACAATCAATGGGTTGCGAGCCCATGCCGGCAAAGAAAGAATCGTCGCTATTCTGGAGCCACGTTCGAACACGATGAAAATGGGAGTGTGGAAAGATTTTCTGGCAAACAGCGTGCAAGAGGCTGATCATGTGTTCTGCTTCACCCGCGATGCGCAATGGGCAAAAACCGCACTGATGCCACTCGGTAAAAAAGCGGATTGCTTTGATGACATGAACCAACTGGTACAAAATATCTGCAGCACCGCAAAACCCGGTGATCACATCTTAATCATGAGCAATGGCGGATTCGGCGGCATCCATGAAAAAATCTTATCGGCTCTGAAGAAAGAGTAGGATTATCCATTGGGAAGGTTTTATAGCCGACGTATTTAAGGAAGCTCTGAAAAAGGTAGCGAGCGACGGTCAGATAAGGCGAAATCAGGCGAAAAAGCGCAGTTTACAAAGTGTAAATGAGCATTTTGAGTCTGATTTCAACACAGCATGACCGGGCACAGTAGTTTTTCAGAGCTTTTAACCACCTTCAAATTCGCACAGGGCAAATACCTTACAACCCAGATTTTCCAATCGCGCCTTGCCACCCACATCCGGTAAGTCAATGACAAAGCAGCATTCCACAACCTCACCGCCCATATCCCGGATCAGGCCAACGGCTGCTTCTGCAGTCCCACCAGTTGCAATCAGATCGTCGATCAGAAGCACCCGCTCCCCCGGTTGAATCGCATCCACATGAATTTCAATCCGGTCGCTGCCATATTCCAATTGATAGTCTCTGCCGATCGTTTCGGCAGGCAGTTTATTTTGCTTACGAATCGGCACAAAACCTTTCCCCAACTGATAGGCCACAGGAGCACCGATAATGAAACCGCGCGACTCGATTCCAGCCACTTTATCAATTTTGACATTGCTGTAGCGGCTTGAAATTTCCTGTATGGTTGTTCGCAACCCGATAGGATCTTTTAACAGTGTCGTGATATCACGAAACATAATGCCGTGATGCGGGTAATGCGGAACGGTACGAATATGGGATTTAATGGACATGACGAAACGATGACTGAACAATAAATAAAAGATTTGAGCAAAGCAAGCAACGGAAATGACAAAGGCCTCAACCCGGAACAGGTTGAGGCCTTTTTACACTACCTCAAGTTACACTACGTCTATTCTTAGTGATCCATTGCAGCTTTTGCATCAAAGCTTGCAGGTTTTTTGAGTTGGGTCATGAGATCATCATCCCATTTACCTTCAACGTTCATATGAAGTGCAGCACCCAGCAATACCGCTTCAATCAGGTTATGACTGAGGTATACGTATAAACCAGGTTGTTTGAATTCATATGCTGCTGCAACAGCAGCACCGGCTGCAATAAACCAGGTTTCCTGGTTGGTCAGAGGTACGTCGTTGAATGAACCTTCTTGCCAGAACAGATCAGCATGACCACCGATCAAGTGCGGATAAGAAGGACGGTTAGATTGTGAGTGAACAAACAATACTTTCTCGCCTACTTTGGCTTTCAATGCATTGTCACCTGTAATTGCACCAACAGCGCCATTAAACACTACGTGAGTAGGAATAAGTCCCTTTGCAGTTTCCAACATGTCGGCCATACCTTCAGCTGGTGAACCATAGGTTTTGAATTTTCCACTAGCATCTTTTGGCAGATAGAAATCTTGTTCACCGATGTAGAATGCTTTGTCATATTTGTATGGTTTACCTTTGGCATCTTTCAAACCATCTTTAGGTAATACCATAACAGCGCCGTTCATACCGGAAATAACGTGGAACGGAATCATGGTTCCGCCAGGTGCGCAATGGTAAACGAATACGCCCGGTTTAGTTGCTTTCCAGCGCAATACAACTTCTTCACCCGGTTGAATCAGTGTCAAGCCAGCACCGCCTAAAGCACCGGTTGCTGCATGGAAGTCAACATTATGTGCCAGCGTACTGCTTTTTGGGTTTTTTAATGTTAATTCTACGTAGTCGCCTTCACTTACGACGATGAGCGGACCAGGAATACTGCCATTGAAAGTCAACCCCCAAACTTTCGCACCCGGAGCAACTTCAACCAGTTTCTCTTGGGTTTCCATTGTAACTTCAACAACTCTTGGCCCTTTTGAAACTTGATCATGCACCGGCACATTTGGTGGAGCCACCAATTCTTGTTTTACGCGTGGTAATTTAGAGATGTCTGTTGCAGCAACAACTGCTTGTGTTGCGCCTAAACAGAGCAATCCCAATCCTACAACTGCCTGAACAGCTTTAATCATATCTCCCTCCATAAAAGATGAATTTTGCGCTTTTCTTAGCACCATTCTAATACTACTTGTCATGTAATCATCGAGATTACCAACATCTGCCTTTCGCCATCGATTTGAACCAAAAGGACGGAACGGAGAATATACACTTTATAAAGAAAACTGTCTATTCTTAGTGGCTTGTAACGATCAAAGCCTTACTGAATGAATGGGATTGCAATCAACCGGAGCGACATTCAAATTGCTCAATTTCTCGTTTCTTTGGTTAAAATCGGTTTTATCGATAATTCTCAACCCTGTATCAACTTAATTTCAGCCGCTGCGAGATTTTCCTGCGTGCCTCGCAGTACCACCACATCGCCCGTTTCCAGGCGTGTTTCTTCAGTCGGTAACAGTCCGCGGATGTTGCGTCTTCTAACTGCGGTGACTTCGACATCCAGGCTTGTCAGATCGATCTCACCCAACGTTTTATTGATTGCAGCCGCACCGGGAACCATCGTGATGGTCAGCAAGCGCGGCAACAATCGCTCACTGCCGTCTTCCGCTTCATCGGTCACACCGTGATAGAAACCGCGCAATAGACTGTAGCGTTGCTCGCGAATTGCCCTGATACGGCGTAAAATCCGCCCGGTCGATATGTCGACGAACATCATGGCATGCGACGCCAGCATCAAACTGCCTTCCATAATTTCCGCGACAACTTCGGTGGCGCCGGCTTCTTTTAACAAATCAATGTCGGCATTGTCGCGCGCCCGGACCACAACCGCGAGTTCCGGATGCAGTTCCTGAACATGTTTCAGGATTTTTAGTGCGGAAACCGTATCGGCGTAACTGACCACCAGCACTTTGGCGCGCATCAAGCCCGCTGCAATCAACACTTCACGCCGCGCCGCGTCGCCATAGACCACCGCTTCCCCTGCGCTGGTGGCTTCACGGATACGTTGCGGATCGAGATCAAGCGCGATAAACGGTATGGATTCTTGCTCCAGTATGCGCGATATGTTTTGTCCGCTGCGTCCATAGCCGCAAATAATCACATGATTTTGCGCCACCATGGTCTGCGCCGCGATGGAAGTGATTTGCATGGCGCGATACATCCAATCCGAACCGTAAAAACGGTGAATCATCGATTCGCTGTACTCAATCAGAAACGGGGCAATGAACATCGACAACACCATCGCCGCCAGCACTGGCTGCAGAATCGAATTTTCGATCAAACGGAACTCACCGGCCTGTGCCAACAATACGAATCCGAACTCCCCTGCCTGCGCCAGACTCATGCCGGTTTTGATCGAGACGTTGGAATCCGCGCCAAACAAACGCGACAATCCGGCAACAATTATTATTTTCAACACGATGAGGGCTGCCAGAATCACGACGATCCACAGGAAATTCTCCACGACGACTTCCATATCCAGCAGCATACCGATCGTCACAAAAAACAGACCCAGCAAAATATCGCGGAAAGGCTTAATGTCGTCTTCAACCTGATAGCGGTATTCCGTTTCGGAAATCAGCATACCCGCCAGAAAAGCGCCCAATGCCAATGACAGGCCGGCCAATTCGGTTAACCATGCGATTCCCAGCGTGACCAACAGCACGTTGAGCACGAACAATTCCGATGATTTCTGGCGCGCGACCAAATGAAACCAAGGGCGCATCAATTTCTGCCCGAAAAACAGTAAAAATGCCAGAACCGCAATCACCTTCAGCGCAGCAACCGAGAGCATCAGACCAAAATCGCCGGTATCGCTATCAATCTCAACCGCCAACGCCGGCATGATGATCAATAAGGGAATAACCGCCAGATCCTGAAACAGCAGCACACCGATCACTTGCCGGCCATGGGTGGAATTCAGCTCCGCCCGCTCCGTCAGAATTTTGCTCACAATCGCCGTTGAGGACATGGCCAGAGCGCCACCCAATACCAATCCGGCGTGCCAATCCAGTGCAAGCATCCAGGCAACCGCCATCACCAACGCAATGCAAATGATCACTTGCGCCGTGCCGAATTCGAACACAATGCGCTTCATCGTGATCAGCTTTGGCAAGCTGAATTCCAGCCCCACGCTGAACATCAAAAATACCACGCCAAATTCGGCCAAATGCTGGGTTTCATCGATATCCGCTATCCATCCTAACGCGTAGGGTCCGATACTCACGCCCGCCAATAAATAGCCGAGCATCGGCGGCAAGCGCAGCATACGGAACACGACGACAGCCAGAACTGAAACAGCTAACAAAATAAGAATAGGTGGCAGAGGATCAGACATTCGCTTCAGCAAAAATTTTTCTGTATAAAATCGTAAGATACTTCAGGATCGGGCACTTCACAATGTGCTCAAAACATAATGCTATAATGCCCGCGGTTTAATACTTCATACGGAAATGCCAGTACCTCATCTTTCTACCGCCCTGCGCGGGCCTATCCTCGATCTTGAAAGCCGTATCATCAATGCCATGCCAACCATCGAGCATTGGTTGAGAAACAAATGGCGCGAGCACACCGTACCTTTTTACTGTTCGGTCGACTTGCGCAACAGCGGCTTCAAATTGGCACCTGTGGATACCAACTTGTTTCCCGGCGGTTTTAATAACCTGAACCCGGAATTCATTCCGCTGTGCGTCCAGGCGATGATGAGCGCGATTGAAAAAATATGCCCGGACACGCATAGCATCCTGCTGATCCCGGAAAATCACACGCGCAATACGTTCTACTTGCAGAATATCGCCACCTTGCAAAACATCTTACAGCGCGCCGGGCTGAATGTGCGCCTCGGCACGCTGCTGCCCGAAGTGACTACCGCTACCCGGATTGATTTGCCGGACGGGCAATCGATAACGCTCGAGCCCATCATCCGTAAAAACAATAAGCTCGGTGTCAGCAACTTCGATCCCTGTGCGGTGCTGCTGAATAACGATTTATCGAACGGTGCGCCGGAGGTTCTGCAGGACTTACAGCAAACAGTTATCCCGCCGCTGCATGCTGGCTGGGCAACACGGCGCAAATCGGAGCACTTTGCCGCGTACGATCGCGTGGCGCAGGAATTTGCCGACCTGATCGGCATCGATCCCTGGTTGATCAATCCGCGTTTCACCTCGTGCGGGGAAATCAATTTCCTGGAAAAACAAGGCGTAGAATGCGTCGCGGCAGCGATTGACCGTATTCTCTCGGTGATCGGCAAAAAGTATCAACAGTATGGCGTCAAAGAAGACCCGTTTGTCATCGTCAAAGCCGATTCCGGCACCTATGGCATGGGCATCATGACGGTCAAGAGCGGCGAGGATATCTATAATCTCAACCGCAAACAGCGCAATAAAATGGCAGTCGTCAAAGAAGGACTGCAAGTTTCCCATGTGCTGGTGCAGGAAGGCGTCTACACCTTTGAGACGATCAATCAGGCGGTTGCCGAACCGGTGGTGTACATGATCGACCGTTATGTGGTCGGCGGTTTTTACCGCGTGCATACCGGGCGCGGCATCGATGAGAACCTGAATGCCCCGGGCATGCATTTCGTGCCGCTGGCGTTCGAAACCACCTGTCTGGAAGCCAACGCCAAGCAACCGAATATCATCCCGAACCGTTTTTATGCCTATGGCGTCGTCGCCCGTCTGGCGCTGTTAGCCGCCGCGCTGGAACTGGAACAAACCGATCCGCATGCGCAGCTGCCGCTACCGGCTTAAGTGCAACCATGAAGCTCGCTTTTATCATCGATCAGCTGGATTCGATCAAAACCGCCAAAGACTCCAGCTATGCGATGATGCGCGAGGCATTTGCCCGGAATCATCAGATTGATGTGCTCTATCAGCATGATCTAGCTTTGCTCGACAACACGGTCACCGGCTTCTGCCGTTCCTTGACGCTGACAGACACGCCGCTGCAAGACGGTCATTGGTATCGCACAGGCGACATCCTGCCTAGCGCGCTGAATCACTTCGATGCCGTGCTGATGCGCAAAGACCCGCCGTTTGATCTGGAATACGTCTACAGCACGTATCTGCTGGAATTAGCGCAAACGCAAGGCGCGCTCGTCATCAACAATCCGCGCGCCATCCGCGATCACAACGAAAAACTGGCCATCGCGCAATTCCCGCAGTGGATCGCACCCTCGCTGGTGACCAGCCAGGCGCACATGATCCGGGAATTTCTTGCGCAGCACCAGGATATCATCCTGAAACCGCTCGACGGCATGGGCGGCGCCAGCGTGTTCCGCGTGCACAGTGCGGATCACAATATCAGCGTGATTCTCGAAACGCTGACCCATTACGGTACGCGAACCATCATGGCGCAACGGTTTATTCCCGAGATTGCGCAAGGGGACAAACGCATCCTGCTCATCGGCGGCAAGGCCGTGCCCTATGCCTTGGCGCGCATCCCCAAACCGGGAGAATCGCGCGGTAATCTGGCCGCCGGCGGCACGGGAAAAGCGCAACCGCTATCGCCACGCGACCAGGCAATCGCGGAATCGCTCGGGCCTGAATTAGCCACGCGCGGCTTAATGCTGGTGGGATTGGACGTGATTGGCGATTATCTGACCGAAATCAACGTCACCAGCCCGACCGGCATGCAGGAAATCACCCAACAGACAGGATTTAATGTGGCAGGAATGATGCTGGATGCGATTGAATCCAGCGTTCGAGGCAAGCACTAATCAAAAAAATTACCGCCGGAAACCGCAGTGCAACACAAAATACTGTGGATTGTACTGCACCAACGGTTGGTACAGTTTTTTCAACTCTTCCTCGGGTCCGTGAATCTCCAAACGGACGATCTCAGCCATCGTTAGCGCTTGCTGCAGCAGATCACCCACATTATCCAAATGTGCCAACAAGCTTTGCGCATCCTCGTACCCTTCACGGCAATAGGCTTCGTCACCCTGAAAGCAGAAACCATAGTAGAGGCACTTTTGCCCGCTGCTTGCTCTGGCAACAAATTGCTCGCATAGTTGTTTGAACCGGTCAACTTGACCCTCGGCGATCTTGAAATACGGTGCAATCGAACAGCATCGGTCGTGAGTCGACATGGATTTAAGTGATTTGAAGCGGAAGAGGTTTTATCACGATGAGATCATGAAAAACCGGATTCATCATTAATAAGCCCGGAACAGACACAACTCGCATTGTGATCCGTTCCGGGCTGATCGTAAGCTAAAGCTTGTTGTTACAAAATTAGTGAACCGTTGCAGCTTGTTTTTCTTCGCAAATCAGATTGCTGCAATAGGTTTCATGGATGCCGTCCAGGAAACCCCACAACGCATCGCACGCTTCCTTGGTTGCAGCCAGCACTTCGGCTTGTTTTTCCGGGGTATCGGCAAAGCGCTCGATGATGGCCCATTCGGCTTGCGAGTGATAAATATCGGCTTTTTGGTGAACTGAGAAGAATTCGTAATCTTCCGGGTTGTTCATGCCATAGAATTTAGCCAGACCATCGATTTTTACCGCTGCGATGTCGGGCACTTGCGATTCAAATGCGTGCAATGCAGCCAATCCGGCATAGAATGGGCGATTCAGGCAAATATCGCGGAAGGTGTTGACGAGATTTTCGGTGGTCGGCAATGCCGCTGTATTGGCCAGGATTTTATCGTTCGCGCCCAAGGCGAAGGCGAAATTTTTCCATAAGGCCGGATGATTTTTCTCACCGTGTTCTTCGTCGATCAGATTGCGCAACACTTCCTGACGCACGCTGATGTCGCCGCTGTTGGTGTCGGAATGCATATGCGGTGTATTGAAGTGCACCGCGCTCAAATAGGTCGGTTCGGCCAGTACGTTGTAAAAATATTGTTCGGCATAATGACGCAATTGCTCCTTGGTCAATTTACCTTCGGTCCAAGCGATATAGAAGGGATGTTTGAGCAAATGCTTTTCGCTGATAATGGCGCTGATTTTTTGTTTGAGCAAAGGTTTGGTGGTCATGGTTACTCCTTATAAACCGTGGTGGATAAAGTGCTGCATATCATCGCTAAATAACACCGGCAAGTCAAATTTAGGGAAGCTCCGAAAAACGGCCGTGTTTGGCTTACGCGGCGTCCAAGCGACCAGCCAACTGCCGGCTGGCGGCAATCATATTGCTCAGCGCCGGTTTTACTTCGTCCCAATTGCGGGTTTTCAGTCCGCAATCCGGATTCACCCACAACCGCTCGGGCGGTATGCGCTGCGCGGCTTTTTGCATCAACTGGATGATCGAATCGACCGACGGAATATTGGGTGAGTGGATATCATACACGCCCGGCCCGATTTCGTTCGGATATTGAAACTGATCGAAGGCATCGAGCAATTCCATATCCGAGCGCGATGTTTCGATGGTGATCACGTCCGCATCCATGCGTGCAATCGCTTGGATGATATCGTTGAATTCCGAATAGCACATATGCGTATGAATTTGCGTTTCGTCTCTGACACCGTTGGCAGTGATGCGAAAAGCGCGGATGGCCCAGTTGAGATAATCGTTCCATTGCGACTTTCTCAATGGCAATCCTTCGCGCAGCGCCGCTTCATCGATCTGAATCATGCGGATACCGGCCTGTTCCAGTGCCAATACTTCGTCGCGAATCGCCAGCGCCAATTGCAGGCAGGTTTCCGAGCGCGGTTGATCGTCGCGCACGAACGACCAGTTCAACATGGTCACCGGCCCGGTCAACATGCCTTTCATCGGTTTCTTGGTCAGCGATTGGGCGTACTCGATCCATTCCGTGGTAATCGCTTGCGGATGGGAAACATCGCCGTAAATAACAGGAGGTTTGACGCAGCGCGAACCGTACGACTGCACCCAGCCGAATTCGGTAAACGCGAAGCCATCCAGATGCTCGCCGAAATATTCCACCATATCGTTACGCTCGGGTTCGCCGTGCACCAGTACATCCAGTCCCAGCGCTTCCTGCTCGCGCACGCAGAACTCGATTTCTTTTCGCATCGCCCGGCGGTAATCCGCTTCGGTCAATTGACCGGCACGGAAATCGCGGCGCGCTTGGCGGATCTGCTGCGTTTGCGGAAACGAGCCGATGGTCGTGGTCGGGAACAGCGGCAAATGGAATCGATTGCGTTGCACCACCGCCCGCTGCTGATAAGGCGAACGGCGTTTACCCATGGCATCTGTGACTTCCTGCAGTCGCCCTTTGACCTCAACTTGATGCACACGCCGCGACTGCTTGCGGCTGGTAATGGCCGCCTGATTCTCTTGGAGCGCTGCGGCAACGCTAGCCCGGCCATGATTCAAAGCTTTCGCGAGGATAGCGATTTCATCGAGTTTCTGCACGGCGAATGCCAGCCACGAACGGATATCCGCATCGAGTTTCTGTTCGCTATCCAAATCGACCGGCACGTGCAGCAGCGAGCAGGACGGCGCCAGCCACAACCGGTCTTGCAAACGCGTGTGTACCGGCTGGAGCCAATCCAGCACGGCGGTCAAATCGGTTTTCCAGATATTCCGGCCACTGACAACACCGAGCGACAGGATTTTGTGCGACGGCAGCCAGTCGATCACCTTGGCGACTTCATCCGGCGCACTGACGGCATCCAGATGCAGCCCGGCCACCGGCAGCTCACACGCCAGTTGCAGATTGTCCTGCAGTTGGCCGAAATAGGTCGTCAGCAGCAATTTAATCGGTGCTGCCTGTAATTGGAAATATGCTTTGCGCAACGCATGCTTCCATGGCTCCGATAATTCCATGACCAGCACCGGCTCGTCGATTTGCACCCACTCGGCACCGGCATTTTTGAGCGCACCCAGCAATTGCGCGTAAACCGCCAGCAGATCATCGAGCAAATCCAGTTTTTCGCTGCTGTCCTTGGATTTTCCCAGCCACAAATAGGTCACCGGCCCCAAAATGACCGGTTTGACGCGCGGATGGATGTGCTGCGCTTGCCGGATCTGTTCGAGCAGGCGGCTCGCATTCAACGAGAACTTCGTGTCGCGGGCAAACTCGGGCACGATGTAATGGTAATTGGTATCGAACCACTTGGTCATTTCACCGGCACTGACGCAACTGCACGCGGATTTATCCGCAGCCGATCGCCCACGGGCGACGCGGAAGTAACTGTCCAGCTCACTGCCCGTCAAAGCGCTGACCCGCTCGGGGATATTTCCCAGCAGGAAGCTGGTATCCAGCACATGATCGTACAATGAAAAATCACCCGCCGGAATCCAATCGAGCTGGGACTGGTCCTGCCAATGCTGCGTTTGCAGATTCCGCGCACTATTCAATAAAGCAGCTTCGGAAATGGCGCCTTGCCAGTATTTCTCCAAAGCTAATTTCAATTCCCGGTTTTTGCCGATACGCGGGAATCCAAGATTGTGTGTCGTTACCATAAATCACCACTCCAAGATTAATCAAAGTGGCGCTATTGTATGAAGGATGAATAATAAATAATAATGATAAGTTTTAACGTTCCAATAAGGT
Source organism: Gammaproteobacteria bacterium (assembly GCA_015709635.1). Classification (NCBI taxonomy): domain Bacteria; kingdom Pseudomonadati; phylum Pseudomonadota; class Gammaproteobacteria; species Gammaproteobacteria bacterium. Next base: position 2,237,794 of record CP054180.1, read on the forward strand.
TACCTCATACATGATCGAGCACAGCCATCTGAAAATCATCCAAGCGCTGCACACCAACGGCACCCTCACCGGAGCCGCCAATGCGCTCTGTCTCAGCCAACCCGCGCTGTCGCATCAAATCGGTTATCTGGAAAAGAAACTCGGCGTCGCGCTATGGGAACGCGATGGCCGCAGCCTGCGCCTGACCCAGGCGGGCAAGCTATTGCTGGAAGCCGCCAATCAAGTGCTGCCAGTGCTTGCACAGACAGAACAAACCCTCCAAGCCTACGGCGAAGGCCGGCAAGGCATTCTGCGCATCGGCGTGGAATGCTACCCTTGCTTCGAATGGCTCACCGGCATGATCGGTCAATACATGCGGCAAATGCCCGGCATCGATGTCGACATCGTGCAGAAATTTCAATTCTCGGGCTTGGAAGGCTTGCTGAATCATCACATCGACGTATTGATCACGCCCGACTTGGTGCGCAAAGACAGCATCGAATACGAAGTGCTCGCGGAATATCAATTGGTGCTGCTGGCAGCACCCGATCATCCGCTGGCGGATTTGCCACAAATCACACCGGAGCTTTTGAGCAAGGAAACGCTGCTGACTTTCCCGGTACCTCTGGAACGACTCGACATCCTCACGCACTTCCTCACCCCCGCACACCTCGAACCAGCCAAACTGAAACAAATCGAATCACTCGAAATCATGCTGCAAATGACCGCCCTCAACCGCGGCGTGTGCGTGCTGCCGGAATGGCTCGCCGATATCAAAAACAAGGACTTGAATCTCAACAAAATCCGGATCGGCGACCAAGGGCTTTATCAGAAATTGTATTTGGCGCTGCGGAAATCCGATCAAGCCATACCGTATATCAAATATTTCATCACTGCGGGGCAACAATGGACCAAAAAATCATCCGTTTGAATGCGATGTTTCCCGCTGTATCACGGAAAATTCATCAAGCTTACAAGCGGCTATCTTCCGTCATGGTTTATATATAAAATACCGGCGTCAGCAAAAGCTGACAGACGTTCAATACAACAAGCATCATTTATTTTTAATCACTAAGGAACAATAACAATGAAGAAAATGCTTTTTGCCTTTGCGCTGTTGGTAGTGTCCCCCCCCCCCCCCTCTTAGCCACCTCTAATTTCACCAGCAGCAACGGTATTTTGGTCATACCGGATGTTTCAGTCGATGGCACAACGAATTATGAGAGTGTCACCTTGCAACTCAATCTCGCAACCGGCGCTTTTTCGATACTGGATGCGACACCGAAAGATACTTCCTTTTCACCCACGGCGCTGGGAACAATGTCTGCTGGAGGAATCAAAGTTGATTTTCATGGTTGCGCACGTTCGGGACATAATCAAATAACATGCCTGACGAAGGTTGTAAGCCCTAATAAAGATGCCGGCATCAGCGCATTTACAAGCGATCTTTACGATAACCTCAGTAAAAAATATTCTTCATCATCTATCACTGCACTCGATAAAGAAAGTGGGTTTTCTGTATTACTTCAATTTGTTGCTATCCAAGGAATACCTATTGAAGTTAAATTTATCTATGACGATATTGATCCAAGCGCTTCATCGATTTCAACTTTCCAACCAGAATTTGTATTGAACGGCGCCAATGTCAAAGGTAATTTCAGAAACATTGATTTTTGACTTACTCACCGCTTACCCAATCATTCATTTTGCTTCGTGAAAATGAATGGTTGTTTCTTATGGCAGGCTATACCACGTTGACCGCCCGCCGCCGTGGCGAACCAGAAAGCCTTTTTCCACCAGTGATGTGAAAGTTGCTTTGAGTGTATTCGGGCTTGCGCCGGTTTCGCGCACCATGTCACGGGTGGTAACACGGCCATGGTCGCGCACGTAGTCGAGAATTTTGACCGCCAACTCCGGCAGAATGGCGAGCGCGTTCTTCTCGCGCTCCACTTTCACGGCCAGGCGGCGTTTTTGCTGCTGTAAGGCGCGCAGGAAGAACAGCAGCCAGGGTTGCCAATCCGGGGCTTCGGTGCGGATGATGTCTTGGGTTTGGCGCAAGGCCAAATAGTAGCCTTCTTTGCTGTTCTCGATGATGCTTTCAAGTGACGAATACGGCACATAGGCATAGTCGGCCTGCAACAGTAGCAACATGGTCAGTATGCGGCTCAGGCGGCCGTTGCCATCCTGAAAGGGGTGAATCTCCAGGAAGGTGACAATGAAGATGCCGGTTATTAGTAGCGGATGAAGGCGCGCCAGCTCACGGGTGTCTTTCAACCCTTGCACCAGTTCCTGCATCCGGCGCGGCGTATCAAACGGTGAAGCGGTCTCGAATACGATGCCGATCATTTTTCCGTCTGCGTCGAAGGCTCCCACGTCATTGCGCAACGTCTTGTATTCACCCCGATGCCGTTCGTCCTTGTCGCTGTAGCGCAAGAGATCACGATGAAGCTGTTTGATGTGATTCTCCGTAATGGGAATGTCAGCCCAGGATTGAAAAACGGTTTCCATCACCTCGGCATAACCGGCAACTTCCTGCTCGTCGCGGCTGGTGAAGCGTTTGATTTCCAAGTTGGTCAGCAGGCGCGCCACTTCCCGGTCGGTCAGCTTACTGCCTTCGATACGGATGGAAGAGCCGATACTCTCGATGGTGGCAATATGACGTAGCGCTTTCAGGCGCTCCGGCGCAAGTGTGCCAAGCGCGCACCAGGCGCCTTTGAATTCGTCAATCTCGGCAACCAGAACGAGCAGTTCCGGCGTAATCTGAATTGTATCCGTCTTCATCATACCGGAATATATACCGGATTAAGCCGGATTGTCTATCCGGAAACCCGGCGTTGAAGCAATTCCCTTCTGACCGGCAAGCTAAGATAAAATCAAGCATTGCGGTGAGAGTGACACTCAATCGCGTAGTCTACTAAAGTAATTACTGGTGATTCTTAACATCTATCCAGTTAAAGTTAAATTTTCAAACTAAATCAATTCACATGGACGAACAATCAAGCCTTCTGGCGTTATTCACCAGCAGTTTCCTCGCTGCCACTCTGCTTCCCGGCGGATCGGAGGCTGTGCTCGTGGGGGTTTTGCTGGCGTATCCGGATTTGCACTGGCAAGCGCTGATTTTGGCGACGATCGGCAATACGTTGGGTGGGATGAGTTCGTATTGGATTGGGCGGTTGCTGCCGGATGAGAAAGCCGTGTTGAAGAAAGCGGGAGGCAGTGCGCGAGGGTTGGAATGGGTGCGGCGGCATGGCACGCCTATTCTGCTGTTATCGTGGGCACCGCTGATTGGTGATTTGCTGTGTGTGGCGGCGGGATGGTTGCGCACCAATTGGTTGTGGGCGCTGCTGTTTATTGCGGCGGGGAAATTTGCCCGCTATTGGGTGATTGCGGCTGCGGTGAATTGAGTGGGTTTGCGATTACGATTCAGTTTATTCATCGATGCGAATAAACTGAATCGTAATGGATCGATTAAACCGCTATCAATTTTCAAACAGTTTCTGTAATTCACCGTTTTGATACATTTCGGTCACGATATCCGAGCCGCCAATAAACTCACCATTGACGTATAACTGGGGAATGGTAGGCCAGTTTGAATAATCCTTGATACCCTGCCTGATTTCCGGATCTGCCAGTACATCCACAGCGTAAACATTATCAACACCACAAGCCTTCAGAATATTCACAGCATTCGCTGAGAAACCACATTGCGGCTGATCTGGGGTACCTTTCATATAGAGTACGACCGGGTGTGTGGTCACTTGTTGTTCGATTAAATCTTCAACATTCATAGTGTCAATCTCTCCAAAAAATCATTCCAAAAGTTTTATACAGAAACAAAAAAAGCGTCATCAATTGCTGCGCTGGATACAACGTATCGCTCACTTCACAAAATTCAACTGACCGCCGCTCACGCGCATTATGCCAGCCAAGTCCGGGTGGGAACAAATATTACTAAAATCCCTATCCTGCAACAATTGCCGGCATGCGGACGCTTGATCATAACCATGTTCAAGCAGCAGCCATCCGCCCTTCTCAAGGTGATTCGGTGCTTTATGAATAATATGGTTGATACACGACAAACCGTCATCTCCGGCTGATAATGCCAGTTGCGGCTCAAACCGCAAATCCCCTTGTTGCAGATGCGGATCAGTACCCGCCACATACGGTGGATTGGATACGATCAGATCAAATCTTTCCCCGGAAAGTTCATCAAACCAGCTTCCTTCGATCAGCTGCAGATTATGGATTTGCAGATTTTGCGCATTCGACTGGCAAACCGCCATTGCCGCCGGTGAAACATCGACTGCGGTGACGTGAGATTGCAGCCGATGCTTGGCGATGGTAATCGCAATCGCACCGCTGCCCGTTCCCAGATCGAGCACCCGGCAAGACCGGTCGAGCGGGATCAATTGCAATGCCAGCTCAACCAATAATTCGGTTTCGGGGCGAGGGATCAAAACCGCTTCATTGACACTTAAAATCAGGTCATAAAAAGCGCGTTCTCCGGTTAAATAAGCGACCGGCACACCGGCAATGCGCCGTTTGACCAGGTGGTAGAATTCTTCCAGTTGCTGCGCGCTCAGCATTTGATCGGGATGAGTCAGCAAGTGCACCTGAGTAGCATCGAGCACGTATTGTAACAACATGTATGCGTCGACCCGGTCGATATCCCGGCGGGCAAATGCCAAAGCTTGGAAAATGGTTACGTGCTGCATTTTACTGCATTGAAAGATCATCAGCCGGACGGCTGATTATTCTTGTACCGAAGCGGCCAGCAGCTCCGCTTGATGTTCGGCCATTAACGCCGAACACAATTCATCGATATCGCCATCCATGATCTGATCCATTTTATAGAGCGTCAGATTGATGCGATGGTCGGTTACCCGTCCTTGCGGAAAGTTGTACGTGCGAATCCGTTCCGAACGCTCCCCGGTTCCCACCAGCGATTTCCGCGTTGCAGCTTGCTCCGCATGGTGCGCGCGCATTTGTTTGTCATGAATGCGCGCCGCCAGCACGCTCAGTGCTTGCGCTTTGTTTTTGTGTTGCGAACGCCCATCCTGGCATTCCACCACGATACCGGTCGGCAAATGGGTGACGCGCACGGCGGAATCAGTTTTATTAATATGCTGACCGCCTGCACCGGAAGCGCGGAAAGTATCGATGCGCAATTCGGCGGGATTCAACACCACCTCGCTGACTTCGTCGGCTTCGGGCATGACGGCGACCGTACAGGTGGAAGTATGCACGCGCCCTTGTGTTTCCGTGACCGGCACTCGCTGCACGCGATGCCCGCCGGATTCGAATTTAAGACGGGAATACGCGCCATGCCCGATGATTTTGGCGATGATTTCCTTATAGCCGCCAATATCCGACACACTTTGTGAAATGATCTCGACTTGCCAGCCGCGCCGCTCCGCAAAACGAGAATACATGCGGAACAAATTACCGGCGAACAGAGCGGATTCGTCGCCACCGGTTCCCGCACGGATTTCCAGGAAAATATTGCGTTCGTCGTTGGGATCTTTCGGCAGCAGTTGTTTTTGTATTTCCGATTCCAACTTCACCAACTGTTCTTTACCTGCTTGTATTTCGGCTTCGGCAAAAGCGCGCATGTCCAGATCGGCATGCATTTCCCGCGCGGTTTGAATATCGCGTTCGCTTTGCTGGTAAGCGCGGTAGAGCTCTACAATGGGGACGATATCCGAATGCTCACGCGTCAGTTTGCGGTAATTATCGAGGTTGGCCGTGGCGGATTCGCTGCTCAACAAATGGTTTAATTCTTCCAGCCGCACACTCAGACGAGTGAGCCTGTCCGTGATATTTTTGTTCATTGCGGACGATGCAGTTGGTATAGCCGGTTGATCAGATCGACCAATTCTTCGCGTTCGTCAACCGCCGCATGGTTCAAGGCGCTGGACGGTACATGCAGGAATTTGTTGGTTAAACCGTTACTGAGCGCCTCGATGACTTTTTTCGGATCTTCGCCTTTCTCCAGCAGCTTGTGCGCCCGCTCCAGCTCATGACGGCGGTAACGCTCGCCCTGATCACGCAGCGCACGGATGGTTGGCACCATTTCCCGTGTCGCCAGCCAGCGCATGAAGTCCACGACATTGGAATCAATGATGGTTTCGGCCTGTGCCACGGCATTCTGGCGCGAATCCAGCCCTTCTTTGACAATCTCCGCCAAATCATCGACATAGTAGAGAAACACGTCATCCAATTCGGCCACTTCGGATTCCACATCGCGCGGCACGGCCAAATCGACGATAAAGATGGGGCGATGTTTGCGGATCTTGATCGCACGTTCGACCATGCCCTTGCCCAGAATCGGCAACGGGCTGGCAGTGCAAGTCACCACAATGTCGTGCAACGCCAATTGCTCCGGCAGATCGCTGAGCGTAATCGCCTGCGCATTAAAACGATCCGCCAACGCTTCGGCACGTTCGGTAGTGCGATTCGCCACGGTAATTTTCTTGGGACTGCGTGCGGCGAAGTGATTGGCGCACAACTCGATCATTTCTCCGGCGCCGATAAATAGCACACGCTGTCCGCCAATATCGCCGAAAATCCGTTCCGCCAGACGCGCAGCAGCAGCGGCCATGGATACCGAGCTGGTGCCGATCTCGGTCGATGTGCGCACTTCCTTGGCGACATAGAACGTGCGCTGAAACAGTTTATGCAGCAATAAACCGAGCGTCCCGGCGTGTTCCGCCGATTTCACCGCATTTTTCAGTTGCCCGAGTATTTGCGGTTCACCCAGTACCATGGAATCCAATCCGCTGGCAACGCGGAAAGCGTGTTTCACTGCATGTTCACGCGGAAATTTGTATAAATAGGGATCCAGCTCGCGTGTCGGCAAATGATGAAAATCCGCCAGCCACGTCATGGCATCTTCCGGCCTGTCCGTGCAGCAATACACTTCGGTGCGATTGCACGTGGATACAATCGCGGCTTCTTTAATCGGATTGCGCCCGACCAGATCCCTTAACGCCAATTCCATGGTATTTTCGGGAAAAGTCACCTGCTCACGCACATCGAGTGGCGCCGTATTGTGATTAATACCAAAGGCGAATAACTGCATGAAAAATAATGTTAGCCAATGAAAGCAACGGGTAAGAAATAACGCGTAATTATAATATTAGGCGTTCTTAATTACCATCAATCAACCCAATTAATTTTGCAGTTCTTTGGTGGCCGATAACCATCCCATTAGTGCCATGGTGTAATCGGAATGATTGAAATGCTGTTTTTAGGCGACCCTTCAATAATGCGGTCGCTGTAGGTCAAATACACCAGCACATTGCGCTTGGCATCGTAAAACCGGACCACTTGCAACGTCTTGAACAAAAGTGACGTGCTTTTTTTGAAAACTTCTTTGCCATCTTCCTGCCCGTTCTTCACTTTCTCAGGTAACGTAATCGGCCCGATCTGACGGCATGCGATCGAAGCATCCGACGTATCCTCGGCGACACCGACCACACCGCCGACCCCGCCGGTTTTTGCCCGGCTCAAATAGCAGGTTGCGCCGGGAATTTCGGGATCGTCAAATGCTTCAATGACAATTTTGTCATTTGCACCTAATAACTTGAACTTGGTTGAAACGCTGCCGATTTGTTCCGCTACAGCAATACCAACAGCAGATAGCAGCAAAACCATCAACAACACAAAATGCACAGCCATTCTTTTTTTACTTTGCAACCGCATCATTTTCTCTCCGTGACATAAACATGCATTTTTGTTAAATACATATTCTATAAAATTTACCTTTACTGCCATTCATCATAAATCATAGCCATTGAGTCCTAGGACTCAAGTTAGTTTCATTGACACGGAAGTAGTTTTTGCGATCGCCGGATAAATACTGGTGACATTTCATTTTCAACCGGATTAGATAAGAAATTGCAAAACACTGAATGGCGCCGGTTAAGTTGGCATCCCATACGAAACTGGGGAAACCGGGATTAGGAAGAAAAATTGCCGGATCGGTTCATTGGTAGGCGCGATTGGACTCGAACCAACGACCCCCACCATGTCAAGGTGGTGCTCTAACCAACTGAGCTACGCGCCTGGGAAAAGCGGATTTTAACCGAAACCGTCAAGTGCCACAAATGTTAATCATCGTCATACTGCAATTTCCGCACATATCGTAAGCCTTACCCGGACGATAAGGCTCTGCCATGCAAAGGATTTAAGCGATCAACTCGACTTTTCCACTATCCAGATGATATATCCCGCCTACGATACGAATTTTCTTCTGATCATGATAGTAATCGAGAACCGGCGTTTTGGTTCTCAGTCTCTCCACCGTCATGATGACATTCATTTTGGTTACATTGATCAACCGGCTGCTTGAGGTATCGTTAACCGCCCGCACCGCCGGTGCAATCGCACTGGCCAGCAATTGGATATGACCGGGAAAGTCTTTATGATGGTCGACCGCTTCCACAGCCGCTTTGACCGCACCGCAACTTTCATGACCCAATACCATGATCAATGGTGTATTCAGTACGGCAACCGAGTATTCGATGGTGGCGATATTATCATTGGTTAAATAATTTCCGGCACCGCGCGCCACGAACAAATCACCCAGCGCTTCGTCGAAACAATGCTCCGGACTGACTCTGGAATCCGAGCAGCCCAATATCGTGGCATAAGGATTTTGTCCACTCACCAAAGCCGATTGAATGTCATGAAAATCAAGCAGCTTGGATTTACCTGAAACGTAGCGCTCATTGCCTTGCATCAATCTTTCCAGCGCTTGATCCGGCGTTAGCACATTTTCCGGCTTGGGCGGCATCGGACGGGCAGGCTCTGCAGCAAAGCTCTCGCCCATCGCAGCTATTCCGCCCTGCACCATCCCCAGACTCAGCGCAGACAAAGCCGATAGCTTGATAAACGCGCGCTTGCCATGATTTATTGCCGCATCTTGATGCTCATCGTTTTCTTTAAGTTCACATCGGTAACACATACCAGTAAATCCTATCTCGAGAAAAATGACTAATTTTATACCTTCGGTACGGGGAAACCGGAACAAAATTACTTTGCAGCGCAACCCCGATTTCTCTGCACCCGGACGGATGTTTAATCGCATAATGGATTAAATAGCAAAACCAAACTGTCAATAATGTTCAAAACTTAATTTTCAAGTATACTGCCCGGCTGCAAGGATTATCCGGAGAAGAAAAACTGATCTGGAAGAATGCGTTAACACGAAATCAAGATTCCATATTACTAAATGAATTGGCACTTGCCAGGGAGAATTTATGCATAAATTATTACCAAGCGCTTTATTGTTTTTGATACTCGCTTTACCTTTCAGCAGCTTTGCCCATGAAGGAGAAGATCACAGCCACGACGAATCCGCAGCGGAATCTGAAGGTGGCAACGGATGGCGCCTTGTTCGTAAAGTGGAAATGGGGACTTCAGGAAAATTCGTTAATCTGGTACTCATCGATCATGCGGTATACACCGACAAAACTGTCTACAGCGCTGTCATCAACCGGTTATGCAGCCCGTCCGATCAATTTTGCAGAATCCGGTTCTGGAGCGAAGAGCGATTTGTGCCCGAAACCGCTGCGCTATCCGTGGAACAAAATAAACAACTCCGCGCCGACTATCTGGTGAATAAAACGGCTGGGATGCATCATCTGCGCTGGTCTTGTACTGTCGATCCGGACAAGACCCACTGCTTCTAAGCAAGCTCTGAAAACTGCTGCGTTCGGTCATGCTGCGTTGAAATCAAGCTTAAAATGCTCATTTACCCATCGTAAACTCCGCTTTCCCGCCTGATTCCGCCTTACCTGACCGTCGCTCGCTACCTTTTTCAGAACTTCTCTAAGGAAACACTGAACAAATTATTCAGCGTTTCCCGAAAGTTTGCTTTCGCAAGCATTTGCAACACCCTTGGATAAGAGTGCCGTAATACGAGAATTACAAACCGTAATTTCAAATATGCAACGCACGCTTATCCACACCAAGCGCAGCCTCATGGAATACTTCCGATAACGACGGATGGGCATGCACAATGCAGGCGATATCCTGGCTGCTGGCGGAAAACTTCATCGCCATCACCGCTTCTGAAATGAGTTCCGATACATGCGGGCCGATCATGTGAACACCCAATACGCGATCGGTTTTCTCGTCCGCCAATACTTTGATAAACCCGCTTGTTTCCCCCATGGCACGCGCCCTTCCGTTGGCAATGAACGGAAATTGACCGGCTTTATAGGCAATACCGGCTGCTCTTAACTCCTGTTCATTCTTTCCCACCCAGGCAATCTCCGGCGCGGTATAAATGACCCACGGTACGGTATTGAAATCGACGGCTTCAAGCTCGCCGGCTTCGCCTTTCTCCACATGCTGAATCATTTCGGCAACCGCCACGCCCTCTTCGGAAGCCTTGTGCGCCAGCATGGGACCGCGCACCACGTCGCCGACAGCATAAACATTCGCCAGGTTGGTACGGCAATACTGATCGACCACGATAAATCCGCGCTCATCCACCTGCAGGCCATTCTCATCGACACCCAACCCGGCAGTATTCGGAATGCGGCCGATTGCGACAATCAGTTTATCGACTTCCAAAACCTGTTCCTGGTTATTCGCGTCGCTATAACCGATTGTGACAGTATCACCGGTCACCTTGACCGACTTGATGTTGACGCCGGTATTGATCTGCAAGCCCGGCTCTTTGGCGAATAGGCTTTTGGCTTCCTTGGCGATTTGCTCATCCGCTGCCATCAGGAAACCCGGCATCGCTTCAAGAATCGTCACTTCCGCACCCAGCCTGCGCCACACGCTGCCCATTTCCAGTCCGATCACACCCGCACCGATGACACCCAACCGTTTGGGTATTTCCGTCAACGCCAAGGCACCGGCGTTATCCAGAATCATGGCATTATCGACCGGTGCAAAAGGCAACGGCCGCGGCACCGAACCGGTTGCCACGATGACATGTTTGGCCTGAATCGTTTCAGCGCTACCGTTATCGTCAACTTTTATTTGCCATGTATTGGCGGATGCTTCGCGTTGCAGCAGCGTTCCGCGGCCGTGCAGCGATTTCACTTTATTCTTCTTGAATAACGAGGCGATACCGGCGGTGAACATCGTCACAATTTTGTCCTTGCGCGCAATCATCACAGGAACATCGACGGATACATTTTCCACCGTGATACCGTGCGCAGACACCTTGTGCTGAATCTGGAAATAATTTTCCGAGGATTCCAATAAAGCTTTGGATGGAATACAACCGACATTCAGACAAGTGCCACCGAGAGTTGCCTTGCCTTTAGGATTTTTCCATTCGTCGATACACACGGTATTCAACCCCAGTTGCGCGCAGCGGATTGCCGCAACATAACCGCCCGGACCAGCGCCGATAACTGCTACATCAAATATTTCCGACATGATTCAACCTTATCAATAGATCCAAATTAGGGAGTAATTTTAAAGGAAAACAAAAGGACTGTTGATGATTTGTTTTGCCTGATAAGCCGGTTTACTGCAACGGCAGTTCGCCGCTTTCGCAGCCGATGCCGCTGATTTCACGCACGGCCTGGACATAATCGCCGTTTTCGCGCAGTTTTATCAGTGAACCCGAGTGATTGCGGGCGTGCAGGCGCGCCAGACGGGAAAGACTCGTTGCCGGTATTTCCCACTGTAGACCGTTTAAAATTTCATCGGTACCGGCGGGATTATTGCACACCAAGATCATGTCGCAACCGGCGTCGAGCGCCGCCTGCGCACGCGACAGCATCGACTCCAGGTACTCTCCGGCACCGCGCATACTTAAATCGTCACTGAAAATACAGCCCTCGAATTGCAGTTCCGTACGTAAAATCCTCTGCAACCAGATGGTTGAAAAGCCCGCCGGTTTTGCATCCACTTCCGGATAAATCACATGCGCCGGCATGATGCCGGTCAAGCCAAAATCGATCATTTGCCGGAAAGGAATCAGGTCACACATTTCGATATCGATGTAGCGGCGCGGATCGATGGATTTCTGCACATGAGAATCTGCGCGGATGTAGCCGTGACCGGGAAAATGCTTGCCGATCGCCGGCATGCCGCCTTTTCTCAGTCCCAGCATCAATTGATGCGCCAGATCGGCCACAACTTGCGGGTTGTGATGAAAAGCCCGGTCGCCGATTACGCCGCTTTGTCCGTGATCGATATCGAGCACCGGCGTGAAGCTGAAGTCGACGCCGCAGGCATTCAACTCTGCGGCCAACACATAACCGGCTTGCAGCGCAAGATGACGCGCGCGCGCGGGTTGCTTATCCCAGATTTTCCCCAGCTCGCGCATCGCGGGTAAACGTGTAAAGTCTTCCCGGAAACGTTGCACGCGGCCGCCTTCATGATCGACCGCGATCAGCAAATGCGGGTTGCGCAAGGCATGAATTTGCTGCGTCAGTTCCGCCAGTTGACGATGATCGGTATAGTTGCGGGTAAAAAGAATCACCCCGCCGGTGAGCGGGTGCAGCAGTCTGCGCTCATCATCCTCGGTCACCTGCGTACCGGCGATATCGAGCATCACAGGTCCCAGCGGCATGGTTATTTCTCCAGTACGACAAAGGCGCAAACCATCGTGATCTCATCGCTGATGGAAAGATGGTGCTGCGTGATGCCTTTGTCACTGATGAGCCGGTCGAGCTCGGGGTGGAATTGAAAAAACGGCTTACCCAGATCGTCGTGCGTGATCGTGATATACGTGAAATTCACCGGATGGCGCAATCCCGTGCCCATCGCTTTGGATAACGCTTCCTTGGCGGCAAAGCGGCCGGCCAGATACAAAACCGGCTTGCTGCTCGAGTGATATTCCTGCCATTCGCTGTCGGTCAGGATACGCCGCGCAAAACGCTCGCCAAAGCGGTCCAACGATTGTGCGATACGCGCCGATTCCACGATATCGGTACCGATACCGAAGATCATGCACGCGCTGCCAGCATCAATTGTTTCATTTCCCGGACAGCCTGTTTGAAACCGACAAAAATCGCCCGGGCGACGATCGCATGCCCGATATTCAACTCGGAAATTTCAGGGATAGCGGCGATGGCTTGCACATTGTCATAATGCAAACCATGTCCGGCATTGACTTTCAAACCCAGATCGATACCCAGATCAACCGCTTTCCGGATGGCGGCAAATTGCTCCGCTTGCGCTTGCGATGTGTGCGCGTCAGCATAACCACCGGTATGAATTTCGATCACCGGCGCACCCGCGCGCGCAGCTGCCTCGATTTGTAGCGGATCGGCATTGATGAACAACGACACGCGGATTCCCGCTTGCGCCAGTTTCCGGCATGCGCGTTGAACTTGATCAAAATGCTTCACGACATCGAGCCCGCCCTCGGTCGTCAGTTCTTCACGCCTTTCCGGCACCAGACAAATATCGTGCGGTTTTATGCGTAGCGCGATAGCGATCATCTCATCAGTCACCGCGCTTTCCAGATTCATCCGGGTAGTCAGCCGGTCGCACAAAATTTCGACATCGCGATCCTGAATATGCCGCCGGTCTTCACGCAGATGTAACGTAATCGCATCCGCTCCGGCGGATTCGGCGATCAGCGCCGCTTCGATCGGATCCGGATAACTTGTACCGCGCGCCTGCCGTAATGTCGCCACATGATCTATATTCACACCGAGTTCAATCGTCATCGCAATCTTCCAGGATACCGCCCAGAAAAAACTTCCAGCGGATTATTCATAACCAAGATTTCTCAGCACACTGTCGTCATCAGCCCAGCCGCTTTTCACTTTCACCCATACTTCCAGATACACTTTACCGCCCAGTAGCAATTCCATGTCTTGGCGCGCCTGAGTGGCGATTTGCTTGAGCTTTTCACCTTTTTTGCCAATGATAATCGCTTTCTGGTTCGGTTTCTCGACCAGAATCGTGGCATAAACTTTATACAACTGATCTTCCTGTTTAAATTGATCGACCACGACACTGGTGGAATAGGGAATTTCATCGCCAACCAAGCGGAATAGCTTCTCCCGGATAAATTCCCCGGCGATAAAACGCTCGCTGCGATCGGTTACTTCGTCTTGATCATACAACGGTTGATTCACCGGCAAATAACCCCGGATCACATCGAGCAAATCCGGCAGTTGAACCTTGTGCATGGCGCTCACCGGCACGACGGCGGCAAACGTAAACGCTTTCGCCACCTCGCTCAAGAACGGCAACAACTGTTTTTTGTCCGACAGTTTATCGATTTTATTGACGACCAAAATAACCGGAACATTTTCCGGCAGGATTTTCAGCGCTGCAATATCGCGCTGATCAAAGCGCATCGCTTCGATGACAAACAGAATCACATCCACATCCTGCATGCTTTGTGTCACCGCCCGGTTCATCGCCGCATTTAAACGGTTAGTGTATTGCGTTTGAAAGCCAGGGGTATCGACAAAGACAAATTGCGTGTGCTGATCCGTCAGAATACCGTTTATCCGGAAACGGGTGGTCTGGGCTTTTCTCGATGTGATGCTGATTTTTTGTTGCAGCAGCTTGTTGAGCAAGGTCGATTTACCCACATTGGGACGGCCGATAATGGCGACGTAACCGGTACGGAAATCGTCGTCAGCAGTCATTCTGGGCAATCTTATCGATAACTTTCATAGTGGTGCTGCTCATGGTGCGAACATGACTTCTTCATACGCCAGCTCCGCTGCCGCTTGTTCCGCGCTGCGGCGGCTTGTGCCTTCCCCCGAGGTGCGAATATTCAATGCCGCTATCACACAATCCACTTTGAATTTCTGTTTATGCGCCTTACCGCTGGTGGTAACAACCACATATTCTGGCAGCGCCAACTTATGGCTTTGCAAAAATTCCTGCAATAACGTTTTGGGATCTTTACCTTGCATTTTAAGGTCGATATTTTGCATCAACGGTAAAAAAAGCTTGCTGACCGCATCTTCAGCCCGCGCGTAGCAACTGTCGACATAGATGGCTCCCAACACAGCTTCGAAAGCATCCGCAAGAATCGACGGGCGATGACAACCGCCGCTTTTTAATTCCCCTTCGCCCAATCGTATCAATTGGTCCATCTGCAGGCTGAGCGCCATGTCAGATAACGCTTTTTGGTTGACAAAACTGGCGCGCAAGCGCGACAAATGCCCTTCCGGAAAATCCGGGAAATGTTTATAAATCAGCCCGGCAATCGCACAATTCAGCACCGCGTCGCCGAGAAACTCCAAGCGTTCGTTATTCGGCATGCTATGGCTGCGGTGTGTCAATGCTTCCAATACTATTTTGGGGTGCTTGAACGAATACCCGAGGCGTCGGCAGAATAGATCGAGTAACGATTGATTAATACCTGGTAGCGCTCCGCTTGACATGATGATTAGCCATTACTCGCTGGTCGCGTCAAAATCTATCGTCAAGGATAGGTTAGACACCAGCGGTATTCGCACCGTGTAGCTTGCACTTAAAACAATATGCCCGCTTTCCTTATTGATTTTAATGTCTTGCGCGCTAATAGATTTAATATTATCGATCTGCGCACGCTTACTGAACAGTACCCTCACGTGATTCAAATCGGCACTCTGCGCGTTAATATCTTTAACGATGGCCGTTAAGTTTCTTTCAATCGTTGAGTATTCAATATACGCGGGCGCAATGCGCAAACCGAAAATGGCGGTTAGAATTAAAATCACCGCCCAAACGAGCAAAGCGGATAGACTGACACCCTTCTGCTTTTGCCGCGTATTGTAATGTTTCATACTCTTTTACCTATTCAATGGATAAGCCGATACGCTCAAAATTTCCAAAATTCCACCAGATCATGAAAGCCTTGCCGACGATATTCTCTTCCGGCACAAACCCCCAGTAACGGCTATCGCTGCTGCTGTCGCGATTATCGCCAAGGGCGAAATAATTTCCCGGTGGCACTTCGCAGGTGAATCCCGTACGGTGATACTTGCAATTGTCACGAAACGGAAAATCTCTGACATTTGAATATTGCAGCGCTTTAACATCCTGATTGATCAAAATCGAATGACTCTTATCTTTATTCAGATACTCGGAATAGCGATCGGAATAGATATAGCCGAGACCCGATTCCACGTATTTGTAATCGCCGTCGTAGTCCATCTTGACCACTTCACCATTAATAATGAGCTGTTTATTGTGATAGGTGATCACGTCGCCGGGCACTCCGACGACGCGCTTGATGTAATCGATCGAAGGGTCTTCAGGGTAGCGAAATACCAACACGTCACCGCGTTTCGGCTCATTCAAGTCAAAAACTTTTTTATTGATGACCGGCAACCTTATTCCATAGGTATATTTGTTGACCAAAATGAAGTCGCCCACCAGCAGCGTCGGGATCATCGATCCGGAAGGTATCTTGAACGGCTCAATCACAAAGGAACGCAAACTGAAAACGATCAGAATAATCGGGAAAAAGCTCTTGGGATATTCGATCCACCAGGGTTCGCTTTCATCTGCAGCACGTTTCTTTTTCCAAAACAGGAAATCCAGTAGATAAATACAACCGGTGATCACCAGCAGTACAAACAAAATCAAAGGAAAATTCATTGGGATTCCTTCGGTAATGCATTCAACATTTTTTCATTAAAGCGCTGCGGCTTTAATCCAGCATCAAACAAGAGAACCGTATCTTTACTATTCATTATTTATTATCAACCTGCAAAATTGCCAGAAATGCTTCTTGCGGAATTTCCACATTGCCCACCCGTTTCATTCGCTTTTTACCCGCTTTTTGCTTCTCCAGCAACTTTCGTTTACGGGTGATATCGCCACCGTAACATTTTGCCAACACATTCTTGCGCAATGCTTTAACCGTTTCACGCGCGATAATATGCGCGCCGACCGCCGCCTGCACCGCGATATCAAACATTTGGCGCGGGATCAATTCGCGCATTTTCTGCACCAATTCCCGTCCGCGGTATTGACTGTTGCTGCGGTGGATAATCAGTGACAACGCATCGACTTTATCGCCATTAATCAGCACATCCAGCTTCACCAAATCGGAAGCGCGAAATTCCTTGAATTCATAATCCAGTGACGCATAACCGCGACTGGTCGATTTCAGCCGGTCAAAGAAATCCATGACGACTTCATTCAATGGCATTTCATAGGTCAGCATCACTTGCTTACCCATATACTGCATATTGGTTTGGTTGCCACGCTTGCTGACGCACAGGGTAATCACCGCGCCTACATATTCTTCCGGCACAATGATGGTCGACGTGATAATCGGTTCGCGTATCTCATCAATTTTGGAGAGATCCGGAATCTTGGACGGGTTTTCAATTTCAATTACGCTGCCGTCGCGCATCAGCACCTGATAAACCACAGTGGGTGCGGTCGTAATCAAATCCATATCGTATTCCCTTTCCAGCCGTTCCTGCACGATATCCATGTGCAGCAAGCCCAGAAAACCGCAGCGAAAGCCGAAGCCCAGTGCCTGCGAAACCTCCGGCTCGAAATGCAGCGACGAATCGTTCAGCTTCAATTTTTCCAACGCCGAACGCAAGGCATCGTATTGATTGGATTCCACCGGATACAATCCAGCGAATACCTGCGGTTTGATTTCTTTAAAACCTTGCAACGGTTTATCGGCCGGACGCGTGACGGAGGTCACCGTGTCCCCCACTTTGGCCGCATCGAGCTCTTTAATACCGGAGATGATAAATCCCACTTCCCCTGCGCTGAGTGAATCGCGGTTTACCGATTTCGGCACGAACACTCCGACCTGCTCACACAGTTGCACCGCTTTGCTGGCCATCAGCAAAATTTTATCACCGGGTTTTAGCGTGCCGTCCATCACTCTGACCAGGATCACCACGCCGACGTAATTATCGAACCAGGAATCGATAATCAGCGCCTTCAGCGGCGCATCGGGATCGCCCTTCGGTTCGGGAATTTTGGCGATCAAGGCTTCCAGGACATCTTCGATACCCTGGCCGGTTTTCGCACTGATTTTGACGGCATCATGCGCATCGATTCCGATGACATCTTCAATATTCTGGATGACCCGTTCCGGATCGGCAGCCGGCAAATCGATTTTGTTCAACACCGGAATGACTTCAACGCCCTGTTCAATCGCGGTATAACAGTTAGCTACCGTTTGCGCTTCCACCCCCTGCGATGCGTCAACCACCAGGAGCGCACCTTCGCAGGCGGCTAGCGAACGCGAAACTTCATAGGAAAAATCCACATGCCCCGGCGTATCGATCAGATTCAACAAATAAGTTTCACCGTTTCTGGCCTTATAACGCAATGCCGCGGTCTGGGCTTTGATGGTAATGCCTCTTTCGCGTTCCAGATCCATCGAATCGAGCACTTGCTCTTCCATTTCGCGATCGGACAGGCCGCCGCACAAATGAATAATACGGTCCGCCAATGTCGATTTGCCGTGATCGATATGGGCAATGATGGAAAAATTGCGAATATGCTGCATCGGAATATGAAATATAAAATATGTTTCCAGCTACGCGCAAAAACCGGTGCAGCAAAGCTGGAAATTAAAATATTATATTGACAGTTAAAAGAGGCAGCATTCTAACGAAATTTAGCAAGATAATCATCTAAAGCTGCTAAATCGAGAAAATAATGGCAAATCTCCCGGTGGGTGAATGGAGAAAACAACACAGGAATTTTATCTCCGTAACACGCCGCGAGTTCCGGATCGGAATCGATATCGATAACCTGGAAATCAAACGATACTCGCGCTTGCAGATTCCGTAGCGCAAGTATCATGTCCTGGCAAAGATGACACTCTTCCCGGCCGTATACGATCAGTTTTCTCGCCTGATCCACATCTGACGAGACAGCATCATTCTTTCTTGTCGTCATCGCTCAGCTTCATGGTGATGAAAGTTGTGACATCCCCTCTTTTTACCAGCAAGGCGATATTTTTTCCGCTTTTGACCTGATTCAGCAATTCATTAAATTGCTCAACCGTTTTCACATCTTTACTGTTTAAGCCCAGAATGATATCGCCAATGCGAATTCCGGAACGGCTGGCAATACCTGTTTGCATGTCTTCGACCAATAAGCCGCTGATAATCTCCAGTTGTTTCTGTTGCTCTTCAGTGATTTCGCTTAACGCCAACCCCAGGCGATTCGACGCATTCTGTTTCTTACCCGGCTTGTGCTTGCGGTTCTCCGCCGTTTCATCGGAAGGCGTTTCTCCAACCTCGACCTTTACTGTTTTCACAGTGCCATCACGCCAAACCTCGATCGAAACTTTGGATTTGGGTTTGGTATTACCGACGATGCGCGGCAAATCCGCAGAGGTTGCAACTTCTTTCTCGTCAAACTTCAAAATGATGTCGCGCGGCTTGATCCCCGCTTGATCGGCAGGTCCGCCCTTCTCGACCGAAACGACCAACGCGCCAGTACTGTCGGACAAACCGAAAGATTCCGCGAGTTCTTTGGTCACTTCCTGAATCATGACACCGATCCTTCCCCGGCTGACTTTACCGCTGACTTTTAGTTGATTCGCGATTTCAGTCGCAACATTAATCGGTATGGCAAACGACAATCCCATGAATCCGCCTGTCCGGCTGTAAATCTGGGAATTAATGCCGACTACTTCACCGCGCATATTGAACAACGGCCCGCCGGAGTTTCCCGGATTGATCGCCACATCGGTTTGGATAAACGGGACATAACTTTCCTGTGCCAGCGAGCGGCCTTTTGCGCTCACGATGCCTGCCGTCACGCTATGCTCGAAACCGAACGGCGAGCCGATGGCCACCACCCATTCACCGACTTTGAGATTTTCCGGATTTCCCTGTGTGACTTTAGGCAAGTCGGACGCATTGATTTTAATTAAGGCAATATCGGTTTTCCGGTCGGTGCCGATGACTTCGGCTGCAAATTCACGTTTGTCGTTCAGTTTTACTGTAATTTCATCAGCCGTCTCGATAACGTGCGCATTGGTCAGAATATAACCATCCGAGCTGATGATAAAACCGGAACCCAAAGACTTGGGTTCGGATTTCCTCGGCGCGGGAAAGGGTTGCATATGCCGCTTGAAGAAATCATAAAACGGTGAGTTCTCCGGAATACCCGGCATTTCAGGAAGCATCTGATTGCTCACCGTATTTGAATTCTGCACCGCACTGATATTCACCACCGCTGCGCCATGTTTCTCGACAAGTCCGGCAAAATCGGGCAATTGGCCGGTTTGCGCCAAGGTTGATGAGGTATACAAAAGCAATGAAATGATCAGGAATCGAAGCATGTTTTTTGTCCTTACTATGCGCTTGTTCAAGCAATCAACATTAATGGTCATAACTTTTATTGATTAAACCGGATAATATGTTTTATTTTTTCTTATGAATAGAGTGAGCAGCAGGAAAACACTGCAAGATTGGTGAATATTGATGTGCAGAAATCAATCGTGTTGCACAACTGAATCGCCTATGAGTTTAAGCGTCTCCAACGGGACTTCGCCGACTGTCGTTATTTTATTTTCATTCGCTGTACGAACATAAATATTTATTGCACCGCGACTGGTGAAAAAACCAGGTACAGGCAAAGGGGAATCCTTCATAAGCGGCTCTATAAATACGGAAACTGTTGCGAGTCCGTCAGATACCGCAATATGATCGACCAATGAAGTCTTTTCAATTAAATTGCGTTTCATTTCAACCAATTTTCTGAAACCGGCAGGCAAATTCCCGACTCGCCACTTTAATTCGCCCTCGTTTAAAATGGAATTCAGCAGGTTTGTCGTCTTCCATTCATCCGAAATCAGTGTTCGACTCGGTTTTATTTGACTGGAATCAATCTCCCCATCAATCTCCAGTTGTGCGAAAGCAAATTGCTCGATGATTTGATTGCCGTTGGTAACAGCCGCTTTAACCGGTACCCCCGTTTTAACATCAATCCAAAATTGATGCCCATAGCGTAAAGAATCTCGCGGTGTTAGAGATAGAACTTGGCACTCATGATCCGAGACTCGCTCGCGCCCGGTTTCCTTGACGTAGTAATTCTTGTCAACATCATCGAGTGGCAAAGGAAGAACATCAGGAAAGAATTTACGAAACCAACGTTTCTCAGTAAATATTCTTTTACTTTCCGGTAGATAACATTGCATTTCATCGTTATCACGAAAAACGATACGCGGCGATCCGTCTAAAACTTCAATTTTTTCACGTTCACCGGTTTGATCCGTCTTGTGCGCAATACGCGATGTCTCCATATATTCATTAGCATAATATACGAACGTTCCTGAGTAGTTGTGCCGGCGCGGCGCATCAGCCATTTTTTTTAACCAGCCAAGTGCGCTTTCCGATGAGCGAGATAATTCTTGCGCAAATGCTATCTGGAGATTAACCGCAAATAATAAAAACAGCGCGAATATTTTGCGGCTAATCATCTACCATATCTTTCCTGGTAGTCCGTCACGCTGTTGACATTGGTAACTTGCCCGTTCATTGTGATCCCTGGGGAAAACTCACGATGTACAAACAGGTAGTCGTTCATTTCAATTGGAGGGTGAGAATAATTATGTATCAGGGGAGGAGAGGAGACTGGGACGGGAGAAGCGGCTAGATTATTGTCACGTTTGGATTGATCCGCCACAATCATTTGTTGCGGCTTATATAAATTATTCATGATCACCCATCCTGAGACCATTGCGACTATTGAAGCCGCCATTGAGAACGCCAGCACTTTGCGCGTTTGTTTTTTTTCTGTCGTGTGGGATATATTGGGAGAGAGGATTGTTGGTTCGGTTTTTAATTTCTGGCTGACATCGTAAGAAATATTCATCGATAATCGTGTGGATTGCCGTAACGCATCGCCGATCAAATGATACGCTTTCCACTCATCACACAGATCATCATCCTTTTTTATCGCTTCGATAATACTTGCAACATCTTGTTGATCAAGTTCACCATCCATTAATGCAGATACTTTACTCTTCACATTACCACCTCTTGTCTTTACTTGTCCCTAGCAAAGGACGCAACTGTTCGGATATCGCTTCACGTGCACGGAATATACGTGAACGTACAGTCCCTATGGGACAACTCATAATATTGGCAATTTCTTCATAACTTAATCCATCAATCTCTCTCAATACAATTGCTGTGCGCAATTCTTCAGGCAATGAATCCAACGTCTGATTTACTGTTTGAGCAATTTCTTGGCTCATCAGTTCACTTTCAGGCGTATTCATTTCCCTCAGCAAACCGCTATCCTCAAAATCCTCAGCATCTTCATTATCGAATCCTTGCAATGTCGGCAGCTTACGCCCCTGAGACACCAGAAAATTCTTTGCTGTATTGATACCAATCCGATACAACCACGTATAAAAAGCACTATCTCCACGAAATGAAGGTAATGCTCTATACGCCTTAATAAAGGCTTCTTGCGTAACATCCTCAACCTCGGCTGCATCACGTATAAATTGCGATAGCAAACGTGCCAGCTTTCGTTGATATTTAATGACTAGTAGATCAAATGCATGCTTATCTCCGCCTTGAACTCGTTCTACTAGCTGTTGATCGATCTCCCGATCACCCATACAACTTGGTCCCTGAGCATTTTGAATAAATTTAAATTTACTCTTGTTCTGTTATTAAATGTTGCATAATGATGCAACAGAACAAGTATACATATCCAAATGAATCTCGGGAACCATGTAATTGCATCACGCATGCTTCAAAGACAATTAACCTGATCAATTAGTTCACCGTCTGGCTTTTTGATTTCAAAAAATAGAATAATGCGTACAAACTGAAGAATTTTACGCTTTCTGATTTTTAGTCTATCAATCATAAAAATATATAACCTAGCTTAATGTCTCATAACAATTTCGATACGCTGATTATCGGCAGCGGACTGGCCGGGTTTACACTGGCACTGCATATAGCGCAATACAAAAAGGTCTGCATTGTAACCAAACAAACCACTGATTCAGGCGCCAGCTCATGGGCACAAGGAGGCATCGCGGCGGCACTGTCGGATAATGACTCTCCATCAAAACATGTACAAGATACGTTAATCGCCGGAGCCGGTTTATGTGATGCAGAAATCACCCGGTATGTCGCTGAAAATGCAGCGAACGCAATACATTGGCTGATAAGCCAAGGTGTAATTTTCACCAGCGATCGTACTAGTGAAACGGGATATCACCTCACAAAAGAGGGTGGACACAGTATAAGACGCATCGTGCATAGCGGTGATGCCACGGGAAAGGCTGTACAACAAGCTTTAATCGAGAAAATACGAAACCATCCGAACATTTCGGTATTGGAACATCATATCGCGATTGATTTAATCACCAGCGACAAATTACCGGACTATATAAATCCGAAGCATAAGCGCTGCTTTGGCGCTTATGTTCTCGACAAGAAAAAAGACAAGGTGCTGACATTTACCGCGCAAAATACCGTACTCGCAACCGGGGGAGCCAGCAAAGTCTATCTCTATACGACTAACCCGGACACAGCCACAGGTGACGGCATTGCTATGGGCTGGCGTGCAGGTTGCCGGATCGCCAATATGGAATTCATCCAATTTCATCCGACTTGTCTTTATCATCCTCATGCAAAATCATTTTTAATCAGTGAAGCCGTCCGCGGTGAAGGCGGCTTATTAAAATTACCCAATGGTGAGCGCTTCATGCCGCACCATGACCAACGCGCCGAACTGGCACCTCGTGATATTGTCGCCCGCGCCATCGACTTTGAAATGAAGAAACGAGGACTGGATTGCGTCTATCTGGATATATCGCACAAACCCGCTAGTTTTTTAAAAGAACATTTTCCCACCATTTATGCCCGTTGCCTGGAATTGGGAATCGACATTACCCGGGAACCGATCCCTGTCGTCCCGGCGGCGCACTATACCTGCGGCGGGGTAATTACGGACAAGCACGGCAAAACCGATCTGGATAATCTATACGCCATCGGCGAAACAGCCCATACCGGATTACACGGCGCCAACCGCTTAGCCAGTAACTCGCTGCTGGAATGCTTGGTTCTGGCGCAAGCGGCTGGGAACGATATCGTCAATCAACCCATGAACGGACTCCCCGAACTTCCCGAATGGGATGAAAGCCGGGTTACGGATGCGGATGAAGAGATTGTTATTGCACATAACTGGGATGAATTGCGCCGTTTCATGTGGAATTATGTCGGTATAGTGCGCACAACCAAACGGCTGCAGCGCGCGCAACACCGTATTGCACTCTTACACGAAGAAATCAATGAATATTACATAAACTTCCGCGTCAGCAGCGATTTGTTAGAGTTGCGTAACCTTGTCGACAGTGCCGACCTTATCGTGCGATCCGCCATGCTGCGCCATGAAAGCCGGGGATTGCACTATAGCAAGGATTACCCGGATACATTACCGGTGGCACAAGATACAATACTGCAGAGGGAAATTTAAGAATCAGCCAAAACAGTAAATTCCGCATTCAACCTCGAATCAAAATTAATGCTACCCGTACACAGCAAATTTATTCCAATCCGTCGCCCGGCTTTTTCCAGTAAACACAAACTCCGATTTGTTCCAATTTGTAGATCGTATGGCTTGAATGATGGTGATTTTTATTGCTACGGCCAATGAACTTCTCTTATCGTCGCTTAAAGAGAAAAAGACTATTTTCTTCAGACTCCTAAGCCGGTTTTACCGGCCTAGGCTAATAACACGATGTGTTATTTTAAACGACTAACTGCATTTTCCTGTCTCGGAACCATCACTCTTCGTTTCCGAACCATCATCTTTCACGCAAGAATTCTGGCAGACACCTGATTTTTTACATGACTTCCCAGCCGGGAGGCTTTTTTATCAATACAGGTTCCGTCAACCAAATAACACACTTAGTTTGCTCCACAGGCAGTTTTTCCATCTTTCTCAGTATCCAGGCTACATGCGGCAAAAACATTACTGGTAGCAAATACCATTGCAATAACGAATATCAATGCATTAACAGTTTTTTTAAACATATCTCCTCTCCTTTTTTAATTTTACAAACAATAACTTCCCTGTTTGCTTCGTTAGAATAGCAGAAAAATTTTCCGCTGAGCGGAAATTGTCTTTGCCGCTTATCCTCGATCATTTTTCCATTTCCACCGTAACCAAATCCGTAACCGCCTGAATTCCTCCGCATCAATACTATCCGGCAATATCGTCACACTTCGCAAAAAAAACTTCTCCGTCGGCTGCAAATTGATTACCGTAAGATAAGGAGCGACAAAGGTGTTATCCGGTATGCGGCAAGCAATCGCCTGGCCGGAGCGCATTGTCAAAATACATGTCATCTCATCGGTCAGCGTCAAAGCCATTGCCGCATTTGATGCAGTGAGCAACGCATCCTTACGCAAATAATAGATCAGACTGATGACTAGCAAAATAACGATTATCGCTTTCATACCCAACGGCAGCGCCAGCGGCCACAATACGGCACCGGCGGCGCAATGCGCCAGACCAAGCAGTACCGTAAGATAATAAGAAGGGCGAAGGTGAATGAGTAAATCCGACATATTGAAATCGCCTTTTACCATTCATGGCCGCAGCCAGCAAAATTACCGTCCGGTAACGAAGTCAATGTCGGACGATGCGCTCTTACACTCGCTCTGATTGGATATCGTATAATCATCGCCCGTTAATTCATCCGCAATTCTTGTATGAACCCAGCTTGGCAAACCTATTTACGTGAACATCACGCCGTTATTGACAATAGTGGCGTGACTCATTTCGGTAATATCACAGCAGAACTGCAAGATACTCAAACAACCACTGTCATGGCTGATCTTTCGCATCACAGTTTAATTCGTTTTTCCGGGGAAGATGCAAAAGCCTTTTTGCAAAACCAGCTCACTTGCGATATCCGGGAAATCAATCCGCACAAGGCGCAATACGGCAGTTACTGTTCCCCTAAGGGTCGGATTCTGGCAACCCTTCTGCTCTGGCAGCAGGACGACGATCTTATAATGCAATTGCCTGCCCGTTTATCCGCCGCCATTCAAAAGCGATTATCGATGTATGTATTGCGCGCGAAAGTTAAATTGACCGATGCCAGCGATGATTTGATCCGCATCGGCATCGCAGGCCCAAACGCCATCACACTGATCGAAAACATCACCGGCTCTCCAAGCGGCTTCAGTCAATCTTTACAAGTCATTCATAATAAAGAAATCAGCGTTCTTTATCTTTCTCAGCAATGCATCGAATTGATCACTTCAATTGAACATGCCCCCGCGCTCTGGCAGCGTCTCAATCAACAGGCCAAACCGGTTGGCGCCGATTGCTGGGATTGGTTAACAATCGCATCCGGGATCCCGGTTATCTTGCCTGAAACTCAGGAAATGTTTCTGCCGCAAATGGTCAATCTGGATGCAATCGGCGGTGTCAGTTTTAAAAAGGGCTGCTATCCGGGTCAGGAAATTGTGGCGCGCACGCAATATCTCGGCAAACTCAAACGCCGCATGTTTTTGGCGCATATCAGCACGACACAAACAATCACCGCGGGCGATGCACTCTATAGCAGCGATATGGAAGATCAATCCAGCGGTAACATTGTCAATGCAGCAGTAGCACCACAAGGCGGCTTTGATGTCCTGGCCGTAATCCAGCAAAGCAGTGTCGACAGCGGCCAAATTCATTGGCAATCGCTGCAAGGCCCATTGCTGGAAATTAAATCGCTGCCCTACCCGTTACCGGACTAAAAGCGATGATCAATAATTGAACATCATTGGTAATTCAGTTGTTATTGTTTCTGCTCAGCCGGTGCTTGCGGCTTATCGTTAGAAAAATTCAAATTCTCAGGGGCATTAGTGCCGCCCGTTACAACAAACGTCATCGCTTCTTCGGTCGTCCAATCCGTCAAGATCACATTTTCCATCGGCAGGATTTCGATATAACCGGATGTCGGATTGGGTGCGGTCGGCACATAAACAGCGGCAAGCTTTTTTCCGCTACTTTTATCCGTCATGACTTTCGTGATAAACCCGACTGCTTTCATTTCTGACGACGGAAAACTGATCAGCACAACACGCTGCCCGGTTACGGGCGGTTGACTGACGGTGTGCAGGAAACGCTTAGTAGCCCCGTAGATTGTTTGCACCAAGGGCAATCTTGCCAGAATATTTTCATAAATACCGATGACTTTCTTGCCAATCACAAAGGATGCCAACAAGCCGATGCCATAGAGACTCATGATCGTTAGTAACGCAGCTACAGCTTGCTGAAAATGAGAGTCGAGCAACCAACTGGCCGTGGTATCCGAGAACGGCCGGACCGCCCGCGCCATTCCTTTTAGCAGAGGATCGCCAATCTGCGCCAACAAATTCAATAAAAAATCAAATACCAGCCACGTCACCCATAGCGGTGCCACCGTAAGAAAGCCTATAAGAATATAGCGGCCTAGGTGAGCAGAACGTGGTGCGTGTTGCTCATGATTACTTTCTGTTGACATGTTTTTAAAATTTTCTCCAACTAGGCTTACGCTATCGATACTTTATTTTGTTACGGTTAAGAGCCACAAACCACTCGAAGTCAGTGGCGCATAAAGTTGGCTATGATAATATTTTTTTACGCGAAACCGGTACAAATATGAGA
Source organism: Gammaproteobacteria bacterium (assembly GCA_015709635.1). Lineage (NCBI taxonomy): Bacteria > Pseudomonadati > Pseudomonadota > Gammaproteobacteria > Gammaproteobacteria bacterium. Next base: position 2,265,328 of record CP054180.1, read on the forward strand.
AATATCATATACTGGCACACCAGCAGTGTTCTTGGTAGAATCGCCAAAGTTCGGCGCAATAATTTCTGACATAGATCGACTCGCATTGAACATGCGCTATCCGTAAAACTGTTTTCATTTACTGCAGAAAGATTTTGGTTGGCACACATCCCAAAAACCAAAATAACTTACTGAAAACAGCACCATCTCATGCAGAAAAAATGAATCGATAAACTAAAAATCACCCTGTTACTAAATTCAGAGTGCACTTTATTTATAAGAATGAAAGGGATCGTTATGTCACATAGCTCAACACAAATTAACAAGTATCTTAAGAGTTTACAAAAGCACTTAGCTGATGAGCATCCGGATAATCCAACGCTGGCCAATGCAGTAAAAAGTTTCAGAAAAATGGACTATGTTGGCCACAGCATGGGGTTACTCAACAAAGATGAATCTTATGCAACCTGTGTGACATGGTGGCCTATGATCGCCGTATTGGGCACTTTTTCCGCCGGTAAGTCGACCTATATCAATTCCTATCTGGATATGAAACTGCAACGCACCGGCAATCAGGCTGTCGACGATAAATTCACAGTCATTTGCTACAGTCGCCATAATGAAGCAAAGACGCTACCCGGCATCGCGCTGGATGCCGATCCCCGTTTCCCGTTTTTCCAAATCAGCCGCAGTATCGAAGAAATCTCGGAGGCTGGACAAGAACGCATTGATGCTTACCTGCAGCTGAAAACCTGCCCATCCGAAAACATTCGCGGAAAAATCCTGATCGATTCTCCCGGCTTCGATGCCGACAATCAACGCGCATCGACGCTGCGCTTGACCCAACATATCATTAACTTGTCCGATCTCGTACTGGTATTTTTTGATGCGCGCCACCCCGAACCGAAAGCCATGCAGGACACACTGGCTTATTTGGTATCGGCCAGCGTTAACCGAGCCGATGCGAACAAATTCCTATATATTTTGAATCAGATCGATGTCACGGCGCAGGAAGACAATCCGGAAGAAGTTGTTTCCGCATGGCAACGCTCTCTGGCGGAAGTGGGTCTTGTCACCGGGCGGTTCTACCGCATTTATAACCCCGCCGCGGCTGTTCCGATTGCCAACCCACATATCAAAGAACGTTTCGAGAAAAAACGCGAAGAAGACATGGCCGATATCAATGCAAGAATGCATCAAATCGAAGTTGAGCGCTCGTATCGCATTGTCGGAAAATTAGAACAGACAGCCAAAGGCATCAAAAATCAGATCGTCAACAAGCTTTCCGATATGTTGAAAAAATGGAAAAGCAAGGTGGTTTTATTTGACGGTCTGGCTTTCGGCACATTGGCGGTTCTGGCAGGGACCGCTCTCACCATGAATGAATCCTGGGGTGCTCTCAAAACATTCCCGGAAGAACTCATGCGAGGTGAAATTTCGGCAATTGCTATTGCCTCGTTTCTGCTGCTTAGCATTATTTGCATCCATTTTTGCATCCGCCGCGCGGTCGCCAATAAGTTGCTGAAAAACCTGGCCAATGAAATCGGCAATGATCACGAAGCCTACAAGCAATATATGCAGGCATTCAATAAAAGTACTGCCGCATACCGCCCAATGCTCCTAAGCGGACCTGCAGGCTGGAATGATGTCGCACAACAAACAATCGATGAAATCATCAACGAAGCCAATGATTATATTCAAGCATTAAACGATCAATTCACGAATCCATCGGGTAACGGGGGCGAAAACTCACAAGTTTGAAACCGTAGGTAATGCAGAATCGTCACTTTATGCTGATCGTTGACGCTTTCATTCCCGCTTAAGTATCCAAACTTACTTTTACTGCACTTGAGATAGCAAAGAGGATAAAGTCCAATGGATAAAAATTCTTGCTATCTCCAATCACTTCTAGTTGTTGCGTCTTCTTTCTATCACCTCACCATTTTCGCTTCCTGACACAATCCGATTCATGCTGAGCATACATCTTGATCTGATTTGGACAAGAACAAGATTAAAGAGTAAAATTCCGGCTCTTTAATAATGGCTGATAATTTAATCAACGGAGAATCAACTTATGTCAGTTACAATCGACCAAAAAGCACAGATAGTGCGCGACTATCAAAGAGCCGAAGGGGATACTGGCTCTCCAGAAGTTCAGATTGCACTTTTAACAACCCGAATCAATGATTTGATCGGACACTTCAAAACACATGTCAAGGATCATCACTCTCGTCGCGGTCTGTTACGTATGGTAGGTCGCCGCCGCAAGTTGCTTGATTATTTAAAAAATCGTAACGCCGATACTTACCAGACGCTGATTGAACGTCTCGGCTTACGCAAGTAAATGTTCCTCTCAAGCGTGGCTCGTATTGATCGCAGGGATTTTTTCTCATCGCAATTGTCATGTGATCAATATTTTGGCCCACAAGCAAAATCAAAATTCGGAAAAATTCATCAAATAGGAAAAAGGATTGTTAATTGAAACCTATTAAAAAGAGCATTACCTATGGGCGCCACCAACTCACACTGGAAACAGGTGAAATAGCAAGACAATCACACGGCGCCGTAATGGTCACAATGGATGATACAGTAGTGCTTGTTACCGTAGTTGGTGCAAAAAATATAAAACCCGGACAAGATTTTTTCCCACTCACAGTTGATTATCAAGAAAGATCTTATGCTGCAGGTAGAATACCGGGCAGCTTCTTCAAGCGGGAAGGCCGTCCTTCCGAGAAGGAAACATTGACCTCCCGGCTAATCGACCGCCCCATTCGCCCGCTCTTTCCCGAAGGCTTCTATAATGAAGTGCAAGTCGTGGCCACGGTCATGTCGGCCGACAACGAGATCGATCCCGATATTCCTTCCATTATTGGCACTTCCGCCGCACTGATTCTTTCCGGTATTCCGTTTGATGGCCCACTCGGTGCAGCACGGGTCGGTTATATCAACAATGAATACGTCTTAAATCCCACCACTTCCGAACTGAAAGACACGCAATTGAACCTGGTCGTTGCAGGTACGCAGCACGCCGTCCTGATGGTCGAATCGGATGCCATTGAGCTTTCAGAAGAAGTCATGCTGGGTGCGGTAACGTTTGGTCATGAGCAGATGCAAGTCGTCATCAATGCGATAAACGAATTTGCTGATGAAGCCGGTGTCACCGCTTGGGATTGGACACCACCGGAAAAAGATGTTGCATTTGAAGAAAAAGTTACCAGTCTGGCGGAAGCCGATTTGCGGCAAGCCTACAAAATCAAACAGAAACAGGCACGAACCGAAGCGATTGAAGCAATCAGCGAACGCATTTCTGTCGAGCTTGGTGTAGATACCGAGGGCGGTCCCGATCTTCAATCATTCAAGGAAGCCTTTTTCACGCTGGAATCAAAAATTGTGCGTAACCAAATCCTGGATGGCGAGCCCCGCATTGATGGCCGCGGCACACGAACTGTCCGGCCTATTATCATTCGCAATGGCGTGCTGCCGCGCACTCATGGCTCAGCGCTGTTTACACGGGGTGAAACTCAGGCATTAGCAATTGCAACGCTTGGTACCGCACGTGACGAACAAAAAATCGATTCACTACAGGGTGATTATAACGACCGGTTCATGTTGCATTACAATATGCCTCCCTACGCCACTGGAGAAATCGGTCGCGTCGGCACACCTAAACGCCGTGAAATCGGTCACGGCCGTCTTGCCAAGCGCGCCCTTGTCGCCGTACTGCCCACACCTGAAGAATTCGGTTATTCACTACGTGTCGTATCGGAAATTACCGAATCCAACGGCTCCAGTTCCATGGCATCCGTTTGCGGCGGCTGTCTCGCGCTGATGGATGCAGGTGTCCCGCTCAAAGCGCATGTTGCCGGTATCGCCATGGGCCTGATCAAAGATGGTAATCGTTTTGCTGTACTGACGGATATTCTGGGTGACGAAGATCATCTCGGTGACATGGATTTTAAAGTGGCAGGCACCGAGAAAGGCATTACCGCATTGCAAATGGATATCAAGATTCAAGGTATTACCAAAGAAATCATGCATGCGGCACTGATACAAGCACATGAAGGGCGGATGCATATTCTGCAGATTATGAAACAAGCATTGCCATCAACCCGGGAAGACATTTCAGTGCATGCACCGCGTATCATCAAGCTGAAAATCAATCCGGAAAAAATCCGTGATGTGATCGGTAAAGGCGGTGCCGTGATACGAACGCTAACGGAGGAAACCGGCACCACCATTGACATCACCGATGACGGTCAGGTGACGATTGCGTGTGTCAATGCGGAAGGCGGTGAATTGGCCAAAAAACGCATTGAAGACATTACCGCAGAAGTGGAAGTGGGAAAAATTTACGATGGCGTGGTGCTGAAATTACTTGATTTTGGCGCTATTGTCAGTGTACTCCCTGGAAAAGACGGTTTATTGCATATTTCGCAAATTGCCAATGAACGCGTCAGCAATGTTTCCGATCATCTGAGCGAAGGTCAGCAAGTTCGCGTAAAAGTACTGGAAGCTGATGACAAAGGAAGATTGCGTTTAAGCATGAAAGCCGTAGCAGCCGATGATGGTGGTAGCACCGATCCCGTTACGGAAGAGTCCTAAACCGTCACAATCCGGTCCTCATCCAATCTCAATAAAAGCCCTGCCTCCAAGGCTGGGCTTTTATTTTTTCAATACAACTTTTCCCACTCACCACTTAACAACAATTCAGCTATTTAGCTATTTGCTTCTCACGCATCTCATCCAATGTTTTGCAATCAATGCAGAGTGTTGCGGTCGGCCGTGCTTCGAGGCGCTTTAAACCAATTTCGATACCGCAGCTTTCACAATAACCATAATCCCCGGAATCGATCTTGCCAATGATTTCATCAATTTTCTTGATAAGCTTACGCTCCCGGTCACGATTACGCAGTTCGAGCGTCATATCGGATTCCTGACTGGCGCGATCGTTAGGATCGGCAAAAACCGTCGCCTCATCCTGCATCGTATGAACTGCACGATCAATATCCTGCCCTAACTCAACTTTCATATCTTCCAGTATCTTACGAAAATGCATTAGCTGATCAGGACCCATATACTCTTCGCCTGCTTTTGGCTCATAGGGAGTCACTTGTTTACTCTGTAGCTCTTTTGGCATCTCTAAGGCTCCTCTTTAATTCCGGTAGCGTACAAAAATCGCATAGTATTATCAGAAAACATGTTGGATAACAAGTTATTTATACATACTCATTAGCAATCTGATTTTAAGATAGCATATAAATCTATAGTTAATTTGTGACATTACGCATGCATCATGCGCATATTTTCAATCCCTCCACAGAAAATCCCCCATAGCCCATCACTACGTTGAATATTCAACTTGGAGCACGAAGAAATTGACGTTTCAAAACTAAGAAGGTATAGTGTCGCCTTTTCCGGGGTGTAGCGTAGCCTGGTAGCGCGCCTGGTTTGGGACCAGGATGTCGGGAGTTCAAATCTCTCCACCCCGACCAATTTCAGCCCTAATATTTTAGAGCAGCCCGATTTGGTGCCCGTAGCTCAATCGGATAGAGCACCAGCCTTCTAAGCTGGGGGTTACAGGTTCGATTCCTGTCGGGCACGCCACAAATATTTCCTGATGAATGGACTGAATTGTTCAACTCGGTTTGTACATACTAAACAAACTGCACCATTCTCCTTATCATGGTGGCTGTAGCTCAGTTGGTAGAGTCCCGGATTGTGATTCCGGTTGTCGTGGGTTCGAGTCCCATCAGCCACCCCAGTAAGTTTTATCGCCACGATTCAATTTCAGCACTGAAGTTTCCTTTATGCCTAGCGGAAGCGTGACTTTGTCTGTCCAAAAATATATATTAGCGGCAGCATGATTTATTGATCCGCTAACCCGCATTATTCTTAGGAAAATACCGATGAGCCACAATTTATTCGATAGCCTGCATGAACTGTCTTTGTCATCAGGAAACCGTGCGCAATACTACTCGCTCCCGGCACTGGAAAAGAACGGCATTGGAAAAATCTCCCGTTTGCCGGTATCGATTCGTATCGTACTGGAATCGGTATTGCGGAATTATGACAACAAAAAAATCACGGAAACCCATATCCGGCAACTGGCAAACTGGAAACCCGATGCCGCCAGAGTGGATGAAATACCGTTTGTGGTTTCGCGCATTGTGCTGCAAGATTTTACCGGCGTGCCGCTGCTGGTCGATCTCGCCGCCATGCGCAGCGCGGCGGTGAAACTGGGGAAAAACCCAAAACTGATCGAACCTTTGGTTCCTGTCGATCTGGTCGTCGATCACTCGATTCAGGTCGACCATTACGGCACGAAAGACGCGATCGATCGCAATATGGAAATAGAATTTTTCCGCAATAACGAACGTTACCAGTTCATCAAATGGGGTATGCAGGCGTTTGATACATTCAAGGTCATTCCTCCCGGAATCGGCATTGTGCACCAAGTCAATCTCGAATACCTTGCCCGTGGTGTACACCAAAAAGACGGACTCATTTTTCCCGACACACTGGTCGGCACCGACTCGCATACTACGATGATCAACGGTATCGGCGTTGTCGGCTGGGGTGTTGGCGGTATCGAAGCGGAAGCCGGCATGTTGGGCCAGCCGGTTTATTTCCTGACGCCCGATGTTGTCGGTGTTCATTTAACCGGCCATTTGCGCGAAGGTGTGACTGCAACCGATCTGGTGCTGACGATCACGGAAATGCTGCGTAAAGCGAACGTCGTCGGAAAGTTTGTCGAGTTCTTCGGTGAAGGAACCGCTTCATTGGCGCTGCCGGACCGCGCCACGATCGCCAATATGGCGCCGGAATACGGTGCAACCATGGGATTCTTTCCGGTCGACGACGCAACCATCGACTACTTCAAGGGCACCGGGCGCAGCGAGGAAGAAATCGCCGCTTTTCAACGTTATTTCCAAGCGCAGCAAATGTACGGCATCCCCAAAAAGGGCGACATTGACTATACCAGCGAGCTCACGCTGGATCTGGGTTCCGTCTCACCCTCGCTGGCAGGTCCCAAACGTCCGCAGGATCGCATTGAACTCGCGGCAATCAAATCGCGCTTTACCGAACTCTTCAATAAACCCGTCAAAGAAAGCGGTTACGGCAAACAAGACGATGACATCCAGCAACGTTACGCCATACGCGATGTGCATACGCAAGAGCCTGAAGTGTGTACCCAGGTCGACTCCGGCACACTCGACGGAAGCCGTATACCGACGCCAAGCTCCGGCGCGGCGGCAGGGAGCGAAAACAACGAACAAACAGCGAAAAACGCTATATCCGCAGAGCGGCGCATGGTTTCCCGCAATGTTGCGGAAATGATCAATAATCGTCCGGCGCCTAATGCAGCCGATTTATGCCATGTCGAATTGAATGGCTCAAGCGTTGATCTGGGGCACGGCGATGTGTTGATCGCCGCCATCACATCCTGTACAAACACGTCCAACCCCAGTGTGCTGCTCGCCGCCGGGTTGCTGGCCAAGAAAGCGGTGGAAAAAGGCTTGTCGGTCAAGCATCACATCAAAACATCATTGGCGCCGGGTTCGCGCGTCGTAACCGATTATTTGAACGTCACCGGATTGCTGCCCTACCTCGAGCAACTGGGCTTCGATCTGGTCGGCTACGGTTGCACCACGTGTATTGGCAACTCCGGGCCACTGGCCGAACCGATAGAAGAAGCAGTTGTCAAGAATGACCTGGTGTGCGCTGCCGTATTGTCCGGTAACCGCAATTTTGAAGCGCGCATCCATTCGAACATTCGCGCCAACTTCTTAGCTTCTCCGCCACTGGTAGTAGCATACGCAATCGCGGGGAGCGTACTGAAAGACCTCACGGCCGAGCCGTTGGGCATCGGTAAAAACAATCAAGCGGTCTGGCTGAAAGATATCTGGCCGAGCAGCGCCGAAATCCACGCCTTGTTAAAATACGCCGCCAACGCGGATACGTTTAGAAAACTTTACAGCAATCTCACCAAGGATCACGCACTGTGGAACAGTGTCACGTCCGTCACCGGACAAACCTACAACTGGCCGACATCGACTTACATTGCCGAACCGCCTTTCTTTGCAGACTTCTCACTGCAACCGGCGGCAAGCGGCGATAATGACATCAAAAACGCTTATGCGTTGGGTGTATTCGGCGATTCGGTGACCACCGATCACATCAGCCCGGCAGGGTCGATCAAGGAAACATCACCGGCCGGCCGTTATCTGCTCGATCATCATGTCGCCAAGGCTGATTTCAACAGCTACGGCGCTCGCCGCGGGCACCACGAAGTGATGATGCGCGGCACCTTCGCCAACGTTCGCATCAAGAACTTGATGATTCCCGGCAGCGAAGGCGGCATCACCCTCTACCAGGGCGCTGCCGAAGTTGCACCGGAACAAATGAGCATTTACGATGCTGCGATGAAATATCAGACACAAGGCATTCCGACGGTTATTTTCGGCGGCAAGGAATACGGTACCGGCTCAAGCCGCGACTGGGCCGCCAAGGGAACGCAACTGTTAGGCGTCAAAGCGGTCATTGCGACCAGCTTCGAACGCATCCACCGCAGCAATCTGATCGGCATGGGCGTTCTGCCGTTGCAGTTTAAAGGTAACGACAGTGTTGAATCGCTCGGCATCAAAGGCGACGAACAATTCGATATTTCCGGACTCGATAACATCCAGCCGCAACAAGATGTTACGTTGAACATTCGCAGAAAGGATGGCAGCAACCAGACCGTGCAACTGCTATGCCGCATCGATACCGCTATCGAGGTGGATTACTACAGACACGGCGGAATCTTGCCTTATGTGTTGCGGGAATTGATGGCTTAAGCAATTTCTCTCATATTTAAATCTTTAATCATTCCAGCCCCCCTCCTCTGTTTATATGACAGCAGATGTCATATAGTGGTAACACAACAAAAACGGAGGTAGTCCGATGATGTACGATCTGGTTGACAAAGTTTTTAAAACGCTTCTGTCTTTGAATGAGGAAGATGAAAGAAAATTTGCTGATACGAGAAAAGACATCAATCATATCAACCATATCCTGCACGATATGGTGATTATCGATACCAAAAGCTCCGCACTGCTGACGCATGTTTCCGTCATGCTGGCGGTTGTCATCGGCATGCTGTTCACCTTAATCGGCCCGAATGAAAGCGGCAGTATTTTGGCTTATTTGCTGAAAGTTGAAATGGTGGCTTACGCCGTTGTAGCCATGGTGCTTTTACGCTGTCTCGACATTATGGGACCGCCATTCCGCAAACTCAGAAATGAAATGCGAGAAATCGATGCGCAGTACCATAAAGAAATAATCATCCGGCGAGCAATTTATCAATTAATGTCCCGCGTCGTTTTCATTCTGACCGTTGTGCTGATTATGATTACTTTCCTGAAAATATTCGGCCTGCAATGAGTCTGCAACATACATGGGATGATCAAGGTATCGCTCAAACGATTGCTTTACTATTCCACTCTATTGTTGATTGATCTGAAAATACCTTGATTGTACTTGGTTTAATTTTTGGAATATTTGAAAATACCATTATTAATACCATGATTGATTTTGCTTTGTATATTTTTGATCTGGAATATTGCCGTGTAAATTATTCCGCAAATTATTTCAAACTGACTTTTATGCTTGATCGCTCAAGCAAAGCGAATTCTGTTTTATAAAATACCTGAATTTGCAACCTGATTAGTTAGCATATTCGTTCAGTTTGCGAAATTGTGCAAGTTAACAAATTGCCAAATGAGAGAAGTAGTTAAAAAGATATGTATGCTACCGAACAGACATACATGAGGATTACGACCATTATTAATCACGCTAAACTACTAAACTACTTAAAAGGTGAGAAATCATGATTCAAGGAAAAACTTTAGCAATAGCGATTATTTTTTGTACAGCTTTTTTCGTAAGTAATGTATTTGCTTTCGATAAATCCTTTCATCCAAATCATCAATTTGTCGATAAAGAGAGTATTGGTCCAAATTTTAAAACCGGTTTTGTTATTGATAAAGAGAAGGCAGCAAAAACAAAAACTTCAGAAGAAGAGATGCAGCTTCCGTCAGGAATAGTTTCAAGTGATCCTTCGCCAAAGAATTCAAATATTCCGACTGGATCAGCTCGTAGGTTAATTCCGTCCTTATAATGGATTTTTATTGCTTGTTGTATCGCTTAAGTCAACGGAAGCAATAGCAGTAGGCCGAAAAACATTGTATGAGATGCGAGCACAAATTAAATGAGACGAGCCACATTATATGAGATTCTCTCTTGTTTAAATTTCTTTAAAAATTATTATAAATAATCGCTCAATTTGGTATTAATGTTCGCTAGCACACAGACTTAATCATGATTTAAGGTGTCTTATGTAAACATTGGATAGAAAATTTGATATCTAGAAAATGATGAGGAGAAGATCATGTTTAGTTGGGCGCTTACATTTCTAATTGTCGCTATTATTGCTGGTGTTCTGGGATTAAGCGGGGTAGCAGGTACAGCTACACAAATAGCTTGGGTTTTATTCGTAGTAGGTATTATTTTATCAATCATTTTCTATGTATCAGGAAGACGTCCTCCACCCCTCTAATATATTTTGCGGTGATTTGGTCATGTTGATGCATGGCCGGGCCGCTTCTTTTTTTCCGATGCTAATACAATCTGTGTAGATCAAACGCTGCCGGTGCATACAAAAAACGGAGCTTGGTGGCGAATCCCTAACAATGATGTTCCACATCCAGCCTTCGCACGGGCCGCCTTGGCTATACATCAAGAATGGCATTATCCGCCCCCAAGGAAGACCAAATTCATCCTTAGTTCTGCCGATGTGATGACAAATAATCTGGTCGTCAATTGCAAACAGGCATATCCCTCTCGATTCGTACATGTGGATATAGCCTTCAACCTTAAACCAAGCGTCAAGGATAACAGGAACTGTTTTGTTGGTTTCGTACCAATAAATTTTTGATGGTAAAAGCAATCAAGCGGGAGAATTCCATCGGGAGCATAAGTCGTGAACGCATTTCCGCCATTATCATAGCCAGAACGCCATCTCAATGAACCGTCAGCCTAGCGTACGATGCATAGCGTAACCCTACCTCCGCCGCCGTATTGATTTTTGGTGCCATCAAACCAGCCGCCCGTCTTATTATCAACTTGCACGACCACATCGTTTACATTGGGTATCTGAGCAGACAAAGCACCGGGGCGTTTGCACCAATAGCTGAAATAAACATCCTCCAGCATTGGGGGAAGCGGATTCGTATTGTTTGAAATACGGTTAAACATCAAATCAAGTTGCCCGCCGAATGGTCGGTTAGTGTAGTAAGGAAGATCTTTATTATTGTCCAGTGCACCGGTATCTTTAAGATTAAGATGCAATGCCCTTCCTGTAGATCCATCCGGCCCGATCATTGTTGGAAAATCTACAACGGCATAATTACCAACGTTTGCCGGGCTGAGAGTAGCGTATTTATGTCCAAGATAAATAACCGACCAGTTGCAGTTTAATGCTTGCCCTGCACCACCATTAGGAAAGCTGGGCTGCGCCGTGGGCCAGATAAACCCAGTAGTTAAATCCGTTCCAGATAGTTGATCCTGAATGCCATTCACCGCAAAATTATTGTGCGTGACATTTGGCTCAAAATTGCTCTCAAATAGAAGTGTAGACGACAGGTTTGGTGTGAACGTTTTGATGCCGTTAAGAATGGTTGTTTGATCAATAGTCATTTCATTCCCCCGATCCGCAAGTGATGATCTCTATAAAACATGAATAAAGATGCGCGGCGTCTTTGATTGCGGGCACACCGACAGTGATTGAAGTGCCGAAGTTAAATCCGAAATCCAGGTATGCATCTTGAATATCGATGTTGTCGATATCTGTAACACCGTTTATTGAGTACAGGTCGGTTGCGGTATTGCCATCCCACAAGTTGAATACAACCTGTTTACCAAGGATTTGAAAAGTTGAGCTATCGGTTTTCTTGATAACCAAGTTGTGTTCAGCGCATCCATCATTTGCAACTGCCCCGTTTGTAACCAGCAATTCCTTGTTATTGGCAGGATTAGTGCTTCTACCCAGGAATAATCTGCGAAACAGGAATTTCGTGCTATCCCCAGCATCCAAAAATAATCTTTGGTAAGATGCCTGAATCCGTATCATGTCGCCGTTCTGTAAAAACGAGCCATTCAACGGCGAATAGGGAATCTTGATTTTCAGCTTGGAATCGAAAGTACCGCTGCGCGTCGGCGTGGCGTTATATTTAACACCCACATTTACCCTGCCGCCGATCGGTTTCCAACGATAAATTATTTGCTTTCACTGGAAATTCCTCACCTCTAATGCTTACGACGCAATATTGGAAAGCAGAGTGTATTGTGGGAAGTAGTAATAGTGGATTAGCTGTTTATTCGCCCAATGGTACTCGGTATGACATGACCCATATGGTGAATATTGGCACTACTCCAAAACCTGTTTATGCATGGTATGTAACAAGAATTACCGATCGAAATGGCAATTATGCTGACATTAGTTATGCTACATCTAATAGTCCTGAAATTTCACAGATCATTACGAATGACGGGAGAGTAGTAGATTTTGACTATGCTGATAGTGGTCTATTAAGTCGTCGTATCACGCAAATCAGTAGTGGTGATCAGATTTACAATTATTCTTACCAGCCAATTCCAAATCTACTTAATAAATATTACTTAGTAAGCGTAACGCCAATGGCACTCAATGAGATTGATTGTCATGGTCTTCTTCCATGAACTGGTCAGCGATAATTAAAACCGGTCTTGAGTGCGAGGGTTTCCATTTGCCGCTTTTGATGGAGCTCAGTCGTGCCCAGCTGCTATTCGGAAATTTACCAGTGACTTCATCCTTGCGCCTACCCCACGTCATCCAGGTAATATGACCATCTCGTAGCTGCACGGACAAACATACATCTGGTTGCGGAAAATAAATCTTTTGATCCTGGTTTCACTACCACTGCACATAGGTACCCCTGCTACGTAAGCATATAGATTATTAGTCAGTTTCTAACTGATACCAATACCCAAAATTTATACTGCTAAAGGCGTCAACGTATAAACTCTACCAAATTTTCCTGCGGTACGAATATCTCCGCGTTGCAAGGCAGCACGAACATCATCTAATTTATATGCGTCTTCAATCGACAAATAAGGCGACCAGCCTTCTCCTGCGTCTATCAATTCGATCTCAACTTCCGCAATGTATTGGCCTTCTCGTACCAATTTCGTTAGATGTTTATTATTCATCATAATCTCCTCAAAAAATCATTACTCCACTTATCACAGTCAGGGCGATAAGCCGTAACGACAACAGCTGGCATGTCCGCATTTCTAGGAATACCCCACACTACATGGATTGGCTTGTTCTTTTTATCTTTTTGTAACACCAGTACACATGGGCCTTTCGGATAGTCTGGATAATCTTCCACGACTATTGCCTCACCAATACCTGAGAGAATATCTCTTGCAAAGATATTGTCGTGTGACAACTCATCATAACCATGTTCAGATATACGGACATCCCCGTTACTGACTAATGCTATAACCCGTTGTAAAGTCACACTCATGACAAAATACCATCAGGTAAAATTATCAACACGAAATATGCCATCTATTTTTCCTGGAAATCATCACTCCAGCTTATCCCTTTATTTTTCATTGTATTTTACTTAGCTTCCTTAAGTTCCATCTTCGACAACGAATCTTGGCAATTGGATCGGAACTGTATATGCGATCAAATGGTTGCATTGTATCAATAATAGCAAGCCAACTCTTGCAGTTAAATTTTGATGCAATTTTAAAAGCTACAGATCGAAAAATTGATTGTGTCAAATTTGTGCCAAACTGTGCCTGAAATACCACCATATGTAGTTGTGTGACACTGATTTTATGCTTGGCAAGCATTGCAAGCGGTTGATTTATATAAACACAAAATTTATAGCTAGGTTTCGTAATCAGTAGGTCGGAGGTTCGACTCCTCTCAACATAACAATAAAAATCAATTGGTTAATAAGAATATCCCTAAAAAATAAGCTTACCTCGATAATTTTATACAAATTAGTCCTAGTATTAGTCCCAGCTAGCTTCTTGGTTGCAGTTGGACATTTCTGGATCATCTATAGCTTTAACCACCGGCTCAATAGGTTCATGTTCATCATTGAATGCAACTATCAAACAATTCATTAATCATGTTTTCATGAGTCATTATCAAAATTATCAGCTTCAAAACAACAATTAAGATTTGCAAGAAATAAGAAAACTATGGAATGAATGGGATCCCATAGGAATTCTCCCAGACGAAAATGACATTCTGGATGAATATGATTTCTATCTTGAAACTACGCTTTCATTGTTAAAACGAAAAGCAGCAACTAACGAAATCGAGAGTTATCTTACTTTTGTCATTGAAGAATTGATGGAACTTGAAAGTACATAGTCATCCCTGCAAAACACTTAGAGCCTGCATGAACTGCAGGAATCATCAAATTTTAGACGGCATTGATCCCTGAGAATTTATACTATTCGCATCAAAACACTGAGAGAATCAAGAGGAACTGAAATGCCGACCGATGATTTTTTTCGAGCGCGTCTCGATCAGATAATTGATCTGCGTCATCCCCTGGCAGTGCTGTCGAATCGACTGCCGTGGGCTGATATTGAAGCAGCACTTGTCCCTGCTTTTGAGCGTAAAAACCGTCAGGGTGAAGTGTTGGAGATCAACGATCTTTTTGGCACAACATTGGCGATTGCCAGTGGGGGCGTGAGCACTGCGGGTCGCCCCCGCTTGCCGATCCGGTTGATGGCATCGTTGCTGTATCTGAAGCATGCGTTCAACCTCAGTGACGAAGAGCTGGTGGTTCGCTGGTCGGAGAATGTGGTGTGGCAGTATTTCAGCGGCGAGGAATATTACACATCGAAGTTGCCGTGTGATGCCACCCAGATTGGCCGTTTCCGCACCGCCATTGGTGAAGCTGGTGTTGAGAAGCTGCTGAAGGCAACGATTGACACTGCGGTGCACACCAAGGCGGTCAAACCGGCTGAATTCAAACGAGTGATTGTTGACACGACAATTCAGGAAAAGGCAATTGCGCATCCGGTGGATAGCCGGTTACTGGAAATTGCTCGCGGCAAGATTGTGCAAGCAGCCAGACGGGCTGGCATCACCTTGAAGCAAACCTACGCCAAAGAAGGCAAGGCGCTGCGCCGAAGGGCAGGCGGCTATGCCCACGCCAGGCAATTGCGGCGTCTGCACAAAACCGTTAAACGCCAACGCACGATCCTTGGTATCGTGCTGCGGGAGATCCAGCGCAAACTGGCAACCGTGACGACGGTCTGTGCCGCATCGCTGCAGCAATTGACCACGCTATTGGAACGGGCAGGACGGATTCATAAGCAGCAACCCAAGGACAACAACAAACTCTATGCATTGCACGCACCGGAAGCCGAATGCATCGGCAAGGGCAAAGCACGCAAACCTTACGAGTTCGGAGTTAAAGCCGGCATTGCTGTTACGCACAAAAGCGGCCTGATAGTCGGTGCCAGAACCTTTCCTGGCAATCCCTACGATGGTCATATTCTCCACCAACAGCTCGAACAAACGCACAGGCTACTCGAAGATACCGGATCAATACCGAAGCAGGTTATTGCCGATCTCGGGTTCCGGGGAGTGGATGCTGACAATCCGGCAGTGGAAATCATCCATCGCGGCAAGTACAAGTCGCTGACGAAACCGCAGCGGCGCTGGCTCAAGCGCCGGCAGGCCGTGGAACCTGCAATCGGGCATCTGAAGTCGGATCACCGAATGAATCGCTGCTGGTTACCAGGTCAGTTGGGTGATGCACTGCACGCTGTGTTATGTGCGGCTGGCTACAATCTGCGCTGGCTGATGAGAGCTATACACCGTTTGGGCATCAAGAATTCTTTATTGCGACTTGCGCTGCTGCAACTGATCAACACCTTTTACACAAAACGTTCGTTTGTCGGCATGACTGTGTGAATTTTGCAGGGGCGACTACATACGTTGAGCGATGCAAACCCATTGAATTCGCAAGAAGGATGCAAGCATGGTGTGTTAACCGTGAATTGAGGAATTGATTACCCAATCCATTTCAACGGCACGAAACAATAAAATTCACTTCAATAAATACTATGCTTGAGTGAATAATATTCAAAAAAGATATATATTTCTGTATATTTTCATGTGCTTTTGTGTTAGCATATAAAATTGGACTAACAATCGTTAGATCAAAGTTGAAAGCAAATTTTTATTATATTTAATTGTTAATTAACGCCCGTTAATTACAGTCAATTGTATGTTTGGTGTCTTTGTATCGTTTTGACACAAAAATAGTAACCGAGAAAGTGAAGCAGTCATTTATATTATGGGAAAGGAAAGCTATAAAAGAGTATTACTAGCATAGTATAAATGATTGTAATTGGCAGTATAATTTTATAAAGATTTAAAAGGTATTATTGTTGAAGAAAACATTCATGGTAGACCTCATTATCATATTCTTTTACATAAGCCTGAAAAAATGGATTTTGATAGATTTGTGATTAAACTAGAGAAAGTTGAGAGATTATTATGCAATGAGAATTCACAGTTAAATCTAAATAAATACAGTTTAACTGCCAGCATAAGAAATCTACTATCTCAGCCTTGCTATGATTCTTATTATGCCAAGGTTTCTAAATTTCACAATAAATTAGCAGGCTACTTAAGTAAAACGGTATCAAATTATTACATACTTCAAGGTAGAGCTTTTAATCGGGCAAATGACAGACTGGACTTGTATGTTGATTTTTATCAGTGATAGAACGCAAGGAAATCTTGAACTGCTTGCATTAATCACCTCATTTTCTTTTTTGCGTCAATATTAAAAAATAATATGTAATTCAAGTTAATGTATTTGATGACGGAGAAGCTACCGAGCTCTTTGAAGCGTTGCGCAACTTCAATGGGGGCGAATTTGAATTTGGTGAAATTCTCAAAGCCACTAAACTTCCACTGGATGTTCCTCCGCCTGACGTCACTGTGCCAGAGCGTAGTTTCTGCTTTACTGGCACCTTTGCTTATGGTTCTAGGTCGTTTTGTCAGAATGCCGTGCTCAAACAAGGGGGTCTGGCGCTTAATAAAGTTACACAAAAACTGGATTATCTTGTTATCGGTGTGTATGCAACCGATGCTTGGGCGCACTCCAGCTATGGAAGAAAAATTGAACAAGCCATGGAATACCGTGACCGTGGATTTCCGATAGCAATAATCAGCGAAGATCATTGGGTCAGGTTTGTCTGAGAGACCCAGAGCCACCGGATTTTTCAACAAAATCGAATTGTTGTAGGCTTCGGCTTTCAAAATGAATTGCGCCCCAAGAAATAATGGAAAATCCGCTCGCTAAACTTGCGCTTGACTACTGGTATCAAGTTCTTATGGTAGTCAGCATTTTCATTTTTGCACTTACCGGAGCTGGATTGCTTCCTGCATTCCCCACCATCCCAGCCACCTTGATCTCCCTTGGCAGTTTCTTCATCAGCCTTGGCGAATGGATCAATCATCCACTTCAAACAAGAATTATTCCGCAAACGACTCATAGCCCTGCCGGCATAGCCACAAGCTACCCGCGCAATAACACGCCAACCGGAATTACTTTTGTTTTGCTCGGATTCTGCCTTGCTGGTTTTGGTATCTATAAAATGTTTAGTTAAGTCATGACCGCACTTCGGACACTTCCGATATAAAGGCGTAAATTTCCAGCCAGGATCAAGGGTTTTCATTGAATTAAAATTCCCTTGGCCAAGTTGAAACTGAAGAGTCAGCCATAACCGCTCGCACTTCGTAAAAATCCAGCACTTCTGGAACATTCTCAACATTAGTCAATGCCAGAGTGTCTTCCGGCAATTTATCGCCGGGCTTCCAGTTGTCTTTAATGTTGCCAACGCCAAGGTGCTGAGCCAGCGCTTTGGCATTTGATGTTTTTCCGCATCCTTGCGGTCCGTAAATAATTACACTCATTTCTCCTCCTTGGAGATTAATAATTATTGATAGTATGTTTCCCATGAAAACCGTTGCCCCGTTTGAAAAGGCGGCAATTGAGATTCTGGAAACCGCGTCTAGCTGAGTTTGTCAACAATCTGAAATTGTTGTAACCTCTTGAGTCATGAATACTTCTCTCAAAATAGATCAATCGTTTATTGTGCATGTCACCCACGACATCGAATCCGGCATGTGGGTTGCCGTGTGCGATGAGATCGGCTTGGTTACTGAATCTGATACTTACGAAGGATTGACCGAACGCGTGTGGGAAATCGCCCCGGAAATCGCAATAGAAAACGGCATCGATGTCAGCATCGAGACGATGCGCCTCAGCTTCCAGCAAGATCAAACAGCCCGCGATAGGATTTTCCTGTAATTTATGGGCAGCGGCCTCTATCCGCAATTGCGGAGCATTTTGCTTGAGAACGGCTGCACATTCATCCGGCAAGGAAAAGGCAGCCATGAAATATGGCGCAGCCCTATTTCCGGCAAAAGCTTCCCGGTTCCCGTAACCATCCATCGTATCCAGATTCACCGCTAACGCTATTCTGAAGCAGGCCGGAATTAAGGCGGCCATTTAGTATCCGGCATTTAGAACCGATACGGCTGGCCGGATAAGCCTGATTAAGTGCGACTGTCAAGATTATCAAAGTACTTGTATAATATGCGCCATGAAAACATTGCGCTTTACCGGATCCAGTCTTGATGATCTTAAAAATTTTCCGATGGAAGCGCGCAGGGCAATAGGCTTTGAACTTTACGCTATACAGTGCGGATTGATGCCGTCCGATTTCAAGCCAATGCTTTCTGTAGGTTCCGGAGCTTATGAAATCAGGGTGCATGTGCTTGGCGAGTGGCGGGTTATCTATGTCGCCAAGCTGCATAATGCCGTTTATGTGCTGCATGCATTTCAAAAGAAAACACAGAAAACCAAGCGCGAGGATATTGAATTGGCGGCACGTCGTTATAAACAAATAGGAGAATAAAAAATGGATAAAGAGCCCATCATTGAGTCCAGCGGGAATGTATTCGCCGACTTGGGATTCTCTCCTGAAGAATCCGCCTTGCTTGCCATGCGAGCAGAATTGATGAATCGCTTGCGGAAAATAATTAACGAGCGAGGTTGGACACAACAGGAAGCATCCAAAATACTTGGCATCGGCCAATCGCGCGTCTCCGATTTGGTACGCGGTAAGTGGGATAAATTCAGCCTTGATATGCTTATTACGCTCGTAACCCGCACTGGCATGCATGTTGAATTGGCGATTGTTTAACGCCATCAAGCGATGACTATCCGCATTGAAGAATTGCACAGCATCGATTTCAGCGACATGGCCGAAGGCGAGAAATTGCTCCCTATTCATCCTGGAGAAATTCTGCGAGAAGAGTTTCTGATTCCTTTGAAAATCACCCCCTATGCGCTCTCGCTTGCATTGCAAATTCCGGCCACCCGTATCAACGATATTGTGCGAGAACACCGTGCAATCACTATCGATACAGCGCTCAGATTGGCGCGATATTTCGGCAACACTGCCGAATTCTGGATGGGGCTGCAAACCGATTACGACATGGCTGTTGCGCGAGACTCCTTGCGCGATGCTCTGAATCGGATTCGAAGGTTTGATCCTGCTCATGCATGACTGGGGAGTAAACCAAGGCTGAGAAATAACGCATTGTCGCCACTCAGAAAACCATTGATTCGCTTGAAAAGACGGCAATTGAAATGCTGGAAGCCGCGTCTAGCTGAGTTTGTCAAATTCATCGTTCCCGGCCGCACCTAATTGGCGCAATCCAATCCATCACGCCGTTGATCAAATCCACGCATGCCATCAGATTACCTTTGTAGTCATAGTAGTAACTGACCTCGCGTTCCGGATCTTCCGGCCTATCGCTTCCACGCAATGCGGTCACACAAATCGATTTGCGCATGCTGACGTGCACTGGCACCCGATGGGATCTCATCCCCTCAGTAGTACCGGAATCCGCTGGAACATCATCTAGTTCGGCTTTTATGCCGGCACTAACACGAGTGTGTATAGTTTCGTCCGTCTTGAGTGGCATGAACGCGCTTGGATCGCCGTTGATTTCGTCGTAACATGCCACCATGACGCCATAATCGTTGTAAAAATAATGAACTAACCGATCGGGATTATCAGTGGAGCATTCACCACGCTCCCACATCACACGTATTAATTTAACTTTCTCGACCTTTAATGGGCGCTGGAGTCTTTTAATGGGCATAAAAACCTCCGAATCGATAGTGAAAATTGCCTCTAAAATTGAAGCAACTCTCAAGAAACAACAGTATCCTGGGCAAAATAGCCTCATACCTCAGCAAATCCGCGCACTCTCCGAGCAACTCGGAGAACGCTATCCTTACGCCGCCGATTGCGCGCGCAAAATTGCACGACACGCCGATGAGTTCTACTGTGCCAGAAAACATGAAAAAACCATTGGCGGCGCTGACATGTTGTGGAGCAAAATGAAAGCGCAAATCACCATAATCAGGCACATCGGAGAAAGTATGGAACGGGATGAAGAATGAATTGATCCTCCCGGAAGAGCGGCGATTGAGATGCTTGAAGCCGCGTCCAACTGACTTTGTCAACTTGGATGAAGCGATGTATCGCAATGAATGATGGGTAGAACTGAGCGTCTACCAATCAGTTAGACCGCAGAATTTTTCCCAATCAGTTCCACCCATAAGAAGCGAGAAGCTTGTTATGTGTGATTCAGGCGTTCGCAATAGAACCGTTAGTAGGTAGCCCAGCTCGCCAAAGCAAAGGAAAAGAAGGAAAGCGAGCCGGGCCGTGAGGAAGTAAACCATTGCTAATTCAACCATCCGACTACGCATATAACTACGCGCTGGCTGATGCGGTATATCCATCTTAAGAGCCTGATGAATGTTTTACATCTTACCTGAAAAAATTATCAAATGCAAATGATTATCATTTTCACGATAACTTACCCTGCTAGATACTTTGATTCGGAGATCAATAATTGTTAACAAAATGTTTCCCATGAGATACAATATCAATCATGAAATACGAACTGTAAATCACTCAAACATTCAACCAGTAATTCAAAAAACTGGACAAGCAAACCAGCATCAAACTGCTGGAACGGTTGAATCGCGCTGAATCCGGTAATCTTGGAGATTACAAAGCAATCGGCAAAGACCTGTTTGAACTGCGCTGCTTCTTCGGCGGCGGCAACAAAAGCAACCAGGACAGGGACATTGAAAAAGCAAAACAGATACTGGACAACCTTGAGACAGGGTTTGATGACATGGATGATGATATCCCGTTTTAGAATATACCTGAATTATTAGGACAAATGATGAGCTTAATACCGACACCAGAACAGAAAAAATTTGACAAACAATTTCCGCTAAATAAGCCAGTGTACAAGCATGAAGATCCATCGGGTGGATATGATTTTGTAATGAGTGAGGAAAAACTAGGGCATGTGGACAATTAAATTGTATATAGTTTCCCAGAGAATCAGATTGTGATTTACTGTTTATAAACAGTTAGAGGAGGCTATAAATGGTGAAGCGCTATGGATTACGGGACGATCAATGGCAACGGATCGAGCACTTGTTACCGGGTCGCAAGCAAACAGTTGGTGTAACAGCCAAGGATAACAGGCTATTTGTTGAAGCTGTTTTGTACCGCTACCGTGCTGGGATACCATGGCGTGATCTGCCGGAGCGTTTTGGAGATTGGAACAACATAGCCCGCCGTCATCGCCGCTGGTCGGAAAGCGGCGTATGGGAAAGGGTTTTCACGTATTTGGCCGAAGATTCTGATAATGAGTATGCGATGATCGATAGTACAATTATCCGTGCTCATCAGCATGCTGCGGGGACAAAAGGGGGAATAGGGAAGCGGAGTGCATTGGGCGCAGCAAAGGCGGACTGAGCACAAAAATACACGTAACCTGTGATGCTCTTGGCAACCCGACCGGTTTTCATCTTACACCGGGGCAAGCCCATGATCTTCAAGGTGCGGATGTTTTATTGCCGGACATTCTGACGTGTATAGAATCTTTTCTGGCCGATAAAGCGTATGATGCGGCGGAGCGGGTTCTTGATCTGTTAAAGAACGCCGGGATTCGGGTCGTCATACCGCCAAAGTCAAACCGCAAGGAACCACGCGAATACGATGAGGAAATGTATAAAGCACGGCATTTGATCGAGAATTTCTTTGCAAAACTCAAACAATACCGTGCCATTGCAACTCGGTACGATAAACGTGCTTCAACTTTCCTCGGCGGCATCCACCTCGCTGCAGCTATCATTTGGCTTAATTGACCACACGCCTTAGTAACTGAGGTTTGAAATGACAATCACAACGTTAATAAACAAGAAGAAATTGCTCTCAATAGTACCACTATCTGAGAAAACAATTTACAACCTTGAGCAGCGCGGGGAATTCCCAAGAAGGATAGCGCTGACTAGCCGGAATGTCGCATGGGAGCTTTCCGCAGTAGAAGAGTGGATTAACCAGCGCAAGGAGTCTGGCGAAAAAGCCATCCGCCCCGGAAGATCGGCTATCGCTCCTTGATGGTCCATCGATCAATCATGTCCGCCCAATCCTGCATCATGGCTGCGCGCTGCTCCCGATACTCTGCTTTGTTGTAAACCAGCCGGGTGCCGCGCTGCTCATGGGCTAGGCACTTCTCAATCCAATCCGTGTTGTATTCTGCTTCATGCAATAACGTGCTGGCCGTTCTTCTTAAATCATGGGAGCTGAACTTATCCAGCACTTTGCCATCATTCTGAGCAGCTTTGTATACCAACTCAAGTACCCTGTTTAGCGTAGCATCGCTCATTGGTGCATTTGCATCGTAGCGAGACGGTAAAACATAGTCGGATCCACCGGCAAACGTTTTGAGAGCAATAAATATATCCAAAGCTTGGTTTGACAGAAACACAAGGTGCGCCCGGCGTAATTTCATACGCTCTTTCGGTATTGTCCATAGCGCATCGGTGAAGCTAATTTCTGCCCATTGGCATTGGTCAATTCACTTTTGCGCACCATGGTCAATAAAAGCAGCTTGCACGCAACATGGAATTGCGGCCCGGCGGATACCTTATCTAAATACTTCGTACATCAAGCCGATTTCATCGGGTGATAATGCTCTTTCCCGTGGCTGGAATCTGGCGATTGTCTTTGGTCGCACCATGTCAGCGGGGTTTGCAACATTCTGACCGCGTTCCTGCGCCCACCTGAATACCTGCATCACGATTTCGCGGGAATGAACGGCGGTTGCAGGTGCACCACGCTCAACAATCTTGTCGCACAAGATGCGCAATTCATCGTGATTAATCTCAAGCAGCAGCATGTTCCCAAACTGTTTTTTTAACTCACGCTCATAACACGATCTCCTCATATCCCTGGTCGAATCTACCATCTCAGCACTTTTCAACCATTTTTCAGTCCAATCCCCGAATGTTTTTGCCTGTCTGTCATGGTTTTTTGCGCGCGCCTTTTCCTTAGCCGGTGATTTGCCTGAAGCAATCAAGCGCTTTGCTTCATGCAGCACTTCCCTGGCTTCGGCCAGAGTTATTCCACCTATACCATACTGACCGAATGTAACGGTTTCCTGTCGACCATTGAATATGTAGTTGTACCGGAATGAAATTCCACATGATTTTGAAACGGCAACGTACAAACCATCACGATCTGATATTTTGTACATTCGATCTTTTGGCTTAATATTTCTTAGCTTGGTATCAGTTAGAAAATTTACACCATTTTATTCATAAACTTAATTACACAATCATATTAATTCATGGTACGAAATAGACTTTAAACACCATTATTTTCTAAGCAAAATAAATATCATTAAGTTACTGTTATTAATTGATTTTGTCACAGAAAATACCATGAATTCCTAAAATATGTACCAATGGTATTGGCTGCAAATCCTGAATTCTTACTGCGTCATACCATTGAGAAAACCATGCAAGAAACATCCTTGCAGATACTTATTATTGCATGATATTACCAGACGCAAATAACAAAAAACCCGCATTTAAGCGAATTCTATGGTTGTTTTTGCAAATCAGTGCAAGTCAATGCGAGACATCAAATCATTCCCACTCAATCGTCGCTGGCGGTTTGCCGGAAATGTCGTAAACCACGCGATTGATACCGCGGATTTCGTTGATGATGCGGTTGGAAACTTTGCTGAGTAACGAGTACGGCAGTTCCGCCCAGTTGGCGGTCATGAAATCCTGGGTTTGCACCGCTCGCAAGGCGATGACGTATTCGTAAGTGCGTCCATCCCCCATCACGCCGACGGATTTGACCGGCAGAAACACCGCGAACGCTTGCGAAGTTTTTTCGTACCAGCCGGAGCGTTGCAGCTCCTCGATAAAAATATGATCGGCTTGTCTCAATAACTCGGCGTATTCGTATTTCACTTCGCCGAGGATGCGCACCCCCAGACCGGGACCGGGAAACGGGTGACGGAAAATCATGGCGCGCGGCAAACCGAGCACCAGTCCCAGTTCGCGCACTTCGTCCTTAAACAGCTCGCGCAACGGTTCCAGCAGCTTCAAGTGCAATGTTTCCGGCAGGCCGCCGACATTATGGTGCGATTTGATGGTATGCGCTTTTTTGGTTTTTCCTCCGGCGGATTCGATCACATCGGGATAAATCGTGCCCTGCGCGAGCCATTTGGCGTCGCTGATTTTAGCCGATTCCCGCTGAAACACTTCGACAAATTCCCGGCCGATGACTTTCCGTTTCTTTTCCGGATCGGTAACGCCGGCAAGGTTACGGTAAAAATCCCGGCTGGCATCGATATGTATAACCTTAACAGCGAGGTGATTGGCAAATGTCTCCATCACTTGCTTGGCTTCGTTGGCGCGCAACAAACCGTTGTCGACAAATACGCACGTCAATTGATCGCCGATCGCGCGATGGATCAACGCCGCCGCTACCGACGAATCGACACCGCCCGATAGCCCCAAAATCACGCAGTCATTGCCCACTGTTGCGCGGATTTTACCAATCGCTTCCTCGACATAATCCGGCATGTTCCAATCACGGCCCAGACCGCAAATATCGTGCACAAAGCGATCGATGATCGCTTTACCTTGCAACGTATGCGTCACTTCAGGGTGGAATTGGATACCATAGAAACGGCGTTTATCGTCCGCCATCGCGGCAACCGGTGTCGCGGCGTTAAATGCCATCACTTCAAACCCATCCGGCAACGAAACCACGGCGTCGCCATGACTCATCCAGACTTCCAACAGGTTGTTTCCATCCTTATCCGCGCGGTTTTGGATATCCTGAAATAACGCTCCGTGTAACGTTGTTTGCAGCTCGGCATAGCCAAACTCGCGCACGAGGGCATTTTCAACCGCCCCGCCCAGCTGCGCCGCCATCGTCTGCATACCATAGCAAATGCCCAATACCGGCACACCGAGCTCGAATACGATGTGTGGCGCGCGCGGCGTTTCGTCTTCGGTTACCGAAGCGGGACCGCCGGACAGGATAATGCCCTGCGGGGCAAAAGCTTTGATGAAGTCGGGGTCGGCATCGTACGGATGCAATTCGCAGTACACATTCGTTTCGCGCACACGACGGGCAATCAATTGCGTGTACTGGGAACCGAAGTCCAGGATCAGGATTTTTTGATGCATGGAGAAAAATGATTATTTGACGTGATAATTGGGCGCTTCTTTGGTGATCTGCACATCGTGCACGTGCGATTCACGGATACCTGCGGAAGTGATCTCAACAAATTCCGCCCGTTGGTGCATCGCAGCAATCGATTCGCACCCCAGATATCCCATGCTGGAACGCACGCCACCCATCAATTGATGAATAACTGCCGACATATTGCCTTTGAACGGCACGCGGCCTTCCACGCCCTCGGGTACCAGCTTGTCGTTGTTTTTTTGCTCTTTGTCTTGGAAATAGCGGTCGCTCGATCCTTGCTGCATCGCGGAGAGCGAGCCCATGCCGCGGTAGCTTTTGTACGAACGCCCTTGGAATAACTCAATTTCACCTGGCGCTTCCGTCGTACCGGCAAACAAGCCGCCGAGCATCACGGTATTCGCACCCGCCGCCAACGCCTTGGCGATATCACCGGAGTAGCGGATTCCGCCATCGGCGATCATCGGCACACCGCAACCTTTGAGTGCTTCGGAAACGTTATGGATGGCGGTGATCTGCGGAATGCCGACGCCTGCGACGATGCGCGTGGTACAAATGGAACCGGGACCGATCCCTACTTTCACCGCATCCGCACCATGATCGACCAATGCTCTGGCCGCCGTCGCCGTCGCGACGTTGCCGCCGATCACTTGCACCGTCGGCAGATTCTTTTTGACCCATGCCACCCGATCCAGCACGCTTTGCGAATGACCATGCGCGGTATCGACCACGATCACATCGGCACCGGCTTCCGCCAGCGCGATCGCGCGCTCTTCGCTACCTTCTCCGACACCGATCGCCGCCCCCACCCGCAGTTGTTCCTGTCCATCCTTGCAGGCGAGCGGGTATTCCGACGTTTTGATGATGTCCTTCACGGTGATCAATCCGCACAATTCAAATTGATCATTGACCACCAACACACGTTCCAGTCGGTGTTTATGCAGCAGCGCCAGCACCTCGGCGCGCGGCGTATCTTCCTTCACCGTCACCAAGCGGCTCTTCGGTGTCATGATATGTTTGACGATCTGATCGAGATTGGTCTCAAAACGCAAATCCCGATTGGTCACGATACCAACCACTTTTTTGCCATTCACGACCGGCAACCCGGAGATTTTATGTTGACGGATCAACTCCAGCACTTCGCGCACGGTCATATTCTGGTGGATCGTTACCGGATCCTTTACCACGCCGCTTTCAAAGCGTTTGACTTGCGCAACATGCGCGGCTTGCGCTTCGATCGGCATATTTTTATGGATAATGCCGATGCCGCCTTCCTGCGCCAATGCAATCGCCAGCGGCGCTTCGGTGACGGTGTCCATAGCCGCCGACAGCAAAGGAATATTAAGTGTGATGGTACGCGTCAATTGCGTTGCCAGACTGACATCACGCGGCAAAACCGTCGAATGGGCTGGAATCAACAGAACATCATCAAAGGTCAGCGCTTTTTGAATCAATTGCATGATAACAATCCTTGGCAAAGCGACATTATAGCCAAATTCGGCGGCAAATTTTGTGCCAAATCGGTTGAGAATACGACATATTTCCAGCGGATATGATTTAATGCGGAAAATCTTTAAGTTGCATAAATACGAAACCGATGTATTGCAGATCATTCATTTTCTGGAGCACGTTATGAGAATTTTTGTAATGACCGCGATCGTTTTGCTGCTCAGCACCAACACGTATGCGCAGATTTACAAATGGGTCGACAAAAACGGTAGAACACAATACACCGATCAACCGCCTCCGCCGGATGCCGCCAAGGAAGAACAAAGATTACATATCAATAAATCCGTACCGGCCGCAGGCAATCAAGATAGAGCCAGAAATTTCTCCGAAGAACGGGAAGAATTCGACAAGCGGCGGCAACAAAGAAGGGAAGAAGAAGCACAACAGCAGGCAAAGTCGGAAGAAAGCAAAAAAAAGTGTATAGACGCCCAGACTCAGCTTAGAATATACACCGATTCGCCGCGCTTAACCGTTCCTGATGGAGCTGGCGGCTTAACGTACGTGGATGATGATCTGCGCCAGAGAAAAATAGCCGATGCCAATAAAGCAGTCGCAACTCACTGTAAATAAGAATACATTCTTGAATGAGATGACGTTATTCCGCAGCAAGTTATGCGTTGTCTTTTTTCTCTTTCTGACAGGTACTCCGGTTTCGGCTGAAGTACCTGTTTCATATTCCGGACACGATCATGGCGCGCAAGCGAAAACAGCTTCTCGCGCTGATCACGCAGCGAAACCCGGGATGCACTGGCAAATTCTGCCCGGCGAAGATATTCCGCAGATCGCCCGCCTGATGTTCCCGAATAATGCGCGTATGCGCGATGCCTTTATACGGGCGGTCATCCGCAAAAATCCGGAGCTTTTTCCCGATGGTATTTATCAACCCATCCCAACGGGTACCACAGTCTACATCCCCGATTTGAGAACGATCGGTGCTTATGCAAAACCGGCACGCAAAGCGCACCCATCAAACGCAGCCCGCGCCAGCCGAGGACAAATGCAAGCAGCAGCACAAGCGGCTGCGGAACCCGGCTTTAGTCGCGATCATCCGGTATGGCAGCTTATCGCACAGCTGGAAAAAATCGCCGAAGAAGAGACGAACGAACTGAACAAGCTCCTCAATCGCATTGAATCCATCGAAAAACAGATCATTGCAATGCAGTCCTTACTCACGACCCGCTCTGCACCGGCCAAAGAACCTCTATCCGAGGTCACAAAAAATACCCAAGCGGAAGTAAATGTGCCGCAGCCCCAGAATACCGCGCCACCCGCTGAAACCGCAGTAACGCCGTCGCAACCTGGTACACCGCAACCGCCCAATCCCGCACCACCGGTTGTAGCTGACACGCCTTCGGCGGAATCGGCGTTATTTCCGGATAACGTGTTACTTCTCGGAATTCTGCTGATACTTTTGATCGTCATATTGATCGTGCGCAGCTATCGCAAAATCAAGGAAAGACTCTCACAATCCCGCGAAGAGTCACTGCTGCCCGATGCAGCCGAGCGGCAGCAATACGAAGCGCTGCTACTGCGCCGTAATGAAAATAAAACCGAAGTAACCGAAATAGCGGAAAATCCATCCGAACCGCCCAGTCAAATACTAGCCGAAGCACGCGCACTGATCGAGCAGGACAATGCGGAAGCCGCCATTCAATTACTGCAGAAGCACCTTGCCCAAAATCAGCAGGACATCCCCGCCTGGCTGCTACTATTCGAACTGCTGTACAAAGCAACCAACAAAAGAGATTTCAAAAAAAACGCCCGGCGCTTCAAGCGATTGGGTGAATTTCCCGATATCTGGCAGCAAATCCAGAAATTAGGCAATCAACTCGAACCCAACGAGTCGCTCTACTTCGACGAACAAAAACGCAAGGAAAAGTTTTTTTCCGAGGCGGGAGATTCGGATAAATGAGAAGCGCTGATGGTGTTGTTACCCACCAGCGCTAATATTCGGTTACTTCAGTGAAAGACTTTCCAATGCCTTCTGATGATTCCATTTACCGTGGAATAGCAACCCTTTCTTGCCGGGTGTGCGATCGCTGGTCCAGGTGATATAGTTACCGTCCGGCGTGAAGACCGGCAGACCGTCGAAACCGTCTTTGTCGGTCACACGCACCGACTCTTTCTGACCATCGGTGTCGACGATGTACAGTTCAAAATTGCGATGACCATGCACATTGGTGGCGAAAATGATGTATTTGCCGGAAGGATGGTAGAAAGGCGCCCACGACATCATGTTCAGACGGGTGATTTGCTTTTGATCGCTGCCGTCGATGTTCATCGTAAAAATCTCCGCTTCGCGGCCGTTCTCCGAGAATCTGCGCCAGACAATGCGTTTGCCGTCGGGACTGAAAAACGGGCCACCGTCGTAGCTTTTCGTTTGCGTCAAGCGTTTGACATTGGCACCATCCGCATCCATGATGTAAATATCGATCATCGATGCCGGATTAGCTTTGAACAAAGCCGTTTCCTCCTCGGATAATTCACCGTTGTATGCACGGCGGTTGGAAGCAAACGCGATCAATTTGCCGTCCGGCGACCACGACGCTTCGGCATCGTACCCCAGCGTGTTGGTCAGATTCTTGATATGCCCACCACTGAAGTCGGTTTCGTAAATATCGTAGTATTCATCGTAATCCCACGCATACGACTTCTGTTCGCCCGCCTTGCGGCGCTCGATCTCGGCCGCCATTTTGGCTTTGGCTTCCTTATCGTCATGCGTCGACGAAAACAGCACTTTTTCCTGCGATGGATGTACCCACGCGCACGTGGTCTTGCCGGTACCCGGCGACACCTGCGTGACCGCACCGCTATCGATATTCTTCAGGAAAATCTGATAAAACGGATTGTCATCCGCCACTTCCGCCTGGTAAATCATCCACTTCGAATCCGCCCGGTAATATGCCTCACCAGCGCGTTTTTCCTTGACGGAGAGTTGTTGTTCATCGGTGATGAAGTCGGCGGCATTGGCGTTCAATGCCGCTAAAAAAATTAAAATCGAGCAAAACTCGCTACTGGATCGTGTAAATTTCCGCATACCTAAAGATGTTTTCATGTGTAATCAAAATTCCGGTAAAAATTGAATGGAAAATTATAACCGCAGATGGAACGGCCTGTATCCGCAATCTTCCGTTCCGGCTAATGGCTGTGCAGCGGCTTTACCAGCAAGGACAGACTGAACAACAACGCGCTGAACAAAACTATGGTTGCACCGGACGCAACATTGAAAATATAGCTTAAATACAGCCCGGCGACACCGGTTATAGCGCCGATGAGCGTTGAATAAACCACCATTTTACTAAAACTGTCCGTCAGCATCCGCGCTGTCATCGCGGGCGCAATCAGAGTCGCGGCCACCATGGTGACGCCCGTCACATTGAGGGAAACGATAATGACCAGCGTGAGCAATAGCGAAAACAGCAATTGCGCCAAGCCGGTATTAATTCCAGAGATGCGGGCGGCCTCCTGATCAAAGGTGGAAAAAAGCAGCATCCGGTAGGTAAAAAACATCGTAACCATCGTGATACATGTGACAAGTCCGATGATCATTAAATCCTGTTCGGTAATCCCAAGAATATTGCCGAACAAGGCAGCTTCAAAATTTTGCTTAAAATTTCGAAGCTTGCTGATGATCGCCACGCCTAACGCAAAAATGGCGGTTGTCACAATGCCGATAGCGGCGTCCGGCTTGATCTTGCTGTTTTGGGTGATTCTATTGATGATAAGTGCAGCGAATACGCCCAATGCGCAAGCACCGGCATAAAAATTCAGATTCAGCGTAAACCCTATAACCGCACCACCGATCACTGCGTGAGACAACCCATGACCGATATAACTCATGCCGCGCAACACCACATAGACACCGATCAAGCCGCCCAATGCACCGACCATGAGTGCGGCCAGCAAGCCGCGGCGGAAAAAATCATAGTCGAACGGTTCGAGAATGTACTCTACCATTTACTGTCATCGGCGAAGTTGAGCGGCGTGCTGTTGGCGATCAAGAAATGTCCCTGGTGCTTGATGATGACAATGTCGCCGCCGTATGTCCGCGTCAGAATTTCGTTGGTGAAAATTTCATTGGGGCGTCCTTGCGCGACCATGCCGCGATTGAAGCAAATCACCCACGGCAAATGCGACGCTACGGCGTTCAGATCGTGCGTCGTCAATACAATGGTGATACCTTCGGCGTTGATGTCGTTCAGCAAGTGCAATATTTCGTGTTGCGTTCTGATATCGACCCCCGAGGTAGGTTCGTCGAGTATCAGGAGCTTAGGGTTGTTGATCAGGGCGCGCGCCAGAAATGCGCGTTGCCGCTGACCGCCCGACAAATTGCCGACAGGATGCCGCAAGCAATCCAGAATGTCCAATCTGTGCGCAATCGCCTGAATTTTGCCGCGCTCTTTCTTACTCAGCCAAGGCCAGATGCGCCCGTTGGTATAAAGCCCCATGGTGATGACTTCTTCAACGGTTACCGGAAAATGCCCGTCGGTATTGCCGAGCTGCGGTACATAACCGACTGCATTCGGCCTTAACCGTCCGACCGGCGCATCGTGCAACCGGATACTGCCCGCAATCACCGGATGCACACCGAGCATGACTTTGAGCAGCGTAGTTTTGCCGCAGGCGGTCGGCCCTACGATGCCGGTAAACCGGCCGGCGCCGATCTCCAGTGAAAGACCGGCGAAGAGGATATTCTGTTCATAACCGGCGGTAACATCGCTCAGTTTGACCGCGGGATTGGACGGCACGCTAGAACCCGATATTGCCGGTATCGATCTTCGCCATGCAGTCCGGGTTGCCACCCAGCGCTTCCGTCATGATTACCACATTTCCGGCCATCATGCCGATGAAAGAATGATGAGGCGGCGCAGGCAATTCGTCGTCGGAGAGTTGATCGATAAATTTGACGTTCGCTTCGCGCGCGATTTGCTCCATCACTTTACTGGGAAAAACTTCCGAACCGAAAATCGCGGGCACGCCGGTTTTTTTGATTTGCTTAATGATGTTCATCACTTCCTGCGGCCCCGGCTCGGAGAAATCGGCAGGCTGCACGGCCGCAATCACGGTCATGCCGTAGCGCGGCGCGAAATATGCAAAGGAATCGTGATAGGTGACCAGCTTGCGATTCTTTTCGGGAATTGTCCCGACGCAGGTAAAGATCGCTTGATGCAATTTTTGCAGCTTGCCGAGATAGGCTGCCGCATTCGCCCGGTAAGCCGCCCTATTGGCCGGATCCAAAGCGCTAAGCTCTTCGCGGATGATTTCCGTATACCGCATCGCCAATTCAATATCGAGCCATACATGCGGATTGGGGTGGCCGTGTTCGCGCGGAAAACTGAAATCGTACCGCCAATCTTCTTCTTTCAATGCACGGTTTCCCAATTGCAGAATCGGTGTTGCCGCCTTTTTGACTTTTTCCGCCAATGTTAAGGTGGGCAATTCCAGATCGAGACCGTTCATGACGATCAGATCCGCCGCTTGCAGCGTTTTTATGTCGGAAGGAATGGGTTCGAAAGTATGCGAATCGACACCATCGGGAACGATTCCGGTAATCCTGATATGCACTCCGCCGATGTTTTGCACCATGTTGGTGATCGGAGAAACCGTCGTCACAACATTCGGCTTTTCACGGCTATCCGAGGCAAGTAGCGAATGGTGAAAAAAAAGGGCCAATGTGTATAACAACATTGCCGCACTGTTCATGAATATCTTCATAGCACGCTTGATTTCAATAAAAACCGATTCCATTCTACCTCATCTTCAGCATTTCATTGGTCTGAGCAGAAAGATCCGCATCGAAACGCGTATCGTTGCCTATAACAAACAATACGTGCTGACACTTATTTCGTATGAAGAAAAAAAAGTTTATCATACAAATGTCAGATTTTTCCTTCTTGCAAAGTAAGAAACGTAATTCAATGCTAAGTATAATGCTTAGGCAAATATAATCCGAAGTGCATGAAATAAAAATGCGTATTTTTAAAAGTCTATACGTGAAAAAATGGCAAAGCGCGCTATATCACTGTGGCAAACGTTTGTAAGCTACATACAGTTTCTATTCATCTGGCTGCCGTTGCCGATCAACGCAGCGGGCGTGCCGACGCTAAAGGAAATGATGGTGCGCGCCAATTCACGGGAATTGATCGGCAGCGCCGATTCCGCCAACGAAGGCACGGTGCTCAAGCAGCAGCTTCATAGCATGGACTTACGGATTACCGTCGACGGCATACTGGTCAACCAGCGCTCGCATGGGCATGGCTGGGCGGATACTAATTTCATCATTCCCGAATTGATCAGCAGCACTCAGTACTTGAAAGAACCCTATTATGCGAAACAAGCCAGACAGGATGCTGCTATTAAACGCAAGATCCAGTTCGCTGACACTACCTCGCAAGATATTATGCGCTCTACCAAATCAGAGAAAAAACCCGAAATAGATAAAGTAAGCGAGAAATCTGTAATCAAGCTAAAGGAGATAATAGTGCGAGGGAAAGAGCGCGCCACTCGCCTTGTTGGCGAAACACAATCCGCATCGCAAGGGTTTATTGGTCAAGAACAAATCAAGAACCGCCCGCTTTTACGTGTTGGCGAAGTTGTCGAGTTCATTCCTGGAATGATCGCAACACAGCATAGTGGTGATGGCAAAGCCAATCAGTATTTCCTACGGGGATTCAATCTTGATCACGGTACCGATTTCGCCACCTTTGTGGATGGCGTCCCAATTAATCTGCCCAGCCATGCTCATGGGCAGGGGTACATGGATCTCAATGGTCTCATCCCTGAATTGATAGATAACGTTCAATATGGGAAAGGTCCTTATTATGCAGATCAAGGGGATTTTTCTTCCGCTGGTCATGCCAAGATAACTACTTTCAATTCCCTTCCTCAAGGTTTTGCCAAATTCACAGGGGGATCATTTGGCTTTTATCGTGGTGCGGTAGCTAATTCAAACCGTATAGGGGATGGCCATCTACTCTATGCGGGCGATGTGAATGCTTATGATGGTCCTTGGGTATTGGCTCAGAATGCACTCAAGTTTAACGGCATGATTAAATATAGCCTCGATCAAGGTAATTGGGGTATCAGTGTGGGCGTCAACGCATACCATGCAGACTGGCGCGCAACCAATCAGATACCTCTATTTGCAGTGAATGAAGGTTTGATAAACCGCTTTGGAAACATCGATCCCACTGATAATGGAAAAACAAGGCGCTATACGCTTAATGGTACTTGGTGGCAAAAAGAAAAGAGTTATCGCCGAGAGGCAACCTTTTATCTGGCTAAGTACGATTTTGATCTCTTCTCTAACTTCAGCGGCTTTATCAACTCGGTCTCCAACAACACTCTACTTCCAGGAGGAGCAGTGCCAAGTGACCAGGTGAATCAAACGGAATCCCGTATCTATTTCGGCGGCAAGATTGAGCAAACCTTATTCAATAAGGTGGCAGGTTTCGATATGCAAAATACATTTGGCATTCAGGTGCGCAATGATCTGAATCATGTGCTGCTGAATAACTCAAATCGAGGAGTCGTTTACAATAATGTGAGCAATGATCAGGTCACGGTGACCAGCATCGGTTTATATCTGCAAAACCAGACTTATTGGCTGCCAAAACTCAAAACGATCGCAGGTCTGCGCGGCGATATATTCAATTTTGGTGTACATGCTTTCACCATTCCGCAAAATTCCGGCAACAAAACCGACACTTTGGTGAGCCCGAAATTGAGCGTTATTCTGGGACCATGGTACGACTCGGAAATCTATCTTAATTTTGGAGAAGGATACCATTCTAATGACGCCCGTGGCGTAAATGCAACAGTAGTCAATACTAATCAACAAAGTAACAACAATTTTGCACCGCAATTGGGCGCCACTGGGTTAGTGCGATCAAAGGGTGCAGAAGTCGGTTTCCGTACCGAGGCTATCAAGGGTTTGAAATCCACCCTGGCGTTCTGGTACTTACAATCGGCATCGGAACTTGTATTTAGTGGCGATACAGGCACTACGGAAACAAGCGGTGCAAGTACTCGCTACGGTATCGAGTGGGCCAATTTCTATAAACCCTTCAGCTGGCTCACCTTGGATGCTGATTTTTCATTTACCCGTGCGCGTTATGACCAGGCCCAGCTAAACCAAGCTAGCGATCCTGCAAACCAAACATATGGATTTCACATTCCCAACGCGGTGGGGCGTACAATCAACACAGGTGCAACCTTGAATTTGCCTCACAATATCTTTGCTACCCTCCGTCTGCGCCACTTCGGTAATGTGACGGTGGACACAAACAACCCTGTGGTCCCCTATAATACAACCATCGTTAATTTCTCGACAGGATATGAAGTTAGAAAATTTAAATTGCAATTTGATATCTTAAATTTATTAAACGCCAGGGCCTACGATATTGGTTATTATTATGGTTATCAAACAAGTCCGACATCTATAGCGAAGGATGGTATTGTTTTTCATCCCACTGAACCGCGAATGTTCCGCGGTAGCTTGGTATATCAGTTTTAAAGTCAATGATGCAGCGAAGATAACAGCGTGCAATCGATCGCACCGTGACGCTGAGCGGCCAAATCGGTTATAAAATCGGCAAAAATGTGCGGATCGCATTGCCGGGCTTCAATCTATTGAATACGCACGCGATCAATTACTATTACACATCCCGGTTGCCCGGCGAGCCTGCCGCCGGTGTGAGTTTGCCACTGCGGCAAGAAAAAAACGTTTATTTTTATCAATCATTATCGATAGCAATCGGTGGGGGCTTTTATGGAACGATTTACTATTTCAATGGATGACCAGCTGTTCAAGCAGTTCGATGAAGTTGCCCAGGCGCGCGGCTATTACAACCGCTCCGAAGCGATTCGTGATCTTATCCGGGAATATCTGGAAGCTTCCCGTTTGCAGAAGGACAACAAAGGTTATTGTATTGCGACGTTGACCTATATCTATAATCACCATGAAAGGGATTTGGCCGGTCAGGTGACTTCGGCGCATCACCAGCACCACGACCTGACCCTGTCGAGTATGCATGTGCATTTGGATCACGACAATTGCCTCGAAGTCACCATCCTTCGCGGCACCGTTCAGGATGTCAGGCGCTTCGCCAATCAGATCATCGCTACCAATGGCGTGCGGCACGGCAAGCTGCATATCGTGCCGATTGAACTTTCACAGGAAACACATGCGCATTCCACCGTTCCCCATACGCACAGCAGCCCCCTGACGTGAGCGGCTGTGGCGCGGTTGAAATAAAGAAAATCCTGCCGCAAAAACAGACTTCCTTTGTGTCGAGCTAAACAATCCCGTTTGATCTCATTTCACTTGACCGTCTCGTTGCCTTTACCAAAGCTTCGCTAAGAAGCATTTCCCCAGTATTTGGATTTTCCGGCAGCGAACAGAAACATCCACATGACCAGAACAAATGGGAATGTCAGTGTCGGCAAACCGATCGGCGCCAGAAAACTCGCCAAACCCGCTTGGCAAATAATGGTCAAAATTCCCGCCAGCAAGGCCAGCAATGCGCTGCCCGTGGTCGGCTTGAGAAACACCCATCCGACCGCCATCATCGTCAGCACCGGATTGAACGCATACAACCCCATTTCGATCAGCGTCTTATCCGCGCCGAGCAGTACCGGCACGACAACGCCGACGATCGCGCCCGATAACGCCATGAATGCGCCACGCAAGGAAGTGATCGCAATACCGATCAGAAATAAAATACCGACAATGACGCTATCGGCGAACATGACTTCGCCGATACCTTTGCTGATCGCCGTGCACCAGGCTATGGCTGCATCCTGCGTAAAAGCATTGAACCATGCATCTGTAGATGCGGCGGTAGTTTCTGCAATGGTTGAGGGTATGCCCGGCGGCGGTAAAACGGGACCGCGGGCAAATCCATCGAAGGCATACACCGCCACCATGAACATCCAGCATGTCAGCACAAACGGTGAGGTGGAGGCCGGGATGTTATAAGGTTGCAGAATTCGCATCAAAGCAGCCAGCACCACGGTCGACAATACCGATGCGAGCACCACATAAAGCCAGAGTTGCGGAGTATGCTCCAGGAACAGAAACAGGCAGGGACCGACTAGGGTGCCATTGAAACCGTACAGTCCGGTATCGATATCATCCTCCGGGAATCCCAGCAAATAAGCCGCAACTGTACTGCTCACAACGCCCACGGTCGCGGCAAGTCCGGCGGTAATCCCGCCAACGTACAACGCGATTAAAAAAATAAGACCGGTAACTGCGTTGCAACAGAAAAACACTTGCCCGGCACCCCTGAAAATAACACGCAACGGTCTGGGCATCGCTTTGTCGATTGAGAGTGACCAATCCATGATGATGAGCTCCTAAGTTTTATGGAAAAAAACAGCTGCGGCAAAATTCACCGGCTTGCCTGTTGCTTGACTTCTTCCAGCAATCCTTGTTTCACAATGAAATCGACGATCTGATCCACGCCCTCGCCCGTATGCAGATTGGTGAAAACAAACGGCCGGTCGCCGCGCATTTTCTTGGCGTCACGCGCCATGACATCCAGATTCGCCCCGACGTACGGCGCCAGATCCGTTTTGTTGATCACGAGAAGCGCCGAGCGCGTGATACCGGGGCCGCCCTTGCGGGGTATTTTTTCACCGGCAGCGACATCGATCACATAGATCGTCAGATCGGAGAGCTCGGGGCTGAAGGTCGAGGCAAGATTATCACCGCCAGATTCAACCAGGATCAGATCAAGATTGGGG
This sequence comes from Gammaproteobacteria bacterium, assembly GCA_015709635.1. Taxonomy (NCBI): domain Bacteria; kingdom Pseudomonadati; phylum Pseudomonadota; class Gammaproteobacteria; species Gammaproteobacteria bacterium. The sequence continues at coordinate 2,303,317 of CP054180.1, forward strand.
AAATCAGCGGTCATGCGGGCAATCGCTTCGAGATTGATGGAAGCATCTTCGCGGATGGCCGTATGCGGACACCCGCCGGTTTCCACACCCATCAAACGCTCCGGAGGCAGCGCATTGGCACGCAACAAAATCTCCATATCCTCCTTGGTGTAAATATCGTTGGTGATGACCGCCATCTCATAGCGATCGCGCATTCTCTTGCTCAACGCTTCGCACAACGCCGTCTTTCCTGATCCAACCGGACCGCCGATGCCGACTCGCAGGGGATTTGATGATTTATTCATGTCGTCTATCCAAAAAATTATGATCGGTAAATTCTGCTATATTGCGTTTCATGCTGCATGGACAACAGCGACAATCCCGGCGCCCAATTGGATAATTCATCGTCATCGAGCTGCTGCGCCCGCAGCGCCGCTTTTTCAATCGCATCGTGCAAGGAAAGCAACAAGCTTTGCCCTGCAACCTGACCGAGCGGAACCGATTTAACGCAAACCAGCACTTGATTCTCAACCATCGAGAACAGCATGCCGAGCAGCGCCGCCTGAGGCGGCACCGCAAGCGCTTCCGCCGCGCAGGCAAACGCCGTGGGCAGCGGAATTTCCGGTTGATCGGCCAGGATCGCGCGCAGCGAATCATCCGCAAGATTCAGATCGATGACGAGTTTTGCCAAGGAATAGCCCATTTGAATGGTTTCCGCGCGGAATTCAGCGGTATCGCGCGCAGCTATGAAACATCCGGTCCAATGATTGACGCTCGCCGCATCGCGCTGGGAAAAAGCTTTCAGCAAGCGCCATGCGACAGGCGCTTCAAAGTCTGCGGCAATACTCAAATATTCCGTGATCCAGGCACGCGCCGAGCTGTCGTTATGGACGATACCCTTCTCTATTGCCGACTCCAAACCTTGCGAATAGGTATACGCGCCAACTGGCAGCGACGGACTCGCCAACTGCAGCAAACGAAGCAATAAGGCGGATTGCAAAGTCATTCCTAGGAGTGTGGATCGGATGGCCGGTGAATCTTCTGCCGGGCCGGGATTGGCGCCAACGGACCATGCGCATGATAGTGGCCGTCGCCATGATGATGGTGTCCACCACCACCGTAAGCACCCGATTCCGGTTCAAATTGCGCATTCTCCTCGGTAATCGTAGCGCCCAAGCCCTCCAGCATTTGTTTCAAGACGCTATCGGTATGGATACGCAGAAATCCTTCGCCGACTTGCGTTTGCGTATGCCGGTTACCCAGATGAAAAGCGCAGCGCAACAAATCGTACGGGGTGCGGCAGGTAATGCGGTACGTGGGTTCATGAGCTGCGACGATTTGTACTACCCGCCCATCGGCGCTTTTCAACAAATCATTATTGCGCAGCACGGTGCCGCGCTCGGTAAAAATCGCGACTTCCTCACCGGACGCAAGCACTGTTCTGAGCCGGCTGTTTTCGCGCATTTCATAAGGCAAAACCAGTTGCGCGAAAACCGATTCGGCCCGATCTATTTTAGTATTCAGCGTAATCATCTGTTATTTTCGTCAGTTAGGGATTATCGAGGATCGCCATCATTGTAATTGTCGCATGACGGCGGTCCGCGGCAGAGCAACTTCAGAATGGAAAGTCTGCTCCGCCGCCGACATTCCTAGGGAAGCGCTGAAAAAGGTAGCGAGCGACGGCCAAACAAGGCGAAACCAGGTGAAAAAGCGCAATTTACAAGTTGTAAATGAGCATTTTGAACGTGATTTCAACGCAGTATGGCTGAGCGCAGTAGTTTTTCAGAGCTTCCCTAGAATAGAAAGTACCGCTGCGCCATCGGCAATACATCCTCCGGACCGCATGTCAGCAACTGGCCGTCCGCGCGCACTTCATACGTTTCCGGATCGACTTCCATTTTCGGTGTTGCGCTGTTATGAATCATGTCTTTCTTGCGCAGATTCCGGGTATTCTTGACTGGAATAATGTGTTTATCGAGCTTCAACTGATCGATCAAATCTGCATTAAGTGCTGCTTGCGAAGCGAATGTGAAACACGATGTCTTGATTCCTCCGCCATATCCCCCAAACATGTAGCGATAGTGCACGGGTTGCGGTGTTGGAATTGAAGCATTGGGATCACCCATTAATGATGCGGCAATCATTCCACCTTTTAAAATCATCGATGGTTTTACGCCAAAGAAAGCCGGTCTCCATAACACCAGATCGGCATACTTGCCAACTTCAATGGAGCCGATTGCATGCGAAATACCGTGTGTGATAGCTGGATTAATGGTGTATTTGGCAACGTATCGCTTTACGCGGAAATTGTCATTCTTTGAGTTATCTTCCTGCAGTGTTCCGCGTTGTACCTTCATCTTGTGAGCGGTTTGCCATGTACGCAATACGACTTCACCGATACGTCCCATGGCCTGCGAATCCGAAGACATCATGGAGATGGCGCCCATGTCATGCAGAATATCTTCGGCGGCAATGGTTTCCTTACGGATGCGTGATTCCGCAAAGGCAAGATCTTCCGCAATATTGGCATGCAGATGATGGCATACCATCAGCATATCAAGATGTTCATCCAGTGTATTGACCGTATAAGGACGAGTTGGATTGGTCGATGACGGCAAAACGTTATCTTGACCTACGACTGCGATGATATCCGGTGCATGCCCACCACCTGCACCTTCAGTATGAAAGGTATGGATGGTCCGGTCTTTCATCGCGGCAATGGTATTTTCCAAATAACCGCCTTCATTAATGGTGTCGGTATGAATAGCAACCTGTACATCATATTTATCCGCAACATTCAAGCAGTTATCAATAGCTGCATAAGTTGTACCCCAGTCTTCATGAAGCTTTAGACCACAAGCGCCGGCAAAAACTTGTTCTTCAAGTGGCGTTGGCAGACTGGTATTACCTTTACCAAAAAAACCTGTATTCATTACTAACCCATCCGATGCTCTGAGCATGGAATGAATATGCCAAGGCCCCGGTGTACAAGTGGTTGCTGCTGTTCCTACTGCTGGACCTGTACCGCCTCCCAGCATGGTGGTGATGCCATTCATCATGGCATCTTCAGCTTGCTGTGGCGAAATGAAGTGAATGTGCGTATCTACACCTCCGGCGGTAATGATCAAATTCTCACCCGCAATGATTTCAGTGGCTGAACCAATGATCATCGTAACATTAGGTTGAATATCAGGATTTCCGGCTTTGCCGATGTTGGCAATTTTGCCACCCTTGATGCCGATATCGGCTTTGACGATTCCCCAATGATCGATAATGACTGCATTGGTAATGACTGTGTCCATGACATCTGCGTGATTGTGCTGCGATTGCCCCATGCCGTCGCGTATCACTTTTCCACCGCCGAATTTTACTTCCTCGCCATAGGTGGTGAAGTCTCTTTCAATTTCGATGAAAAGTTCGGTATCGGCCAGACGGACACGGTCGCCGGTTGTCGGCCCCATCATTTCCGCATAGGTTTGGCGGGAAATTTTTACGCTCATTTTTTTACTCCTACAAAATTGTTGTGAACCAAACTATTTCAGTTTGCCCATCACTTTCTGATTGAATCCATACACGATCCGATCACCCGCGAGCTCGACGAGCTCCACGGTTCTCTCTTGTCCGGGCTCGAAGCGGATGGCCGTGCCTGCCATAATATTCAGGCGCATGCCATACGCCGCATCACGGTCAAATTTCATGGCGGAGTTGACTTCGTAAAAATGAAAGTGAGAACCTATCTGGATCGGACGATCCCCGCCATTGGAAACGGTCAGGGTTTTGGTTTTTCTGCCGACATTCAGCTCGATTTCACCCGGTTCGGTAAACACTTCGCCTGGAATCATGGGCACTCTCATGGCATTCTCCTATTGCTTATTCGTTAAATAATCGGATTATGAACGGTGACCAGTTTGGTTCCGTCGGGAAATGTCGCTTCCACCTGAATATCCGGAATCATCTCGGGAACGCCTTCCATGACATCAGCACGAGTCAGTATCTTTTGTCCACCTGTCATCAATTCAGCTACTGTTCGACCATCTCTGGCGCCTTCCAATACTGCGCAGGTAATCAATGCGACAGCTTCTGGGTAGTTGAGTCGCAGGCCACGAGCTCTACGTTTTTCGGCTAGCAATCCAGCGGTAAAAATTTGCAGTTTGTCTTTCTCTCTAGGTGTTAAATCCATCGCTTTTCTCCTGGGTAAAGTTACATTTACAACTTAGCCGTTGCCGTATCCGAAGATAAATAAAAAAATCTTACCGGCGGCGCCAGCGTCAATCATGTGTTCCACATCCTGGGAACAATCGCGGGGCGCCCGAGAATTTCCGGGCGGAACAAACCCCAAGCGCGCAGCATGATATGCCGCGCCGCCTCGCTCGAATTGCCCAAGTAACGGACCGCGGTAATCGCTTTAAGCTGAGAAACGCCGGTCTGACCGGAATTACCGGCGATTGCCGCGGATTCTTCGCGCGCCAAATCGATCAATCCTTGCGGTATCGGTTTTCCGGTCACCAGAAGCGTGGCGCACACCGGTTTACCCGATAGAGCGAGCGGACCGTGCATGGCGGTGCTCTCACCGTGCAGCCGTATCTGCTCCAGCCAAATCATCGTGCCGTTACGCCGGATACTCGTGCGCTGCTTGATCTGACCGCTATTGAATGTCTCTCCCGATGCCGTGCGTCCGAAGCACAATATTTCGCACCCCACGTAAGTGGCATCATTTTCCAGCGTTACTTGGTGATCGATGTTGACATTGGCGTTGTTGAAAAAAATAGTTTCTTGCGGCGCCCATTCGAGAGCGGCGCCTTTATTGACGCTGAGCGTGATTTTCTGCTGCGAGGTATGGCCGTTGGCTTTGTACCATTTCGCTGCGCCGGGTGTCGTGATCTGCACCTTTGCAGCCGCGCCGACATGCGCCGAGATTTCCAATTGATCGCCGCCGACAACGCCCCCGGGCGGATGAATGATGACGGCATGACAAACTTCCCGGCCTTCCGGATAGAGCGGTTTTTGTACCAGCAGCGGACCGAAATGATCCCGCGCCACCAGGCGGGAAGAACCGTCAATATCCGCAAATTCCAATGCTAATTTTGCTTGCAGCGGCTTATCGCAGCTAATCGCGGACTGCGGCAAAGCCTCGCGCTGTGACTCGCGATCACTCACAACCGTCAAATTCTGCTGCCGAGTGGATGATTCTTCTGAAGATGTGGATAACTGCATGCGCATGATCATTTACCGAAGGTATTCTTGCGGAATCTAAATCTGCAATTGGAAAGAAATCTTAAAAACGTCAAGCGCCTGCCCCGTTACACCCGGCGCATAATTCAAACCCTTCATGAGCAGGTCGCCATGCTGATAGTACGCTGAGATGCGCGCATTGAAACCGTCGATAATATAATTCAAACCGGCTTCGATTTCTTCCCGGTTGCTGCTGCGATTCGGTTGAATGCTGGTAAACCGGCCATAGGGTTGAAAATGCCCGATGCCGACTTTGGTTGGAAACATATAAAGACCCGTGACGGTCCACGATTTGCCGTCAAACATGCAGAAACAATCCTTATCGCTAAACGCAGCGGTCGAGTAATTGGCATAGAACTGCTTGTATTCGGCGTTGGTGGTAAAAACACCCAGGTTTCTTGGCAGCACTTTTTCAAACAGCAAATCCCCGGTAAAACCGAGAAAATCGCTGCGATGCGCGAGCGATCCGGCACCGTTTTTCTGGTACGACATACCGAACGCCAGCGCCAAAATGTCTCCCGCTTTACCGTAATACGTGCTGGAGGTGTAATAACCCGGATTCTTCTCCGGATTCAGGAAATTATAAGTTACACGCGCAGCAGTAAGCACTGAGCCGCCTTGATTGGGACCCGCGGTATGCGTCGATTCCAATCCGCGATAAACCCCCATGGCGTAACCCAACGTTCCTGGCACAATCTTCGGTTCCGCATTGCCCCAGAAAGTCACACCATCGTCACGGCCATAACGCCCGGCACCGCCATCGCCGAATTTGGTGCTGAAATCCTGCGAAAAGAACGGCGTTTTGAAAGCATCGTGGGTCGCCTGGAAAAAGGGGCCGCTTAATTCCCCCCGTTCGGTCGGCACCAGCATACGGCCGCCCCAGATATTGAAATAACGGTTGAACTCGAATTTTGCGATGGCGTCGAGCACGTTATAGGACATTCTAGGGTTATCCCCGGCGCTGGTATTGTTACAGAAGAAACAATCGGTATTGACTTCGAACTTCAAATGCTCGCTGAACTGGCCGTTCAAATAAATACGCGCATTATCGTTGCTGTAGTTGCCGCCGTTCAAATTGCCGTTAAGATTCTCCGTCCACAGTCCGGAACCGCGATAGCCCGCACCCAGGCTGATCCATCGTGTTTCGCTGGATTTTACTTTGAGTTTGTCGGAAATGGGCTTCATCGACACATCCATTGCAGAAGCCTGAAATGCCGCGAAGAAAAAAATACCGGACAGTATGGAAAGCAGAAAAAAATTCGCTCTTCGTGCTTTTGTCTGCAAATTGTCAGTGTCTGTCTTCATACCGCTACTTTCCTCTAATCGTTTATCAAAACGGACGGCTGGTTAACAACCAAGGCACGCAAAACTTACACAGCCGCATATTTTAGATCAGTTTTTTAGCCGGCTGGATTTGTAATATTTTTCCCTGTTTTGTGTGAATCAAGAGGATAGGATGTTTGATATGATGCTCACCGTACCGTGAAGAAAATCATACTGCTGTACAAATACTGTGAAATCTCCCGCAATCATCAGAACTGTTAAAACCCGTCCAACAACATGCAAAAATCATTAAAACTCGCCACCGCCTGCTTAATTTTCACCGTTCTTCTGTTCAACAGCCTGATGGCTGCAGCAAGCAACACAACGTTCCATCATCACATGGAAATCCAATTGTCGCCGGATACATCCGAAATCGTTGTTTCCGACCGGATTCAAATCCCGGATCACGTGCGCAGTGCCAAAGAGCCCGTGCAACTCGAATTCTTTTTGCACGCCGGTTTATCGATCACGGATGTTCAAGGTGCCACAATCCAAGCGGATGAGAACGAGGTCGCGCTGAAATCCCGGCCGATTTCGATCCGGCACTATCGCGTAACGCTAGCGCCGGAACAACAGGAATTCACGTTGCAATACGACGGCCAGATCCATCACGCAGTACAAGGGCCGGGGCAGGAATATGCGCGCAGTTTCGGTTCGACACCGGGGGTGATTTCGCCGGAAGGTGTTTTTCTGGCCAATGCCAGCGCCTGGTATCCGCAATTCGGCGATGCGCTGGTGTCGTTTCAGCTCGACATTCAAATTCCATCCGGTTGGGATGTGGTGAGCCAGGGATCGCTATTGCGTGAGAATGGCGCCAGTGAAACGCAACATGTCGTCTGGGAGGAAAAGCAGCCGCAAGACGATATCTACTTGATCGCCGCGAAATTCCAACGCTATGCGCAATCAGCCGGCGCGGTCAATGCGCTGGTGTATTTGCGCAATGCCGATCAACCGTTAGCGCAGAAATATCTGGATGCGACGGCGCAGTACATCGCCATGTACAACAAACTGATCGGCCCCTATCCTTACAGCAAGTTCGCACTGGTGGAGAATTTCTGGGAAACCGGTTACGGCATGCCGTCGTTCACGCTACTTGGTCCGAAGGTGATTCGCTTCCCGTTCATTTTGCATTCGTCGTACCCTCACGAGATTCTGCACAATTACTGGGGCAACGGCGTGTTCGTCGACTACGCCAAAGGCAATTGGGCGGAAGGATTGACCGCTTATCTAGCGGATCACCTGATCAACGAGCAGCGCGGCAAAGGCGATGAATACCGCCGCGACGTGCTGCAAAAATACGCGGATTTCGTCGGCAAGGAGAAGGATTTTCCGATTATCCGCTTCGTCTCGCGCCATAGCGCCAGTTCGGAAGCGGTCGGCTACGGCAAGACCATGATGTTTTTTCACATGCTGCGGCTGGAACTGGGCGATGAAGTATTCACGAAAGCGCTGCGGCGTTTCTACCAGCAATTCAAATTCCAGCAAGCGACGTTCGCCGATTTGCTCACCACGTTCAATGCCGTCACCGGCAAGGATCTGACGCAGCGATTCGAGCAATGGGTGCAACGCGCCGGTGCGCCGGATCTGGTGTTGCGCAGCGCGGAAACCGAACCTCACGGCGACGGCTATAAACTCACGCTCACCGTCGAACAAACGCAAGCAGGCGAAGCGTATCGCTTGCAAGTACCGGTCGCTGTCACGCTGGCAGGCGAAGATATGGCGACCGAATCGCATATTGTCGTCGAGCGGCCCAGACAAACTGTCGAGATGACGTTCGCCCATCGTCCGATCCGCATCGATCTCGATCCGCGTTTCGATGTGTTCCGCCGTTTGGATAATCGCGAGATTCCCTCGGCCTTATCGCAAGGCTTCGGCGCGGAGAAACCGCTGTTGATCTTGCCGACACAGGAACAAAAAGCCGTGCTGGAAGCATACCGCGCGCTGGCGGCGAATTGGCAGAAAACCCAATCGAATCCGTTGGAAATCGTCACCGACGAGCAATTAAAAACGCTGCCGGAAGATCGCACTGTCTGGATTCTGGGCTGGCAAAACCGGTTTGCCGGCGCACTGCCGAAAGCTCTGGCGGACCGTGGCGTTGCTGTTCAGCGCCAGCAACTGCAACTGGAGCGTAAAAGCTATCCGCAAGCCGGTCACGCCATGGTGCTGACCGCCCGGCAACCCGCCGATCCCGGCAAAACCCTGTTATGGGTTGCCGCCGATAATCCCAAGGCCATCGCCGAACTCGCCAACAAACTGCCGCATTACCGCAAGTACAGTTACCTGGTGTTCAAGGGTGACGAGCTGACCAATATCGACAAAGGCCAATGGCCGGTTCTGCAATCGCCGTTGTCGCAGCCGGTGCGGCAAAAAGACGGCTACGCGCTCGATGCCGCGCTCACGGCGCACGCCGGTATCACCAAACCGCGCCGGGCGCTGGCGGAACTGCCACCGGTCTTTTCCGAAAGCCGCATGATGGCGGATATCACGCATCTGTCGCACCATTCGTTCAAGGGACGCGAACTGGGCACGCCGGAACTGGATGAAGCGGCAACGTATATCGCCAAGCAATTTCAGCACATCGGTTTGTTGCCCGGCGGTGACGACAATAGCTTTTTCCAGACCTGGCAGCAGGATGCCGGTCTGCCGAAAGGCAATATCACGCTGCGTAACATCGTCGGCATTCTACCCGGCACCAACCCGCAGCTCGCCGGACAAAGCCTGGTGATCGGCGCGCATTACGATCATCTCGGCACTGGCTGGCCGGATGTGCGTGCCGCGCATCAAGGCAAAATCCACCACGGCGCCGACGACAACGCCAGCGGCATCGCCGTCATGCTGGAACTCGCGCGTCAGATCGCGCCGAAATGGCAACCGGAGCGCACCGTCATTTTCGTTGCGTTCACCGGCGAAGAAGCCAATCTGCTCGGCTCCAGGCATTATGTCCGCAGCAGCGAAAAATTCCCGGCGGGAAAAATCATCGCGATGTTGAATCTGGACACCGTCGGACGGCTGGACAACAATCCGGTCACGGTATTCGGCATCGGCACTGCGCGTGAACTGGTGCACATCTTCCGCGGCGCGAGCTTCGTCACCGGCATCCCGGTCAACGCCGTGCAAGACGACTTCGGCTCCAGCGATCAAGCCGCATTCATCCAAGCCGGCATCCCAGCGGTACAATTCTTCGCCAGCGCACACGAGGACTACCACGCCCCCGGCGACACCGCCGATAAAATCGACTCCGCCGGACTGGTCAAAGTCGCCGCCATCCTGAAAGAAGCCAGCGAATACCTCGCCAACCGCATCGAACCGCTAACGGTCACGCTGTCATCCGCTCCCGCCCCTGCTGAATCCACCAAACCCACAGAAAAACGCAAAACCAGCCTCGGCACCGTTCCCGATTTCTCGTACCAAGGCGAGGGCGTGCGCATCGACAACACCCTCCCCGGCTCCCCGGCGCAACAAGCCGGACTGCAACCCGGCGACATTTTGATTCAACTGGCTGGGCAGCCGATCAGCGATTTGGCATCGTATGCGGCGATTTTGCGCACGCTGAAAGCGGGGGGAAAAACTGAATTAGAATACCGGCGAAATGGCAAGTTGAATAAGATTGAAGTGATGTTGATTGAACGTTAAAAACTATGATTCGATATTCTATTTTGGAGTTGGAGTTGTCCCATTTTGATGAACACATTATGATCCAGCTCAAAGGAAACAACTCCAAAGTTTCTGCGCTTAAGGCGATTTACGTACTTTTATGTACGAGGACTCAACTGAGGGTTTTGTCAAGTTATTGTTTTTGGTGTTTCTATCGGCAGGATTCGCATCGACGTCAATCTCTCCGGCTGGTGCTGGCTTATCAAGATCAGTATATTGCAATATGCCAAAGGGTTGAATTTCGTTGTCGGCTGGTAATTGATCGCGGTTCCAGCCTCCTCCAAGCGCGCGAATAAGCGCCACCGATGCTTTCAGTAGATCGGTCTTAATCATTACAGAATCGATGCTGGCTGTCAGCGTACCGAGTTGGGAATAAATGAGCTCGAGACTGGACGCCAAAGCACCCTTATAGAGTTCCATGGTAAGATCTTGTGTTTTACGTGCAGCGCCGACTGCGGCATCTTGCCGTTCGGCGGCAATAGTCATCCAATGCGTCTGGGCCAAGTTATTTTCAACTTCACGAAAGGCGCTCAGTACGGTCGAACGGTACAGATTTTCTGTCTCGCGATAGGCTGACCACGACTGTTGTAATTGAGCCCGGCGGTATCCACCCTGGAAAAGAGGAATGGAGAAAGAGGAACCATAAGCCCAGAAACTGTTAGCCAAGCTAAGCAGATTGAGTCCGGAATCCTCAAGCCCTCCTCCAAGCCGGAAGGATACGTTTGGAAAAAAAGCGGCACGTGCAATTCCAATGGTGCGGTTAGCCTGTGCCATCCGGCGCTCCATAGCGGCAATATCGGGCCGGCGTTCAAGTAAAGTAGATGGAACTGTCTGTGGAAGGCTAAAATTCGCGGTAAGGAGGTTATCTACCGGTTCGAGTTTAAAACTAGCTGGAGCAAGATTAAGGAGAATTGCAATAGCCTGTTCCATCACTTTGCGCTCACCATGCATCAGAGCCAATTTTGACTCGGTAGCGTACAACAGAGACTCAGCACGCGCTACGTCGAGAGCAGAAGCGATCTTGCCTTCGAACTGAGTCTCTACAACAGTTAATGAGTAGTTATAAAGGTCGATCGACTGTTTGTAAATCGCGATTTGTGCATCCAGTCCACGCAGTGTGAAATAATTCGATGCAATTTCCGCCTGCAGAATAAGGCGTGCCAGTCCATAATCGGCCGCGCGTTCCTCAGCACGATAGATTTTGGCTTGTGCGGCATTCCGGAGTTTCGACCAGAAATCCGGTTCCCAAGATGCGATTCCATCCATCAGAACTTGAGTATCGCTGTCAGGTTCTCCGGGAGCACGGAAGAGGGTATGATCGGATTGTCTGTTATTGCTGCCACCAAACCCAAAGCCCATTTGGGGGAAATATCGAGATCGTGCCTTCATCATTGCATTACGTGCTTGAACAAACCGTTCGGCTGCAGCATGCAAGTCTGGATTGGCTGCCATCGCCTGTTCTACGAGACTGTCAAGAATTGGATCGTCATATAGTTTCCACCAGTCGGGCCGGAGTACATCATCCGACGGATTAGCTTTAACGAAAGAACTCGTTCCCTCCCAAGAATCCGGAACAACGAATTGAGGTTCTTGATATTTGGGCGAAAGATCAAATGCAGGAAAAGTATTGCAAGCCGCCAGACTAACTGCCAGAAATAAGAAACTACCAAATCTTACGCCGAGACGACAGAGGTTTGAAAATATGGTTTCCATTTTTACACCGCAAGTCAGTTATAGTCAGATGATCGAAATGATCGTTATGGTGCATGCTATCTGTTTAATGCTTGTTTTGGACTCGGATCCGGTATTTCTGAATGTGAGGCCGATTTCGACTCCTCACGTGATTCCACTGGTTCATTGATCATGTCATACCCCGGTCTAGGCGTTACAATTTTCACCAAATCACCTTCAAGTAGGGCCGCGCTGGGATTGTTTATAAGCCGGTCCTCTGTTGTAACGCCCCCGCTTACTTCAACAGTAGCGTCGAGGAACCTGGTTACCGTGATTGGCTTGAAGCGAACACGGTTGTTTTCATCTACATAGGCAACTCGAACTCCCATTTCATCAAATACCATCGAACTGGATGGAATCGAGAGATGATTATGCGCAACCTCTACGGTCAGATTGACTGACGCATAGGAGCCAGGCCACAGATCCCGCTCTTCATTTTCAATCACGAATTGGGTGACCACCGTGCGTGTGCTCTCATTGAAGCCGCGCGCAGTAGTTAGAAATTCGGCAGTGAAATGCCGGTTGGAAAATTGCGGCACCGTTAAATCGGCTTTCAAGCCATCATGCATAACAGCACCGTATGCCTCGGGCACATTGACAAACAAACGCAACCGGCTGATGTCTGCGACAGTGAAAAGATTGCGGACTTCACCTTCCGGTGTACTGATAGTGCCTTCCTTATTGATGAAGTCTCCCACATTAATGCTACGGTTAATGACCACACCGTCATACGGTGCAACAATTGTTTTAAACCGAATTAATGCTTCATAGTTACTGACTCTTTGTTTGGCGGCATTGACTTTTGCCTGTTGGGCTTTGGCCTCGGCAACCTTCACCGAAATCGCCTGCTCGGATACCGCCTGGTTTTTACGCAAGGCGATATATCGTTCCGCAGTGAGTTTAGCAAGATTATTAAGGGCTATCTCCGACTCCAGATCCGCCTTGCTTTGCCGGTATTTGGCATCAAGAGCCGGCGCGTAGATTTCGGCAAGGATATCCCCTTTTTTCACGATCGCTCCCCAATCCTTGTACCACATTTTCACATAACCGGATACCTGGGCATAGATCGGCGCCTGAAACCAAGCCTGAATGGTACCTGGAAGCTTGATAGTTTCTGTAGAAGGCAGTGGTTTGGCATAAACGATAGCCACCGTCGGAGTGTCATTTTCAATCGCTTTCTCTGTTAAAGAAGCCATGTCTCGCTTGGATTCAATGATTCGATAACCCATGTAGACGACACCAAGAACGATCACCAAAATCATCATGCTTTTTTGTTTTGATTTCTCCATATCATGAGTCTCCTTGTTGAAGGGCGTCTTGCTGCTCATTTTTAGAAGCGCTTCGCTTGCGACTGTAATAGATGACGGCATACACACAGGGAACAAAAAATAAGGTATATACAGTTGCGAACGTCAAGCCGCCAATAACTGCACGACCCAGCGGCGCATTGGTGGATCCTCCCATAGCCATCGGAAGCATGCCCATAATCATGGCTGCTGCGGTCATCAGCACAGGACGAATACGCGCTTTGCCTGACTCAATAGCAGCTAGCAACGGGTCTCCATGAATTTGGATACGCTCCCGTGCATAGGACACGACAAGTATGGAATTTGCCGTGGCCGTTCCCATAGCCATGATGGCACCTGTCAGAGCCGGCACGGAAATGTTCGTCTGGGTCAGGAACAAAGCCCAGGCAATACCTGCTAAAGCGCCAGGTAAGGCCGTAATGATGATGAAGGGATCCAGCCATGATTGAAAATTGATGACCAGCAGGAGATAGATCAGCACGACAGCCGCTATGAGGCCAATAATCAATTCGCCATAGGTAGTAACCATATTCGCGGCTTGTCCGGCGATTTGAACTTCGGAACCACGAGGGACTAGATCATCCATCTCATCAACAATCTTCTTGACATCATCCAGCACGCCGCCGAGCCCCCGCCCTTCGGCAGACACATAGACTTCGATCAACGGCATGATACCTCTGTGGGTGACCAGACCAGGCGTTCCCACCGGCGACAGCTTCGTCAGATTGCCCAGAAGCTGATAATCCTCATCCAAACCGCCATCCCCTATCTTTTTGACAGGAATCGTGTTCAAGTCATTTACACTTGCGACCTGAGGTTGAGGATTATATATGTTGATCTGATATGAAACCCCGGTTTTCAGATCCAGCCAGTATTTCTGATCGATCTGCTGAGTTCCGTTAGTCGTCACCAGCATATTCAGAGCAATATCCGTTTCACTCTTGTTAACGCCGAGTCCGAATGTCCTTTGACCCTCGACAAACATGGTTGGCGTACGCATGGTTTGCTGGATGACTACATCGGAGGAACCAGGGATTTTACGTAGCCTGGCTTGCAACTGGCGCGCATACTCGTAGTTTCCGTATATATCCATCCCGTTGACCTGAACAGTAATCGGGGAAGGGGAACCGAAATTCAAAATCTTTGCTATCAGATCGGCTGGCTGAAATGTGAATTCACTTCCTGGATAGCGCTCTTTCAAACCTTTATGGAGAATTTCACGGAGATCCCACACTGCTGATTTTTCGTTGAACAGGGTGATCGTCAGGTCACAATCCTGCGTTCCGATAGTAGGCGTCGGAATAAACGCTAGGTTATGCGGTCCGACGGGTATGCCGCAATTGCTGACGATACCTTCGACCTGCCCGGGAAGCAGTTCTTTGATATCGTTAGAAACAAGCGTGGCGATGCGGTTTGTGGATTCCATCCGTGTACCGAGGGGTGCCCGCATGTGCATCTGAATGGTTCCTGATCTGACTTCAGGAAAAAAATCACGTCCGTTGAAGTAGAATAAAATAAGAGAGATGAGCGCGAAAGCCAGCATGATCGTTGCGAGTCGGCGGCGATTCTCAATTGTGTATTCGAGCAATCCGCCATACCAAGCACAGAATTGAAGAAAGCGAGCCTCGAATCCCTTCTGAAAACGGGAGAAAATTCCCATATGATGCTTTAATCTCTGCTGAAAACCGGCAAACCTCCCCGCTGGCTTTTCATCGCTCTGGTGAGATTCCTTTTCGTGTTCCTCTGCGTGAGGATGCTTAATCAGATATTTCGCCATGGTCGGCACAAGCGTACGCGACAGGATGAAGGACGCCAGCATAGCAAATATCACCGCCAGCGCCATTGGCTTGAACAAAAAACCCGATACGCCAGAAAGCGTGAACAGCGGCAACCAGACAATGCATATACATAACGTAGCAAGCAGCGTCGGAATGACGATCTGATTCGCTGCATCAATGATTGCTTCATCGAGCTCCTTACCCATTTCCAGGTGAGTATCGATGTTCTCGATCATCACCGTCGCGTCATCGACAAGAATTCCCACCGCCAGCGCCAATCCTCCCAGCGTCATGACATTCATCGACTCACCCAGCACTTGCAGGAAGATAAGGGAGGTTAAAATACACAACGGAATTGAAGTCGTAACAACCACCATGGGACGCCATGAGCCCAGCATGACCATGACGATCAAACCGACCAGCAGACCGGCTATCGCCATCTCATGCGTAACCTCCTCAATGGATTCCTTCACGAAAACCGATGCATCGGTAATGATTTTGACATCCACATGAGACGGCACGATCTCCTTGATACGTGGAAGCGCTGCCCTGATGCCGTTGACTACGTCCAGGGTCGATGCCTCACCACTTTTCATGACGACAATAATGACAGCCTGTTTACCATCCACCATTACGGAATTTGTTTGCGGGGGACCTGCAAGCTGAACATCGGCGACGTCACGCAAAAAAACGAAGGCATTACCTTCTCTTTTAATCGGAATACTATTGAATTCATCGATATCCGGCGGCATTGCGTTTGTCTGAACCATCCAGTCGGTCTGCTTGATCTTCATGTCACCCGCGGGCAACACGATATTCTGCCGATCGAAGGCCGCATGGATATCCGTTGGCGATACATTACGAGCCAACATTTTGTCTTTATCGAGGGATACCAAAAGCTGTTTGGGCTTTCCACCGTAAGGATGCGGAAGAATCGCCCCCGGAATCACTACAAGCAGGGGTCTGATTTGCGTATAAGCAAGATTATAGAGTTCTGCCGGCGTCATCTCATCTGACGTAACCTGCAGACTGGCAACCGCTACCGAAGATGCTTCCAAACGCATGATCATCGGCGGCGAAATATCCGGTGGCAGCGCGTTGACAATGGTCTGGCTTATCGCTGTGACTTCCGCTTCAGCGCCAGGGAGGTTAGTATGTGGCTGAAGAAAAATATTTGTGATGCTGATGCCATAGTACGCTTGACTGACGATATCCGAGATACCTTCCACCGTCGAAGTCAGCATGCGCTCGAAGTAAAAAGTGATACGACCGGACACATCCAGCGGCAACATACCGGCGTAAGCCCACACTACAGAAATTACGGGAATTTTGATAGCGGGAAAAACATCTGTCGGTGCATGCCGTATCGCTCTGATTCCAAATATAACAATCAGAATTGAAAGAACTACAAAGGTATATGGTCTTCGTAAAGCAATCAGTACAATCTGATTCATACTATGCTCCCATACTTCTTCAGTAAAAAAATCGCTTTATCCACAAATACTGCGCGTAAGAAGGAGATTTAATCCATTTGCAAACCCCTTCGCCTTTGTGAAGGTTTAGCGCGTTATTAATTTTCAAAAAATGGATGTATTCCCTAAAAAACCTCGGAAGCTTTCAACCACCCATCTATGTAGTTGCGCTGATTAAGACGAGGTGTCATGTTTTTTATCTTTCATGACGGATTTATTGTTTCATTTATAAAATTAGATGTATATACGAGTGTAACCTTATGGCTAACCAAGTATTGAAGTTGTCCCCTTTGAACAGATGCTGAGTCAGCTCGAACATCCACCTTAACTCTTTTATGTACGAACCGATTCTTGACCTGACAATTGACCATCTCATTAGCCTTTACAATCAAGTCCAAAGCCTATAATGAAGGATCTGTGTTAATGCCAGCTCGTACGAGAATACTTTTGTATCACCGCAGTATTAAAAAGTGAGACACAAATTTGCTCACTGAAAAAACGTAAGAAAACTACATAATGCCTACCTGCTGGATCATTGCCGATCCCAACGGCGCGGGCAAAACCACCTTTGCACTGGAATATCTGTCCAAGGTGGCGGACTGTGCTCATTTTGTTAATGCCGATCTAATCGCAGCCGGCCTGTCTCCGCTGGTACCGGAACGCGAACTGATTGCGGCAAGCCGTATCTTTCTGAACGAGATTGAAAAAAACATCAGCCGCCAAGAGAATTTTGCATTCGAAACTACGCTTTCAGGGCGTAGTTATTTACGCCTGATCAATCGGTTGCAACGTGATGGTTGGCGGGTGGAATTGATCTATCTTGCCTTGTCCAGCATCAAAATATCGGAAATGCGTGTAGCTGAAAGGGTTGCGCATGGTGGCCACAATATCCCGTTGCGCGACATCGAGCGGCGTTTCCCGCGCAGCCCTGGCAATCTGTTCCAAGTATTCAGTCACAAAGTTGATCGCTGCACTTGTTTCATGAACGATGGTGAAAGTCCCATTTTAGTGTTTGAACAAAAAGGCGACAGTCGTGATATTCTCCACGAAGTTTATTATCAACAGTTATTAAAGAGCGTCAAGGAATGAAGATCACTCTGAAAACAACACCCTCGGAAGAAGGTCAGATAATCCTGGATTCGCTGCAAAAAGCTGTAACTCAGGCGCTTGAAAAGAAACGCCGCTTGGGCCAGTATGCCGTGGTGTGGCGGAGCGGCAAGCCAATAATGATCGGCGAGGATGCGCCGAAGGAATCAGAAAACTCTGTAAGCTAGAATTGCGATAAATAGCTGAACGTGCAAGGTAAGCGCTGGTTACAACGGCAAAAATAACCAGGCAACCGCCGCTACTCCCGAAGCTTCAATCGAAACCGGGGCGCCCGTTGCTGTGCCGATGACGACAGGCGGTTGAGTCCCAGCACGGTGACTCGGTGCGTGCTGTTGAAGCTAGGGGCGCCGTCCCGGTCGCGCAGGATGGAGGATACTTTGTATTCCAGCCGTTGCGATTGCGGGTCGAAATGGATGTCGTGAATCCAGATTCCGGCGCGCTGCAGCCGTTGCTGTTCGCATTCGTTGGTCAGGTCCCAGCCGGTCAGCATCGGGATGGCGTAGTCGTAGGGCAGTTCATTGATGCGGACTGTTTGCGTGCGCACCACGCCGTCGGCGCTTTTGCGGCAAGTATTTGCCCTTCCGGCACGCGGATTCAATGCGAGGAAATCCGCGCGCAGTTTGACGCTGCGGCCGCGAATCCAGGCGGCACGGGTTTTGACGCGGTGCGCGCGCGTGTTGTTATCCTTAAAAATGGTTTGCGCCACCCAATGCGGGCTGCCGTCGAGATTTGGTGCCGTATTGGCCTGCGACAGATTGTAGGCCGCTTGCAACAGGGGATAATCGGTGCGGTCGCGCCACTTGCACAGCACCCAGCGCCATTCGCATTCAAACGCGTCGGCGAATTGAAAATCGAAGCCGCGCGGGATGATCGCAATCGCGTCGTTCTTTTTCAGCGTACCTTTCTGGCCGGTGTGTTCCATGACAGCCACCGCGCCCTGATTTTCATCCTGCAGCGCCGATGTCTCGACGCCGTTGTAATCTTCCTCGATCGTGGCGCCAATTTCAGCGGATTGATAACCGAACGCGCTATAAAACACGCAAAACTCAAAGGCATCGTTGCGGTTCTGATCGTCCAGCTTGCCTTGCGCCTCAAATACCAAAAAAGTGGAGCCGGTGTTTTTAACCAGCTTGCTGTGCACGATGTCGGCGCGCAGCGAATTAACCTCGCGATCCTGATTCACATAGCGTAAGTCCCAGCCGTTCAACACCACCGTACCGCTATCGACATAACCCGGCATTTCTATCCACTGCACGATCGTCACCGGTTCCCGGCCGTTATCGCGCTGCATACATTTGCTGCCTTCCAACAGGATGAATTTGCCCGTGTCTTCAAATACCGTCCTGGCTTCGGACTTAAGCGATAACTGCTCGAAAGCGATCGGGATTTTGACCTGGGATCCTGAATCCGGTATTTTCTTTTCCGGTTTCTTGGTTGCGCAAGCGGATAGGGAAAGCAGCAGGCAAGTTGCAAGAGATATCAACACCATGCGGTTCATTTTTCTCTCCCAAACGTTGGACTGGCAGGCCAGAAATGTCAGTGGTTATCTCTTCTTGGCGCGCAATCTTCGGGCCTCTTTCGGATCGATGATCAAAGGCCGGTAAATTTCGATTCTGTCATGCGGCTGCAGCACCACCTGCAATTGTGTGATTTTGCCGAAAATACCCAGTTTGTTTTTGGCCAGATCGATTTCCGGAAATTGCTGCAAAATTCCGCAGCTCCGTATCGCCTGCTCCACCGTACAGCCGGGTGGTACATCGAGTTTCTGTAGAACTTGAACCTGCGGTAATGCGTAAGCGATTTCAACTTGCATTAATGCCGTCATCGTTTGCCGTAGATTACTTCCGCCCGCTCGATGAAGTGCTCTACGAAACTGTTGGCAATCATGTGAAATACCGGCCCGACCAGTTTCTCAAGAATCTTGTGCGAGAAGGTGTAATGCAAGCGGAATTTGATTTTGCAGGCACTATCCGATAGTGGAATGAATTGCCAGTAGCCGTCCAGATGTTCGAATGGGCCATCGAGCAGACTCATTTCGATCAGATCCGGCGGAAAACGTTTATTTTTAGTGGTAAAACTATGTTGAATATGGTGATAGTCGATCTTGACGGTGGCATGCGTCGTCACTTCGTCCTGCGGTTCAACGGAAGTGCCTCCGCACCAAGGAAGAAACTCCGGATATTTCGCGACATCATCGACCAGCGCGAACATTTGACTGGCTGAGTATTCAACCAAAACTGATTTTTCTATTTCTGCCATAAAAGTAAGTCACCCCGCATCATGAGGGAATACTGAAAAACTGATAAAATGCACGAAATTTAGTGATTCCCACCCATTTCATACCCGCATGAGTATAGTACAAAATAAAAAAGCCTTTCACGATTATTTTATCGAGGAAAAGTACGAGACGGGCATGGTGCTGGAGGGTTGGGAAGTCAAGGCCATCCGCGATGGTCGGGTTCAGTTGAAAGAGGCTTATGTTATCATCCGCAACGGTGAATTGTACCTGATCGGCAGTCATATCAGCCCGCTCATGACCGCATCAACGCATATCCATCCCGACCCGGTCAGAACGCGCAAATTGTTATTGCACGCGGAAGAAATCCGGCGACTCATCGGCAAGGTCGAGCGCGCCGGCTACACGCTGATCCCCCTCGATATGCACTATAAAGCGGGCAGGATAAAACTGGAAATCGGCTTGGCCAAAGGCAAGAAGCAACACGACAAGCGCGAATCCGAGAAACAAAAGGAATGGGAGCGCACCAAGCAACGCTTGATGCGCGCCAAATAAGGCAACCGGTAACTTGTTACCGGATTCAATTTTAGCAATCATTTTTTTACGATTATGCAAAAACCTATTGCGATCTGGTTATTCATCTGTTGTGCCCTGGTATTTGCCATGATAGTGGTCGGCGGTGTTACGCGCCTGACCGACTCGGGACTTTCCATCGTCGAGTGGCAGCCGATCGTCGGCACCATGCCGCCCATCACGCAGCAGGACTGGGACGTGCTGCTGGAAAAATACCGCGCCACACCGCAGTATCAGCAAGTCAATAAAGGCATGAGCGTCGACGAGTTCAAAAGTATTTTCTGGTGGGAATACTTTCACCGCGTACTAGGCCGGTTGATCGGTGTGGTATTTTTTGTGCCGTTTGTTTATTTCCTGGTGAGAAAGCAAATCGACCGGCCGCTGGGCATCAAACTGGCAGGAATTTTCGTATTGGGCGGATTGCAGGGATTTATGGGCTGGTATATGGTCATGAGCGGGCTGGTCAACGATCCGCATGTCAGCCAGTACCGCCTGACCGCGCATCTGGGATTGGCTTTCGTCATTTTCGCCGCGATGTTCTGGGTCGCGCTGGGATTGCTGTCACCGCAACGCGAATATACCCCGGCCAATGAGAAACTGCGAGGCCTGCGCCGGTTTTCCTTCAGTCTCACGTCATTGATTTTTATCATGGTGTTATCCGGCGGTTTCGTTGCCGGTATTCGCGCAGGCTTGGCTTATAACACCTTCCCGCTGATGAACGGGCATGTAATTCCGCCCGATCTCTTTGTGCTCGAACCGTGGTACCGCAACTTCTTCGATAACATCACCACGGTGCAATTCGATCATCGGCTGATTGCCTGGATACTGGCTTTTTCCGTGCCGTTTTTCTGGTTTAAATCGCGCACCGTAGAACTGCAAGGAACCACGCGCCTGGCATGCAACATGTTTCTGCTGATGCTGGCAGTGCAAATCAGCTTAGGCATTGCAACGCTGCTGCATGCGGTGCCGATTCCATTAGGAGCGTCACATCAAGGCGGGGCGGTGCTGCTGTTTGCTGCGTCCCTATGGGTGAGCCACCGCTTACGCTAGGGAAGCTCTGAAAAACTACTGCGCGCACTCATGCTGCGTTAAAATCAGGCTCAAAATGCTCATTTACTCAATGTAAACTGCGCTTTTTCGCCTGATTTTGCCTTGCCTGACCATTGCTCGCTACCTTTTTCAGAGTTTCCTTAACAGTGACTACAAGCAGCTTTACCCCGTTGAGATGTTTTCTGACTGCTTACAGAATCTCGGATAACGCAGAAATACTCAGAGTGGAAGAATTCTGCAATGGATAAAACCGTCAACATCTACAATTCCGAATCCGGCAATGTGAAGCCAAAACCACGGCGCAGAAGCGCCGCAGGCACTCGCAGCCGGAATGGAAACGGCAGCGGTAGCGACAACAGGAAACCAAGGAAGCAACAAAGAAGAAGCCGATCGGGCAGTTTCAAAAATACATTCCTGCTGACCGGCATCGAAATCCTTGGTTTAAGCACCGCAGCCGTGTGCGCAGTCATCATGCTGCTCGGTTATTCCGCCGGCCGGTTCTCCGGCACCAGTTTTTTCGGCCATTTGCTGCCTTTCACTGCCGGTGTATTGGTATTGATAATAACCGCCGCTCTCTTTCTGCTCGGCTGGTGGAAGCTGCGGCAATGGCTGCGGCGCTATTCGGAATTTTTTACACCGGCCCTGTCTATATCACTCGCCTTGCTGATTGCCTGGCTCGTCACGCACGACCAGTTCACACTGGCTTACGGCAATTTCCGCACCTTGGTCGGCGGTAAAGAAGAAGCCGGACGCGTGACAATCGCGCATCAGGTTTATGCGGCTTACCGCCGCCATGATGCAGCGCAGTTGCAAAAAATGGTCAATCGTTCGCAGGAATACCGCCAGGCAATCGAAGACGCAGCCCGGTCTTTTGCTCTCGATGTTGACCTATTGCACGGCATCGCCGCGACGGAATCGTCGTTCATCCCGCGCGATAGCCACGACGGCGGACGCGGCTTATTCCAGATCACCCGCGTTCCGGAAGCCGTCATCGCACAAGCGCGCAGACGGCTCAATGTAGAAAAAATTGTGCTGGATAATCCGCGGCACAACGCTTTTGTCGCCGCCGCCACCTTCAAGCATTATCTGGCGGAAATGAAAGACGATCTTTTTCTGGGATTGCTGGCCTACAACATCGGCCCGGCGAACGGTGGTTTGCGCTTTATCATGCAGCAATACGGCGCCACCGATTTCACCACGATCCAACCGTATCTGCAAACGCTGCCGCGCGACTATCCGATCCGCGTGCTCGCCTACTCGCTGGCGTTCCGCCTGTGGCAGCAGGAAGGCCGCTTGCTCGCATACGAAGAAGGCAACAACGCCATCCGTATCCAGCGCATCGGCATACCGGGGCTGCGCGCCGGTTTGTGATCCTCCGGCACTACTCGCTATTTCTCGATAGCACCCCGGAAAATTTTTGCTGGAAATAAAGAATAAAAATTAGATTGCCGCTAAATAAGCTCGGTTCCGTCATAGCCCCGTTTTGTGATTTTTATCAGGCGACTATTTTGAAAACAAACTATATTCTGATTGATTACGAGAATGTTCAAGCAAAATCACTTACTTTACTAAAAAGTGAGCAATTTCAAGTACGAATCTTCTTAGGCCCTGGCAATACGAAGCTTCCGGTTGAACTTGTTCTGGCCATGCATGAGCTGGGAGCGCGTGCGGATTACGTTATTCTCGAAACATCTGGAACTAATGCGCTTGATTTCCACATCGCTTACTATCTTGGCGTTTTAGCAGCAAACGACTCTACTGGTTATTTTCACATTATTTCAAAAGATACCGGCTTCGATCCGCTGATCAAACATATGAAGGCAAGAAAAATTTCTGTTACACGATCAATCTCTATAGAGCAGATTCCTTGTCTAACCTCACTGCCAATACATGGCAAAAGTGCGAAGGATAATGCGGCTGCAATCGATCAAAATAATTCATCGGCCAAAATATCCATTGATGAATCAATAAAAATTATCGTGGAAGATCTCATTAAACGAAAAACATCCAAGCCAGGCACACAAAAAACTTTGATGAGCACCATTCATGCAAAATGCGGCAAAGATATCTTAGCTGCTGATATTGAAGCGGTATATAAAGGTTTAATGTCTCGTGGCTATATCAAAGTCAATGGCGCAAAAATAATTTATCATTTACCTGCCGTGTAGGCCTGACAAAGCCACCCAATCGCAATTTCTCTCCGGCTATTTAATCCAAATCGTCTTGATATTCACGAACTCGCGGATGCCGTGATACGACAGTTCCCGGCCAAAACCGGATTCCTTCACGCCGCCGAACGGCAAGCGCGGATCGCTTTTAACGATGCCGTTGACGAACGTGCAACCGGCATGAATCTGCCGCGCCAGCGCCTCGCCGCGTGCCGTATCGCGTGTCCATACGCTGCCGCCCAGGCCGAAATGCGTCTGGTTGGCTAAGCGGACCGCTTCTTCGTCATTGTTTACCCGCACGATCGCCGCCACCGGCCCGAACAACTCTTCGTCGAATGCCGCCATACCCGGCCGCACATGATCCAGAATCGCCGGTGCGTAGTACGCGCCCTGCGCGCCGATGAAAGCGCCGCCCGTAACCCGTTGCGCCCCCGCCGCCACACTCCGCTCCACCTGCGCATGCAGATCGGCGCGCAAGTCCTCGCGCGCCATCGGTGCAACACCGGTGGCATCATCTCTCGGATCGCCGCTTTGCAGTTGACTCATTAACGCTTTCAATTGCGCAACAAAAGCATCGGCGATGGTATCGACGAGAATGAAGCGCTTCGCGGCGATACAGCTTTGTCCCATATTTTGCAGCCGCGCCGTGAGCGCTTGTTGAGCGGTCGCTTCGATATCGGCGTCGTCGAGCACGATAAACGGATCCGACCCGCCTAGTTCGAGCACGCATTTTTTCAGATGCTGCCCGGCAATCGCCGCGACTTTGCGCCCGGCGGCGCTGCTGCCCGTCAGTGTCACAGCGGCGATACGCGGATCGGCAAGCACCGTTTCCGCTTGAGCGGCGCTGATCATCAGCGTGCGGAAGGTGTTTGCAGGAAATCCGGCTTGCCGAAATGCGTCTTCCAGCGCCAGCGCACAACGCGGCACATTCGACGCGTGCTTCAACACCACCGCGTTACCGGCCATCAGCGCCGGCGCCGCGGCGCGGATCAATTGCCAGAACGGAAAATTCCACGGCATGATGCACAGCACCACACCCAGCGGCTGATAAACCACCAGGCTGCGGCTGGCATCCGAAGCAATCGTTTCATCGCGCAAATACGATTGCGCATGCTCCGCGTAGTGCTCGCAGCCAAGCGCGCATTTTTCCACTTCCGCTTTAGCTTCGCGCAGCAATTTTCCCATTTCTTCGGTAATCAGATGGGCGTACTCGTCGCTGCGCTGGCGGAATACTTGCGCGAGGTTGCGCATGAAACCGGCGCGCTGTTCAAAACCGAGTGTCGCCCAACCGGCTTGTGCAGATTCAACCTGCTGCAGCGCCGCATCGATTTCATCGGCTTGCCAGGTTGGAAAAGATTGCAGGGTCTGGCCGGTGGCCGGGTTGATCGATAGCATCGGCATAGAAAACTCCTCATTAACAATTGACGCCCGCGGCGCTCCGTCGCGTCTCTGCCGGTCTTATACCGATACAAACCAGCCAGCGCAACACGGGCTGGTCATTCAAGCATGCCGCGGAAGGACTGTCAAACCCGCCCCAACCAAGCGGAATGTTGTGCATCCATAGCACGCCGACAGAAATTGCAGGTGCCACCTTCACTCAGAATCCGGATACTGCAAGCCCGTTTCTCGCTACAATGGAAAAATCTTGAATACAATAGTGCCACCCGGCACTATCTTTTTTATTCTACCGCGATGAAAAATTATTTCTCTCCGCCGCATTTATTATTTTTCATTTTTCTGCTTGGCATCATGATGATGCTGCTTCAGACGGAGTTGCTGTCGTTTGCGTTTGCAAAACTGGGTTTGCCGCCGGAAATGGGTATGACGGTGCTCTTCCTTTCCTTATTCGGCAGTGTCGTCAACTTGCCGGTGGCGCGGATTAAAAGTGACACACCAACGCGCGAATTCACACAGCCGGTCTACTGGGGGCTGCTTCGGATGCCGGAGCAACCGTTTCATAACGAAACACAGATATCGGTCAACCTCGGCGGCTGCCTGATACCGGCAGCACTGTCGCTCTATCTGTTTTCCCATAGTGCGTTGGGTTTGCTTCCTACACTGCTGGGAATCGCCATCATCAGCGCGATCAGCTATTACTTCAGCCGCCCGATTCAGGGACTCGGCATCGGCATGCCGATACTGATCGCACCCATCAGCGCGGCACTGGTCGGGCTAGTCATCAGCCCGGAACAAAGCGCGCCGCTGGCGTACATCAGCGGTACGCTGGGGGTGCTGATCGGCGCCGACCTCCTGCACATGAAAGACATTTCCCGCCTCGGCACACCATACGCCTCGATCGGCGGCGCCGGCACGTTCGACGGTATTTTTATTACTGGCATTGTCGCCGCGCTGCTGGCTTAAAATCACCCGAATTTACCGCTTTGGAATTAAGAAATACAAAAAGACAATGGGCATTAAATGTAAAACAATCAGCAAGGCTGCCGGACTAGCAGATATGAACTACCAAGTCCGGCGCTTTAATTATTGTTGCTTACAATACAGAGAAACTGATGCAGCGTCGTTAGCCCTCACGGCGGCTAAGCATAACTCCTGTTTAAATTTAAGAAACTCAACCTGCTGAGCTGCTGCTAATGCTGCACTTTGATCAGTGTTGATGGTTTTGAAATTTGAAAATATAGCGCCAACACCGCCAAAGAAACCGCCGATAATATCCCCGGGTAATTTAAAGAGTGCCGCAAATTCGCTCTTGGTATCTTGCCCGTACTTCGTCGGCATGCCATCAACGAACGCAAAATCGGCAGCATTGTCGGCAAAGAATGATTTGGCTATGGGCAGGAAATGCGTATTAGCCGATGGCAAGAATACGAGCGTTTCCAATCTGCGGGTTGGCTCGAGTACAGAATCTTTCGACCCATCAGTTTTGACAGCACTAGTATCCTCTTTTTTATTCTTCTTTTCATCCTCAGTAGCCCGATTGTTACTACCACCAGAAGCATTTGTAGTCGCCATTTGTTGATTATTTTCCCCGCTCTTGGTAATCATGACATTGTAGGGAATCAATTGACGATAAAAAATTCCTGACTGTTCCAAGCCTTCAGGTTCAGGCCATGAATTTGGCCCCCACAATGCACTAATATCAGGTGGGGCAGCTTCTCCATTTTTTTCTCCTCTTGAAGTTGCTATGGGCCTCTTGTCAAGTGGAAGTGCAGCCCAAATTTTTACGTCATAATCACATAATGAGGCTATAAGAGATTCAGGTACAGTTTGATCTTTAAATTTATCAAATTCAATCTTAAAGATATGATTGCCTACTTCTGGGCAAGATATTTTTTGAGAAGCTTGTGATGCACCATCTAGAGCAAATACTGTTATCCCCGCCCCTACAGAATATGCCAGATTTTTAAGTGATTCATTTACCTTGCTAGTCATTGATGACTTTGTTGAAGATAGCAATCCTTTTTCATTAATGCCAATATCCGTTTTATTATCACCCAGCAGATTGATTTTATGCTTTAGAACATAATATTCAGATCCATCGGGATACGCTGGGGTCACATCCACATTAGTGATAGAAACAATTTTGCGCTTCTCCGCTGTTTTTTTATTTGCACCATCCTTAGGTTCATCACTTTCTTCACGTACATTGAAGGTAATGACGATATCTTTCTTAGGCATATAGTAGATGAGTCCATCGGACTCTTTAGCTTCCGGTTTCTTAACAGAAACCGTACTCGAACAAGCCGATAAAATGACCACGGCGCCGCCCATCAACACAAGACAGAAACTTTTCTTCATGGTGAAAACCCCTTTAAAGTTAGAAGCCTAAAGTTTATACACCTTGTTAATTTTTATATATGTGATATATGTCACACGAATGATCATCTAATTGATAAAGAATGACGAATCGTTATAAAAGTAAAACTTTAAATATTCCTTTGGAACACCTGCTGCATCGGTTGTATGCAATCCAGCAGCAATTCCGGCATATTCCGCCGCACGCGATGCAGCAAACCGCGAGTGAATTCGATGTACCGCTCAGTCAGATAGCCGCGGTGGTTGCGTTTTATTCGTTCTTCTCCACACAGCCGCGCGGCCGTTTCGACATTTTGTTCAGCAATTGCACCAGTTGCGGCTATCTGTCCGGTGAGCAGGATCTGCTGCGCATGCTGTGCCAGCGATTGCAAGTCGCACCCGGAAAAACGCGCCGGGACGGATTGGTCAGTATCGGCGAAACCTCGTGCATCGGTATGTGCGATCAGGGTGCATCGCTGCTGGTCAATGGCGTGCCGGTCACCGGCCTGAATGCGGATAAAATCGCGCAAATGGTACAGCTCGTGACAGATGAAACTCCTATTCAGCAATGGCCTGTCGCATGGTTTGAAACATCCGATACCGTGCAGCGCCGCGATTTGCTGCTGACCAACCGGCTCACATCCGGCAGCGCATTGCGGAAAGCATTGCTGCAAGGCTCGGATCAGACACTAACCGTCATTCAGCAATCCGGCTTGCGCGGCCGCGGCGGCGCGGGGTTCGATACCGGCAAGAAGTGGCAATTCTGCCGCACAGCGCCAGGCAGTGCGCGCTATGTCGTCTGCAACGCCGACGAGGGCGAGCCCGGCACGTTCAAGGATCGCCTGCTGTTGCGCGAATACGCCGGCACCTTGTTCGAAGGCATGGCGCTGTGCGCGTTTGTCATCGGCGCGGAGAAGGGTTTTGTCTATCTGCGCGGGGAATACCGCTATCTGTTACCGCACCTGCAAGCCCGATTGGATCAACACCGCGAGCAGGGATTGCTGGGCAAGCATATTCTCGGACAAGCGGATTTTGATTTCGACATCGATATCGTCATCGGTGCCGGTGCGTATATTTGCGGCGAGGAATCGGCGCTGATCGAATCACTCGAGGGCAAGCCCGGCATTCCGCGCATCCGTCCGCCGTTTCCCGTCACGCATGGTTATCTAGGACAACCCACCGTAGTCAATAACGTCGAAACGTTCATCGCCGCCGCACACATCGCCGCACGCGGCAGCGCTTGGTTCAAAGCCGCAGGCTCGCCAACATCGGCGGGCAGCAAAATTCTCAGCATCAGCGGCGATTGCGGAAAACCCGGCATTTACGAATACCCGTTTGGTGTGACCATCCAGCAAGTGCTGGACGATTGCGGTGCGCAGGATGTACAAGCGATACAAACCGGCGGCCCCGCCGGAACATTGCTCAGTCCGGCGGAATTCGGGCGCGCCATTGCTTTCGACGATGTTTCCACCGGCGGATCGTTTCTGGTATTCGGGCAGCAGCGCGATTTACTCGCAATCCACCGCAATTTCGCGCATTTCTTCGCGCACGAAAGCTGTGGTTTCTGCACACCGTGCCGCGTTGGCACGCAATTGTTGAAAAACACGCTGAACAACATCGCCGATGACCGCGGCACAGCAACCGACATCGGTGAATTGCAGCAGCTCGGCCGTATCGTGCAACACCAATCGCATTGCGGCCTGGGACACACGGCTGCAAACCATGTGCTGGACGGTCTGCGGAAATTTCCACACACCTTCTCCCGGCGCTTGCAGCCGCAATTCACCGCCCGCTTCGATCTCGATCAAGCACTGGCCAGCGCGCGGCAAGTTACGCATCGCGACGATGCCGCCGCCCATCTGGATCATGAACGATGACCACCGGCGCTGACACGATCCGTATCGATGGCGAGGAAATTCCGTTCACGCCGGGGCAAACCATCATGGATGCGGCCTTGGCGGCCGGCGTTTACATCCCGCACCTATGCCACTACCCCGGCCTGCCGCCGAGCGGCAATTGCCGCCTGTGCGTGGTGGAGATCGGCAATCGCAGCGTCGCTGCTTGCATCACCGCGGCGGCGGCAGGACAGGAAATCCGCAACAACACGCCGGAATTGAACGCAGCACGTACAGCGATCACGCAAATGCTGTTCGTCGAAGGCAATCACATCTGCCCGTCGTGCGAAAAAACCGGCAACTGCAAATTGCAAGCGATGGCGTATCACCTCGGCATGCTGGACGATCACTTCGCGCAGTTCTATCAACGCCGCGAACTCGACGCTTCGCACCCCGACATCCTGCTCGACCGCAGCCGCTGCATCCTGTGTGATTTATGCGTGCGCGCCAGCCGCGACGTGGATCAAAAAAATGTCTTCGCCATCGCCGGGCGCGGCACGGATGCGCATCTGATCGTCAATACCCCGAGCGGCAAGCTGGCCGACAGCACGATGGCAGTCACCGACCTGGCGGCAACGATTTGCCCGGTCGGCGCGATTCTGATCAAGGAAAAAGGCTACGAGGTGCCGATCGGCCAGCGCATTTACGACCGGCAGACCATCCGCGAAACCGGTTTGCAGGAGCATGTCGAACGGAAAAATGGCGATTGAGCACACGCCCAAGCCACTGATAACAACTCTCTAGGGAAGCTCTGAAAAAGGTAGCGAGTAACGGTCAGGCAAGGCGAAATCAGATGAAAAAGCGCAGTTTACAAGGTGTAAAT
Organism: Gammaproteobacteria bacterium; assembly: GCA_015709635.1. NCBI lineage: Bacteria > Pseudomonadati > Pseudomonadota > Gammaproteobacteria > Gammaproteobacteria bacterium. The sequence continues at coordinate 2,333,398 of CP054180.1, forward strand.
GAGCATTTTGAGTCTGATTTCAACACAGCATGATCGGGCGCAGTAGTTTTTCAGAGCTTCCCTAGGGAAATGCTGATTAATTGACTGTACGAGCGAATCGATTCGTTGCGCGGTACTCACTCTCTCGCCTATCTTGTTGATATGTCTCGGTCGCTGCGTTCCGTGCGCCTATCGCTTCATCTCGTTCGCCGAATTAATCAGCGCTTCCCTAGCAGGCACGATGGCATAATCTCGCCAATCTATTAAACTTCAATAATTCTTGAGTTCTGCTAAAAGGATAAATGAATGAAAGACGAAACAATCGCTATCCACGCCGGTTATCACACCGACCCCACCACCAAATCGGTGGCAGTTCCTATTTACCAGACCGTCGCCTACGAATTCGACAATGCGCAGCATGGCGCGGATTTGTTCAATCTCGCCGTGCCGGGCAACATTTATACGCGCATCATGAACCCGACCAACGATGTGCTGGAACAACGGGTGGCGGCGCTCGAAGGTGGAGTCGCGGCGCTGGCGCTCAGCTCAGGCCAGGCGGCGATTCATTATGCGGTGATCAATATCGCCGAAATGGGCAACAACATTGTTAGCGTGCCGCTGCTGTACGGCGGAACTTATACGCTGTTTGCGCACATGCTGCCAAAATTGGGAATCGACGTGCGTTTCGCCAAAGACGACCATCCGGCGAGCCTTGAGCCGCTGATCGACAAAAAAACTTCAGCGGTATTCTGTGAGTCGCTGGGCAATCCGGCGGGAAACATTCCGGACATGGAAGCCATTTGCGCGATGGCGCATCAACATGGTATTCCGGTTATCGTCGATAACACCGTGCCCACGCCGGTATTGATGAAACCCTTCCAATTCGGCGCGGATATCGTGGTGCATTCGCTGACCAAATACATGGGCGGGCACGGCACATCGGTCGGCGGCATCATCGTCGACTCCGGCAATTTTCCTTGGCCGGATCACGCGGAGCGGTTTCCGATGCTCAACAACCCCGAACCGGCTTACCACGGCGTCGTTTATACGCAGGAATTCGGCCCCGCCGCCTATGTCGGACGCGTGCGCACCGTCGCACTGCGCAATACCGGCTCGGCCATGTCGCCGATGAATGCCTTTTTCTTTTTACAAGGCATCGAAACCTTGTCGCTGCGTATGGAGCGGCATACCGAGAACGCGCTGAAAGTCGCGCAATACCTTGAGCGGCATCCCGCCGTGGCGTGGGTCAGGTATGCGGGACTGCCGTCGTCGGAATACTATCAACTGGCGCAGAAATACATGCAAGGCCGCCCATCGGCCTTAATGACATTCGGCATCAAAGGCGGATTTGAAGCCGGCGTGAAATTTTACGATGCGCTCAAACTGTTCAAGCGGCTGGTCAATATCGGCGATGCAAAATCCTTGGCCGCGCACCCGGCATCGACAACCCACCGGCAATTGACCGAACCCGAACTCGCTGCGGCGGGCGTCACGCAAGACATGATCCGCTTGTGCATCGGTATTGAAAATATCGACGACATTTTGGCGGATTTGGAACAAGCGCTCGCTGCCAGCCGGATTTAAGAAAGCGCTGAAAAACGACTGCGCTCAGTCATGCTGTGTTGAAATCAGACTCAAAATGCTCATTTACATCTTGTAAACTGCGCTTTTTCACCTGATTTCACCTTGCCTGACCGCCACTCGCTACCTTTTTCAGAGCTTCCTCAAGGAAACGCTGATTAATTCGGCGAACGAGATGAAGCACGAGGCGCACGGAACACAGCAACCGAGACATATCAATAAGATAGGCGAGGGAGCGAGTACCGCGCAACGAAGTGATTCGCTCGTATAGTCAATTAATCAGCGTTTCCCTTAAGCAATGGTGACAAACAAAGCTATCGGATACCAAAAGTATAATGAGTTTTCCCATCGATATCCGCGAAGAAGCCGGGGTGCGCACCCTGCATTTCGGTTCCGACTGGATCCAGGGTGCGATGCGCATCGCGCGTCCTTGGCAGCTGGAACTCGATTACACCCGGGAAATGATGGCCAGTCTGCTGCTGCGCGACGATGCGCGTTTTCCGCGCAACGTACTGCTGATCGGTCTGGGCGCGGCATCGCTGACTAAATTTCTTTATCACTACTATCCGCTGGCGAAGCTAACCGTGGTTGAAATCGAACCACGCGTCGTAGCCGCCGCACGGCAATTTTTCAAACTGCCGGACGATCCGCTACGCCTGAATATCGTGATTGCAGACGGCGCGCACTATATCGCCGCGTACGGCAAAACGTACGACTTGATCCTGGTGGACGGTTTCGATGCCGATGCGCACCCCGGTGAACTGAGCACGCTGCCGTTTTACCAAATGTGCCGCGCGCGATTAAACAATGACGGCATTTTGGCGGTGAATCTGCTGGGCCGCAGCCGCGGCTACCAAGCCAATCTGGAGCGTATCAAAATGGCGTTCGACGAGCGAGTACTGGCTTTTCCATCCTGCGATAGCGGCAACGTCATCGCCCTGGCCGCAACCGGAGAGAAAATCGCACTCGCACTGCACGAACTCAAGGAACAAGCGCTCGAATTGAAACAAAAAATCGGCCTCAACCTGCTACCGACGCTGACGCGCCTGGAACAGGCGAAATCCTGTCCGGGCGGAATACTGACGATTTAAGAAAAATGCCGGGGGTTACAAGCTCACGCTCATCTACGCGCTGTTCTATTCGTTTTTGTTCCGACATCGTTTGTTCCTCGTTTAAATCCTCTGCGAAAAGATGACCAGATCAATCCGTAGTGACTGAAATTTAAAATTGACTTGAAAATTCAAGTTAACTAAACTTAGTCAAGTTAGTCCACATCATACGGAATGCCAATATGCTGACCATCAACATCCATGAAGCAAAGACCCACCTATCCCGGTTTATCGAAAAAGCTGCGGCCGGTGAGGAAATTATCATCGCGAAAGCCGGGAAACCGGTTGCTAAATTAGTGCCGCTGCATAGCTTGCCTTCCGCTCGAAGCCTGGGCATTTTCAAAGGAAAACTAAATGTGCCGGAAGATTTTGATGCCGCATTGCCCGAGGATGTAATGATGCAGTTTCAAAATGCGGCCATCGAACCATCCTCTGAAAATCGCTAGCAATGCGATTGCTGCTCGATACGCATATCTTGCTGTGGGCGCTGGACACGCCCGGGCGGTTACCGCAATCGCTGCGAGCACAGTTGGAATCCCCTGCGGTTGAAGTGTATTTCAGTGCCGCCAGTATTTGGGAGATCGCGATTAAGTCGGCATTAGGAAAAATCAAATTCCACTACTCGGCAAAAGAAATCGCCGATGGCGCGGCAATGACCGGCTTCATTGCATTGTCTATTTCCTCCGAGCACGCTGCGGGTGTTGCGCATCTACCGATGATTCACTCGGATCCGTTCGATCGCTTGCTGATTGCCCAGGCACTCGCAATGCCAGCCCGTTTTGTGACCGCCGATGCGACATTGACGGGTTATTCTGAGTTAGTGGATTGGATAGGAAAATCATAATGGCCACGCGGCGAAAATTTTGCGGCGGTGCAAGAACGGAACGGTCAGGCTGCAGATTTAGTAACCCTTAGTTCGCAATTTCTTGTTGAGAAAGCCGGGGATTTCATACTCGCTTGATGCTGAGCTCTCTTCGGCAGCCCGGCCTACCGTGCTGCCGTGCTAGATTAGCCATGAACTCTAACGTTCAAGGTGAGGGGCTGGCTGGAAGCAGGCGAAGCCCGCTGTAGGCCAGTCCCACTCGACCGCAATGTTAGGTTGCGGTATTTGGCTTGGCGGCAGAAAACCGTAGACGAACATAATCGGCCTTCCAATTACCTTTTTCATCACAGAGCACGGGCATCAAAGCTTCAACCATCTCGGCAATAACACTCGGTCTCTCGGCGGCGGATAGAACAGCGGTGTAAGGTTGGGCGAACGTCTCAAGCCAACTGCTAACATTGCCGGGCAATGGAGTTGGGCGTGGAATAAGAATAATGTTATGCACCACAAGACCGCGAGTTTCAAGGAGTCGCCGGTATTCTTCAGGGCGAGGAAAAAACCAAGGACTAGGAACTGAAAGTCCTCGTGAATTAAGCGCAGATTCTATGGCCGCGACAATGGCAGAAACGTTACCATACCCGCCGAATTCACCGACAAAGCGCCCACCCGGTTTAAGTGAGCGCCAGACACTCGCGATGACAGCTTCAGGTTCTTTCATCCAATGCAGCGCAGCGTTGGAAAAGACCGCATCAAATTCATTATCGAATTGAAGCGTTTGTCCGTCCATTACCCGCGCATCCAACCCAAGTGCGCGCGCAGCAGCGACCATTTCAGGACTTGAATCGACGCCAACCACTTCACAGCCAAAACTCAGTAACTTGGCGGTCAATGGACCATCCCCACAGCCCAAATCGAGGATACGTTCTCCGGGTTGTGGCGCCAGCAGCTCGACAACGGGCATGCCCAGATCGGACACAAACCGGGCATTCTCGGCATACTGCTCAGGGTTCCAGTGCTGCGTGCGTGAGATGGTCATAGAGCACCTAACTAAAATTAGACAGATTGTGATTCAATTGTAAAGACTTACCAAGATAACAGATTTGGTTTATTTTCAACCGCACACGCCAGAATATCGCCAGCGATCACCGTGCCGCGCAGGGCAGTGCATCCAACCGCTTCAGCGCTGCATCACTTTCACTTTCCTGACGATCGGGTACAATCCAGGCGATGGCTTTTCCATGCACGGTAATGACGACCTCCTCGCCTGCCTGCACCTGTTTGAGGTATTCTGGCAAGTGTTGGTGCAATTCCATTATGTCGATTGATGTCACCACGAACCTCATGAATATACATTATCTCTGTGCAGTGTAAGGTTTCGCTGCGAACTTGCAACACGCATTTTTTATTACATGAAACGGGATCAAATCCGGAATCAAAAATCCCTGCTCTTCCGGACAATAACTTATAGAAGGCATTTAGAAAGGTAGCAACAACCAAACAAGGTGAAAACGCAGTTTACGAGTTGGGCTTTCTTCGGCAGTCCAGCCTAGCGTGCTGATTATGTGCAATACACGAGCTGCTCAGCCCATAGTTACATAGGCTTTGGTTTGCTGGGTCAGCATTGAACCATCCGCCAAACTGGCGGATAATTGTCTCCCAGTGCGGTGCTAAATGTTGAATCTGGCTGGCACAACAGAATCGACGAATAATACTTTGGAGCTAAAAGTCATGATTATGATAAAGAAAATGATTAAAGCATTGAGCTTAAGCATAGTGTTGGCGGGCATATTATCGGCATGCTCAACGACGCAAAAAATAACCAATTCAGCCAGAACTGCAACCGAACAACTGCTAATCACTGAAGCGGTTTTGCGGAGCCTACCGAAAGAACGCGATATGCCATTTCCTATCCCGCGCGGTTCAGCCATAAAACTTGACATCACGGGATTAAGTGCGGATAAAGATATCGTAAAAGGAATCGTTACCGGATGGTTGGGACTGCATGGCTATGTCGTACAGGACGAAAATGCAAGCCACCGTATTAACATCGTAGTCAATTCGCTCGGCACCGAATTGGCAACCACTTTCTTCGGAATTCCACCCATCCAGGCTTCTTTGATACCGATTTCATTGCCTGAGCTGTCACTCTATAAAGCAGAAAATCAGACGGGATATGCGAAATTCCATTTCGACATTTTTGAATTGCCTTCCGGCCGGTTTCTGGCATCCTCCTCACCATTTCTTGCTGATACTTTTTATAGTGCATACACCTTACTGCTTCTCATCACATTCAGCAAAACAGATTTGATTTCTCCGCCACAGGTAGGAAAACTCGATAGGCTTATAAAATAAAACCAAGTGTTCTTAAGGAAGCGCTGAACCATTAAATGCTCTCAGATTTCCCGGTACTACTGCCGTTTTTTTGAGCACGGATTCCCGATTAATTCATTTTTCAGCGGTATTTTGCCGCCAAATTTCCCCTGTTTGTGCTTTATCATCCACCGCCGGAGTATGGTGAACGGGACTCCCCCTCAAGTAGTCAACAATCGCCCGCGCAGCATGTACAGGTTGGCCACGCCCATCAGCATGTTTACCGGAACAGCATTCTTCATCAGTCTCTGCGGTGGCGGGCCCGGGTGAATTCAAACTGCCGCTTGATCGCTCGGAACACATGTTCCACTGGTATGATCTCTGAGTGCAATTTCCGTTCTCAAAGTATCGAGGCTTCCCTGCTGGTCTGAGTTGTTACCTATAACGCTGAAAAGTCATATACCGTCGGCCAAGCCGGCGGTATTGGATGATTACTAACTCCGGCTTGGAAAAATACCCTGCAACGCAATGCAGTAATTTACCACCAGGTAGGGTTGCATATTCGGATGCGGCTGGCTTTGACCGGTGTTGCCGATCGCTGTGGCAGCCATGGTTGCGCCGCCTGCGCTATTGAACACGACATATTTGTTGGAATCTTGTGCCCAGAATTTTCCCTCCGGGTTGGTTTGGGTTCCGACTCCATTACTGCAGTTTGCCGTATGACTATGGAGGGGAATCTGAGCGGTTGTAAGCAGCGCCACACCTTCTTGCCCTCCTCGTTCTCCCTGGGTATGGATTGAGTTTACGTGCATCCCCGCGCGGCCGCGAAGATCCGGCAGTGCGAACGTGGTGCGGCCGTCCCCGCCGTACATCGTGCCTAATAACGAAAACAGCGCCGTGTTTTGGGCAATTAACAGCAATTGCCCATCGCAACTTGCCCAACCCTTCGGTGTGAAACCAAACCCAAAGGGACGAATCTCTCCCAAAAATGGCTCGCTCATATCATCCTCTCGTCATCTTATCGTGTTTTTGCATGGAAACATTCAACTTCTTGGCGGGAATACGCCTCGCAACGCAATGCAGAAATTCAGCACCAGATACGGTTGCAGATTATCGTGCTCCTGTCCGCCACCGGTGGCGGTAACTGTTCCAGCCGCCATCTGCGCCGATCCGCTATCGCCGTATTCCTTGCTGCCACCCGCATCCTGCGCCCAGAAATTTCCTGCAGGGTCCGGCTTGTTGCCGTTTCCTGCTTGCGCATTCGCCGGATGGGTGTGCGGCGGAATCTGCTGAATCGTTAGCGTCTCCGTTACCGTGCCACCGGATTCGCCTAGGACGCGATTTGAAAGACCGCTTCCTTGCCCCGCGCCCATGGCAGCATTTCCTTGCAGGTTAGGCAGCGCGAAGTTTGTTTTACCATCGCCACCATAGGTTGTACCAAGAATCGAAAATAATGCCGTATTACTGGCAATGGGAAGCAACTGTCCATTGCACTGCGCCCAGCCCACCGGCGCAAAATTAAAACCAAACGAGCGGATTTCTCCAATATACGGATCACTCATGCCAGAATCTCCTTTTTTCAGCTGCCACCATCCTAGTTTCTAGAAGGATAGATACCTTCGAGTGCGATGATGTAGTTGATGACCAAATAAGGTTGCACATTGTTATGCGGTTGCCCGCCGCCGGTATTGCCGATCGCCGTAGCAGCCATGGTAGTGCCGCTGGTCGTGCTGTAGGCCCCGGTATTGCCGCCGGGATCGGTCGACCAGAAATTGTTGACAGGGCTCGCGCTATTGTTGGCGGTGGTATTGGAGCAGACCGCGATATGGTTGTGAACCGCCAATTGCCCGGTAGTCAAAGTGACTGTTTCGCTGCCGCCCAACTCACCGATCACTCGCGGACTGAGACCGGGCCCGGTACCCTGGTGCAGCGGGATGCGGCCGGCCAGATTCGGCAAAGCGAAATTCGATACGCCGTCGCCGCCGTAGGTTGTTCCGATGAGCGAAAACAGCGCTTCATTCTGCGCAATTGGAAGCAGCTGACCCTGGCATAAAGCCCAGCCAACGGGGGCAAAATTGCCGGCAAACGTCGTGATTTCACCTAAATAGGGATCGGGCATTATTTTCTCCTTGTCTCTGAAAGAACTTCAGTAACAAAATCAACCGTATCAGACTATCTTACGTCGCGCTGCAGCCAGCACTGCCGGCACACCGATCAGCAATAACGTGCTTGATAGAGGTTCCGGAACCGCTGTTGCGATATTCAGCGTGGAAAAATCCAGTGCGGCGCCGTTAAACGTCGTTTCACCGAACAAACCCAATCCCGGCCCGGCTAGCGACAAGGACACGTTGACCGTGCCCGAAGCCAAGCCCGCAAAGGTCGATGCCGGTAACGTCAGCGTATATACGTTATCCTCCCGGCTGGCGCCGCCGTGCGCTTCGAACAGCGTATTGAGCGCGCCGGTCAAATCAACCCCATTGACGGTAAAAGACGCCACTTGATTTCCGGAAGCAGCGGATTCGTGATCATAAATCCCAAACGACAAACTGCCGCCGGTAATGGTGTCCGCGATCGCGCCATAGGAAAACGCCCAACTGGTGGAGAAATTCGGGCCACCGACATCCGAACCAATGAATACACCATTAAACGGCGCGGGCTCACCGCCTCCGGCAGTCAGAAAATCGCCGGTTACGGGTGTTGCGCCGTCGGCAAAATCCTGATCTCCCAGGGTTACGACCGTACTTGCAAGAGCAAGCTGGGATCCGGTCAACAGTACAAGCGCCATGATTGTTTTAGACAGTAAATATTTTTTCATCACAAAGATCTCCTCATTCATTGCTGTTTCCCGGCATTCACAAAGTTGCAGTGATAGCTACCGGTTCTCTAACCGAGACGAGATTGATTCCCGTCAGTCAGTTCGCTTACGTTATACTCTCATATCGTAATTCAGATCAAGGGATTTCTGCATCGGGAATCATTATATTATTCATTAGAATAACCGTGCCCGACTGACACTTATTCACTAGCAAAACAAAAACGCCCTGCATCCGTTGTGCAAGAACTATCCGTCAAGGAATCCGATGAACAATGACGACTGAACACACGATCAATCGCAAACTCAAAATCGCCACCACATCGCTGGCAGGCTGTTTCGGTTGCCATATGTCGTTCCTCGATATGGACGAACGCCTCGCCGGTTTGCTCGAGCGGGTCGAGTTCGACTGCTCGCCGTTCACCGATATCAAGCGTCGCGGCCCGTGCGATATCGGGCTGATCGAGGGCGGCGTGTGCAATGCGGAAAATGTGCATGTACTGCGCGAATTCCGTGCTCAGTGCACCACGCTGGTTGCCGTCGGCGCTTGCGCGATCAACGGCGGCGTCCCGGCGATGCGCAATTATTTCGACTTGCAGGATTGTCTGGAAGAAGTGTATCTGCGCGGCACCAATGTGACCCATCCGCGCATCCCGGATGATCCCGAGCTGCCGTTGCTGCTCGATAAAGTCTATCCGGTCAGCGAGATCGTGCCGATCGATTATTTCTTGCCGGGCTGTCCGCCTTCCGCCGAGGCTTTTCTGCAATTGCTGCAGCCGCTGCTGGCCGGGGAAAAACCGCAAATCGAGAAATCCCGCTTGCATTACGATTAACCGCCATGGAACCGGACAAACCTGCGCCGCCAACTACTCGCCGCATCGCCATCGACCCGGTCACGCGCGTCGAAGGGCACGGCAAGATCACACTGCTGATCGACGACCATAATCACATCGTCGAAGCGCGTTTTCATATCGTCGAATTCCGCGGTTTCGAGAAATTCATCCAGGACCATCCGTTCTGGGAAGTGCCATTTTTCGTACAACGCTTGTGCGGCATCTGCCCGATCAGCCATCAACTGGCGGCGGCAAAAGCGGTCGATCAGATCGTCGGCGTGCAACAACTCACACCCACTGCAACCAAGCTGCGCCGCCTGCTGCACTTCGGTCAGATGCTGCAATCGCACGCATTGCACTTTTTCCATTTGTCATCGCCCGACTTTCTGTTCGGTTTTGGCAGCGATCCGGCAAAACGCAACATTGCCGGGGTGCTGGAACAATACCCGGAAATCGCGCTGAAAGGCATCAAGCTGCGCAAATACGGCCAGCGCATCATCGAAGTGATCACCGGCAAGCGCATCCACGGCACCGGCACCGTGCCCGGCGGCATGAATAAACCGCTCTCGCTGCCCGAACGCAATGCTTTGCTCGCCGACATCGACGACATCCTGCAATGGAGCCAGGATGCCGTGACCCTGAACGAACACATTCACACTGCACACCCGGAACACCGCGATTTCGGCACGCTGCCGAGTCATTATCTCGGCATGACCGGAGCGGGCGGCGAACTGGAGTTCTACCACGGTGGATTGCGCGCACACGCCGCCGATGGCAGCGGTATTTTCGATCAATTCGATTACTGCGATTACCAGCAGATCATCAGCGAGGAAGTACGCTCGTGGAGCTACCTTAAGTTTCCTTATTTTTCCGCATTGGGAACCGAACACGGCTGGTACCGCGTCGGCCCGCTCGCGCGTATCAATAATTGCGACATCATTGCAACACCATTGGCCGAAGCCGCACGTCAGCGCTTCAAAGCTTACGGTCACGGCAACCTGGTGCACGACACATTGGCATACCACTGGGCGCGCATGACCGAACTGCTACATTGCGCCGAATCGATTCACGACTTGTTGCACGACACCGACATCACCAGCACAGACCTGATGGCGGATAAAGGCGAGCGTCAGCCACAAGGCATCGGCGTCATCGAAGCGCCGCGTGGCACGCTGTTTCATCACTATCACGTCAACGAAGAAGGACTTGTCACCCAAGCCAACCTGATCGTCTCGACCACCAGCAACAACCAGGCGATGAACGAATCGGTGCGCGTGGTCGCCAACCAATATCTCGATGGCCACGAAATCACCGAAGCGCTGCTGAACCACCTTGAAGTCGCCGTGCGCGCGTATGATCCCTGCCTGTCGTGCGCCACACATGCGCTGGGTAAAATGCCGCTGCAAGTGACGTTGCAAGACATGGCAGGAAAAGTGATTCATCAATTGACGAAGGGAGCGGATGGTGCGGTTTGGTGATGACATTATGGAAATTGGGGCAACACCCACCGCCGTTTTATCCGCTGGTGTGATAAAGGGGTATGGGAGAGATTGTTGGAAGTTCTGATAGACGAACCGGATTATGAATGATTGATGATCGACGCTAGTCATAGTAAAGTGCATCCGCATGCGGCCGGTGCAAGAAGTGGCAATCAGGACATGAGCCATACCAAAGGAGGCTCTACACCAAGATACATCTGGTCCGTGGATGCGTATGGTATGCCGCTCAGAATTATTATCACGGAAAGTGCCATTCAGCTTCATGATCATGAGCAAGGAGAGATCCGGTCAGTCAAATGCTGGAAGTTGACTCAGGTAAAGCTTACTGATGAAAGATATTCCGAAAACAAACTCTGCAAAACCGTTTGCACTCGTCAAGCGGGGCATGGGGATCATAATAGCGGGTATTCTGCTCGTTGTACTGCTTACCAACGTTTGGGATTGGCGCAACAAGGGTGAAACAAAGAAACCCAGGAATAACGAAGTTATACAAGTAGTAAGTGCCGTGGTAACGCGCGCCGATGTGCCAGTCAGATTGACAGCTAATGGCACTGTGTCCGCTCAGCAAACAGTTGAGGTACGCCCGCAACTAAGCGCCACGATCAAAGCTGTACATATCAAAGAAGGGCAATTTGTGCGCAAGGGTGACCGGTTATTCACTCTCGATATTCGTACTGAAGATGCCAATCTCAGAAAGACTAAGGCGCAGCTGGCGAAAGCCCGTGCTGATCTAATGAGTGCCGAGCGTAATCTTGAGCGCCAACGCGAGCTATTCCTGCGCGGATTCATTTCACAGGCGGCACTCGACACGGTGCAGTATCAGGTCGACGGATTACGCGCGCAGCTTGGGTTCGATCAGGCCAGCGTGCAGGCAACGCACGTAACACACAGTTTCGGAGAGATCACTGCGCCGATTTCCGGGCGCACAGGCGCCATTCCCGTGTATCCGGGCAGCCTGGTACAACCCAACGACACGGTACTGGTGAGCATCACGCAGATCGACCCGATCAACATTAATTTCACGTTGCCGGAGCATGAGCTTGCGGCTCTGCAGCAGGCGCTTGCCAAAGGTGAAGTGTACGTCAATGTAGCGCCGGATTCTGCCGGGCAGCAAGTGAAGACAGGGCGATTGATATTCCTCGATAATGCAGTGGATACGGCAAGCGGCAGCATCCGTCTCAAAGCAGAATTTTCCAACCCGGATAATCTCCTGTGGCCGGGGATGTTTGTCAAAGTAACACTCGCGCCGCACATATTAGCAGGTGTCCTCACGGTTCCGGCACAGGCAGTTCAAACTGGACCGGAAAGAAAATTTCTTTATGTAATCAATGAGGATAACAAGGTGACTTCTCTGCCAGTCGCTGTAAGTTTGATTCAGGATGGATTTGCCGTCATAGCAGGAGAAGGTATTGTGTCAGGTATGCGCGTCGTTGTAGAAGGTGCGCAGAATCTCAGATCAGGTAGTGTGGTAAGTGAAGCAAAGATGAGAGACAGTAAAACAAAAGCTGCCAACACAGAAGGCATGCAATGAATCTCTCCGAATTGTGTATCCGCCGCCCGGTTATGACATGGCTGCTTTCGGTTTTCGTCATGGTGGCAGGCCTCATCGCCTACAAAGGATTACCGATTGCCGCACTGCCGAGTTACGATGCTCCCACTATCTCGGTCAGCGCAACACTCCCGGGCGCTAGTCCGGAAATCATGGCTTCTTCCATAGCTACGCAATTAGAGCGTCAATTTTCCACTATTTCCGACCTTTCTGTAATCAGTTCGACAAACACGCGGGGTATCACCACGATCACGCTTGAATTTGACCAAGCCCGTGATATTGACAGCGCTGCTGTGGATGTGCAGGCGGCTTTGTTACGCGCACAGGGTTTGCTGCCGGTTGAGATGACTTCACCGCCGTCTTACCGCAAGATCAATCCGGCTGATTCCCCCATTGTTTTTCTTGCCTTGACATCGCCGTCGATGCCGCTCTCGGACCTGAACAACTTTGCCGAAAATCTTATTTTGCCAACACTATCCACCCTTCCAGGCGTGGCACAGGTTACGATCAACGGTCAGAAAAAATATGCTGTGCGCGTATATGTAAACCCCGAAGCTCTCGCAGCGCGCAATCTGACAATCGACGACATAGCCGAAGCATTGCGCAACGCTAATGTTAACTCTCCGATCGGTACGCTCGAGGGGCCGCGCCAAACCCTTATCATCCAAGCCAACCGTCAGCTCAATAATGCCGCTGCGTTCGCGAGCTTGATCGTGGCCACTGCCCCAAGTGGAAACCCAGTAAAACTATCGGATGTGGCGCAGGTTGAAGACAGCGTGGAGACGATTAAAACTGCAAGCTGGGTTAATGGTGAGCGTGCCATCACACTGTCGGTGCAGCGTCAACCCAACTCCAATACCGTTGCAACAGTCGATGCGATCAAAGCGGCGATCCCGGAATTGATTGCTCAAATGCCGCAATCCGTCCAGCTTAAGTTGACTAGCGATCGTTCAATCTCAATCCGAGATTCCATTCACGACGTTCAGGTTACACTGGCGATCACTATCGCTCTCGTGGTGCTGGTGATTTTCTTGTTCCTGCGCAAGGCTACCATTACGCTTATTCCGGCATTGTCCTTGCCGATTTCGCTACTAGGTACAGTGGCACTGATGCGCGCCTTTGGCTACAGTCTCGATAATGTTTCTTTGCTTGCTATTACGCTCGCTGTCGGATTGGTAGTGGATGATGCCATCGTGGTTCTTGAAAACATCGTACGCCACATTGACAACGGCGTACCACCGCTGAAAGCCGCCCTGCAAGGATCCCAGGAGGTGAGCTTTACCATTATTTCAATCTCTATCTCCTTAGTGGCTGTATTCATTCCAATTTTTTTTATGCCTGGTGTAATTGGGTTACTATTCCATGAGTTTGCCGCTGTGGTTGGCATTGCGGTTCTGATGTCGGCTGTGGTGTCGCTTACACTGGTACCGGTATTGGCCAGCCGTTACCTAATGCGTCAAACGCACGTGCGTGGCCTGGTATTGACCGCATGGTTCGAGCGTGGATTCACCAGAGTACTGATGTCCTATGAACGCGCTCTCGATTGGGCGCTGCATCACAGACGCATAGTACTTGGCATAGCAATCGGCACTTTTGTCGCCAGCGGTATTCTGTTTATAGTTTTACCGAAAGGATTTTTCCCTAGTGAAGATATGGGTCAGGCAATCATTACGGTGGAAGCGGTGGAAGATATTTCCTTTCCCGCTATGACCGAGTTGTTATGGCATACAAGCAATGTGATTCGCACTCATCCTGCGGTCGATACGTTGATTGTCAATGCCAGCGACAGCAACAGTGCCCGGCTGTTCATGTCTCTCAAGCCTCGCGGTGAGCGTGTACATATGAATCAGGTCATTGAAGATCTTCGTCGTGAAGTACGCGTCATTCCCGGCATCAATATTTTCATAAACCCTATTCAAAATCTCAGACTCGGTGGCCGGCAAAGCAAAAGCCGCTACCAATACGTGATGCGTAGCGTACGTGCCGAAGACTTGAGCGCGGCTGCCGATGGCTTGATGGTGCGTATGCGCGCTGCAGGAATTTTTCGCGATGTTACCAGTGATGCACAACTGAAAGGCTTGCAAACACGCCTCAATATCAATCGTGATAAAGCCAATTTGCTGGGGATACAGATAGCGGATGTTCGTTCCGCACTCTATAGTGCGTTTGGTGAGCGTCAAGTCTCGACCATTTATACTTCTAGCGATAGTTACAAGGTCATCATGCAAGTGGCGGAAGAACACCGCATTGATGAGAGTGCTTTCAGCAAGATTCATCTGCGCGCTAAAAATGGTGCGCTGGTACCACTATTGAGTGTTGCCTCGGTTGAGCGTGAAGCAGGTCCGATCGCAATTAATCATGCCGGGCAACTTGAAGCAGTCACTATCTCATTTAATCTCACGCCGGGAGCGGCACTGGGTGATGCCACCAAGCTTATTGATCAATTCAAACATGAGCTGAATCTACCGGATAGTATTCTCACCAGCTACGCTGGTGATGCTGCGGCATTCCAGTCTTCACAGGCAAGCCAGGTAATGCTGATCGTTGCCGCGCTAGTGGTAATCTATGTGCTGCTTGGCGTCCTGTATGAAAGCTATATCCACCCGATCACGATCCTTTCCGGATTACCCTCCGCCGCAGTTGGCGCATTGGTGATGTTGTGGTTGTTCAATATGGAATTATCGATCATCGCGATGATCGGCATTTTGTTACTTATCGGCATAGTCAAGAAAAATGCCATTATGATGATCGACTTTGCGCTTGATGCTCAGCGCAACGCTGGCATGGCACCGTTTCAGGCAATCCGTGCCGCGTGCCTGCTGCGTTTCCGGCCGATCATGATGACCACTGTGGCGGCACTGATGGGTGCGCTTCCCATTGCCCTCGGTCTGGGAGCCGGAGCCGAACTTCGTCAACCGTTGGGCCTTTCTGTCGTCGGAGGATTACTGTTCTCGCAGGTGATCACACTGTTCATCACACCCATAATTTACCTTTATCTGGATCGCTTCTCCGATAGTAGTGGGCATCTCAAGTTTGAAATAGATCAAGCAGTTAAACAAAGACAAGACCAGCATGTTGAAGATGATTAATTAATTTAGTAGGCATTATATTAAGAGAGAGCTTCTGATCAAGTAAATTGGATGACAGCAAGTGATTCTTTTTGATAACCGTCTCACTTTCGCAACCACCACAGTATCAGCGTCAGCACAACGGAAATGATCAACCCCGTCATCAGCGGAAAATGGAAGCTGAAGTTCTCGCGCTCGACGTGGATATCGCCGGGCAAGCGGCCGAGCGGGAGTTGCGATAACCACGGCCACAGCAAACCGAGTACGAGTAAAATGATGCCTAAGGTAATGAGTAGTTGTTGCATCGCATGGATCCGGTCGGTATTACAGATCTGGGCTAGTTCTGCTTTGGAAATATCAGCTCGTCCGTTGCAAAACCGAGCTCACCGGATTTTTGCACAAAACGGTTCAGCACTTCATCGCTGACCGCCGGCGTCCTCGCCAGCAGCCACAGGTACGATTTATCGTAACTGGTGACAAAGGCGTATTGATAGGCTTCCTTATCCAGTTCGAACACGACATATGCGCCATAAAACGGGCCGAAGAAGGAAACCTTCAGATAGCCTTCCTGCGAGCTTCCGACGAAATACGCTTTACCTTCCGCTTCCTTCCATTTGTTATCCGCAGTCGAGAAACCTTTGTTGACGACTTTGACACCACCGTCTTCACGCAGCGAGTACTCGGCGGTGATATTAGCCAGTCCGCGTTCAAATGCATGATCGAGCCGGGCGATTTCGTACCATTTTCCCAGATAGCGGTTGAGTTCGAAGCCGCCAACCGGCGCGACATTTTGCGGTATCGAGACACATCCGCCAAGCAGAACGATCAGAAGAAAAAGCGGTAGCGATCGCATGTCACTGCTCCGGCACAGAATTTAACGTTGGGTAATCGGTGTAACCTTCCGTGCCGAAGGTATAAAACGTGGCCGGATTGGGTTCATTGAGCGGTGCGCCTGTCTTGATCCGCGCCGGTAGATCGGGGTTCGCCAGGAAGCTGACACCGAAAGCCACGGCATCGACTTTGCCTGCGGCAATGTCGCGATCCGCTTCCTCCGCGGAATAACCCATATTGCCGATCAAGACACCGTTGTAATACTGGCGGATCGGCGTCAGGACATCACCGCTTTGTTGCCGGTAAACATCGCCGCGTATCACATGCAGGTACGCCAGCTGATAATCGTTGAGCCGGTTGGCGAGCCAGGCCGACAATTCGGCCGGATCGCTGTCAATCATGCTGTTGTAGCTGCTCAGCGGTGAAATGCGCAATCCGACCCGGTCGCTGCCCCAAACGGAACTCACGGCTTCGAGCACTTCCAGCGTCAAACGCGCGCGATTTTCAATCGAACCACCGTACGATCCGATGCGCTTGTTTGAGCCGTCGCGCAAAAATTCATCCAGCAAATAACCGTTCGCACCGTGAATTTCAATGCCATCGAAACCGGCGGTTAAAGCATTCCACGCAGCTTGCTTGAATCCGGCAACAATGCCGGGCAATTCGTCGTCACGCAATTCGCGCGGCACGGTGTAAGGTTTTTTTCCTTCCGGTGTGCGCACTTCATCGGCAATGGCAATAGCACTCGGCGCAACCGGTTGCACGCCGCGATTGAGCAGCGGATGACACGCCCTGCCGCCATGCCAAAGTTGCAAGAAGATTCTGCCGCCGGCGGCATGTACCGCAGCGGTCACTAGTTTCCAGCCGGTAATTTGTTCTCCGGAGTAAATTCCCGGTTCCTTCCAGAACGCTGAGTTGCCTTCGATCGCCATCGTCGCCTCAGCAATGATCAACCCGGCGCTTGCCCGTTGCGCGTAATACTGCGCCATCAAAGCGTTCGGAAGATGCTCATCGCCTGCGCGGCAGCGCGTCAACGGCGCCATGAAAATGCGGTTCGGCACGGTCAGCGCACCGATTCTGAACGGCGAAAACAATGTAACCATCCACTAATCTCCTCACATATTCAATGAGGATCATTGTAGCGTAATTTGATACGCTCCATTTTTATTGAATTTTTACAATTTTTCATGAAAAATTTCTCTTATCTTTCAATAAGAAAAAAATTTGTGAATTAATCGTGAAATATGTGTGAACTTTTTGTGAAGATTGTTATCGAATGAACTGTAAACGCCTTCTTAAAAAACTTTAACAACTTCGATAAATTTCAAATAAGGAGATTTTCATGAAAACAGGTCACATTTTTGTTATTTCAGCGTTGATTATCAGCGGCACATTTTTCGGTATTTTGTCGCTGTTCAATCTACCGGAATCGGTAACCGAATGGGTCATTTCGGACATCATTCTTGGCGCAGTGCTGTACGTAAACTATCTGGTGATTGTGATGGGAACAGGATCATCCAAAACCAGAGTGCCTTATTCAAGCAAAAAAGTTACAGTGTAAAACTCTCCAAGCCGATGGGGTTAACGTCATTAGATTTTTCGCGTTAACCCCATCTCTCTTTAAGCAATCCAAGATTAGCCTTCAGAATCAGAGATGTTTAAAACGCTCCGTGGGCTGATCAAGCCAATGAATCAGTCCTTGCGCATTCAGCCGGATATCCGAGCGTAAAAGCTCATCCATTGCATCAAGCGACAACCGACAGCCATGTTTCTCCAAACACTGCAGAAATAATTCCCGCAGAGCTGTTGCGATCACGGTTTGCCGATCTTCTTCATCTTTTGCGCGCTGCGCGATTGCAATGTGCGCATCGAGCAACTCATGCAGGGATTGCGCATGCTGCGCTAGATGACCGATCTGACTGTAGTGCGTCAGATAAGCGTAACGCGGCTGATAGCGCATGATGCGATCAATCGAGGCATGCGCCGCGGCCGGATCGAATTGCACCGGCGACGTCGTCGGAATGACAAATTCCAAGCCATCGACATCGAATTCACGGTATGAAACGCCAAACGTATCACCGGTGAAAAAAGACCGGCTGCGCTCGTCAAAAATGCAATTATGGTGGCGCGCATGTCCAGGCGTATCGAGAAATAGCAATGAACGGCCGTTGAGATCGATGCGGCTTTCATCCGGCGCTTCGATGATTCGCGCAGCATCAATGGGGTAGATTTCGCCGTACACGCGCCTGAACTCAGCTTCTCCATACACACTCATGGCGCCGGCGACCAGCCGTGCCGGATTCGCCATATGGCTGGCGCCGCGCGGATGCACGACCAGTTTGGCATTGGGAAAAAGACGCATGCATTCGCTAGCGCCGCCGGCATGATCCAAGTGGATATGTGTCAAGATGACATAAGCAACCGCCTCGACCGGAATGTTCTTTTGTTCGAGTGATGCGGCAACGCCGGGAATGGAAAACGAGGTGCCGGTATCCACCAGCGCAGCCACGCCTTTTTCAACGATCAAATGGATAGCCGCCCGTTTGGGGCGATGGAATTGTGCGTCGATGGCGCTAATGCCATGTTCAAAATCAGTCACAAGCGGTAATGACATAGCTCTCCGGTTTTTCTCAAACTTTTTTCAAATAGTAAAGCTGGATATTATTTGGACGGATATTTCAACTGTTCCAGGATGGCTGGATTCTCCAGTGTGGAAATATCCTGTGTGATTTCCTCGCCTTTGGCAAGCGTGCGCAATAAGCGGCGCATGATTTTACCCGACCGGGTCTTGGGCAGATTTTCTCCGAAACGGATTTCTTCGGGTTTAGCAATCGGACCGATTTCTTTCGCCACCCAATCGCGCAAAGTATTGGCGATTTGACTCACTTCCTCGCCGTGCGGATATTTTCCTTTTAGCACGACAAAAGCGATCACCGCTTCACCTTTGATCTCATGCGGCTTGCCAACCACCGCCGCTTCCGCAACCAAGGGATGGGCAACCAGGGCCGACTCGATTTCCATCGTGCCCAGGCGATGCCCGGAAACGTTCAGCACGTCATCGACGCGCCCCATGATCCAGAAATAACCATCCTTGTCACGGTATGCGGAGTCGCCTGCTAGGTAATACTGGCCATGCCCGATATCTTCCGGAAAGTACGCTTTTTTGAAACGCTCCGGATCCCCCCAAAGCGTGCGGATTTGCGAGGGAAAAGGTTTTTTGATCACCAAAAAGCCGCCTTTGCCGTTTTCGACATCGTGACCGGCTTCGTCGACAACCGCCGCGAAAATTCCCGGTAACGGGAACGTGCATGAGCCGGGTTTGAGTGCAACGGCGCCAGGGATTGGTGCGATCATATGGCAGCCGGTTTCCGTTTGCCACCAGGTATCGACGATAGGGCAACGCGACCGGCCCACTTTTTCATAAAACCACATCCAGGCTTCCGGATTGATCGGCTCACCGACCGAACCCAGTAACCGCAGCGACGAAAGATCGTATTGCGCGGGCAAATCTCCACCTAATTTGATCAGCGAGCGGATGGCCGTGGGCGCAGTATAGAACGTGGTCACTTTATGCTTCTGAATGATTTCCCAGAAACGCCCAGCATGCGGATATGTGGGAATTCCCTCGAAAATCACTTGAGTCGCCCCCATGGCCAGCGGTCCGTACGTCACATAGCTATGACCGGTAATCCAGCCGACATCGGCCGTGCACCAGAAGATATCCGCAGGCTTATAGTCAAAAATCCACTGCATGCTGACTTTGGCTCCCAACAAATAACCTGCGCTGGAATGTTGCACTCCTTTAGGTTTACCCGTCGATCCCGAGGTGTACAGCGTGAACAAAGGATGCTCGGCATTAACCCATTCCGGTTCACATTCGCTGCTGGCGTTCTGGGTAATTTCGTGCCACCAGACATCGCGCGGCGGGTCGAATGGGATTTGCGCTCCGGTACGCTGATAAACCACGATCAAATTGACCGATGTCGTATCGTTCATGCGCATGGCTTCGTCGACGGTGGCTTTGAGCGGGTTATGCTTGCCGCCACGCACCTGCTCATCGGCGGTAATGACCGCTACCGCAGCAGCATCATGAATGCGCTCGTGCAAGCTTTTAGCGGAAAAACCGCCGAACACCACCGAATGGATCGCACCGATGCGCGCGCAAGCCTGCATGGCGACCACCGCTTCAATGCGCATCGGCATATAAATAACAACCCGGTCGCCCTTCTTGATATTGTGCGATTTCAATGCATTGGCAAGCCGGCAGACACGCTGATGCAGATCGCGGTAAGTTACTCGCTGCACTTCACCGTCATCAGCTTCGAAAATGATCGCAACCTTGTCCGCCTGAGTCGCTAAATGCCGGTCAAGACAGTTATAAGAAACGTTTAGCTCGCCATCAGTAAACCATTGATAAAACGGTGCCGTCCGGTCATCCAATACTTGCGTGAAAGGTTTATGCCAAAGAATCAGCTCATTGGCCTGTTTGGCCCAGAAACTCAGATAATCCCGTTCGGCTTCCGCACACAATGCTTGATAGGCTTGAATGCCGGTGATATTGGCTTGCTTGGTAAACTCAGCAGAAGACGGAAAAACGCGGGTTTCGTTCAAAACGGATTCAATGGTCGACATGCATTCTCTCCAGTACAGTACTCGTTACTCGTCTGTTCAGCAGACTTGAACGGAATTGTATCATCGGTGCCAAGCGCTATTGATACTTCTTGTTATTTTCTGCAATGAAAAGCAATCAAAAAAACCACTCGGCAAATTCACTGCGGGAGTCCTGAAAAGTTACTGAGAATACTGAGAAATATGACCCGCGGAAAAAGTTTATGTTTTCTATTTTAGAAAAATTTGTTAAAATAAAATCAATAAATTCGATGGGCTTTTTCAGCCCATTTTTTATTTGTGGTGGAGCTATGGCATTAGAAGAATTATTGGAGTCAACTCTGAAAGGAATGGGTTACGAGTTGGTCGAGGTGGAACGATTAGCACACAACAAATTATTAAGAATATTCGTAGATAAAGAAGGTGGTATCGGCATTGATGATTGTGTAACAATCAGCAATCATTTGAGTAGGTTGTTCGCGGTTGAAAACATTGACTATGGCCGTCTGGAAGTTTCATCGCCCGGGCTGGACAGGCCGCTGCGAAAGGAAGCGGACTTCCTCCGTTTCATGGGGGAGACGATCAAACTCAAACTGCGTATCCCGATACAGGGGCAACGGAACTTTGTAGGAGTTTTACGGGAAGTAAATAATGGCATAATAAAACTTGAAGTCGAAGGAAAATCGTTAGATCTTGAATTGAGTAACGTTGGAAAAGCGCGCTTGGTTCCAAAATTATAGGCATATAAAGATTTGGCTGGAGGATTATGAGCCGGGAAATTTTACTGTTGGTTGATGCATTGGCACGTGAGAAAGCAGTGGAAAAGGATATTGTTTTCACTGCGCTCGAACTCGCCTTGGCGTCCGCTACGAAGAAACGATTTCAAGAGGATATTGAAGCGCGTGTTTCTATTGACAGAGTCACAGGAGATCACCAATCCTTCCGCCGCTGGCTGGTTGTTGAAGATGGCGCCGTAGAAGATCCAGCGCGCCAGATTTCCTTGAGCGATGCGGTAAAAACAGATCTGGACATCCAGCTTGGCAGCCATCTTGAAAAACCGCTGGAACCCATCGAATTCGGACGGATCGGCGCACAAGCGGCAAAACAAGTCATCTTCCAGAAAATACGCGACGCCGAGCGCGAGCAAACACTGAATGATTTTCTGGAACGGGGAGATTATTTAATTACCGGCACGATCAAGCGCATGGAACGCGGTAATGCCATCATCGAATCCGGCAAAATTGAAGCGGAGCTCCCGCGCGACCAGACGATTCCGAAAGAGAATTTGCGCGTCGGTGATCGGGTACGAGCCTATCTCCATAAGGTGGATCGCGCTGCCAGAGGACCGCAACTAAAGCTTTCCCGTATTTCCCCTGAATTTCTGATGAAATTATTCGAACTGGAAGTACCGGAAATCGAAGAAGGTTTACTGGAAATCAAAGCGGCAGCCCGGGATCCCGGATCACGCGCCAAAATTGCCGTCAAATCGAACGACCAGCGTATCGATCCGATCGGCACCTGTGTCGGCATGCGCGGCTCCAGAGTTCAAGCGGTCATCAGTGAACTGGCCGGCGAGCGTGTGGACATCGTGCTGTGGTCGGACGATCCCGCGACTTTTATCGTCAATGCGCTGGCGCCGGCGGAAATCAGCAGTATCATGGTCGATGAAGAAAAGCACAGCATGGACATCGTGGTTGATGATGATAACCTAGCACAGGCCATCGGCCGCGGCGGACAAAATGTACGCTTGGCTTCCGAATTGACCGGCTGGGAACTTAACATCATGACGGTGGAAGAATCCAAAACCAAGCACGAGCAGGAAACATCGCAAATTTGCCAGCTCTTCATGCAGAAACTCGATGTCGATGAAGAAATCGCGGAAATTCTGGTACAAGAAGGCTTTGTCACGCTGGAAGAAGTAGCTTACGTGCCATTGAATGAGATGCTGGAAATCGAATCGCTGGATGAAGAAACGGTCAATGAAATACGTAATCGCGCGCGTAACGTGCTGCTGACGGATGCCATTGCCAATGAAGAAAAAGTGGAACATGTCGCCGAGGATTTACTTGCCATTGAAGGTATGGATATCGATATCGTGCGCGAGCTGGCGGCAAAAGGGATTAATACGCAAGCCGATTTGGCCGATCTGGCTGCCGATGATCTGGTGGAGATGACCGGTATCGATGTCGAACGTGCAAATCGATTAATCATCAAAGCACGTGAACCGTGGTTCACTTGATTCAATAACCGGTTAACAATAAATTATGTTGGAAAGCCTGCTTGTCGTTTTGTTTGTTGAAGGGTTATAAATGGCTCAAATGAGTGTGGAACAATTTGCTAATGAACTGGGTTTGTTACCGGCAGTGCTGCTGGAACAGCTTAAAGCCGCCGGCGTAAAAAAAACGCTGGTGGAAGACAGTTTGACCGAGCAAGATAAAGCGCAGTTACTCGACTACCTGAGAAAAACGCACGGCACCAGCGAAACCAGAAGCAAAGTCACCTTAACGCGGCGGCAAACCTCCGAAATACGAAAATCCGACAGCACGGGCAGACCACGGACGATTCAAGTCGAAGTCAGGAAAAGACGTGTTGTAGCAAAACCAGGCATACCAGGCGAAGCTGAGCCCCTTCCGGAAGCGAGCCAGACATCCGAGATTGCCAGTCCGCCGGCAAAAGAACCGGTACCTGTCATTGATGCGGAACAATTGGCTCTGCGCAACGAAGAAGCGCGGAAGCAAGCGGAACTGATCGCACGTCAAACCGAAGAGCTTAAGCAAAAAAGAGCGCGCAAAAAAACCGAAGTAGACGAAGAAATAAAGAAAAAGGCAGCAGAGCCGGAAGAAGCGGCCGCACCGCCAGCGCAAGCGGAGCCGGCAACCGATATCCAGCCGGTAACCGCCAAGAAAACTGAACCTGAACAACGAGCAGAGGATATCCATCCCGGCTCGACCGACGGAACACTGCATAAACCCGCAGTAAAACCCGAAGAAAAAGCCGAGAAAAAAAAGAAACAAACCAAACAACAACAGGTTGTCTGGAAAGACGAGAACACCAAGAAACGCAGCGTAAAAACCCGCGGTGGCGATCTCTCCAACGGCCAGCAGGGTTGGCGTACGCGCAGAGACAAACATAGCAAACCGGCACATGCCGAAGAACAGAATGTCCATGCTTTTTCCGCACCGACAGAGCCGATCGTGCGCGAAATCATGATTCCCGAAACCATTTCCGTCAGCGCACTGGCACAAAAAATGTCGGTGAAAGCGGCCGATGTCATCAAGGTACTGATGAAAATGGGCAGCATGGTAACGATCAATCAGATGCTGGATCAGGATACCGCCATGATTGTCGTGGAAGAAATGGGTCATATCGCTAAATACGCTGAGATCGATAATCCCGAGAATTTTCTTGCGGATCACGAAGCTTCGGCCAGCGAAGCGGAATTATTTCCGCGCGCGCCGGTTGTCACGGTCATGGGGCATGTCGATCACGGCAAAACCTCACTGCTGGACTATATCCGCCGCACACGCGTTGCCGGCGGCGAGGCCGGCGGAATAACGCAGCACATCGGCGCATATCATGTGGAAACCGATCACGGCATGGTCACTTTTCTCGATACGCCGGGTCATGAAGCCTTTACCGCTATGCGCGCACGCGGCACCAAAATCACCGATATTGTCATCCTTGTGGTGGCTGCGGATGACGGCGTCATGCCGCAGACGATCGAGGCCATTCATCATGCCAAAGCAGCCAAGATCCCCATCATTGTGGCGGTAAACAAAATCGACAAACCGGAAGCCAACCCCGAGCGCATCCGGCATGAGCTGGTTGCGCACGAAGTGGTGCCGGAAGATTGGGGCGGCGATACGATGTTTGTCGAGGTATCGGCAAAAACCGGGCAAGGCATCGATGCTTTGTTGGAAAGCATACTACTGCAAGCGGAAGTGCTGGAATTGAAGGCACCGGCCAAAACACCGGCCAAAGGCGTCGTGATTGAATCACGGCTGGACAAAGGCCGCGGCCCGGTTGCAACGATTCTGGTGCAATCCGGAACACTGCATCGCGGCGATGTGTTACTGGCGGGTGCGGTTTTCGGTAAAGTCCGCGCCATGAGCGATGAAAATGGTAAAGCGATCAAGCAGGCAGGCACCTCTATTCCGGTTGAAATTCAAGGATTATCGGAAGTGCCCGAAGCGGGTGAAACCGTACTGGTACTCGATGACGAACGCAAGGCACGTGAAATCGCGCTATTCCGTCAAGGTAAATACCGCGACGTGAAACTTGCCAAGCAGCAGGCGGCAAAACTTGAAAACGTCTTTGATCAGCAAGAAGACGTCAAGGTATTATCCCTCATCATCAAGGCCGACGTGCAAGGCTCCTGCGAAGCTTTGGCCTATGCATTGCAAAAGATCTCAACGGACGAAGTCAAGGTCAATATCATTCATAGTGGCGTGGGCGCGATTATCGAATCCGATGTCAATCTGTCGCTGGCATCCAAAGCCGTTATCATCGGCTTCAATGTCCGCGCAGACGCCAGTGCGCGCAAACTGATCGCGTCTACTGGTGTTGATGTGCGCTACTACAATATCATTTACGAAGCAGTCGATGAAATTAAAGCGGCGCTTTCCGGCCTGATGTCGCCTGAGCGTAAGGAAAGCATCACCGGGCTGATCGATATCCGTGAAATTTACCGTATTCCGAAAGTTGGCGTGGTTGCAGGCTGTTATGTGCTTGACGGTTTCGTGAAAAGAAATTCTCTGGTCAGGGTATTGCGCGACGGACTGGTGATCCACAGCTGCGAGCTCGATTCGCTGAAACGCTTCAAGGATGATGTCAAAGAAGTCAGGGAAGGATTTGAATGCGGCTTATCGCTCAGAAATTTCAACGATATCCAGGTAGGCGACCAACTGGAAGTTTATGAAATCGTCGAGACCGCCCGGTCGTTATAATCCAGCACCCTGACTCAAGTAGCTTATGCCGAAAGATTTTTCCCGCACACTGCGCGTTGCCGATCAAATACAACGGGAACTGGCGGACTTGATACAAAATGAAATCAAAGATCCCCGCGTGCGCCGTCATGTCACTATTACGGCTGTTGAAGTCACGCGCGATTACAGCAACGCTAAAGTCTTTTACACCACGTTATGCACTGCAGAAGAAAATTTGCTGGTGGAAAAAGGACTGGAACACGCCAAAGGCTTTTTGCGCACCCATCTGGCGCATCGCATGAAGTTGAGAATCACACCGCAACTTCACTTTGTTTTTGATGAATCGGTCGAACGCGGTGTGCATCTGTCCAAATTGATCGATGAAGCCATCGCACAAGATAAAGCCACTCATCATCTCGACCCGGAAACTTGAACACATTTCCGGTTGCCTCTAAAAGTTCTTCTACCAATTTGACCAAGCCAAAAAAACGTAATATCAGCGGCGTTTTATTATTGGATAAACCCTTTGGCATTTCGTCCAATAAAGCCATTCAGATCGCCAAAAATCTTTTCTCCGCTGCCAAATGCGGGCATACCGGCACACTGGATCCCATGGCAACCGGATTGCTTCCGGTTTGCTTCGGTGAAGCGACCAAGTTCTCTTCAATACTGCTGGGCGCCAATAAAACTTACGAAGCAACCTTAAAACTGGGTTTCATGAGCACGACGGGCGATGCCGAAGGTGAAATCAGCCAAGTAGCCGCAACCGTACCCAATCCGGCTTTCTCCGAATGCGAGCAAGCGATCAACGGTTTTATCGGCGACATCCAGCAAGTCCCCCCCATGTACAGCGCGCTCAAGCATCAGGGAAAACCGTTGTACGCCTACGCGAGAAACGGTGAAATCATCGCACGGCCGGCACGCAAAATCACCATCTACGGAATACGGATTCAGTCATTGATAGAAAATGAACTACGCTTAAGTATCCAATGCGGCACCGGCACCTACATCCGCACATTGGCGGAAGACATCGGCAAGGCATTGGGCTGCGGCGGCGCCTATCTCGTCACTTTACGCCGCACCACAATCGATGGTTTCAATTTATCCCAAGCGCACGCTCTACCGGCGCTGGAAACAATGGATGCCGCCAAGCGGGATGGCTGTTTGTTACCGATCGATTGTTTATTGCAAGAATTCCCGGCAATTACCCTGGACGATCAAACTGCACTGCACCTGCAGCAAGGCCGCACCGTCGGATGTCAACTAGGTAACTGCGATATGCAGGCAGGCAAAATAATACGCTTATATAACCGGCAACAATTCATAGGGCTCGGTGAAATTGCGATTGAACGCAAAATAATAGTAAAACGCCTATTATCAAATTCATAGGCTCTAGACTAGCAGAAGCGATCTGTTAGTCTAGAGCCTTAATATATAAAAAGAAAAAGGAGCAAAACATGATTTTAAGAAAATTAGCGATATCAATCGTCGCAACGGGTACTCTCATTTTTGGAAGCGGTGTTCAAGCAAATACCTATTCGTTTGGTCAGCTACTATCCGGTGGTGGCCCTGCAAATGTTCACTTTGCCGATCTGAGTGCTACTGATGATGGCGGAGGAAACTGGACATTTACCCTGACTACTTTAGATTTAAATGCAATCTTTGGCACTGATTCATTTATAGGCTCAATGGCTGTGACAGGCACAAAACCATCTTCCAACTCAACCGATTTAGGTGGCGGCGTGACTGTTGTTGATCCAAAAAATGGCGGCGGCCCGGGTGGAAGTTTTAACTTCAGATACGACTTCGGCAGTGGCGGATCATCAGACAGACTGACAGCCAACGAATCGGTAACCTGGCATGTCGGGGGGTTAGGATCCGATCCTTTACCGATCAATGGTCAGTTAGCATTGCATGTTCAAGCGACATCATTTACGCCAGATTCTGCTTGGTACATATCACCAGTTCCAGAACCTGAAACTTATGCCATGTTATTAGTTGGGTTGGGATTACTAGGCGCTACTGCTCGCCGTAAGAAATAAAATGATATTCAAACTCAACTTTGCTGCAAACAATCCCGCTCAGTAGGCGGGATTGCGTTTTTCAGGAACCGGACTCGAACCAGTCATTCGATTAACTCTCTCAATTTCCTTATTAAGCCGACCCAAGATATAGCTCCGCAGAAATTGCTCTGCTGTATTGCTGCAGGTTGCGTTCGGCGATACGCAATTTGTGCAGCAGCATGGTCAGTTGCGCGTAAAACTGGTCGCTTGCCATTAATAGCTGCCATTCATCGCCGTCGGGATCGTCTTCATCCAGATTGCGCCAGAAGAGATTGCAAAAACTATTGAATGCAACCGGTTGCCCGGCGATTAAATCGGCTTTGATTTTATGATTGATCCAGCGCTGCCGTCTTTTGATCAGTTCCTCCGCGCCCGCGCAAACGACAACCGACAGATAGGCATACAAATCCGTCGTACTGCGAATGTTGGCGAGTTCGGAGAATTTTTTTGTGCTGATGGCGTTTGCGATGAATTCTTGTAACGCTTTGGTCGACACTTTAAGACTTACACCCGTTTGCAATGCATAAATTTTATCGAGATACATAGGTCAGAAAAATAAAGTAAGAAGCAGTAACCAATGAGCCATTCGATTGACAATCGAGGTTAAGGTTCATTCCTGCGCATAGTGATTCAGTGATGAGCCTTTTCATTCGTAGCGTATGAACATTTCCGCCAGTGCATCGGGGCCGTGCCGGTCGATCAACGATTCGATTTCAGCGAGTAGCACATCGTCTTCATCCTCATCCAATACACCCGCCCCTACCAAACTCGCGGATAAACCGGAAGTAAGCGCATCTTTCACCGTTTCAAGTGTCGCAGGATTTTCCTGGTCGGTTGTATTGATCACCGTATCGATAACCCGTGACAACGATTCGCTGGCCATTTCCTGCACAAAATCAATCGCCAGCGCCGTTTCACCAAACTCTTCGATCAGTGCGTTCAACTCATCCAGCAGCGATTCATTGATATCAAAATGATGCAATTGCTCTGTCTCGGTAAACGCATCGCTCAACACGCCGGTCACAAAATCATGAATCGTAGCCAGCGTAATATCATCCCCCGGCTCCGACCGGTTCATCCGGTGCGCAATCAAGGCGGATAAATTAGGACTGACGCGGCTGGCGACATCAATCGGGTTTCGTATCATGGCACGCTCCTCATTATCAATTTTTACTCAAAAATACCCTATCAATCCTTTGCCTGCCGGAATGATCCGGCAAGACAAGCGATCACCTCGTTATCCGTCACCTGCGGAAAATCCGCATAAAATTGCCCGACGGCATAAAAATTATCGGGCGCTGACAAGCATACAATGCGATCCGCTTTTCCCTGCAGTTTTTTCAGTGTCTCCGGCGGCGCGACGGGCACCGCACAAACCAATTCAGCCGGCTTCTGGTTGCGTAACGCATGCAACGCAGCGATCATGGTCGAACCGGTAGCCAAGCCGTCATCAATGACGATTACAATACGTCTGGCGGGATCGACCGGTGTGCGCCCGGGGGTATAATGCGCGCGGCGCTGCCGGATGGTTTCCAGTTGCTCGGACACTTCATGCTTTATATACGCCTGATCCGCACCCGCGCGCTCGGCATATTCGGTCAAATATACCCAGCCGCTCTCATCGACGGAGCCGATGGCGTATTCCGGATTTCCAGGTGCGCGCAGTTTGCGCACCAGTACCACATCCATTTCGCCGTTCAACTGCTGCGCGATCACCTTGGCCATCGGTACCGCGCCGCGCGGAATGGCGAGCACCAGCGGGTTTTTATCGCGATACTCGGACAACGCTTGCGCCAGTTTCCCGGCTGCTGCGATACGGTCAGCGAAAATCATCAAGTTCTCCTCAATGGTAATTAAGACAGGGTACGATTGATCAATCGGCGCAATTCCTTCAGCGGCCTGGCATTCAGCACGTCGTTTTTTTCCAGCCAGCCACGCCGCGCCTGGCCGATACCAAACCGCAGATTGGCAAAATCGTACACGCTATGCGCATCGGAATTGATGCTGATCAGCACACCCTCCTCCTTGGCCATTTGGCACTGGGTATCGAGCAAATCCAGCCGCTCCGGGTGCGCATTCAGTTCCAGAAAACAACCGCGTTCCTTGGCTTCGCGGATAATGCGCAGCATATCGACATCATACGGTGCGCGGCGCTGAATCAGGCGCCCGGACGGATGCGCCAGCAAGGTGAAATACGGGTGCTGCATGGCGCGCAGAATACGCTGCGTTTGTTTGGCGCGGGATAAATTGAAATTGCTGTGCACCGCGCCGACCACCATATCCAGCCGGGCCAGCACGCTATCCGGCAAATCCAGGTTGCCATCTTCCAGAATATCGACCTCGATGCTCTTGAGTAAGGTAATCCCTTTCAATTCGGCATTCAATTGATCGATCTCATCGCACTGCCGCTCCAACTGCAACGGATTGAGGCCATGCGCAAAAGCCAGCCGGCGCGAATGCTCGGTAATCGCAAGGTATTCAAAGCCGTTGGCCAATCCCGCCAGCGCCATCTCGCGCAAGCTGTTATGACCATCCGTCGCCTTGGTATGCACATGCAGATCGCCGCGCAAGTCGCCCTGCTCCACCAAGCGCGGCAACCGCCCTGCCCTTGCGGCAGCGATCTCGCCGCGGTTTTCGCGTAATTCGGGAGGAATATAGGGAAGGCCCACTGCAGCATACACCGATGCTTCCGTTTCTCCCGCAATGCGCGTGTCATTACGGAACACACCGTATTCGTTGACTTTCAAACCTCTCTGCTGCGCCAGGCGGCGGATGGCGATGTTATGCGCTTTGGAGCCGGTAAAATAATGCAGCGCCGCACCGTAGGATTCTTCCTCGACGATGCGCAAATCGACTTGCAATCCACATTTGAGAATCACGCTGGCGCGTGTCGGACCCGCTGACAAAACTTCAACCACTTCATCATAGGTTGTGAAACGCTGCACTACTTCATTCGACGCCGTTGCCGGTGCCGTCAGCAGAATATCCAGATCGCCCACGGTCTCGCGCATGCGCCGGTAACTGCCGGCGACCGTGACACGCACGACACCCGGAATAGCAGCCAGAAATTTTTCCAGGGCTTCGGCATACTGAGCCGCCACGGCCAGCTTGAAACGCTGCGTTTGGTTGGCATGCGCTTCGATCGCTTGCAAAATATTGTTCTCGGTTTTCTCGCCAAAACCTGGCAGTGAGCGAATACGGCCATCGCGCGCCGCGCGATGCAACTGCTCGATCGTTTGCACATCGAGATCGAGATACAGCGCTTTCACCCGTTTCGAACCAAGCCCCGGAATTTTCAGCAGCCCGGTGATGGCAGACGGCAGTTCGGTATGCAGCCGGTCGAGCAAACTGCAGTGGCCGCTGCTGGCAATTTCCTTGATTTTTGCCGCCAGATCGTCGCCAATACCCGGCAATTCCGTCAGGTCTCCGCCTTTCTCCAGCAAGCGGGATACTTCTTGCGACAATTCGCCCACGATACGGGCGGCATTGCGGTAAGCGCGGATACGGAACGGATTGGCGCTTTGAATCTCCAGCAAATCGGCGATCTCCTCGAAGATGGCGGCAATATCGGCATTGTGTTTCGGCATGCAACCTCCTCTTGAGCTACACTCGCATGGCGTGCGTTATGCGTTAATTGATCAATCGCAACGGTTTTTCAGATTAATACACTTCTTCCGGCAAAAATACTACAATGAAACTACTTTTTTATAAAGTGATTAAAAAATGAGCTCATCGTATTTCGAACACGATGCCGACATTGGAATCATCGGCCGCGGCCTGACCATCGAACAATCGTTTGAAGCGGCGGCGCATGCGGTTTTTGCCATTATCACGCAGATTGAGGAAGTGCAACCCGTGACGATCGTAGCCGTCGAATTCGAGGAATCCGACCTTGAGCTGGCACTGGTGGTGTGGCTTAACCTCCTGTTAGGAAAGGCGCGGGAACTCGGCATGGTATTCAGCCATTTTTATCTCCAACGCCAGAATGATCATTGGCATGCCAAAGTCGCCGGAGAGAAATGGCGCGACGGTTTGGAATGCGGCGTGGAAGTCAAAGGCGCGACCTTGACCATGCTCGCAGTGAAGCAAATCGGCCCGGTATGGGAATCCCGCTGCGTGGTGGACGTATGAATCTGCAACAATTACAACAACTGCACGCTTATCTCTGGACCTTGCCCAAAGCACCCGGTAGCAAACGCGCGGAAGTTTTGCTATACGGCAATGCACCGTTGCTCGAAAGCATGGACGACAAAGTGCTGGAACAAATCGCCAATGTCGCCGCATTGCCCGGCCTGGCCGGAGCGGCGATGACCATGCCGGATGCGCACTGGGGTTATGGCTTTCCCATCGGCGGCGTGGCGGCATTCGACGCCGAACAGGGCGGCATCATTTCAGCAGGTGGTGTCGGTTTCGATATTTCCTGCGGCATCCGCTGCCTGCGCAGCAATCTCGATGTGCACGAGGCCGCGGCGCATTTTGAGCGGCTGGCCGACCGGCTGTTCGCTACAATTCCTGCCGGTGTCGGCGAAGAAGGCCATATCAATCTCAACCCGCAGCAGCTCGATCAAGTACTGCTGGGCGGTGCGCAGTGGGCCGTGAAACGGGGTTACGGCAATGCTGCGGATCTGGAATATGTGGAAGAAAACGGCTGTGTCACCGGTGCGGTGCCCGGTAACGTATCCGAACTGGCGAAAAAACGCCAGCGCGGCGAAATGGGCACGTTGGGTTCCGGCAATCATTATCTGGAAGTGCAGGTCGTGGAACGCATTTACGATGACGTCACGGCGCAGGCTTTCGGTTTGCACGAAGGTCAATTGGTTATTTCCATCCACTGCGGTTCGCGCGGACTCGGCCATCAGATCGGCACCGATTATCTGGTGATGCTGGCTAAGGCTACTGGCCGTCTCGGCATCCACTTGCCCGACCGGGAATTGGCTTGTGCCCCGATCAAATCGCCGGAAGGTCAGCAATACCTCGGCGCGATGAACGCCGCGATCAATTGCGCTTTAGCCAACCGGCAAATCCTGACGCACCTGACGCGCGAAACATTCGCCGAAATCTACCCCCAGGCATCATTGGAAACGCTGTTCGACATCTCGCACAACACCTGCAAGGAAGAGCAGCACGAAGTAGACGGCAAAACCCGCTGGCTGCATGTGCACCGCAAAGGCGCCACGCGCGCTTTCGCACCCGGACACCCCAGGTTGCCGGCACGATACCGCGATGTGGGGCAACCCGTCATCATCGGTGGCAGTATGGGCACGGGTTCGTACATTCTCGCCGGTACCCGTACCAATCAAGCGTTTGCTTCATGCAGCCACGGCGCAGGCCGCGCCATTAGCCGCAACCAAGCGTTGAAACTGTGGAACGGCCGGACCTTGATCGATGATCTCGAGCGGCAAGGCATCCTGATCCGCACCCGTTCGATGCGCGGCGCGGCGGAAGAAGCGCCGGGTGCTTATAAGGATGTCGACCAGGTGGCCGAGGTCACGGAACAAGCGGGACTGGCACGCCGGGTTGCGTTTCTGCGGCCGAAAGTATGCATCAAAGGATAGCCTTTTATTAGAAACATAAACTCAACCGACCAGGAGGAAATTGTCATGGAAGTCACCTTGCAAATCACCACGCGAGACATACCGCACTCTGAAGCGCTTGAAAGCCATATCCGCGAAAAAGCCGAAAAGCTGGAGAAGTTTTATCCACATGTCATGAGCTGCCGGATCGTCGTCGAACTTCCGCACAAACACCACCATCAAGGCCGGATGTTTGATGTGCACATCGACATGACCGTACCGGGCGGTGAAATCGTGGTGAATCGCGTCGCCAATGAAGATGTCTACGTCGCCGTACGCGATGCTTTCGACGCCGCCAAACGCCAGCTGGAAGATCACGCTCGCAAACAACGCGGCGCCACCAAAGCGCACGCCCCGGTATTGCATGGCAAAGTGACGCAGTTATTCAAGACCGAAGGCTATGGATTCATCGAGACTGCGGACGGGGAAGAATTGTATTTTCACCGCGACAATTTGGCCGGTCACGATTTTGATCAGCTGGCACCCGGCAGCGAAGTGCAGTTTCTCGAAGATATCGGCAGTGAAGGCTATCAAGCAAAGCGGGTCAGCACGGGCAAACACCATGTACCCAACGGCGGGAAATGACCGTGTGACCTAAGGAAACTCTGAAAAAGTGTGATATTTCTTAGATTCTTCAGATATTTTCATTATAAAAAAGGCCGAGATGCGCAGAGAACAATCAAACTCGCCGTAAATCTCATGTTTTTGTGACTGCAGAGCTCTTTCTGCAATCATTTTGAATGTTACGGGCGCAGCTCTGCTGTATTTGCCAGCAAAAACCTGCGTGCCATCCACAGATTGGAAAGAGCAAACAGCGTGATGAGCTGTGCCGTATTCTTGGCCAATCCACGAAAGCGTACCTTGGTATATCCAAACTGACGCTTGATCACCCGGAAGGGGTGTTCAACCTTGGCGCGAATCCTGGCTTTGGCACGCTCAATCTGGCGTAGAGTTTGATACAAAAAGCTGTTTTCCCGATGCTTCTTATAAGAACCACGGCGTGCAGCAATCTGCCAGATGACCTTGCGGTCAATATGTTCGACACGCTTTTCAACTCCTGTATAGCCCGCATCAGCACTGACGGTGCTTTCCTCACCGTGCAGTAGTTTGTCGACCTGGGTAACGTCAGCTACATTGGCGGGCGTACCCACGACACTGTGCACCAAGCCCGATCTCTCATCGACACCAATGTGAGCCTTCATCCCAAAGTAGTACTGATTGCCTTTTCTGGTCTGGTGCATTGCCGGATCACGCTTGCCATCTTTATTCTTGGTTGAACTGGGTGCATCGATCAGGGTGGCATCAACAATAGTGCCCTGACGCAGCGACAGACCGCGATCTCCCAGATAACCGTTAATGACAACAAGAATCTCCGCTGCCAGACTGTGTTGCTCCAGCAACCGGCGAAAGTTAAGAATGGTGGTTTCATCCGGAATCCGAGTCAGGTCAAGATCAGCAAACTGGCGCAAGATCGTAGTCTCATACAGCGCTTCTTCCATGGCCGGGTCACTGTAACCAAACCAGTTCTGCAACAAATGCACTCGCAGCATAGCCATCAGGGGATAGCTGGGGCGGCCGCCTTCTCCACGCGGATAATGCGGTTCAATCATCCCGATCAATCCCTTCCACGGCACTACTTGTTCCATCTCCTTCAGGAATAATTCCTTGCGGGTCTGCTTGCGTTTGTTCGAGTACTCAGCGTCTGCAAAGGTTATCTGTTTCATTGGTTGGCTCTGTAGGGGAAGATACCTGTATTTTGTCAGATCAATCACCGTTCGGCACTTTTTCAGAGCTTCCTTAAGGAAGCGTTGATTAATTGACTATACGAGCGAATCACTTCGTTGCGTGGTACTCGCTCCCTCGCCTATCTTGTTGATATGTCTCGGTTGCTGTGTTCCGTGCGTCTCGTGCTTCATCTCGTCCACCGAATTAATCAGCGCTTCCCTAAGCTATAAGCGCTAATGATGAATTTACAGCATGAAAATTGCACCCGCAGCGGGAGATGCGCTCATCGTGGTTGACATGCAAAATGATTTTCTGCCGGGCGGAAGTCTCGCAGTTATCGGAGGCAATGACATCATTCCGCAGCTCAATCGCTACCTCGCTTATTTTGCCGCGCACCGCTTGCCGGTTTTCGCCACGCGCGATTGGCATCCGCCGGATCACTGTTCTTTTCAGCCGCAAGGCGGCCCGTGGCCGCCGCACTGCATCGCCGGATCGGGCGGCGCGGCTTTTCATCCTGCGCGGGAAAGCGATGCGTATTCCGGCTTTAGCGGTACGCAGCTCGATGCATTATTGCAATCGCTGCATATCCGGCGTGTTTTCGTTGGCGGCGTCGCAACCGAATATTGCGTATTCAATACCGTGAAGGATGCGTTGCGGTTGCGATACGCCGCTTTCGTACTGGAGGACGCGGTGCGCGCCATCGACCGTCAACCCGGTGACGGTCAGCGTGCATTGCAGGAAATGCTTCGTCTGGGTGCACAGCTCATCCGCTACGAGGAGCTTGCATGAACCCGCTTTCCAGTCCCCTACTGGCCGATCTGTATCAATTCACCATGCTGCAAAGCTACCTCGAGCAAGGCATGGAGGAAACCGCCGTGTTCGAGCTGTTTGTACGCAAGCTTCCGCCCGGACGGAATTTCCTCGTTGCCGCCGGATTGGAACAAGTCATCGAATTTCTGGAGAATCTGCGATTCTCACCGGAAGAACTGGATTGGCTCGCCACACGCTTTCCGCCGCAGGTCATCCGCTATCTCACGCACTTCCGCTTTGACGGCGATGTGCACGCCATGCCGGAAGGCACGATCTTTTTTCCCAACGAGCCGATTGTGCGCATCACCGCACCGATGCCGCAAGCGCAATTGGTCGAATCGCGCATCATCAATCTGCTGCATTTTGAAACCCTGATCGCTTCCAAAGCGGCACGCTCGGTGCTGGCAGCACCAGACAAACTGCTGGTGGATTTCGGCATGCGCCGCGCGCATGGCGCGGAAGCCGGATTGCTGGCCGCACGCGCCAGCTACTTGGCGGGATTTTCCGGCACCGCAACCGTACTGGCCGGTACGATGTACGACATCCCGTTGTTCGGCACCATGGCACACTCCTATATTCAGGCGCATCAGGATGAAAGCGCAGCGTTTGAGCATTTTTCCCGCTGTCATCCCGATAATACGGTGCTGCTCATCGACACCTACGATACCGAGGCGGCAGCGCGCAAGGTGGTAAACTTGGCGCCAAAGCTTGCAGCCGATAACATCACGATCAAGGGCGTGCGCCTGGACAGCGGCGACCTGGCCGCGCACGCGCACAATGTCCGCCGCATACTCGATGTTGGTGGTCTGCGCGACACCACCATTTTCGCCAGCAGCAATCTGGATGAGTACAAGCTGCATGCGCTGTTAGCCGCGCAGGCACCGATCGACGGTTTCGGCATCGGCACCGCGCTCGATATTTCCATTGACGCGCCGGCGCTGGATTGCGCGTATAAACTGCAGGAATACGCCGGCAGACCGCGCCGCAAACATTCCGAAGGCAAGGCCACATGGCCGGGAAGAAAGCAGGTTTACCGCTCGTACGACAGGGATGGCTGTATCGCCGCCGATGTCATCGCATTGCAAGGTAATGATCCGCAACCGGGCGAAGCGTTGATCCAGCCCATGATGCGTTCGAGCAAACGCCTTCATCCCAAAATTCCATTAGCTATGCTACGCGATCAAACGCTGAAAAATTACCGCCGCCTGCCCACTGCCATGACTGCACTTGAACCCGCCCCCGCATATCCGGTAACGATTTCAAATGCCTTGCAAGCACTGACGGATCAAGTGGATCGGGAACGCATACTGCACGAGCGGGAAACCGCAGAATGAAGCATGATGGAAACGCTTGACAAAATTATCAAAGCGCGCAAGATGGAAGCGGCGGTTTGGTCAGGCGCAAGCAAACCGGCCTCATCCGCAGATGCAACAATATAAATTTAAATAAAAAAGTTGTTTAGAAGGAGATTTACCATGGGTACAAAAAGCACACATCCTGGTTTCCATCCAATCAACCGGCGCGATGGTATTTTTCAGGAACAAATACACGATGCGTATAGAATAACCGGCAAACTTCCTGAACCGACGGTATGTCCGCAATGCAACGCGGTATTTCATAAAGGGCGATGGCAATGGCTGGGCGCACCGGCCAACGCGCACGAGCATAGCTGTCCGGCTTGCCAGCGCATTCATGATCGTTATCCGGCGGGCTTCCTGATGTTGCAGGGCGATTTCTTACAGGAACACCGCGATGAAATTATGCGTTTGGTACAGCACTTCGAGAAAAAGGAAAAAACCGAGCACCCGTTAAAGCGGATCATGGCGACCGAGGAGAAAGACGGCGAAGTGCTGATTACCACCACCGACATACATCTCGCGCGCGGTATCGGCGAGGCTATCCACGAAGCGTATCAAGGAGACCTGGAGTTTCATTACAACCCGGCGGAAAACCTGCTGCGCGTGCACTGGTCACGCTGAACCGGGAATTCAACCGTTTTCCACTTATTTGAGAAGAAAGGAGAAATCTGATGTCTGTCGGTAAAATTTGCAATCGTGAAGTTATTGTCATCCAGCGCGATGCAACCACTGTGGAAGCTGCCAAGCTGATGCGCCAGTATCATGTCGGTGCCGTCATCGTAGTCGAAAAGCGTGACGGCCGTCAGGTTCCGGTCGGCGTTATCACGGATCGCGATCTGGTTATAGAAGTTATGGCAACCGAATTGGACGAAAACGTCATTACGGTTGGCGATATCATGGCGCAGGAAATATTTACCATCAAAGAGAGCGCAGCATCGTACGAAGCCATCGAATTCATGCGCCGTAAAACCGCCCGGCGTTTGCCGGTTGTGGATGAAGCGGGAGAATTGGTCGGCATACTGACACTGGACGATGCGCTGCAATTATTATCGGAAGAGCTGCTCGACCTTGCCAAACTGGTACGCTACGAGCAGAAAAAAGAAACTCGGCATCGCCCGTAACAACATCGTTTTCCTGGGTAGCCGGCAAATTGCCGCAATTGAGCCGGTTACCTCGAACACTAACCAGCGCTGTTCACTTGAATTCCTGGTTAAGCGTGCAAATATTCGAGAGGAGCAATACAACCCGCTTTACATTCCTGGAGGATGAGCCGCTATGGAGCAACCTGTCATAAGCCAATCGCTGCCTGCCGATGTGATCGCCTTGGTGCCGATGCGCAATGTGGTGCTATTTCCGCATGTCCTAATGCCCATTACCGTTGGCCGCATCCGTTCGATCGCCACCATCGAGCAAGCACTGAAATCCAAGACACCCATCGGCATCGTGCTGCAAAAAGATGCCGCAGTGGATGAGCCGGGATTGGACGCCTTATGCCGCACCGGTACGATCGCCAACATCGTGCGCCATGTCGCCTCGGACGATAAAACGCATCATGTCATTTGCCAAGGCGTGGAGCGTTTCCAGATTGAAGAACTCGTCGAGGGATATCCTTTCATTGCCGCTCGTATCAAACACCTCAAGGAACCCGCGGAAGTTTCCACACAAACCGAGGCGCTCGCTTTGCAATTGCGCGAACGCGCCATGGAAATTCTTTCGCTGTTACCCGGCGTACCTGCCGAACTTGCGCATTCCTTGCAAGCCACGCGCGCGCCATCCGATCTGGCCGACATTACCGCCAGCCTGCTCGATACCGAAGTCAGCGAAAAACAAATGCTGCTGGAAACGATCGACACCGAAGAGCGGCTGCAAAAAGTGTTGCATATTCTGTCGCGCCGCATCGAGGTTTTGCGCTTGTCGCAGGAGATCGGCGAACGTACCAAAGAACAGATGGAAGATCGCGAGCGTAAGTTTTTATTGCATGAACAGCTGAAAGCGATTCAGAAAGAACTGGGCGAGGACGGCGAAAACGATCAGGAAATCGCGCAACTGGAAGAAGCGATCAGCAAAGCCGGCATGCCCGGCGATATTGAAGCGCAAACGCGCAAGGAATTGCAGCGCTTGCAGCGTATGCCGAGCGCGTCGAGCGAGTATTCGATGCTGCATACCTATCTGGAATGGATGATCGAATTGCCGTGGCGCTTGCCTGAAGAAACGCCCATTGACCTGAATAGCGCACGCCGGATTCTGGAAGCGGATCACTTTGGATTGGAGCGCATCAAACAGCGCATCATTGAGTTTCTCGCCGTGCAGAAATTGAAACCGCAAGGCCGTGCACCGATTTTGTGTTTTGTCGGACCGCCGGGAGTCGGCAAAACTTCGCTCGGGCAGAGCATCGCACGCGCCTTGCAGCGCCCGTTCGTTCGCGTCTCCCTCGGCGGCGTACACGACGAAGCGGAAATGCGCGGTCACCGCCGCACCTACGTCGGCGCGATGCCGGGCAATATCGTGCAGGGCTTGCGCAAGGCGGGTGCGCGCAATTGTGTCATGATGCTCGATGAAATCGACAAAATGTCCGCCAGCATCCAAGGCGACCCGTCGGCCGCATTGCTGGAAATTCTCGATCCGGAGCAAAACGCAACATTCAGAGACAATTATCTCGGTGTGCCGTTTGACTTGAGCCGGGTGATTTTCATCGCCACGGCGAACGTCATCGACACTGTGTCGCCGCCGGTGCGCGATCGCATGGAAATCATCGATCTGCCCGGCTATACGCAAGAGGAAAAACTGCAGATCGCATTACGCTATCTGGTGCAGCGCCAAAGCGAAGCAAACGGCTTGCGCGAAGAACAGTGCACGCTGACGCCTGCCGCGCTGGAAAGCATGGTGGCGAACTATACGCGTGAAGCCGGCGTGCGCCAGTTCGAACGGGAAATCGGCCGGGTCATGCGGCATGCGGCGTTGCGCATCGCCGAGGGTCAGCAGCAGCGAGTGCGCATTGACGCGAATGACTTGGACGCGATTCTGGGGCCGAAAAAGTTCGAACATGAATTGGCATTGCATACCGATTTACCAGGTGTCGCCACCGGCTTGGCGTGGACGCCCGTGGGAGGCGACATCCTGTTCATTGAAGCCACGCGCGTCAACGGCAGCGGGCGGCTGATTCTTACCGGGCAGCTCGGCGATGTCATGAAGGAAAGCGCGCAAGCGGCGCTCACGCTGGTGAAAGCGCGCGCCAGCGATCTCAATGTCCCGCCGGCATTGTTTGATGGCGTCGATGTGCATTTGCATGTGCCTGCGGGCGCGATTCCGAAAGATGGGCCGAGCGCCGGTGTGGCGATGTTCATTGCGCTCGCTTCCCTGTTCACCAACCGGCCGGTACGTCACGATGTCGCCATGACCGGTGAAATCAGTTTGCGCGGATTGGTGTTGCCGGTCGGCGGCATCAAGGAAAAAATACTCGCAGCGCAACGTGCCGGCATCCAAACCGTGTTGCTGCCCGCACGCAATGAAAAGGATTTGCGCGATGTGCCGGAAGCAACGCGCAGGGCGATGCAGTTTATTTTATTGGAAAGTGCGGATGATGCCGTGCAAGCGGCGCTAAACCGGGGCAGCAGCCAAGTCCAGGCTGCGGGATTTAAGCTCGTTTAAACATGGATGACAAAAAGATGTACAACGATTGCGAGCTCGAATCACGCGTCGAACCGTATTCTATGAATTTCTAAGCATTCTGCTTAGATAAAGATAAGCGATATGCTTATTTATTTATCCGGTCAGCCGTTTCACAATGCAAAAACGATGGTCGAATACAATCCAACAGCAACAATAAAAATAGAGCGGCAATTTGCCGCATTGTAGTTTCCTCCCTTCCAAGTTACAGTGAATCATCGGAAGCAAGTTTCAATGGACTGTTATATTCTTGTCACATGAGCTTGTTATCCTGGAACTATCACCCTACGTGAGGAGTAAATTCAAATGATACCAGCTGAAACTCTCGATAACCTTACCGTCAGTAACCCTCTTTCCAAACAAAAAAGTAACTATCCCTTTTACGAAGCAGGTCAATTGCGGCGCGCCAAAATGCATGCCGCACGTCTCATTGATACCATCGATAACAAAAAAATGCTCACCCCGGTGCTGTACCGGTTGCTCGAAGCGAGCTTTATCCTGAAAACAACCGATGCCAAGATTTTGGCTGCTCATCTTAAAAAACCGCCTGCTGCCATTCGCGGCGAATTTCAAAAAATATGTGAGATTCTCGGACAATCGCAAGATACGCGAAAAGATTCACTTTTGTATCATCACAAAAATAAAAGCGCTGTCAATATTTAAGTATTTTACTTAGTCAAAAATAAGTTTTTTCTTACTTATTTTTTAAAAAATTTTCTCTAAGATAGTCAATCGATAGCGGTTTTTAACCCGCTCAGTCTCTTGAGTTTGAAATATTCATATAAAGGAGAACGATCAAATGCCAAGCAAAGTCAGTGAAACTGCAACCAAAAGACCGCGGACGAAATTATCCAAAAGTGAAGAAAATATACTCGCACATCACGTCATCAATTCGGCCAAACGCACCGGCCGCCAGGAAATGATCGCTACCGCTGCGTATTATCGCGCCGAGAAACGAGGCTTTAGCGGCAGTGAAGCGGATGCGGTACAAGATTGGCTCGAGGCGGAAATGGAAGTTGACAATGAGCTGGGTGTATTCGATAGCAACACTATCAATTTTCAATTTCTCACAAACGAAACTGAATAATCGAGTTTTAGCGTTACACAATAACAACCATCCAAGAGGCTGATATCATGTCAAAAATTGTTCGACGCTCTCCATTATTGGGCGATTTAGTACGCTTCGATCCTTTCATGAATATGAATGACTGGTTCAAAGGATTTGGGTTGCGTCCATATCTCAATGAATCGGAAATTGCGTCTTTGATCAAAATCGATTTGAAGGAAAACGATAAAACCTATACCGTCCGCGCAGAAATCCCCGGTGTCAATAAAGAAGATATTAAAGTACAAGTTGACGGCAACCGGGTTTCCATCAGCGCCGAAACCAAAAGGGAAAAGGAAGAAAAAGAGGGAGAACGAGTAATTTGCCGCGAATGTTACCAGGGCTCCAGTTATCGCAGTTTCACGCTGAACAGCGCGGTTGATGAAGCAAAAACGGAAGCGAAATATAAAGACGGCATACTCGAACTGACACTTCCGAAAGTTAACGGCTCAGCAGCCAAGAAAATAACCGTCAAGTAAC
This sequence comes from Gammaproteobacteria bacterium, assembly GCA_015709635.1. Lineage (NCBI taxonomy): Bacteria > Pseudomonadati > Pseudomonadota > Gammaproteobacteria > Gammaproteobacteria bacterium. The sequence goes on from CP054180.1 coordinate 2,376,105, forward strand.
TGACGGCACGATCTGATCGATTGCGGAACAGATACTCTCAGTTAAGAAAAATTTTAACCGGGAAAAATGAAAACCAGCAGGTAATCCACTGCAGCATGCAAACCGGATGCGCTCAAGAAAGGGAAAGAATCGTGCTAGTCCTTTTTTACGGAACGCGGCGGTCTACAGTAAAACCGGGCTGGATATTCGGCACTGCGCTGTTTATTCCGGATGACATCCCCCCCTTCGTTGACGCATACCATGACTGATTTATCCAAACTGGGAAAATATTCGTTGGAGCCGGGCTGAGCCGAAGTCGGCGGCACTTTTTCTCTAATTTTGGCGCACAAATCGGGTTCGTTGGGTTTGGGCGGATCATTTTCCATCGCCGGTAACGGACAAAGCTTGCAAGGATCTCCCGGACACAGGCAACCTTCACAGCTTGCCAAAACCAGTGATGCAAAAGCGATCAATCCTATACTGAAAGCGAAGATTACACTCGTTTTTAACAACGATAGCAGCGACATTCTAATTCCTTTCAAAAACTATTAACTTAAAAACATTTAATTTCACGCTTGTTTTTCGCTTCGCGAGAAATTCGATAACCACGGGTGATCAGCATGAGCACCCGCTTTTTGCTATACTGATTTTACCTTAACTTAAAATGCAGTTAGGCAGAACGAAGAAAATTTTCAATACAAAGGCCATGATGATGAACTTCAAACCAACGCAATCAACTTTCAATTTTCTTTTTACTTCGTTCCTATTGATTGTTTTGAGTACGCCATTTGCTCGCGCCGACACCATTGAGCTGCTGCAGAAAAATGCCAGCGTAGCCTACGAGAAAATGATGGATACTAAGCAAAGTGCCGACACTGCGGCAAAAGACGCTGCTTTCGCCGAGAAAAAGCTGGCTTCAGCCAAGCAAAAGATGGCTGAAGCCGAGCGCGAAGCCGAAGCGGCGCGAAAAAAATCGGAGCAAGCTAGAATTGCCGCGGAACAAGCAACCAACCGATGGAAACAAGCGTCGGATACCTTGGCGAATGAGTGGGGAAAATCGGAAGTCAAGTAACCGGATTCGATGCTACTGCAATGACAAAGTCATTTTGACATGCGGAATACCGGCTTCCATGAATTCCTCCCCCCATACCCGAAAACCGAATTTCTCGTAGAACGGAACCACACTGGTTTGTGCATTCAGTTGCGCTTTTTGCTGATGCCGCCGCGTCAACTCTTGCAGTAATTTGCGCAGCATTGCGCTACCGAAACCTTGGCCACGCCACTCTTTCAGCACCGCCATACGTCCGATATGCCCATCCGGCAGCAAGCGCGCAGTCCCCACCGGTTGCCCGGTGGCATCGCACGCCAGCAGATGCACGCTGATTACATCAAACTCATCCCATTCCATCGCTTCGGGCACATGCTGCTCATGAATAAATACTGTTGTCCTGATCGCCCGCAAAGCGGACTCGGCTTCTTCCCAGCGGACAACTTGTATCAAATCGTCAAGGCGCATGACGGATTTAAATCATTGATACCGGTTTTCGTCAACGAATCCGCCGCATTATTTAAACGGGTGACGCAGCAGAATCGTATCTTCTCTATCCGGTCCGGTGGAGATCATATCAATCGGCGTCGCACAAACCTCTTCGAGGCGCTTCAGATAGTTTTGCGCCGCTTTGGGCAGTTGAGCGAATTCCTTAATTCCGGCGGTATTCTCCGACCATCCGGGCATCTCTTCATAAATCGGTTCGCAACTCCCCAGATCATCCGCACCGACCGGCAGAATATCGCTTTTGCTGCCATCGCTCAGTCTGTATCCGACACCAAGATTAAGACTTTCCACGCCGTCCAACACATCCAGTTTGGTAATACACAACCCGGTCACGCCATTTATTTGGATTGACCGCTTCATGGCAACCGCGTCAAACCAGCCGCAGCGGCGCGGTCTGCCGGTTGTTGAACCAAACTCATGGCCGCGTGTGGCCAGATGTTTGCCGACTTCATCATCCAATTCGGTCGGAAACGGCCCCGACCCGACCCGGGTGGTGTAAGCTTTGGTAATTCCTAAAACATAGTGCAGCATTTGCGGCCCGACTCCGCTGCCGGGACCTGCGGCGCCGGCCACGCAGTTACTGGAGGTGACGTAAGGATAGGTACCGTGATCGATATCGAGCAGCGTACCTTGCGCGCCTTCAAACAACAGGTTATTGCTTGCTTTGTTTGCTTCAAATAACAGTCGCGGAACATCGGCTACCATCGGTTTAATTCTCTCGGCTTGCGTCAATGCATCATCAAGTGTCTTCTGGAAATCGATGACCGGCGCATGAAAATAATTCTTCAGCACAAAATTGTGATAATCCAGTATCTCGCTCAATTTAGCCGCCAGCCGATCGCGATGAAATAAATCCTGCAATCGTATGGCACGCCGCGCGATTTTGTCTTCGTAAGCCGGTCCGATGCCGCGCCCGGTAGTGCCGATCTTGCCATCGCCTCTTGCAGCTTCACGTGCATTATCCAGCGCAATGTGACACGGCAAGATCAATGGGCAGGCCTCGCTAATACGCAGACGGCCGCTGACATCTATGCCGTTTTGTTCCAACATGTCGATTTCACTGAGCAATGCTTCCGGTGCAATCACCACACCGTTGCCGATATAACACATCACCGTATTACGCAAAATACCGGAAGGAATCAGATGCAATACCGTTTTCTTATTCCCGATGACCAATGTATGGCCTGCATTATGCCCGCCTTGAAAGCGCACCACGCCTTGCGCATGATCCGTCAGCCAATCGACGATCTTGCCTTTCCCCTCATCGCCCCATTGCGTGCCAATGACGACAACATTTTTAGCCATATCTTTAATCTCTAAAAGATTCCGTTTCTAAAAAAATCAGATTTCTTTGACAACCCATTGTCCGTCATGAAACACCAATTGTCTGTCGCAATCCAACGGCCTGCCTTTTTGCTCCGGAAACTCCATCACAACGATCTGTCCCGATTGGCGCAGCTGCTCAATTTTACTTTCCAGTTCTTTATTCCTTTTTTCATACGGCGCGCTGATTGCTTTCGGATACGGGTGAGGTTTTACCAATCTCGACAATTCTCTGAGATCCATGCTGAAACCCGTTGCCGGCCGTGCCCGTCCGAATGCTTTGCCAATTTCATCATAGCGACCGCCCAAGGCGATAGCATTTGAGCAGCCGTCCGCGTATGCGGCAAAAACCATACCAGTATGATAATGATATCCGCGCAAATCAGCCAAATCGAATGCGATTTTATCGATGACCGGCTTTAATTCCTCTTCCGCGATACTCAGTTCATTGAGTGCCGATTTTATCTCAGGATAATCCGGCAATCGGTTAGCGGCATCGGACAGCACTTTTTTATCGCCGTAAAGTTCCGGTAAAAGCAGCAACGCTTCTCGCGTTTGCTGCTGCAATTTCATGCATAGCTCTCTCAGGGTGGACACATCCTTTGCCTGCAATACCGCATAAAGCTCAGTCTCTAGTTCGTGCGAAATGCCCGCACCTTTGATCAGTCCACGAAAAACTGCCACATGACCGAGATCCAAATGAATTTTACTGACACCGGAAACAGACAGGCACTGCAACATAAGCCGCTGAATCTCCAGATCACTTTCCAGACCGGAATGACCGTAAAGCTCGGCACCCACTTGCAGAGGTTCCCGCGTTTTAGTTATTCCCGATGGCGCTGTATGCAATACGCTATTGGCATAACACAAGCGCGTAATGCCGTCAAAATTCAATAAATGCGCATCGATTCTTGCCACTTGCGGCGTCATATCGGCACGTAGCCCCATCATGCGGCCGCTCAATTGATCAATAACCTTGAACATGTGCAAATCCATGTCGCTGCCACTGCCGGTCAACAGCGACTCGACATATTCCAACAAAGGCGGCATTACTTGCTGATAACCGTGCACCCGCAACAGATCCATGATCTTGCGGCGCATATCTTCGATATGTATTGCTTCCGCAGGTAGTACATCTTCAACAAACTCTGGAAGTAGCCAATTGTGCATAGTTGTGATTGACAAACTGTCAATGGATAGAGTGAAAAGGCATCAGCTGACGATGAAAAGCACCAGTAATCCTGCCAACATCGAAGTCAGGCCTATAAAACGTATCTGATTATCGTTAATCTCAGTTAATCTTCTAAATGCCTCCCGCCACGTTTGCGGAGATAAGAATGGTAACATTCCCTCTAGAATCAACATCAATGCAACGGCACTAAGAAAATTTTCCCACATAAATATAAACAACTCCAGTTAAATCAAATCAGTATCGCATTTTCTATAAGGAGAAAAATTAAGAGGCTCTGATGTAATCGTATAAAAATAATTACGATTCCCAGAACCTCTTCATCATTCGCAACAGTATAAAATCACATAAACTTACTACGCCACGCAATACTGTGATTGCACATCCACCTTCCTTTAATTCATTCCTATTATTTACCGGCGACAGGGTTTTTCAGGTACTTAAAGAAATCGGAAGTGGGCTCCAGTACCATCATGTCTCCTTTATTCTTGAATGACTGCTTATAAGCATCGACGCTACGCCAGAAAGCGTAAAATTCCGCATCTTTCTGAAAAGCAGCTGCATAAGTCGCTGCAGCCTGGCTATCACCGTCACCCATGACTTTCTGCGCTTCTCGATAGGCTTCCGCCAGGATGACCTCACGTTGCCGGTCGGCATCGGCACGAATCTTTTCCGACTCAGCAGCCCCGGTGGAGCGCAATTCATTAGCCACTCTTTTACGTTCGGCTTCCATCCGTCTGTACACGGATTCGCTCACTTCCTGCGGCAGATCGACACGTTTCAAACGCACATCAACAACTTCCACACCGATGGCACGTGCATCGTTATCCGCTTTCTGGCGCATAATCTCCATAATGACATCCCGCTCACCCGAAACCACATCATGCACAGTGCGATTACCGAATTCATCGCGCAAGCTGGCATTGATCGTTTGTGCCAAACGTGTCTGTGCCAGCGATTCATCACCACGCACACTGATGTAATACTGTTTGACATCCACGATACGCCATTTCACAAACAGATCGACCAGAACGTTCTTTTTCTCCGAGGTAATGAAGCGTTCGGGCTCTTCCGTATTCATTGTCAAAATACGTTTTTCAAAATATCGGACATTCTGAGCAATTGGAATCTTGAAATACAAACCAGGCTCTGTTTTAACATCGATTACTTCACCCAGTTGAAACAGAATAGCTTGTTGCCGTTCATCCACAATATAAATGGCCGAACTTCCCAGGAAAAAAATTGCGATCACAATACCTGATAATACGGATGTAAAACTTTTCATCTATCTTGCCTCCCGTTCGCGACTGCGAAATGATTCCCGTGCCCGTACACTGCTGCTTTCAGGTGATGCTTCCTGCATCATAGGTTGCACTGCCGCTGGCGATGCTGACGATGCCCCGCTCATGTTAATCAGCTTATCCAGCGGTAAATACAATAGATTGTTACCGTTTTTCTGATCAACGATAATCTTGCTTGTATTCGAAAGCACTTGCTGCATCATATCCAGATATAAGCGCTCACGCGTAACATTGGGCGCCTTACTGTATTCGGAAAGAATTTGCTCAAAACGGCTGGCATCGCCTTCCGCACTTACAATCACACGTTGTTTATAGCCTTCCGCTTCTTGAATCAGCCGAGCGGCATTACCTACAGCTCGCGGAGTCACATCATTGGCATACGCTTGACCTTCGTTCTTTTGCCTCTCTCTGTCTTGTCCGGCTTTAACCGCATCATCAAATGCAGCCTGAACCTGCTCAGGCGGCTGCGCGTTTTGCATCGTCACTCTGCTGATCGAAATACCAATTTGATAGCGATCCAAAATCTTCTGCATTAATTGCGTCGCACTGGCTGCAACCTGCTCACGGCCCTCATACAGGACATAGTCCATTTTACTTTTACCAATCACTTGCCGGATTGCCGTTTCTGCCGCCTGCAAAACGGCTTCGTCAGGATTTCTGTTTTTAAACAGGAAATTTTCCGGGTTATTCAATATGTATTGCACAGCAAATTGAATATCGATGATATTTTCATCATCGGTCAACATGAGCGATTCCCGCAAAACCTTGCTTCTCACATTGTTGCGGTAACCAATCTCAACCGTGCGCACTTGGCTGACATTCACCAATTCCACTTTTTCGATCGGGTACGGCATATGCCAGCGCAAACCTGCCGGAGCGGTGTCAACATATTGCCCAAACCGCAATACAACGCCCCTATGCCCCTCATCCACGATATAAAACCCGCTTGCCAGCCATACCACCGCAAGCAAACCAAGAATCATTGCAATACTGCCGCCGCTTTTTGGTTTAGGGCTTGGCGTTTGGGAGCCATCATCACCCCCACCGCTTTTTTTCTGTCCGAAAATATTATTGATTTTCTTATTGACATTACGCAACACATCATCCAGATCCGGTGGACCCGATTCGCCTTTATTTTTTCCCCATTGGGGATCATTTAATCCCATAATAATTCCTGTTTGTTTGTTCAAAAAAGTTCTTGCACCGGGGCACAATCGCCAATTATTTTTGGAATATCTGTAGATTCTTCATTTAATTTCTTTGATTTCTCTACAATTGCTTCTGTCAATGCCTGCCTTACAAACTCTATCCCTTCACCTGTTCTTGCACTTAAGCGAATGTGCGATATTCTATCATATTCATTGCGCACGCAACCTTTACTGCCGCCTGGCGCCAAGTCGGTCAGATCAATCTTATTCAAGATCAAAATTTGCGGAATATCGTCAGCGCCAATTTCTTTCAGAATTTTGTTCACTTCTGCAATTTGCTCATCTCGATTAGGATTGCCGGCGTCTACGACATGGAGCAATATATCGGCCTGCACAGTTTCTTCGAGTGTCGCGCGAAAAGCTGCAACCAATGTATGAGGTAATTCACGAATAAAACCCACCGTATCCGAAATAACCACCGGCCCGCCTCCGGCAAGAAATAATTTGCGTGTCGTAGTATCCAATGTGGCAAACAACTGATCCGCGGCATACGTTTGCGCGCGCGTCAATTTATTGAACAAGGTTGATTTTCCAGCATTGGTATAACCGACAATCGATACCGACAGCACATTCGTACGTTGCCTTGAACGTCTCTGGATAGCACGCTGACGCTGAAGCGTTGCAAGTCTTTCTTTGAGTAATTTAACTCGTTTCCTGATCAAGCGGCGGTCTGTTTCCAATTGTGTTTCGCCCGGACCGCGCAAACCGATACCACCTTTTTGCCTCTCAAGATGAGTCCAGCCGCGCACAAGGCGAGTGGCCAAATGCTCAAGCTGAGCAAGTTCAACTTGCAGTTTTCCTTCATGGCTCTTAGCACGTTGCGCAAAAATATCCAGAATCAAGCTGGTGCGATCAATGACATTGCAATTCAAACGCAATGACAAATTACGCTGCTGTGCCGGAGATAAATCATGATTAAATACAACGATTGAAGCTTTATTTTGCGATACGAGTTGCGAGATCTCGTCAACTTTACCGCTACCGATATAGGTCGTCGGGTCCGGACGCGAGCGCTTCCCCTCTACAACTGCTACAACCTGAAGTTTCGCGCTGACAGCCAGTTGTTGCAACTCATACAGGCTTTCCGCATAGGTACTGCTGCCGAAATCAATACTAACAAGTATGGTTGCATCAACAGCACTTGATTTATCCATACCTGATTCAAACATCAGGCATCACGTGTATCCGTTGTTTCGATAGGAATCGTAACGGCTCTTGCAGGTACTACAGTGGAAATTGCATGTTTGTATACCATCTGCGTAACCGAATTTTTTAGCAGTACCACATACTGATCAAATGAATCAATTTGCCCTTGCAATTTAATACCATTCACTAAATAGATCGATACCGGAATATGTTCTTTCCGTAATATATTCAAAAATGGATCCTGCAGTAACTGGCCCTTGTTACCCATAGGTAACTCCCTATTCTAATTTTTGGTTATCGGAATAGTGACTCTACTTTATTTTTTAATGCAAATCCATACCTGATTGCACTTATACAGTAGAACCGCCATATCAAATTAAAGTCAATAGCAACCCAAAATCGGCACTGACTATCACATTTGGCTACCGCTGGCACTCAGATCGAACATACACACCTGACTGCCAGCGTCGTAATTCCCCTTTTTGTTCAATAATCACATTGCTTATTCTCAATAAGGCTACTGATCATTAAAACGGTGCCGGTCTTGGCGTATTGTTATTGGAAGGCGGTAAAATCGGCAGCTTGAAGTTTGGCTGTTCACCCGTTAACGTTTTTAAGAAAGCAACGATACTGTCAATTTCCTTCTTATTAAAATCACGATCCAACTGAAGCTTACCCATCGTTTTAACAGCATCTTCCAATGTTGCTGCCGCACCGTCATGAAAGTACGGATAGGTTAACTCAATATTGCGCAGGGTCGGCACTTTGAAAACATTTAGATCGGTGTCTTTTCCGGTAACCGCTTTTCTACCTTCGATCTTACTTGCTGTTTTATAGGGATGATATACGCCAAATTTCTGGTAAAGCGCACCACCGACGGCTGGGCCGTTATGACATCCTGAGCAACCGCTGCTTTTGAATAATTCATAACCTTCGATCTCCTGCGGATTGAGGGCTTTTTTATCGCCTTCCAGCCACTTATCAAAGCGTGAACCCGGGGTAACCAGGGTTTCTTCAAAAGCGGCGATAGCCGTAGTTACGCGATCAATATCAACTTGATCGGTACCGAATGCTTTTTGGAAATAAGCACGATATTGCGGAATCGATTGCAATACTTCAACCGCAGCTTTATGCGTTGAAGCCATTTCACCCGGATTTGCAATTGGACCACCCGCTTGCTCTTTCAAATCTTTTGCACGTCCATCCCAAAATTGGGCCAAATTCATGCTGGCATTCAATACAGTCGGTGCATTAATAGGGCCTTGCTGCCAACCATGACCAATCGAAGTCGGAATATTATCCGTACCTCCCATACTTAAGCTATGGCAGGAATTGCAAGAAATAAAACCTGATTTTGACAGACGGGTATCAAAAAATAACATCTTGCCCAGTTCAACCAGATCAGCATTTGCTACTTTGGCGGCTTTAATGGGCTGGATAGGTTCATTGGCTGAAACAGCCATCGAAGTGACAAGAGCGCCAATCGATAACAGTGACGCAACCAGTGTACGCATCTTCATCGGTATTCTCCCTAAGTAAATAAAAAAAGCGGCTGTTATGGCGCAGCCGATTACGCCTGATGAAACACCCACAAATGGGAATTTTAAAAATGCAGCAGAATGGTCAATACCGTTCTCTTTATTTGCAGAGCAGCTTAGGGAAATGCTGAATAATTGCCTGCGCAAGCGATCTGCTGCGTTGGGGGGTGCTCTCGGAAATTCGCCTATCGCGATGATGACATGTCTCATTTCCTGCACTCCATCCGCCTTGCATCTCATCTTGCTCGACAAATTATTCAGTATCTCCCTTAGAGAAGCCTTCCAAAACTTTGGATTATTCATTGACTTCCAGTTGGTCAGTCAAAACACCTTGTGATCCTTTGGCCGGGCTTTTTTGATCATAACCAATTCCGATATTTTGACAAGAATCCGGTTTTAATAAGCGCGACAACTCTATCAGCGCCTGCTTATATACTTTGCGTTTGAATTCGACAACCGAATCCAACTCAACCCAATATTGATTCCAGCGCCAAGCATCAAATTCAGGGTGCGAGCTTCCACGCAATGAAACATCACTGTCGCGCCCGATTAAGCGCAATAAATACCAAATCTGTTTCTGTCCCTTGTAATTCCCCCGCCATTCCCGCCGGATCCAGCGATCAGGAACTTCATAACGTAACCAATCACGTGTGCGCCCGACGATCTCCACGTGATTCGGACGCAACCCGATCTCTTCGCTTAATTCCCTATACATAGCCTGTTCGGGGCTTTCCCCCGACTTAATGCCACCTTGCGGAAATTGCCAAGAATTTTGCCTTATACGTTTGCCCCAGAAAACCTCATTTTTTGAGTTTAGAAGGATAATACCGACATTGGGGCGATATCCATTACGGTCAATCATACGGAATACTCACTCGACCCATCAAATGGGTGGATTTTTTCACACTTTTCTGCAGATGGAAAGTGCTCACAGAATAAAAATCCACCTCTTCTACATTTTCTGTCAATCGAAATCCGATCCCGCTTGCTATATGTATGGACTTGTTCTCACTCAACCAAGTATTTCAAGGTAAAATTGCTGCAATTTTTTATCACTAATGGAACCACTTCATGCGCGTCTCGCAATTTTTTATTTCAACCCTTAAGGAAGCACCCGCCGAAGCGGAGCTTGTCAGCCACAAACTCATGTTGCGCGCCGGGCTCATCAAGCGTTTAGGCAGCGGATTGTATACCTGGATGCCGTTAGGTCTTCGGGTATTGCGAAAAATCGAGAATATCGTACGCGAAGAAATGAATAAAAGTGGTGCCATCGAAGTTCTTATGCCCGCCATACAACCTGCCGAATTATGGCAAGAAACCGGCCGCTGGGAAGTTTTCGGGCCGCAAATGTTAAAAATCAAGGATCGTCACGAACACGACTTCTGTTTCGGTCCCACGCACGAGGAAATCATTACCGATATCGCGCGCAGAGAAATTAAAAGCTACCGCCAGCTGCCGCTCAATTTCTACCAGATTCAAACCAAATTCCGCGATGAAATCCGGCCGCGCTTCGGTGTCATGCGCGCACGCGAATTCATCATGAAGGATGCCTATTCATTTCATACCGATGAAAGCAGTTTGATGCAAACCTATCAGCTCATGTACGAAACCTACAGCCGCATTTTCACCCGCCTTGGGTTGAAGTTCCGCGCTGTCGCAGCCGATACCGGCGCCATCGGCGGCAGTGGTTCGCACGAATTTCATGTGCTGGCAGACTCGGGCGAAGATGCCATCGCGTTTTGCCCTGATTCGGATTACGCCGCCAATATCGAATTGGCTAAATCGTTATTTATTCCTCAAGAACGAAGCGCTCCGGATGGCGACATGCAAAAAGTTGCGACACCCGGTAAAAAAACTTGTGCCGAGGTTGCTGAATTTCTAAAAGCACCACTGCAAAAAACCGTTAAAACTTTGGCGATCAAAGCAAATAACCAGATATTCTTATTGCTGCTGCGCGGCGATCACCAGCTCAACGAATTAAAAGTGAGAAAAATACCCTTTTTATCCGCCTTTCAGATGGCCAGTGAAGAGGATATTCTACGCACAACCGGAACAGTACCCGGATATATCGGCCCCGTCGGTTTGGAAGTTTGTGTGATCGCCGATCCAGCTGTCATAAATATGAGTAATTTTGTTTGTGGCGCTAACGAAGAGGGTTTTCACTTCACTCAAGTCAATTTCAAGCGCGATCTCAAACTGCCGGATCATGTTTTCGATATCCGCAATGTTGTTGCGGGGGATGATTCTCCGGACGGCAAAGGTAAATTGGAAATTTGCCGCGGAATTGAAGTTGGCCATATTTTCCAGTTACACACCAAATATTCTGAAATGATGAAAGCCAATTACCTCGACGAATCGGGGCAAACAAAAAATATGGAAATGGGTTGCTATGGCATTGGTATCTCACGCATTGTCGCGGCTGCCATTGAGCAGAATCACGATGCGCGCGGCATTATTTTTCCCGGCGCGATCGCTCCTTTCCAACTTACGATCATTCCGATTGGACTGCAGAAAAGCGCACTCGTCCAAGATGCTGTGGAGAAACTTTACCGGCAATTTACGGAGACGCACATCGAAGTACTATTGGACGACCGCGACGAGCGTCCCGGCGTGATGTTTGCCGATGCGGAGTTGATCGGCATTCCCCATCGTATCGTTGTCGGGGAAAGAGGATTGAAGCAATCGGTTATTGAATATCAAGGTAGGAACGATTCAGCCGCGCAATCGATTCCTTTGGATGAAATTTTCTCATTTATCACGACCAAGCTATGCACAAACTAATTTATATGCTTCCCTTTCTGCTCTTGGGCAGTCATAGCCATGCCAATAATTTGCAGTATGAACAGCTTGCGGCCAGCACTCAGACCATCCTATTTCACGGCGTCAGCGATCAAGCTGTTTCGTACACCGAATATGCCGCCGTCGCCGACAATATCACCTGGCTCGTCAGCATGAGCCGCCGCTTGGAAAAATACATACCCGACTCATTAGAACGGGAAGAATTTCTGCGAACCGTTTTTTACGAAGCAACGCGCGCCGGATTGGATCCGCAACTGGTACTCAGCATCATTCAGGTTGAAAGCGGCTTTAAGAAATATGCCGTTTCACACGCCGGCGCACGCGGCTATATGCAAGTCATGCCTTTCTGGGTCAATGCCATCGGTCACCAAGATCACAATCTTTTTCATTTGCGCGTCAACTTACGCTACGGATGCACCATTTTGCGTCATTATTTGAATCAAGAGAAAGGCGATTACTTTCGTGCTTTGGGGCGTTATAACGGCAGCCTCGGCGAAGCCGCCTACCCGCAACTGATATTCAATAAATGGCAAACCACCTGGCGTTATACGACCTCTTAGCCGGATTCAACCAACCAGAATGTGCGTGAATCCATCAGCGCTTTTGATAGATATTGTTGCCGTTTGATTTTGATTCAATAAACTGTTCAATACTTTCACGTGAAATAATACCCTGCTGGCGCGCTGCCGGGTTGCCTTGCGGATCGAAAAAATAGGTACTGGGCAGTAGCGATACCTCATCCAGTTGCGATGCGATTTTCCGGTTGCCCAACACGATCGGGTATGGGATGGACATCGATTGCACAAAATCCATCACCACTTTCGGATCATCGACATCCATCGCAATCCCGATCACGATCAGATCCTGGCGCTGCTCATGCAGCGCAATCAAATCGGGAATTTCTTTCAGGCAAGGCGGACACCAAGTAGCCCAAAAGTTGACCAACACCCAGCGTCCTTTGTAGTCCGCAAGCTTGTGAATCTTTCCGGTGACATCTTGGAACTGAAACGCATGCGCCTGGAAACTCAGCAGCAAGACAATCAGACAACATAGTATCGTTACATTACGCTTCATCATCTTGCAGCAGAATTTCCAGTTAATTTATCCATCATTTCGATAACTACACCTGCGGATGCGCCCGCTCGAGCTTGCTGTGCAGTTTATTCAGCGCACTCAGATAAGCTTTTGCCGAAGCTACGACTATGTCGGTATCAGAACCATGACCGTTGACGATGCGGTCGGATTTCTGCAGCCGCACAGTCACCTCACCTTGCGCATCGGTTCCGCTGGTTATGTTGTTCACCGAAAACAATTGCAGTTTAGCTTCACTCGACAGCAACTTTTCAATTGCCCGGAACGTGGCATCCACTGGACCGCTACCCTCCGATTCAGCGCGCATCTCCTTGCCGTCATCGGAAATCACGATGCTTGCATATGGCACCTCGCCGGTTTCACAATGCACCGTGAGCGATATGAGCCGGTAACGCTCTTGCAGCACCAGCACTTCGTCGGACACCAGTGCATGCAGGTCTTCATCGAAGATTTCATGTTTCTTATCCGCCAATTCCTTGAAGCGCATGAAAGTGTTATTGAGCATCTCTTCCGATCCCAGTTCGATCCCCAATTCTGTCAGACGGTTACGAAACGCGTTACGCCCCGAATGTTTTCCCAGCAATAGCTTATTCGCTCCCCAGCCAACATCCTCCGCACGCATAATTTCGTAGGTCTCGCGATGCTTCAATACACCATCCTGGTGAATGCCGGATTCATGCGCAAAGGCATTGGCACCCACGATCGCTTTATTCGGTTGCACCGGAAAACCGGTAATACCGGAAACCAATTTGCTGGCCGCAACAATATGCGTGGTATCGATTTTGGTGTCGCACGGAAAATAATCTTGCCGTGTGCGCACTGCCATAACAACTTCCTCCAGCGACGCATTACCTGCACGCTCTCCCAGGCCATTGATCGTACATTCGACCTGGCGCGCGCCGTTCATCACGGCCGCAAGTGAATTAGCCACCGCCAACCCTAGGTCATTATGGCAATGAACTGAAAAAATCGCTTTGTCGGAATTTGGAATACGTTCGCGCAAATTATGGATCAGCTTACCGAACTGCTCCGGCATGGTGTAGCCGACCGTATCCGGAATATTCAACGTCGTTGCACCGGCGTCGATCACAGCTTCGAGAATCTGGCACAGAAAATCGATTTCCGACCGGCCGGCGTCTTCCGGTGAAAATTCAACGTTATCGGTGTATTGGCGCGCCCATTTCACTGCTTTTATCGCTTGCGCAATGACCTGATCAGGCGACATACGCAATTTTTTCTTCATATGGATCGGCGAGGTCGCTATAAACGTGTGAATACGCGCTGCTTGCGCGCCTTTTAACGCTTCACCGGCACGCTGAATATCCGCTTCAATCGCCCGCGCCAATCCGCAGACAATACTGTCTTTCACCGAATCGGCGACTGCCTTGACCGCTTCAAAGTCGCCATTGGAAGCGGCCGGAAAACCGGCTTCAATGACATCGACACCCATGCGCTCCAGCTGCCAGGCAATACGCACCTTTTCTTCTTTCGTCATGGATGCGCCAGGACTTTGTTCACCGTCACGCAACGTTGTATCAAAAATAATCAAATGCTTTTGCATTATGCTCTCCGCTTGAGGAAGAAAACCTTAATGAAACATAAAACTCGTTATACGAATTTTATAGGGAAGAAAGGGATATAGGGGGAGAAAATTTTAGCGCGCGAGGCGCAGTAATAGTTCCGGCAGAACAGTCGGAGCCGGAATAAAATGCGGTGAATGAAGAATGTAATTTTGAGCAAACATGATGGCTGGGAATATAAATAGTTTTTTCTTTCGATGCAAGAGGTAATCTTCAGGTACCGGGTGTTTCACTATTTTTTTTATTTCTGCCGAGCCGCCACAATTTGACGAAATAACCGGAAAATGCGTAAGCCGCAAACAAAAAGAACAACACCAAGGGCGGATGACTTGGAATCAATACAAAAAAGAACAGTACGATCAATAAAACCGTGAAAAACGGCACGCGACGGCGCAGATTAAATTCCTTACCGCTATAGTAAGGAATATTGCTAACCATCGTTAATGCAGCGAATAAGGTCACAATAGAAGCCAGCCACTTAACATCGCTTCCTTGTATGTGAAAATTAATCGTCACCCAAACCAGCCCGGCGATCAATGCAGCCGCTGCCGGACTGGGCAAACCCTGAAAGTAACGTTTATCGATCACCTCGATATTGGTATTGAAACGCGCGAGCCGCAAGGCCGCGCACGCGCAATAAATGAATGCAATGATCCAACCCCATTGCCCCATATCCTTTAACGCCCATTCATATACGATCAATGCCGGCGCAACACCGAAAGAGACCATATCCGACATACTGTCGTATTCCGCGCCGAATTCACTTTGTGTACCGGTCAAGCGAGCCACTCTGCCATCAAGCCCATCCAGCACCATCGCGATAAAAACAGCAATTGCGGAATACTCGAAATTTCCGTTCATCGCTTGCACGATGGCATAGAATCCGGCAAATAACGCCGCGGTTGTAAATAGATTGGGTAATAAATAGATGCCGCGCCGCCGCAACCGGGTTTTCAGTACGGTACGTTCTGGTTGTGAATCGGGCATCATGAACGTTTCATAAAAGAATACGGATAACGGAAATCCCAGGAAAGCTTGATCAACGCAAAATACCGTTTCTGAAATAAAATCAAACCGTCATTGCTTTGATCAAGCTGCTGCACTAGCTTCTTCACGAAACTCTGCTAATACAGTTAATGTCGCTGACACTTTGTCACCGATATTGACATTAATTTTAGTATTCAGCGGTAAATAAACATCCACTCGCGAACCGAATCGTATGAAACCGAAGCGCTGACCGCGCGCCAAATGGTCGCCCGGCGCTACGTGGCAAAGGATTCGTTTTGCGACCAATCCGGCCACTTGCACGCACGTCACATCAGCGCCTTGATCCGTTTTGATCCATAACGCATTGCGTTCATTTTCCAGCGAGGCTTTGGGTAAATCCGCATTGATGAATTTACCCGGGAAATACCATTTGTCGCGCACTTCACCGTCAACCGGGCTACGATTGGAATGCACATTAAACACATTCATAAACACACTGATCTTGACAGCCTCCCTTTGCAGAAAGGGATCTTGCGTTTTTTCTACCGCTACGATTCTGCCATCAGCCGGCGCCAATATGGCATTACGATTCGCCGGCACCTCTCGCGGCGGGTCGCGAAAGAACTGCAAAACAAACAGAGCGATCACCCAGAACGGGAGCGCCCAAAGCCAGTCAAGGAATACTGTCGCGCCAATTGCAGCAGAAAATGCGATCACGATATGCAACCAGCCTTCGCGAGCGATAATAGGATGAGGATAATAAGCCATAAATAAATTACAACAAGGGCCTGAAAAATAGAGGAAATAAAACCGAAATCATAAAGATTATATTGATTCTTTAGTTTTTACCTTGATCGACCAGTTTATTTTTCTTAATCCACGGCATCATATCGCGCAGCTTGGCTCCCACTTGCTCAATCGGATGTTCGGCTGCGATGCGGCGGCTTGATTTAAGCACAGGTGCACCGGCCTGATTTTCCAAAATGAATTCTCGCGCATATTCACCGGTTTGAATCTGCTGCAGAATTTTGCGCATTTCCGCACGGGTTTCGTCGGTAATAATGCGCGGCCCGCGTGACACATCGCCATACTCGGCATTGTTGGAAATGGAGTAGCGCATATTGGCGATCCCCCCTTCGTAAATCAAATCGACAATCAGCTTGACCTCGTGCAGACACTCGAAATACGCCATTTCCGGCGCGTAGCCGGCTTCCACCAGTGTTTCAAAACCGGCTTGAATCAACGCAGTTAAACCGCCGCACAGTACAACCTGTTCACCGAACAAATCGGTTTCGGTTTCCTCACGGAAACTGGTTTCGATTACACCGCCGCGGGTACCGCCGTTAGCCGCTGCGTAAGAAAGCGCCAGATCGCGCGCTTTGCCGGATTTATCCTGATGCACGGCAATCAGCGACGGTACACCACCGCCTTGCAAGTAAGTCGAACGTACCAAATGACCCGGTCCTTTAGGTGCAATCATAATCACATCAAGGTCGTCACGTGGTGTCACTTGCCCATAATGCACACTGAAACCGTGCGCAAAAGCCAAAGTCGCATTTTTCTTCAAACCGGGCTCGATTTCCCTTTTATATACCGCGCCAATTTGTTCATCGGGTAGCAGAACCATGACAACATCGGCGTCCTTAACGGCTTCGGCAACTTCCATGACTTTTAATCCGGCTTTTTCCGCTTTACTCCAGGACAATCCCCCTTTGCGCAAACCAACGGTCACTTTCACACCGGATTCGCTCAAATTGTTAGCATGTGCATGTCCTTGCGAGCCATAGCCCAATATCGTGACTTTCTTTCCTTTGATTAGAGATAGATCCGCATCTTTATCGTAATAAACTTTCATTATTTTCCTTTTATACAAAAATAGGATAGAAACAGGTGAGCAATTGAGAGAATTCTATTTAGAATTGATACTCTGATTACCAGACTCAAAACCGGGATTTTTCAACAATCTGGATTATACCTTTAAAATCCATTCTCCGCGCCCTATGCCGGAGGCTCCGGTGCGCACTGTTTCGAGCACTGCGCTACGTTCGATCACTTGAAGAAATGCATCCAATTTTGAACTCGTACCCGTTAGCTCAATGGTATAGGACTTATCCGTCACATCGATGATAGAGCCACGGAAAATTTCAGCCAACCGTTTGATTTCTTCGCGATCCGGACCGACCGCACGCACTTTGACCAGCATCAATTCGCGCTCGATATGATCACCGTCGTTCAAATCGATGATTTTTACCACTTCGATCAGCTTATTCAATTGCTTGGTGACTTGCTCCACGACTTCATCCGACCCGATCGTGACCAGCGTCATTCGCGACAAAGTAGGATCCTCGGTGGGTGCGACTGAAAGCGACTCAATGTTATAACCGCGTGCCGAGAACAGGCCGGCCACGCGTGACAAGGCTCCTGCTTCATTTTCCATCAATAAAGAAATAATATGTCGCATTTAGTTTTCTACACCAGAATCATTTCAGAAAGGCCTTTGCCGCCCGGTACCATAGGGAAAACGTTTTCTGTCTGATCGGTAATGAAGTCCATGAACACCAGTTGATCTTTCAGTTTAAATGCTTCTTTCAGAGCATCTTCCACATCTTCCGGTTTTTCAATCTTCATTCCGACATGCCCGTAGCTCTCCGCCAGTTTGACAAAATCGGGTAGCGCATTCATATAGGATTCCGCATAGCGGTTACCGTGAAAAAACTCTTGCCATTGCCTGACCATACCCATATAGCGATTGTTCAAGTTAACAATTTTCAACGGCAACCTATATTGCTTGCAGGTTGATAGCTCCTGGATGCACATTTGAATACTCGCTTCTCCGGTAATACATGCCACTTTTCCTTTCGGATTGGCGAGTTGCACCCCCATAGCGGCAGGCATACCGAATCCCATCGTGCCCAATCCGCCGGAATTAATCCAACGGCGCGGTTTATCGAATTTATAAAACTGCGCCGCCCACATTTGATGTTGCCCGACATCCGAAGTAATAAACGCATCGCCTTTGGTGATGTTGAACAGCTTTTCAATCACCATCTGCGGTTTGATGATTTTGCTACCGCGGTCAAATTTCAAACAATCCCGTTCACGCCACAGCTCGATCTGTTTCCACCACTCTTTCAACGCGACTTGATCCGGCTTTTCTTTCTCGGCCTTGAGCAACTTGATCAGCTCTTTCAACACATCCAGAACATCGCCGACAATCGGCACATCGACTTTGACGCGTTTGGAAATGGAAGATGGGTCGATATCGATATGAATTATCTTCCTATTTTCATTGGAAAAATGCTTCGGATTTCCGATCACACGATCGTCAAAACGAGCACCCACAGCTATCAGCACATCACAATACTGCATCGCCATGTTGGCTTCGTAAGTGCCGTGCATCCCCAGCATACCCAATGACTGTTTATCCGTCGCGGGATAACCGCCCAACCCCATCAATGTATTGGTGCAGGGAAAATTCAGCATTTGCGTCAATTCGGTCAATTGTGGAGCTGCATCACTCAAAATCACACCACCGCCGGCATAAACCATGGGGCGTTTGGCACTGAGTATCAATTCGGCCGCTTTTTTAATTTGCCGCGCATGCCCTTTGGTCACCGGATTATAGGAACGCATGCTGACCTTATCCGGGTACACGAACTTGGTTTTCTGTTGCGTCACGTCTTTCGGAATATCGACCAGCACAGGACCGGGACGCCCTGTCGATGCAATATAAAAAGCTTTTTTGATGGTCGACGCCAGTTCGGTTATATCTTTGACCAGAAAATTATGCTTGACGCAAGGTCGCGTGATACCGACCGTATCAACTTCCTGGAATGCATCAAGACCGATCGCACTGGTCGGCACCTGCCCGCTGATCACCACCATCGGAATGGAATCCATATAAGCCGTCGCTATCCCTGTCACCGCATTGGTAACACCCGGCCCCGAAGTCACCAGCGCCACCCCCACTTTATTGCTGGAGCGCGCATAACCATCCGCGGCATGTATTGCAGCCTGCTCATGGCGCACTAATATATGCCGGACTTTATCCTGCTTGAATAATTCATCATAAATAAACAACACCGCACCGCCAGGATAGCCGAAAATACACTGCACGCCTTCTTCCTGCAGACAGCGTATGGTGATTTCAGCACCGGTTAATTCCGCACTCATGCTTTTTGCATCCCAATATCAATTCAACAAGTTATAAAAACATTCTAATTATCATCGCATCGTTAAATTCCTGTCCCGCCGACAGTCAATCCATCAATACGCAACGTCGGTTGCCCGACACCCACCGGTACACTCTGACCCTCCTTACCGCATGTCCCGACACCCGGATCCAGCAACATATCGTTACCGATCATGGAAACCCGGGTCAACACATCAGGCCCGTTACCGATCAAGGTTGCCCCTTTAACCGGATAGGTTATTTTACCATCTTCAATCATGTAAGCTTCAGCAGCGGAAAAAACAAATTTGCCACTGGTAATGTCGACCTGGCCGCCGCCAAAATTTGCTGCATACAAACCATGCTTCACGGACGCGATAATTTCTTCCGGATCTTTGTCGCCGTTCAACATGTACGTGTTGGTCATGCGCGGCATCGGAATATGCGCGAACGATTCACGCCGCCCATTGCCGGTAACCGGCAAATCCATCAGCCGGGCATTCAGACTATCCTGCAAATAGCCCCGCAGTATGCCATCTTCTATCAACACCGTACATTGCGTCGGATTGCCTTCGTCATCAATATTCAACGAACCGCGCCGGCGCGGGATCGTTCCATCGTCGACAACAGTGACACCGGGAGCCGCAACACGTTCACCGACCCGGCCCGAAAAAGCTGAGCTTCCTTTGCGATTGAAATCGCCTTCCAATCCATGACCGATCGCTTCGTGCAGCAATATGCCAGGCCAGCCGCTTCCCAAAACAACCGTCATCGTGCCTGCCGGTGCCGGGCGCGCATCCAGATTCACCATGGCTTGATGCACAGCCTTTTTCGCGTAATCCTGCAAAATCTCATCGGTAAAATAAGCATAACTGAAGCGCCCGCCGCCACCGGCCACACCTTGCTCACGGCGGCCGTTTTCCTCCGCGATCACTTGCAGTGACAGACGCACCAGCGGTCTTACATCAGCCGCAAGCAATCCATCGCTACGAGTCACCAAAATTACCTCATATTCGCCTGCAAGTGACGCAATCACCTGCGTTACGCGCCGATCAAGCTGCCGGGTATAGCGCTCCAGCCGCTCCAGCAAGGCCACCTTCTCCGCATCTTTGAGACTGGCTATCGGATCTTCCGGTAAATAAAGCTGTGCCCGCCGCTCCAATGAATTCCGCTTGGCGATCTGTACCGGCTGCAAACCGCTTTGATTGGCAATAGCCCGTGTTGCCTGAGCCGCCGACACCAATGCCGGCATGCTGATATCATCGGAATACGCAAACCCGGTTTTTTCTCCGCTGATTGCACGCACACCAACACCTTGCTCAATATTGAAACTGCCCGATTTGACAATGCCTTCCTCCAGCATCCAGCCTTCCGAGCGGCTATACTGAAAATAAAGATCGGCATAGTCGATTTTATGCGTCAGGATTTGCCCCAGAACCTGTTGCAATCCGCTTGCATCGATATCATAAGGCGACAACAGACAACGATCCGCGATCGCCAGGAAGTCCTTCGGTTCTACTCTGTATTCGGTTGTCATACTATGCCGTTCTATCAATCGTGGGAGAAGCGGTTAACACGGTTGCAAAATGCGGTGATCCAGCGCCGGCAAATTGGTCCGTAAACTGGTTTGATACTCGGGATCGATTGTTGCCACAACAGCTCCGGAGCCGCGTGGCAGGCGTTCCATCACAACCCCCCAGGGATCAACGATCATGCTGTCACCATTGGTCTCGCGCCCATTGACATGATATCCCCCTTGTCCTGGTGCGATCACATACGCCATGTTCTCAACCGCACGGGCACGTACCAGCACTTCCCAGTGCGCTTTGCCGGTAATCGCGGTAAACGCTGCGGGTGCCAGGATAATATCAACTTTATTCATCAAGCGGAATAATTCCGGAAAGCGCAAATCGTAGCATATCGATAAGCCAATCCGGCCAAACGGAGAATCGACGGTCACCACTTTATCGCCTGCTTTAATGGTTTTTTCCTCGGCGTAATGCTCATGTCCGAGCTGCAGGCCGAATAAATGAATTTTGTCGTAGCGCGCAACTTGCGCACCATTATCCGCATAAACCAAACAGCTATTGTAAACTTTATCCGTTTCGGATGACGCCAATGGCACCGATCCCCCGACTAACCATATACCCAACCGTTTTGCCGTTTCACTAAGAAATTTCTGAATCGGCCCATCGCCCGGCTGTTCCCTAACCGCCAGCTTATCCGTATCCTTCATCCCCATAATGCAGAAATACTCCGGTAATACGACCAGCTTGGCTTTCCGGGAAACGGCATCTTCGATTAAACGTGCCGCCTCTTCCAGATTTGCCGATACGCTCGGTCCCGAAGCCATTTGAATGGCGGCAACGCGAAAGCCTTTATTTTTTTTGTTTTCCATCATTGATTGCTGCTGTTTACTGATATTGTTTAACATAGTCGCTGGTCGATTGTTTTGTTCTTCAAAATAGCTCTGTCAAGAAACAGGCATCGCCAGCAAATCCTTTTAATCGGGCGTTTTTCTTCTTAACGATCACCCTACTGAGAACAACGATTTCACTTAGCAAGCCAGATTCTAGCATTTACTCTGATAACGTTCTATTTTGATTTATGCTTAATCTAAAATGATTTCCAATATAGTCTTTATCAT
Organism: Gammaproteobacteria bacterium; assembly: GCA_015709635.1. NCBI lineage: Bacteria > Pseudomonadati > Pseudomonadota > Gammaproteobacteria > Gammaproteobacteria bacterium. Next base: position 2,398,620 of record CP054180.1, read on the forward strand.
TCGATCATCCCTATGACCGCTCAACCGACAGCCGCAATACTTACCGCCGCGCTACCATTCAGCCGTTATGCGCAGCGCATATTGGACAGCGAACCGGCACGAAAAATCGCGCTGCAGGAAACGCTCCTATTTTCTTTTCAGCGGGATGAAATGCAAGCCTTTCTGAATTCACACGCCGGTCAAATCGACGATGAGGAAACACTGCATCGCATCCTGCGCGATTTGCGCAAACAAGTCATGCTCCGGTTAGCCGTGCGCGACATCAGCGGCCTGGCCGATTTAACCGAAGTGATGGCGTGCATGACCGGTCTCGCCGAAGTCACCGTCAATTTTGCACTCAAGTATCACGAAAGCTGGTTGACCCAACCCGATCGTTTCGGACTTCCGCGCGGCGAAAACAGCAACGCGATTCAGCATCTGCTGGTGGTAGCCATGGGGAAGCTGGGCGGCGGCGAACTCAATGTATCGTCCGATATTGATTTGATCTTCGTTTATCCGGAAGATGGCGAAACCGATGGCGCCAAATCCATTTCGAACCATGAATTTTTTGCCCGCCTCGGCCGCAAACTGATCGCCAGCCTCAATGATTTGACCATCGATGGCTATGTCTTCCGGGTCGATATGCGGCTGCGCCCGCATGGTGAAAACAGCCCGTTAGCCATCAGCTTTCCCATGCTGGAAGAATATTTCATCAAGCAAGGACGGGAATGGGAGCGCCATGCCTGGATCAAAGGCCGGGTTATCACCAATCATGCGGGCACAAACGCTGAATCGGTGCTGATGGAAAAAATTGTCCGGCCTTTCGTTTTTCGCAAATATCTCGATTTCAGCGCGTACGAATCGATGCGCAATCTACATGCGCAACTGCGCAAGGAAGTCGAGCGCCGCGAAATGCACGACAACATCAAGCTGGGGCCGGGCGGTATTCGCGAAATCGAATTTATCACACAGGTTTTTCAATTGATTCGCGGCGGCCGCGATGTCGATTTGTGTATCCGCCCGACGCTCAGTGTTTTGCAGCGCCTGCAAAAGAAACAGCAACTCCCGGCGGAGACCGTCGCGGAACTCATCAATGCTTATCTGTTCCTGCGCAAACTGGAACATCGCCTGCAATATCTCGACGATCAGCAAACACAAACCTTGCCGTTGAACGCGGATGATCAGAAACTGATCGCCACTGCGATGGGATTTTCCGGTTATGCGGCTTTCATGGAACAGCTCGATATTCACCGAAATGACGTAACGCGTCACTTTGAGCTCATTTTTGCCACTCCGCGGAAATCACCCGCGCATGACACGCTGGCCAATTTGTGGCAAACCGAGACACAGGATGTTTCGCAAACGGAAGCCGCCACCATGCAACTGAGCACGCTCGGATTCAGTGATCCGGTCAAAATCTCGGCACGGTTGCGATTGTTTTATCAGAGCAGTTTTTATCAGCAACTGCCTGCAACCAACCGTGAGCAAATTAATACCTTAATCCCCTTGTTGATTGAAGCTGTGGCCGGGCTACCGCCGGTTGAAACCACGCTGGAACGCATGCTGCAATTGATGGAAAAAATCAGCCCGCAGGCATCGTATCTGGCGCTCCTGCTGGAACACCCGCACACCTTACACCGCGTCGCCGAACTCGCCAGCATCAGCCGGTGGGCGAGTGACTATCTCGGGCGTCACCCTATTTTGCTGGATGAATTACTGCGGCAAGATTCCCCTCACCCCGTTCCCGACTGGCATGCCCTCAGTAACGAACTCGCTTATCAGTTGAATCATGTCAACAATCCCAAGGAGGACGTCATTGAGTGGCAAATGGACGTTTTGCGTCACTTTCAACACGCCCAGGCATTCCGGCTGCTGGTTACCGATTTGGAAGGTTCGTTGCTGCTCGAGACGCTCAGCGATCATCTGACCGCACTGGCCGATCTGATATTGGAAACAGTACTGAACCTGGCTTGGAGCGGTCTAAAAAAACGCCACCGGGAAAAGCCCGCATTTGCAATCATCGGCTACGGCAAACTGGGCGGCAAAGAACTGGGTTATGTTTCCGATCTCGATTTGGTTTTTCTCTATGCGAACGATCATCCCGATGCTGCGGAGATCTATACCAAACTGGGACAAAGCATCAACGCCTGGCTCACTCGCCACACGTCGGCCGGTCTGCTGTACGAAACCGATCTGCGCTTGCGCCCCAATGGCGCTTCCGGTTTGCTGGTCAGCTCAATGGAATCTTTTGCACAGTACCAGCGCGCGCAAGCCTGGGTATGGGAGCATCAAGCATTGACCCGGGCACGCTTCGTTGCAGGCGATCAACAAGTGGGTGAAGTATTTGAAAATACACGCAAGGAGATCCTATGCAAACCGCGCAACCTTATCGAACTCAAGCAAAACATATTGAAAATGCGTGAAAAAATGCTGGATGTTCATCCCAATCCTAGCGCGTTATTTGACATCAAAAATGACCGCGGCGGTATTATCGACGTCGAATTCATCGTACAGTATCTGGTACTGGGTTATGCCTGCCGCTACCCTCAATTGACCGGTAATATCGGCAATATCGCACTGCTGAAACTCGCCGGTGAGTTAGGACTCATCTCCAGAGATACCGCCGAGAAAGTTCGCTCCGCCTACCGGGAATTCCGGCGCATTCAGCATCGCTTGCGGTTGAGCGGCGATACGGATATGACAGGTAACGTCCCTATCGATGGACAAGCCCAAAAATTTACCCGTGTGGAAATGAACCATTTAAAAGATGATCGCACGGCGGTACTGGCGTTATGGGAAGAAGTATTCACCAATTAACAAAATAAATTTCATCCGCTGTAAAATGAATCCCAATCAAACTAAATACATTCCCGCTTTTCTAAGTAGATTCAACTTCAATTGTTAGCAATAACTTTATAAATTAATGCACATTAAAAAATAAATTTTGCAATCACAAATCTGGCACAGTTTCTGCTATAGACACAAAACACACACGTGGTGTGCCTTACTCAACCCAAAGGAGAACAGCAAATGCAACAAGCACAAAAAGGTTTTACCCTGATTGAATTAATGATCGTCGTCGCTATTATTGGTATTCTGGCTGCTGTTGCAGTGCCTGCTTATCAAACCTATACTTTAAAAGCACGTTTCACGGAAGTTGTTAATTCAACAGCTCCTTTTAAAACAGCTCTTGAATTATGTGTACAAACTGGCGGTTGTGTTAATGCTGGTGCTATAGTTGTTCCTGCGACTGGCGCTACTCGTGCCAATACAGATGTGCCCAATGATGCTGGTGCATCAGCAAATGTAACCTCTGTAACAGTTGGTGCCAACGGCCTAATAACAGCTACCCCCCTTGCTGCTAATGGAATAGCGGCAGCTGATACTTACACACTCCTGCCCGTTATAACTGGTACAGGTGGAGTATCATGGACAATTGCTGGTGGCTGCAAAACATCCACTGCTACTGGTGGTCCAATTTGTTAACAAAGCTATAACCGACACAACAAAAAAACCGCTCTTTACCAAAGTGCGGTTTTTTTATTTGGCAGTGGCAGTTTTTGGCAGTTCAGTTTCTTAAGACACAATCCCTATACCCTATAATGGGCGTTGTACCTTCTTAAAACCGCCTGCATGTTTTGCGATTACTTAACATTATGCACTAAGAAGTATACATTGAGACTGAGCAAGCTCTAAATGAGAGTTTAATACTGATGATAAGCAAAAAAATTCGTAACGAAAACTCAAGGACATGCATACGAATTGAATCCAGCAAAATTCTTTCGGCAGCAACTTTCATCATACAAAAGACATTACTACGTCACAATGTAACAAAAATTGTCACATTGCTTACTTGATACAAACCACCCGTACCTGGTGAATATCGGTAATTCCTTGCAGAACCTTTTCGATCCCATCCTGCTTCAACGTCCGCATACCGTCCCCTAGGGCAGTTACCAGCATATCCGCTACACGAGCGCGCTCTTGGATATTTTTTTTCAGCGCATCGGTTGCTGTCATTAACTCATGCAATCCCACCCGGCCGGAATAGCCGGTACCCACGCAATTATCGCAACCGACGGCTTTATACAAGGTAATCCGGCCATTCTCGTCGCCGTATTGCTTGATCCATTGCTGCTGAATTTCTTGATAGGCGGCTTCCGGATCGGCCTTGAATCGGTCTATATTTTTCAGTTCTCCGCAATATTCCAGCAATAACGCTTGAATCTCGCTTTCATCCGCGACATGCGGTTGTTTACATTTGCACAGCCGTTTGGCCAATCGCTGCGCCAGTACGCCTAGCAGTGCATCGGAAAAATTAAAGGGATCCATACCCATATCCAGTAACCGTATGACCGATTCAGGAGCACTGTTGGTATGCAATGTCGCCAATACCAAGTGACCTGTTAGCGAAGCTTCAATGCCGATACTGGTAGTTTCCTTGTCGCGCATCTCACCGACCATAATAATGTCCGGATCGGCCCGCAAGAATGAGCGCATGATGACCGGGAAGGTCAACCCTGCCTTGACATTGATTTGTACTTGGCGCAATCCCCTTTGTGTAATTTCAACCGGATCTTCCGCAGTCCAAATCTTGGTGTCGTCACGGTTGAGATACTTCAAAACGGAATGCAGCGTGGTTGTTTTACCTGAGCCTGTCGGGCCGCACACAAAAAATAACCCGTAGGGTTTACTGATGATTTTTTTCAACTCTTCCAGGTTATGCCCGGTAAAACCCATTTTCTCCAGCGGAATTGGTTCGCCGGCCGCAAGAATACGCATCACGACATCTTCCAAGCCGCCCGCCGAGGGTAGTGTTGCAACGCGCAACTCAATATCCAGCGGTGCGAATTTCCTGAATTTTATTTTACCGTCCTGCGGTTTGCGCTTTTCGGAAATGTCCATATCACACATGATCTTGATCCGCGTCACCAACGAATTGCGATAGCCTGCAGGAATTTCGATATATGACATCAGCGAACCGTCCTTGCGGAAGCGGATCTTGGTTTTCTCCTTGCCTGAATAGGGCTCGATATGAATATCCGATACCCCCATCTTGTAGGCATCGATAATGATCTTATTGACGAGTTTAACCAGCTCGTTGTCGGTAGCGGCCGAAGACTCCTCGATCTCAGCGCCGGCTTCTTCAGTATCTTCCGCGCCCAGATTGGTCAGCATCTCATTGATGTCGCCCGTGCCGATCTCGTCAGTGCTGCCGCCATAGAACTGTTCGATCGTTGCATTGAATTCACGCTGAGTGGTAACTGCGTAAGTAATTTTGTGTTTGGGAAAAATCGTATTGGCGATACGTTGCGACTTAATCCGTTCGGGATCCAGCGTAAGGATTATCAACCCGTCTTTGGTTTCATCGATCGGCAGCAAGGAATTGCTTTCAACATAATCCTTTTTTAAATTTCTGAGTAAATCGATCGGTTTAATCCGGTCAACCTTGAAAGGCTCGTATTTAACCTGAAAAAATGATGCCAGCGCTTTACCGATGAGCGGCAAGCTTATCTGGAATTCTTCAATCAATACGTCTTCCACATCGCAACCTTTTTTACGCGCCGAGCGGGTTGCCAGTTCTAATTCAGCGGCGGAAATCAGGGCATCGAAAATCAGATAATCGTATTTTGATTTCAGCAATTGCACGGGCTTTTGACGCTGCCTAAATGCCATTGCAAGCATACGGCAAATTTCCTCCACACCTTCCACGATCACAGCCGTGAATGACTCATTACACCTGTTATTAATCACCTGAACCACACCAACCAGCTCCCGGCTGTCAGCATTCAGGATCGGTACCGCCAGCATCTGCTTGGTCCGATAACCGGTGCGTTTGTCCACTTCATTGGAGAAAACAAGTAACGGATTAAATTTTTTTAACTCGCTCTTATCGTAAACATCTGCAATATTGACAATTCTCTTCTGCAAAGCGGCATAACCGATAATACTGTTTTCCGTCACCGCCAGTTTCAGATCCTGAAAAGAATCAAATCCTGTTTTAACCCGGGAAACAAAAAATGATTTGTCGTCACTCAGCGAATAAATAGTAAACCGGTCCGCATCCAGTAACGTGCAAATATCCTTACTAACCTCCAGCATGATTTCATCGATATCGTTGGCAGCTTGTATCTTATTGACAACAATCTGTAGATTCTTGGAAAAAGCCGATTCATTTATGCTGCTCGCACTATTTTTTTGTAGTTGTATCGTTGTAATTGTACCCATGGCATCGCTTCCTAAAATTCAAATAATTGATTGTTCTCAAGGCGGCGTGGATTATATTTTCCGGCGCATTGCTGTATTTCTTCCATAATGACGTCGGCTTCACCCGGTTTTAGGTGCGTAATAAATATCTCCACGTTCCGTTCCAGTTTTTCCAATTCTTCCGCCAGTAAGCTGGGACATAAATGCCGGGACCTGATCGCAATATCCCTTTTCTGATTGCAGAAGGCGGTTTCAATGATTAAATACTTCAGATTCGTGATCTTATTAACGGCCAGCCACAGGGCATCATTAGTCGTCGTATCGCCGGAAAAAACAAGACTGACGGATCCCGAGTCCAACTGAAAACCGATGGTGGGAACGGTATGATGAGCCGGCATTGGTGTAATCGCACGTCCCTCAAGAAAAAAAGTATCCCCCAGCGTCAATACTTCGTAACGCATATAAGGGGAATTGTCATTGGGAATTCTTGTAAAATCCGGCCACAGATGCCAGTTGAACAAATGCTTTTGCAACGTATCCAGCGTAGGCTGGATAGCATGAATCGTTATCGGTCTGTTGCGCAGTGAACCGACGGTATCAACGAGAAAAGGAATAAAAGCGACATGATCCAAGTGTGCATGTGTAACAAAAATATGATCGATTTTGATCATTTCGGCTAAGCTCAGATTACCGACACCGGCTCCAGCATCAATCAACACATCGTCATCCAGCAGCATTGCCGTGGTTTGTTCGCCGCTCCCTATCCCTCCGCTACACCCCAAGATCCTGAGCTTCAAAAGACTAGCCCTAGAAATTCATCACTTCATCAACAACACGGGAGTTTTTGCCAGTTGCATCACTTTGCTGGTTACCGATCCCAGCAGCAGACCTTGTATACCGCCTTTGCCACGCGGCCCCATGACAATCTGGTCAAATTGCTCCTCACTGGCAAACCGGACAATCGTTTCGGCCGGATCACCCACCACAATGTGATGCTGATAAGCAATTCCCGCCTGATCGAGTAAAGCACGCGTGCTTTGCAGACTCTTCAGTCCTTCTTCCTGGTGATACTGCTTAATATCCGCTTGATTGATGAACAACGAGACATTGCCATGCAGCGGAGGTTGCACACTCAATAAATGCAGCTCCGGTTTTTCCTTATACCAGCCGAATAAAGCAATGAAATCGGTCACCGCCTTGTTGGCGTTATCCGAGCCATCTACAGGTAATAAAATTTTTAACATGATCAATCTCTCAATTTTTATGCATGATCCATCATTTGGGATTTCTTTCCTTAACCAAGTCTTCCAATGGTTCCAGCTTAGCGGGTTTCCGCGCAGCCAACATTTTACCCGCAACGATAACCAGCAAGGCGACCGAAGCCGGTGCAATCCACTGGAGATACTTCGCCTCGCTACTGACCCACTCTTTGGTGACCACATCGGTAACCGCCATATCCCCGGCAATCCATCCCAATAATCCGGCACCAATGGCAATCGTCACCGGATAACGATCCATGACTCTCAGCACCATCTGACTGCCCCACACAATGATCGGTACGCTGACGACCAAACCGAAAACCACCAGCCCAATGTCATCCTTGGCTGCGCCGGCAATGGCGATGACATTGTCCAGGCTCATCACCGCATCCGCCACGATGATCGTTTTGATCGCGCCGATTAACGTCGTGCTGGCATCGATCTCATGCGACCCTTCCGCTTCGGGTTGCAGCAACTTGATGCCGATCCACACCAATAAAACCGCTCCGACGATCTTGAGATAAGGCATCGTCAACAAACTCAAGGCAAAAAAGATCAGTACCACGCGTAGTACGATAGCGCCGAAAACACCCCAAAAAATACCCAGCTTACGCTGCTGCTCAGGCAAGCGCCGGCACGCCAGCGCGATCACCACGGCGTTATCGCCGCCGAGCACGATATCGATTGCAATGATTTGTAACACTGCGATCCAGAATTGCGGACTATCAAAAGCCATTTATTTTTCCTGACAAAAATTTCAAACCAATAAAAAATAGGACTAGCGGATTTTCTATGCCTTGTCTTCGTCTTGAACCCCGATAAACTTCAAGAGTTCATTTTTTTGCTGCAAGGTATCGTTATAACCCAGCTCGATCAAATCGCGGCAAAAGGGAACTTCAAATAAAACATAACTGAGTAGCGTCGAACCATTCGGGCCCATGGCACCAATCGCGCGATACAAATACCGCATGATCCATGGCAATGTATGCGCATATTTTTGTGCGATTTCGTTGATTCCCTCGCTCGGCGCGATCATCATCGATTCGACCGGACGCAACGGTATATTTTTGGCTTTAAGCGCCTCAGGCGGAATCAATTTCAGCGTCTCATTGATACGCAGCAAACGCTCCAGATCGACATCCAGACTATCGACGAAGATACTGTTCAACGCATGCCCGGCAATCTGCGCAAAAGGCGGATAACCCGATGCGCTCATCCGTTTGGGCTCGTCGGTCACAGGTTTGCGCACGCCGATGATCAATAATTTGTCGGCACCCAGATGAAGCGCCGGACTAATGGGTGCCAATTGACGCATGGAGCCGTCGCCGAAATATTCACGGTTCAATTTGACAGCGGGAAAGATAAACGGTATCGCTGACGAAGCCATCAAATGTTCGACGCCGATTTCAACCGGAATACCCAATCGTTGCGCCCGCTTCCACGGCAGCACTTCTCTTGCCGCTTGATAAAAAGTTACCGACTGCCCTGATGTATATCCCCATGCCGTCAGCCCCAAGGCATGCAGCGAACCGGAGCGGATACAGTGCTGAATGGTGCGAAAAGAAAAACGGTTTCTGAGTAAGGTTTCCAGCGGGCAATTATCGAGCAAGGAAATCGGATTATGCTGGCCGTACTCGCTCGATACCAAGGAAAGCAAACAACGCAGTGTATTGTGAATAACACCCATGAGATCCGAACGGTAGATCTGGTCAACATGAAAATTTGACCAGACAGCTTCAAGCCGTTCGACACCTTCGGCAAAATTATTGGCGGAAACCGCGATACTGGCAGCGTTGATAGCGCCGGCAGAAGTACCGCAAATGATCGGAAACGGGTTACGCGTTTTATCGGGCAATAACTCGGCAATTGCGCGCAACACGCCGACTTGATAAGCCGCGCGCGCGCCGCCGCCGGTTAGAACAAGTCCAACTTTAGGCGCGGTTAATTCTTTTTTTTGCTCATACACGAACTGCAAACTCTGACTTCACCCTCTCCAGCGCATCCCGTAAGGTTTCTTCTGGTAAGTTATTTAACGAACTGGACAAGATTTTTGCCGCTTGGCAAACCGAATCCGGCAATATGGAACTGTCCAACTTGGCCACAAACACCGCCGCAGCACCGGTGGTATCGAGCAGACATTGACGCTCATTCATCAATATTTCCATTTCCTCGCGCAACATGGAAACTTCTTGTTCTCTCAGGATAGTATTAGGCATATGATATTCCTTTTGACATTGATACAGTAAACAACCTGTCGAGCACTATAGCAAGAACTATAATCGATTTAAGATTCGAACTCTGTGATGTTTGCCACGTTTTTCTGTCTTTCTTAAACCTAATTAATTATCGGCATTTGTACCCATATCATGAATCATCATTTACCCGTTGCACTATATCCTGAAATCCAACCCTACCGGCAAGGCGCATTAGCCTTGGATAACATTCACACCATGTACTGGGAGGAATCAGGCAACCCCTCCGGCACACCAGTGGTATTTCTCCACGGCGGCCCCGGTGCCGGATCGACACCAGCACACCGGCGCTTCTTCGATCCGGCATATTACCGCATCGTGATATACGATCAAAGGGGCGCAGGACGTTCCACACCGCTGGGCGAGACACGAAACAACACAACACCGCATTTGATCAACGACTTGGAAGCACTGCGCCAGCATCTGGGAATCGAGCGCTGGCTGGTATTCGGCGGCTCGTGGGGCAGCACGCTGGCGCTGGCGTATGGCGAAGCGCATCCGGAACGCTGCCTGGGTTTTATCCTGCGCGGCATTTTCCTGTGCCGCAAACAGGAAATCGACTGGTTTTTGTATGGATTGCGCAATCTGTTCCCGGAAGCATGGCGTGAATTGGTCGCACCGTTATCGGAATCAGAGCGAAGCGATATTCTCTCCGCCTATTACCGGCGCCTGATGGATCCCGATCCGGCTATCCATATGCCCGCCGCACGCAGTTGGAGCACCTACGAAGGCTCGTGTTCGACATTACTGCCGAATCCGGCGACAGTCAGCTATTTCGCCAGCGACACCGTGGCGCTCGGGCTGGCGCGCATGGAAGCGCATTACTTCATGCACGATATTTTCCTGCCGGAAAATTCACTGCTGGATAACGTGCACAAACTGCACGACATCCCCGCCACCATCGTGCAAGGCCGCTACGACGCGGTTTGCCCGATCGTCAGCGCGGACGACCTGCATCGCGCCTGGCCGCAAGCGGAATACATCGTCATCGACGATGCCGGGCATTCGGTGTGGGAACCGGGCATACAAGCCGCTTTGATCCGCGCCACCGATCGCTTCAAAACCCGCAGCAAGTAAAGCACCGTCATACCGCTGCCGGTCGCATCCGGGTTTGGGTTTATCCGCTCCTTAAATTTCCCACGTAACCGCTGATTTCCATCATCCAGGCGATCCCAAGATGCACGGCCAAGCCTCCGATGATGGATTGGGTTCTATGGGCAACAATACCCAATATCAAACCGCCGAAAAATGAAGAAACGCACTCGAGCAACGGCTTACCGAAATGGATGCTGCAATAGAAAACCGCCATCGGCAAAATCGCCGCCGCGCCGGCATAACGGGCAAATGCAAAAATCAGGAAGCCGCGGAAGAATAGTTCTATCGTTACAAAATCAATACCGTAACTGATTTCGTACAATAACTGATACCAGCCGAAATATTCCGTGTGCGGCGCGATGAAGGCAATCTGCTTTAAGCGCGGATAGGCCTGCAAAAAATCCGGCTGCGTGCCGGCAAAAACAATCAGCGGCACCATCATTGCCAGCATCAGGCCATAAGGCTGCCAGCGCACACCCCGCACCGTAATGCCCCAGAAACCCGGTTGCTCGGGAAACACCCGGTAAAAAACGATCAAAGGAATCAGCACGACCAGCAATTTAAACGGTAGCGTCGTGACGATCGCCCAATAACTGCCCCAAACTCCTTCGATGGTATTTTGCAATGGATTGGCGATACTCGCCTTGAGCGCAAATAAGGCCGGCGCCAGCAGCAACAGCAGCCAAAACCCCGGCGCAGGCACCACAAGATGCCTCCTAAACCAGATAGCAAATCCGTACGGCACGATAAAAGCGCTGCCATAAACCGCAAAAAGCGCACAAAACTGACTAAAGCGCGAATCCAGCCTTTGAATCATGCCGCTCTCGATGTTCAGCGCATAGTTCAGCGCAATCAGAATACCTGTCCAAACCGTGCAAAACAGCAACAGATATTGATCGATCCCTGATGCGGCGTTACGTAAATAAGTAAAGATAGCTGCCACCCAAAAAGCAAAATTGGTTTACTGAGAAAGAAATAAATCTTGCATCTCGCTACAAAACAACCGCCGGTTGCGATTGCAAGGAAATGCTCTTATAAAAGCGAAATACTACGGCTATGATTATTGTGCCTTAAGAAAGCGTTGAAAAACTGCTGCGCTCGGTCATGTTGCATTGAAATCAGGCTCAAAATGCTCATTTACCATTCGTAAACTGTGCTTTTTCGCCTGATGTCGCCTTGCCTGGCCGTCGCTCGCTACCTTTTTCAGAGCTTCCTTAAATATGCATCCCACGATTGACCAAATTCCCCGCTGAACGGAAAAGCCCGCTTATTCCCGCTTTGGATCACCTTTTCCCCTACCGTATACTCCAGCTTCATTTACCCGAACAAGCAGTTGCAGTCATCGATCAACGCGGAGGAATCAATGGAAAGTTATTTTCTTGGCCGGCAACCCATTCTGGATCGCAATCAAAACCTGGTCGCATACGAATTGCTGTTCCGCCAGGAACAGACCCAGGAAGCAGCCAGAATCACCGATGATTTGTCCGCGTCGGCCAACGTGATCGTCAATGCCTACGGCCGCTTCGGCATTCAGAATGTGCTCGGGCAGCAACGCGGTTTTATCAATGCCGATCTCGATTTGATCATGAGCGACATCATCAGCTTGCTGCCCAGCAAGCATGTCGTGCTGGAAGTCAGAGTACCGGAACAAATCACGGCGGAATTTTTGCAGCAATGCAACGAGCTGAAACAAAAAGGATACCAATTCGCACTGGATAATATCGTGTCCATCGACAGCAAAATCGAACAGTTGCTACCGATCGTCAGCGTCGTGAAAGTCGACGTGCTGGCGCTCGAAACCAGCGAACTGGAAAAACTGGTCGCGGCGCTGAAACACTGGCCGGTTCTGCTGCTGGCGCTGAAAGTGGAAAACCGGGAACAGGAAATGCGCTGCAAGCAATTGGGATTCCAGATGTTTCAGGGTTACTATTTTGCCAAGCCCGAAGTGATGTCGGTCAAGCGCGCCGATCCGGGCAAACCGTCGCTGCAGAAGTTGTTGACTTTGGTGACGGATAATTGCGATCACGAAGCCATTGAAAGGGAATTCAAACGCCAGCCCGGCTTGAGCTATCACCTGATGCGCATGGTCAATTCCGTGGCCGGTGATTTGCCGCGGAAAATCAATTCGATCAAGCATGCCATCACGTTGATGGGATGCGGGCAATTACAGAAATGGATACAGCTGCTGCTGTATACCTCCGGTTCAGCGGAAGACGGCATGCCCGATTTGCGCATGCAAAACGCGGTGGAACGCGGCAAAATAATGGAATTGATCGCCGCCGCCGAGCGTCCGCACGACAAAAATCACCACGAAAGAGCTTTCATTGTCGGCATTTTGTCGCTGCTCGACGAATTATTGGGCATCGATATGCAACAGATCGTCAATAAACTGGGCATTTCCGAGGACATGTGCCAAGCGCTGATGACACGTGAGGGGCGTTTGGGCCAGGCGCTCAAATTGCTGGAAGCGGATGGACAAGGCGATCATGCCGCGATTCAATCCATTCTGGCCAATCTCGGTTTCCTGAGTCTGGATGAATTCACCGGCATCAAAATACAAGCCAGCGGCTGGGCCAGTCAAACCGGCGACATTGCCAATTAGAACAGCCCGGATCAGTCTTGCGGCTAAGGCAGCCGCTCAAACGCGGATACTGTCAAACTCAGTTCATCGTCCGCAGCGCCTGTGATGCGATCGACGGTGATCCGGGTTGGAAAACCGTAATCCGGATGATAAGCGACAACAACCTTATCCGCTTTGCCGCTTAAGTCCGATTGAATCTCGGAAAACAAGCGGTCGAATGTCGCGTAGCGGGAAAAATAATCATAATTGGTATCCTCCGCCGTGGCCGCACGACCGGCATTATCCATTATCGCCACGACCTGCCCGTTCAACACTTCGATTTGCAACGGCATACGACTCCGGAACACGCAGAAACACACCAGATTCAATTCAAAACGGTAGTGCGTGATATTTGCTTCGCGCCATTTTTTCCGCTGCTGCTCTAAATCGCCGTGAAGCGGTGTCGCGCATGCGATCAACAGAGCGGTCAGCGCGAGCAGGAGCGGTTTTCTCATTCGATCCGTAATCCCCTTAATCATCCATTTTTCCCGGTTCACCGCTTGGCGTGTCCAGTTGGATTTCCGGCTCGGAAACCGGTGTGGCAACGAATGTGACCGGCAGTTCGCTATAAGTGGTCGGCGTGACAAATACTTCCATGTATACCGGTGTGGCAAGAAAACTGGCGTAAAAAGTGTTGATGTAGTTACCGGAGGCTGTGGCGAAACCGAAACCGTTCGGCGTGATCTGCCCGTTTGCATCGACACGGACCAAGTTGTCCAGCGTAAACGGTTCGTTCCCCGGAATCGATTTGCCGGTGGGATGCAGTCCGGTAATGCGTTCACCGTTGCGGTGGCCGGCAATGGTGAGAATTTGATAATACCCTTGCTCATCCGCGGTCTCGGCAGTCGAAAACGTTCCGCTGGCCGATATTTTGCTTCCCGTATAGCGCCAATTCCATAACTTTTCGGCGCTGGCATCAGATACGGATACGAGCAATGGTATTACAACTAAACCGGATAGAATTAAACGCAACCCTTTGTGCATACAGTACTCGAGAATGAAGTGGTTATTTTTGCAAGTCCGGTTGAAATGCGTGAAACCGCGATCAGATTCCGGTTTGCTCAGGAAACGCTGATTAATTGACTATACGAGCGAATCACTTCGTTGCGCGGTACTCGCTCCCTCGTCTATCTTGTTGAGATATCTCGGTTGCTGTGTTCCGTGCGCCTCGTGCTTCATCTCGTCCGCTGAATTAATCAGCACTTCCCTCAGTCTTTGGTCAGACTGTGGTAAATATTTTCCATCACACTATTATTGTAATCCTGAACCACGCTCTGCGAATTGAACAGATCCCGCAATTCAACCGCGGTGATCGCGATCATCAGCAGCAAACCGGTACCGGCAAAAGCAGTAAACAGTAAAACCGCACCGGCGGTAAAAACGCCCAGATTGGTCATGCCGCGCAGCCATTTGCCCAGATAAAAATGATGCAATCCGGCGATAAAGAGATAATTCAGCACCGCATAAGTATCCGGATCTTTCAGTTCTTGTTCGGCTTGCTTAAAAAATTGCAGCCGTTTGTCATCCGGTAATTCGCGCACCCATTTTCTGATGCGCTCCTCATCCTCTTGAATGGTTTCCTTGCTTTTCAGTGCGATGCTCATACGCAGCCTGCTTTGCAGTTCAACGCGCCAGCGTGATGATGACGGCTTCCCGCTTCCAAAACAACAAAAACCGTTTCTGCTCGACAAACTGAAACACCAATGTCCAGCCATCCGCCGCTTCTCTATTGAGCGTCGCCTCCAAGCGCTTGATCGGAATGCCGGAGGCTCCCAGGAAAATCGTCCCCAATCCGCCTTCCGTCACGTACAGCACTTTGTATTCCTTATAAGCCATTGTTGTGCGCCTTTTGTTTTAATTGGACTGTGGGATTGCTTGCATCACCCAGCCAGTTTACTGCAGCCGGGACGGCCGGTGTTAATGGCGGAATCCAATGCGCAAATGTATTACGCGACCACAACCCGCCTGCGGTAAGCGATCATGGTGACCATGAATAAGCAGATCACCAGCATGACAGCCGGGAACAATAGCGTCGCCACGGAAAGATTCTCCAGCGCTAGCATCACCAACACGTTGCGCAACGTAAATAATGCGAAAAACAGCAAAGACTCCGAATACGGAAATTGATACGCTTTTCTGACCGTAGGACCGAATCCGGCTACGTCGATCGCTGTCAGCAATACCACCGCCCACAGCGGATCGGATGTCCAATACCACAGCGGCAACGAAGACAATGCTGCAATAAAAAATACCCAGTCGGTTCGAGTGACCACTACATTGGCACGCTTGATATAGGCCAGATAGGCAATACCTATCGTAATTATGGCTGAAACACCGATGGGCCAAGTACCCGCACCGCCCTTGTCCTCCAGTTGCGCTAGAAAAATCAGCAGCGTGGTCGCACCCCAAATCACCCAGGAAAAAATATGCGGTTTGACCGCTCCGCGAAAAATTTCCCGGATGTACGGAATGAAAGCAGCCAAAGTGATCGCGATAGCAATCAGACTGAGAGTTTCTTTGTAGAACATTTTCTTTTTGTGATGAGCTGTGAAAAACAGAATCGTGTAAGAGCTCAGTACTCCTGATTGGTTCAGTTTGAACCGAAATATTCTTGGCGCATCTGATTCATCGAGAAAAAACAGCTATTTTTGGCTACTCAATCAGTGTTCACGGCGCTTGGAATCGCTAGACGCACGGCATCCTTGCTTCCTCAGTGATTACCTCACGAATGCCCAATGTAAAGAACCGCAATGAGCCCCAAACCCAAGATAGCCACGGTGGCATTCACCAATATGCCCCAACGGGTTCCGTAGCCCTCCGGAAATTCAGCCGGATTCAGGGTTTTCAGAAAAACCGCGTACTGACGGGATGAATAAATCGCCGATACCGCACCAAGGAAAACGAAAGCGAAACCCAGCCACAATGTCAACACCATGCTGGAAGCATGCAGGCGATCCGGCGCGAGGACATTCAACAAAAGACCGGTGCGCTCAACCAAAAACCCGAAGGCGATCAAGGCAAGGCTGGTACGGTTCCAAGCCAGCAGCGTGCGCTCCGCAGCAAAGAGTACTCTCGGATCCTTGAGGTCTGACATGCTTTCTCCTAAACGGATGACTGTGATCGAGCAAACAAAATGATGTTCTATGAAACGTCAGCGACTTCTTTTCGTGGGCTCGATGTTCTTACTCCCAAATCACCATCTTGAAGCGTTCTTTGACGATACCGAAGTAATTACATTTCCAGTCGCTTTGCGCGAAGAAATCGAGGTGGTGCCACTGCTCTTTCTGCTGCAGGATGCTGGTAGCGGCATCGTCCCAATCGATGGCGGCGAATCTCGGTTCCAGTTCCTGCTTGCGGTCTTCGACTTCGGCATAATCGAAACCGTCGTACTCCCAATGCAACACTTCGAACACGTTACCGTCACGGTCGGCGTAATCGATGCTGAAATCGAGCCCCCATTTCGGGCGGATGCGAATGATTTTATAGATCAGCGGATTCGCTTGCGCCCAGTGCTGTAGTTGTTGCAGCGCTTCCCCGGCGTAACCTTTGCGTTCGAACAGCAAACTATGATTCAGCACCGCACCCTCAACCCGATCCGGTTGTGTGAACCACGGCGCTTTCAGCGCATGCCGGTGCTCCCGGTGCGAGTGTGCCTGCATCTGATTGGCGGCTGCGTAGCGCTGTTCCAAGTCGGTCAGGTCGTAACCGTTTTGATCGAACAACGCCAGATCGCGCGCCAAAGGGATGCTCGCCGTATCCAGCGGCCGTTCCCAATGGCTGATGGGATTCAATTGATGGTCGGTTAAGTTGAGGTAACTCATGGGTAAAAAACTATCGGATTAAACGAATGATGGCGAAAAGAAATTGCAGATTGTGACAGGCTGAAGCAAAAAAAGCTACGTGACCGGTCGCCAGGATAGCAGCCTAGCCGCTGCGGTGCGGCTTTCCATAAAGTACGCGCAACTCATCCTTGGCTTTTTCCAGCACCTCGCGCTGCTGCGCCGACAAATTCTTTCCTGCGCGGTTGATGTAGAAATTCAGCATCGACATCGCGGATGCAAATGGCTCCGCCTTGCGCCGTTCGCTGCAGTCGGCGGAATGCTTCAGCGACAACGCGATTTTATGCGGATCATCCCAGGTAAATACACCGGACTCGAGATCGAGGGCGTCGCTGGTTTCGGTGACTTGGTGCGACCAATTGCGTGGGGTATTTTGCGGCATAAACCATTATGCGGCGCTATTAAAAAATAACCCCGTTACATTGAACGGGGTTACTTCAATTAAGCCAGTTCTGTTATTTTAGTTATTTTGTTTTCTGCGACGCGCAAAAAAACCAACCAATCCCAACCCGGCCAGTAACATCGCATAAGTTTCCGGTTCAGGCACGGCGGCTATCGTATTGGTGAATGAGAAACTTAAATCGTTGTAGTCAAACGGCCCGTTATACAAATCCTCGAAGCTGACCAACGTGGTATGCGGGAGCCAGTCGGATTGAACACGCGCGTGCTCGTGGCCGTCCGGATTGCGGCTTGCTTCACCGGTAAAGAAATCATAGCCGGTATTGTTGACGTGCATACGGAACACGAGCTCGGTTCCGGCAACAAAAGTTCCCAAGCTTACTGAGGTACCGACCGGTGTGGCGTGGTTATTAAAAATAAAAGTAGAATCCAAGTAGAGATCATTGCTGAATGAAGCGGAATTTCCTTCGTAAGTTGCGATGATTTCTCCGCCTGTCGCAATTACTTTAAGACCTTCGGTGCCTGGTGCGGCAATCGGAAAAGCGTAAGCGGATAAGCTGACTCCTCCGGTAATAATCAGAGCAGCGGCTAGCCGCATCACTGAATGAGTAAACGTATGAAACATAGAATTATTCCTTTTTTATTATTGATCGAACCAATTTAGAAGCCCTTGGCAACCAGATTGGCACTAGAATTTTGAGTATAAAACACCGGAAAAAGTAAATCGTTCCATTTATCTTGTTCCAAATGCACTACTGGTTTGAACAGTAGGGCATTTGTCTGATACTCCTGCTGCGACAAAACGGTCAAAATTTATTGAATCCGGCCACAAGCAGATGTCAAGTATTCTCCGTTTTTCCGATTGAATCAAGTACCGATCTAAAAAATTATTTTTCAAGCAATCATTGGCTTAGAAAAACTCTGAAAAAGGTAGCAAGCGATGACCAAGCAAGGCGAAATCAAGTGAAACAGCATAGTTTATGAATGGTAAATGAGCATTTTGAACCTGATTAAAATGCAACATGGTCGAGCGCAGTAGCTTCTCAGAGCTTCCTTAGAGTTTTAAAACATTCAACGGACTGGATTTTTGTTGCATAACCGTTTCCTTGGTAAACGGTAATATTCCCAGCAGCGGACAATTCAATCGCTGTTCCAACGTGGCAATATTTTCCTCCAGCATCATCATTTGCGGATCAATGCCATTCGCCACCCAGCCTGCCAATGACAAACCAGCCGCGCAGATCGCTTGCGCGGTCAGCAAGGCATGATTCAAACAGCCAAGGCGCATGCCGGCCACCAGAATCACCGGAAGATTTAATGCGCGCGCCAGATCCGCACCGGTTTGCCGCGCATTGAGCGGCACCAGAAAACCGCCAGCGCCTTCGACGACGACAATATCCGCCTGACTGCTAAGCGCCTGGTAAGCACGTTGAATCACGGCAAGATCGATGTCGACACCGGCTTGTTGCGCGGCGATATGCGGCGAGACCGGGGGATCGAAAGCGTAGGGATTGATGTGCTCGCGGGCGGCGCTGATGTTGCTGGCGGCGATCAGTTGTTCGACATCGTACCAGTGGTCGTTTTCACTGCCCGCTACTACCGGTTTCATGCCGATAACTTTTTCCCCCTGTGCGGCAAACGCACGCAGCAACGCGCAACTGACGATGGTTTTACCGATGCCGGTATCGGTGCCGGTAACGAAGTAGCCTTGCCCCATATTAAGGCGGCAATCCCAACTGCCGGCGCGTTTCCGGTGTCAGAATCGAACGCGGATCGAACGGCTTCCAGGCGTGGCCGTACACCACTTCAAATGTGGCCGGCAATTTACCGTCGCGGCGCAAGGTTTCGTAAGCATCGATCGCCTGCCGCCATTGATTCTTACCCATCAATCCCTGGCGCCGCCCCTGGGTCACGTTATGCGCCCCGATGGCTTTGAGGTCGCGCATCACGCCGATGACGTCGTCGTAGGTCAGCGTAATGTATTCCATGTCCATCACTGGCGTGGAAAAACGGTTATTCAGCAGCAGATCGCCAATATCGTGCATGTCGACGAAGCGGTTGACGTGCTGGTAACCATCGATACTCGCAAATGCCTGACGCAACTCCTTCAATGTATCCGGGCCGAAGGTGCTGAACATCAGCAGCCCGTCGGCGCGCAATATGCGGTGCATTTCGGCAAAGGTGCGATCCAGGTCGTTGCACCATTGCAACGCGAGGTTCGACCAAATCAGACCGATGCTTTCGTTCTTGAACGGCAGTTGCTCGATATCGCCGCACACATAGCCGCTGCGCTGCTGCAACGGCAGCAAACGTTGCCACCAAGCGGTGTTCGGACGCGCGTGCGTGAGCATCGTCCAGGCGATATCGAAAGCGATCAAACGGCTTTGCGGGTAGCGTTTAACCAGTTGCTGCGTACCGTAACCGGTACCGCTGCCGGCATCGAGGACGACATCCGGCTGGTATTTGATGTATTCCAGGCGCGCCAGCATGCGATTGCTGATTTCGCGTTGCAACACCGCCGCCTGGTCGTAGCTGTTGGCGGCGCGCTCAAACGAAGCGCGCAGTTGTTTTTTATCAAGCGTTTGTTCGGAATTCATTGAGATGCATGACAAATTGTTCGGGGTACGACAAAAACGGTGCGTGCCCGCAATGATCGAATTTCAGATAGCGCGATTGCGGCAATTGCCGATGCATCCAATCCGCCGCCGCCGGGTGCGTGATGACATCATTACCGCCGTGCATGATCAATACCGGTTGCCGGATGTCGCCGATGCGGCCGCGCAAATCGCTGTGCTGCAAAATCCTCAAACCTTTTTCCAGTGCTGCGGGATCCGGCTCGGCGCGTTGCAGAAAACTTTTGCGCAATTGCGGCAGAATTTTGCTCGCATCGCGGTCGCCGCTCATTTGCAGCGTCAAAAACCGGTTGATGGTAGTCGCATAATTCAGTTTCAGATTCTCCAAAAATAGTTGCAATAGCTTACGATCCATACCGAACTCCCAATCATTCTGCCAAGCAAAGCATGGCGTGGTCGAGATCAGGATCAGTTTCTCGACCCGCTGCGGTTGCTGCAGCGCCAGTTGCATCGCGATCTGCCCGCCCAGCGACCAGCCGCCGAGCAGGCAACGCTCGGGCAAGCTATTAGCCACGACCTCGGTCAGATGATCGAGTGTTCCCGGTTCGCACGCCGGGCTCAGGCCGTGCCCGGGCAAATCAATCAGATGCAAACGGAAATGCTGCGCCAGCGAATCGCGCACGCTGCCCCAGATGCCGCTGTGCATCGCCCAGCCGTGCAATAGCACCAGATCGGGACCTTGCCCGAACGTTTCGATATGCAGTGCGGTCATGACGGTGCGGCCAGTTCGCGCAAGGCATCGGTCAGCCGTGCGATGTCTTGCGGCTGATGCGCGGCGGACAAGGAAATACGCAATCGTGCCATACCTTGCGGCACCGTCGGCGGACGGATCGCCGGCACCAATAGGCCGCGCTCGCGCAGTCCTTGACTGATGCGTACGGCTTCAGCGCTGTCGCCGATCAACAGCGGTTGAATCGGTGTGGTCGATGGCAGCAACTTCCAAGGCGATGACTGCAAGCCCTGTTGCAGTTGCGCAATGTGCTGCGTCAACACCTCACGCCGCCACTCGTCTTGCTCGATCAGCCGTAAACTTGTCAGCAGCGCATGCGACAACACCGGCGGCGTAGCGGTGGTATAAATATAACTGCGCGCCGACTGGATCAAGGTTTCGATCACATCCGGTTGCGCCGCGACAAACGCGCCGAACACTCCGGCGGCTTTGCCGAGTGTAGCCATATAGATCACATGCGGGGAATGTGCGGCAAGTCCCGGCGCCATATGCAGACTGCCGCGCCCTTGCCGCCCGAGCACGCCGAAACCGTGCGCATCGTCGAGCACCAGCAGCGCATTGTAGCGCTCGCACAGAGCGATCAGTTGCGCAATCGGCGCAATATCGCCTTCCATGCTGAATACCGCATCGGAAATGATCAATCTGCGCCGCGCCTGGGTTGCCGCCAGCCGTTTCTCCAACACCACCAGATTGAGGTGCGGATAGCGGATGAATTTGGCGCGCGATAACAGCGCCGCATCATTGAGCGATGCATGATTGAGCTTGTCGGCAAAAACGGCATCGTCACGCCCCGCCAGCGCAGTCACCACGCCGGTATTCGCCATGTAACCGGTGGAAAACAACAGCGCTTGTGGAAAACCGGTGAATGCCGCCGCCGCTTCTTCGAACTGATGATGCGCCGTCGAGTGCCCATTGACCAGATGCGATGCACCGGCGCCAACTCCGTAGCGCCGCGCGCCTTCGCATACCGCCTGAATCAAATCCGGATGATTGGCCAGCCCGAGATAATCATTACTGCTGAACGCCAGATAATCCTGCCCGCCGATCATGACATGACTCGCCTGCGGGCTGTCGACGATCTGTCTTACCCGCCGCAAACCTTGCTGCTCGCGGACGTGCAGCTGCCCGGCCAGATCGGCAAACATCTACGACAGTGCGCGCAATCCCAGTTTATCCAACAGCATCCGGTCGCGATCGGTTTCCGGATTCGACGTCGTCAGCAATTTGTCGCCGTAAAAGATCGAATTGGCACCGGCGAGAAAACACAACGCCTGTACCGCATCGGACATTTCCTGGCGGCCCGCGGATAGCCGTACCATGGCTTTCGGCATCGTGATCCGCGCCGCAGCGATGGTGCGCACGAATTCGAGCGGATCCAGTTCTTCGGTGCCGTACAGCGGCGTGCCTTTGACCTGTACCAGATGATTGATTGGCACCGATTCCGGATAAGGATTCAAATTCGCCAGTTGCGCGATCAAGCCGGCACGCGAACGGCGCGTCTCCCCCATGCCGACGATACCGCCGCAACACACGTTGATGCCGGCGTGGCGCACTTCCTGCAGCGTATCGAGACGATCCTGATACTGCCGCGTGGTGATGATTTCTTCATAATATTCCGGCGCAGTATCGAGATTGTGGTTGTAGTAATCCAGACCGGCTTCGCCGAGCTGTTGCGCCTGACCCGGCTTCAACAAACCCAAAGTGGCGCAAGTTTCCATGCCGAGCGACTTGACCGCGCGTATCATCTCGGTCATTTTTTCGATGTCGCGCTGTTTCGGTCCGCGCCATGCCGCGCCCATGCAGAAACGTGAAGCACCCTTGGCCTTGGCCGCCGACGCAGCAATAACCACTTCGTCCAACGACAGCAAGTCCTGATTCTCGACCCCGGTATGGTAGCGCGCGGCTTGCGGACAATAACCGCAATCTTCGGGACAGCCGCCGGTCTTGACTGAAATCAGCGTCGATAACTGCACGCCGTTGGCATCGTGATATTGGCGATGCACCGTTTGCGCGCGGAAAAGCAGATCGTTAAACGCTGCATTCAGCAACGCTTCAACATCCGCTACGCTCCAAGCTGTTGAATCTTGCGATTTTCCGGTGATACCACTCGGATCGTTTTGTATCTCGCCGCTTATCAGTGAATCCCAATTCATATCCATTTACCTATTGTTCCGTTTAAATGCTGTAGCGATCGCAGCGCTTGCCGATAGCCTTCGATAATCAAGAATGATGTCAGTGCCGCCTATTTTACCACTGCCGATTTTCAAACAATGGATTATATACGATGCGAATCCGCACTCAGAAAAACTGCCTGCTTTGCGGCATAACCACTGACGAAGATTTTTGCAGCGCTTGTCAGCGCGATTTACCGCAATTACCCGCCAACCATTGCCCTATTTGCCTGTGGCCGGTGCCAACCGGCGAAATCTGCGGTGCTTGCCTGAAAAAAACGCCGGCATTCACGCGCACCACCGCAGCCTTACGCTATGCATTTCCTGTCGATGCCATGATTCAGGCACTGAAATATCAAAGCAACCTGGCCATCGCAGCAGTTCTGGCAAAGCAACTTATTGCCCGGCTGGAAACGGTCAGTGCGCTGCCTGATATCATCATGCCGATGCCGCTCCACCCGATCCGGCTGCGGGAACGCGGATTCAATCAAGCGATGGAAATCAGCCGTTATATTGCGAAACAACTGGCAATTACTTTGCTGCCGGATGGCTGCAGCCGCATCAAACATACAGCGCCGCAAACCGGATTGCCGTGGAAAGAGCGGCAGAGAAATATCCGCCGGGCTTTTAGTTGTAAAATAGACTTGTCCGGCAGACATGTTGTGATCGTCGATGATGTCATGACTACCGGCGCGACACTCAATGAATTGGCAAAGGTATTACGCCGCCAAGGCGCTACCGAAATCAGCAACTGGGTTATCGCCAGAACTCTGCCGGAAATTAGTCGATTGGGTCCTTATACTTTTTAAATTACCGCATGTTTCACATCGTTCTGCATCAACCTGAAATTCCGCCCAACACCGGCAACATCATCCGCTTGTGCGCCAATACCGGTGCACAGCTTCATTTGGTCAAGCCGCTCGGTTTCCCGCTGCAGGATAAGCAACTGATACGCGCCGGTTTGGATTACCACGAATTCGCTTCAATCAAAGTGCATGAGAATTGGGCGGAGTGCAACCGGAGCTTGCAAGGACATCGCGTGTTCGCGATCACCACAAAGGGAAAACAGCGCTACGACCAAGTGGCATATGCCGCGGGTGATGTTTTTCTATTCGGTGCCGAGAGCTGCGGTCTGCCCGCTCACATCATGGAGACTTTTCCGGAAGCGCATCGTCTGCGCGTGCCGATGGTGGCTACCAGCCGCAGCTTGAATCTATCCAATACCGTTGCCGTTGTCACTTATGAAGCATGGCGGCAAATCGGATTTCCCTCCGGACAATAACGAACGATCACTGCAAATTGAGGCTCTCGCTCAAGATGCGCGGTGTTACAAAAATCAGCAATTCACGTTTGTTATCGACTTTGGTGGTATTACGGAAAACGTACCCTAGCACCGGGATATCGCCCAGCATCGGCACCTTGTTGACCACCTCATTTTCAGTACGATCAAAAATACCGCCAATGACGACAGTTCCGCCATTTTCAACGAGAACCTTGGTCGTTACCGACTTGGTGTTGATCGGTGGCGGCAGGAATTGATTGATCGCCGTGCCGATTTGGTCTTGATTGACATTTAATTCCATATCAACCTGACCATTGTAGGTGATCAACGGTTTAACTTTCAGCCGCAACGTAGCATCGATGAAGCGGATACTGGTGGCGCCACTGCTGGTCGCTTGCTGATAAGGCACCCGGTCACCTTGCTCGATGATCGCTTCTACGCCATGCGCAGTAACCACGCGCGGGCTCGCAATAACCCGTCCTCTCTGATCAGTCTCCAGCGCCGATAATTCGAGATTAATGAGCCGGTTATTATTAATCTTCAATAAACTCAAACCCAGTGCTGCAGGTCCGCCCAATAGACCGGTCGCAGCCGCTGCAGGTAGATTCACATTCAGATTGTCCGAACCTGATGCCGAGCCTCCGCTGGCCAGAGAGCTCGAACTAGCCAGATTACCCGAAATTCCAAGCCCATAACTTCCCACATTGTTTGCATTCTGAATCCCGAAACGGGCTCCCAGATTCCGGCTGAATTGATCAGTCGCCACAACAATACGCGCTTCGATCATGACTTGCCGTTCAAAAATATCCAGTTTTTGGATGCGCTTTCTGATTTCTTCCAATCGGGATGGGATATCGGTGACAGTAACCGTATTACTGATGTCATCCATATTGATCGTGCCGCGTTTGCTAAGCATGCTTTCGAACGACATCGAATTGACCCTGCGATGATTCAAACGAAAAATTTCGGAACGCAACGGTTCCATGTCGGCAATCTGCATCTTCGCTTCCACGTCGAGCAATTCCCGGTCCGCCATTTCCTTACGCGGCGCGACAAAAATGACATTACCCGTCTGCCGTTTATCCAATCCTTGCGCTTGCAACACGATATCGAGCGCGTGATCCCACGGCACATCCTTTAACCGCAGCGTAAGATTCCCTGCAACGGAATCGCTGGCGATGATATTCAGATTGGTAAAATCGGCGATGACTTGTAACACTGCGCGCACTTCGACATCCTGAAAATTAAGCGATAACCGGTCGCCGGTGTATCCGCCGTTGGCGCGTTTCTTTTTCGCTTGCTCTTCCTCATCTTCGCTCAGCGCCCGGACTTCCAGAACAAATCGGGTGCCGGATTGCCGCGCGGAATGTTCCCAGCGTCCGCCCGCTTTGACATGCATCCGGACATTATTGCCTTTCTTAGAGGTTTCAATGGTATGTACGGGTGTTGCGAAATCGACGACATCGAATCGCCTTCTCAAGCTGCCGGGAAGCACAGTATCGACGAATTCGACGAAAATATCGTTATTTTGCAATTGCACATCGACGCTGGTACCGGGTTTTGTCATATCAACCTCAATCCGCCCTTCCCCATTGGCACCACGGCGGAAATCAATATCCTGAAGGCTGTTCACTTGCTGATTCGGAGTTTCCTCCGCAAACCGTACCTCCGAAGCCGTTACCGGACTTTCCCGCACACTGACCAGCTTGATTAACAGGCTATTGCCCTGCGCTTGCATATCGTGCCGCATGAGCCTGGCCAAATTCAACACCAGCCGGGTGCGATCCCCAACCTGCACGATGTTGATGCTGCGCAAATCGCCTTCGGCAGCTTCTTGCACATTTTTGCCCAAGCCGTTGGCAACCTGATGGAAATCAAAATATATCCGGTGCGGATTATCCAATGCGACACCCGTCGGCAGTGTCGGCAATGGCCGATCCAAAGTAAGTTTGGCAATAACTTCACCATTCTGGAAGGTGGAAATATCGATTGAACGGATACTATTACTACTATTCGGCGGTGCTTCCGCAGTGATCGTTTGTTGCGCAAAAACCGCCGCCGCAAAACAAATCAACAGTGCTGCTAATACGATGTTGAGACCATATCTTTTCATCATTATCGGTAGCTTTAGGGTTGTTTATTTTAATTCTTCAGCATGAGTGCACTTGTTTTTTCAATCCATTCATTTACGCCATCTTGCACGATCTCCGATAGTTTAACTTCTGATTCCGATATGTGGTTAATTTTTCCGAAATTCTGACCCAGATAGTTCCCCGTTTGCACACGATACAAAGTACCGTCCGGAGATTTGATCAAAGCAAAAATCTTATCGTGTTGCTGCAATGTTCCGACCATCGACAAGCTTTCCAGCGGATAGGCTTCCAGCACTTCCTTACGCCGCGCCAAGTCCGGCTGAATTCCATTACCGATGGTTTGCACATGATCATTTTTGCGGGGCACAAAGGGGCTGGGAATGTCAAAAGCCTGATAAGTAAAATATTGATACGGCTTAATTTCAGGGAGCGGATCAATCTGGCCTTGCATCCCTTCGCCGGCGCTCTGAACAAAGGCTTCCAAATCGCTAAAGTCATTCTGGCTGCAGGCCGTCAGCAGCGGCAAAAACGCCGCGAATAACACCAGCAGGTATATGCTTCTCATCATCGATCATTTACCTTTTATCATTTACTTTTTACTTGCTTTGTTTACTTGCTTCGCCATTTCTTCCTCATCCAAATAGCGGAACGTCTTCGCGACCGCATCCAAGACCAATTTTCCATCTGTCCCAGGAGCAATAGTGATGTCATTGAGCGTGACAATACGCGACAATCGCGCAATATCGCTGGCAAAAGCGCCAATATCGTGATAACCACCCGTTACCCGGATAGCAACCGGAAGCTCGGCATAAAATGCGTTGATCGTTTCCTTTTCCGCCGGTTTGAACAATTCGAACTGTAATCCTCGCCCCAAACCTGCCTGATTGATATCGACCAGTAACGCTTCCATTTCGGATTTATCGGGAAGCTGCTTCAGCATGGCACTCAGCGATTGTTCTATTTCTCCCAGTTGGGTGCGTAGCGCCGGTAAATTGACCGCACTCCTTTTTTTAATCAAGTAACTATTTTTTAATGTTTCCTCCTCCGCCTGGATTTTCTCCAGCATCGCGGTCTGGTCTTGCCACACTAAAAAATGACCTGCAATAATGATGGCAATAAATAAAATAACCAGGGCGCCAATTTTAATGGGCGCCGGCCAATTTCCCGCTTGATTGATATCGAGCTGACGCAATTCGATGAGCAAGTCGTTCATGCTGAATAGCCTTATGATTTTCCGGGAGGATTGGTAAGCGGTTTTTGCACATCATCAATCGATGTCCGTCTGAGTTTTATTCTCATATTGAACTCATTCTGGCGAATGTTGTTAACCGTCATCGCCTTGATTTCCACTAACAGCGGCGACTCGAGCCACGGCGAAGATTCCAGATTCCGCATCAGCGTGGATATCCAGGCATTGGATTGCGCATACCCCAGCAGCGTAATGTTCTGATCATTCTGCTTAACGCTTTGCAAATACACACCCTCGGGCAGCAATCTCACCAGTTGATCCAACAAGTGCACGACTTCGGAACGGCTGTTCTGTAATGTTTCGACAACATGTTTGCGTGCGAGCAATTCCTGCGTTTGTGTCTTGATATTGCGAATCTCGGCAATCTCGCTATCCAGAACGGCAATACGGTTCTGCAAAAATTGGTTGCGGGCATTCTGATACTCGATATTGCCCGCGATGATGGAATAAATCCCCCAGACAACGAGAACTCCAAGAAAACTCACTGCACCGGCCAGAATCGCAATCTGCTGCTGTCTGGCTTTCCGCTTCAGTTCGCGATGCGGGAGTAGATTGATACGAATCATGATGGATCGAAACTTCGCAGGGCCAAACCGCAAGCGATTAAAAGCGCGGGAGCGTCCTGATTCAATTGGCGCGAAATGATGCGGCTCGATAATTCCATGCCGGCGAAGGGATTCACCACCAGTGTGCTGACCTGGGTGCGTGCCGCAATGATTGCATCCAATCCCGGAATGACGGCACAACCGCCAGCGATAAAAATATAATTGACTTCGGTATATTGCGTTGAAGTATAAAAAAACTGAATGGCGCGCATCACTTCGATCGCCAGCGTCTCACAAAAGGGTTGCAATACTTCCGCCTGATAATTTCCCGGCAGATTCCCTCCGCGTTTGGCGGTTTCCGATTCTTCCAGGGAAAGATTGAATTGATTATGAATCTCCTGTGTCAGCTGATCACCGCCGAAATGCTGATCGCGCGTGTACAGCGACTCGCCGTTCAGCAGCACGTTCACCTTCATGACCGTCGCGCCAATATCAACGAGCGCTATCACCCGGTCTTTCCCGCCGTCTGGCAGTTGATTCAGCGTCAGCTCAAATGCTGTCTGCGCCGCGTAGGGCTCAACATCCACGACGACCGTTTTAAGACCCGCCGCAAGCGCTGCTGCCACCCGGTCTTCCACTTTTTCCTTGCGCGAAGCCGCAATGAGAACTTCCACTTCATCCGGATTATCCGGAACGGATCGGGTAACTTGAAAATCCAGATCAACTTCATCCAATGGGAAAGGAATGTATTGGCTGGCCTCATTCTCCACTTGAAAAACCAGATCTTCCTCACGCTGTCCGGCCGGCACTACAATTTTCTTGGTAATTACATCCGTTGCAGGCAACGCCAATGCCACATTCTTCTGGCGCGTTCCCATACGCTTCCAACTGCGCTGCAAACTTTCAGTCACGGCTTCCATATTGGCAATTCCGCCATCCTGCATGGCATCCGCCGGTAAGGATTCTATGACATAGCGTTCGATACGATAGGCCTGATTGCTTTTGCCGGCCATCGATAATTCAACCATTTTGACCGATGAGGAGCTAATATCCACACCGATCAATGACGGCGACTTCAACTTCAGGAAGTCTAAATTGATATCAAAATTTCCCTTGAACATTGTTCAGTTAGAAGCGATACTCGCGCTTGGCATTATAAATACACTCTATGAGTTTAATATATAAACTGCTCATCGTCTGAAAAAAATCCAAGTTTATTCAGCGGATTGAGAAAGCTGTTGCTGATTCTGACAGAATCCGGGAAATTCTATTCAAAGAAAAACAATAAATATACCCTTTATAACTCTGTATTTTAACCGTTTCATTGCGTAATTATCCATGTTTGCTCGCTGGTTGTACTACTTTTTTGTCACATTATCCGCTTTAGGCTTGATTGGTGTGTTGCTGGCAGGCTTTGCCGGGTTGGTTATATATTCCAATTTACCGTCACTGGACACACTGACCGATTACCGCCCCAAAATACCATTGCGCATATATAGCAACGAAGGCCTGCTCATCGGTGAATTTGGCGCGGAGCGCAGAAATGTGGTCAGTATTTCCGAAGTACCGGAGCGTCTCAAGCAAGCAATTCTTGCAGCAGAAGATGATCGTTTCTACGAGCATGGCGGTGTCGATTATCTCGGCGTATTGCGCGCCGCCTATTCCAATTTCTCAGCAGGCAGTGTACGCCAAGGCGCGAGCACCATCACCATGCAAGTTGCGCGCAATTTTTTTCTGACAAGGGAAAAAACAATCACCAGAAAACTGAGCGAAGCGCTATTGGCGTTCAAAATTGAACATAGCCTCAGTAAAGACAAAATCTTGGAACTGTATGTCAATCAAATTTATTTGGGACACCGCAGTTACGGTTTTGCCGCAGCAGCGCAAACCTATTTCGGCAAGTCATTGCAGGAAATAAACATTGCCGAAGCCGCCATGCTGGCCGGATTGCCCAAGGCACCCTCGAGCTATAATCCGATCAGCAATCCTAAGCGAGCCAAAAACCGACAGTTGTATGTACTGGGGCGGTTACATAAATTGAATTATATTTCCAGTGATGAGTTGAGCGAATTGGAAAAACAGCCCGTTGCCGTGAAGAAACAATCGACAGCCTTTGCCATGCGGGCTGAGTACGTTGCTGAAATGGTACGCCAGGTAATCTACGACCGCTACCAGGAAGAAACCTACGATAAAGGCATCAAAGTCTATACCACATTGCGTCAGTTAGATCAGGAAGCGGCTTATCAGGCATTACGCAAAAATGTGATCGAATACGACAGACGCCGCGGTTACCGCGGCCCCGAAGGGTATATCGATCTGGCCAAGCACGGCGCCAATCAGGAAAAAACGCTGGACGATGCGTTGGATGAGGTTAATGATAGCGATGATATTTACGCAGCTATCGTATTGACTGCCAAGTCCAATGCCGTACAAGCGTACAAAAAAGGCGGAGAGATCATTGAAATCACGGGCGATGGCCTTAAATTCGCACAGAAATTTCTGACCGATAAAAAAGAACCCAGTAAAAAATACATCATCCCGGGTTCGCTGATTCGTATCCAGAAAAATCAGAAACATATCTGGCATATTGTTCAACTGCCGGAAATAGAAGCCGGACTTGTATCCATTGATCCTAATGATGGCGCCATTCACGCTTTAATCGGCGGTTTTGATTTTTACAAAAATCAATTCAATCATGTCACACAAGCGTGGCGGCAACCGGGCTCCAGTTTTAAGCCTTTCATTTATTCCGCTGCACTGGAAAAGGGTTTCACACCGGCCACCATCATTAACGACGCCCCACTCTCGTTCAGTGCCGCGCAAACCGGCAGCCAATTATGGGAACCGAAAAATTTCGATGGAAAATTTGAGGGGCCGATGCGCATGCGCACTGCATTAACAAAATCCAAGAACCTCGTCTCGATCCGGATATTGCAGGCGATCGGCATTCAGTATGCGCAAGATTACATCACGCGATTCGGTTTCGATGCCAGCCGCCATCCCCCTTATTTACCAATGGCACTCGGCTCAGGTTCAGTAACACCGATGCAAATGGCTGCGGGATATGCAGTTTTTGCCAATGGCGGCTTCCGAGTCGCGCCGTATTTCATCAAGCGGATTGAAGATGAGAAAGGCAATATCGTCGAACAATTTCAGCCCGTATCGGTCACCAATGGAGCAAAACGTGTCATTGATCCGCGTAATGCATTTATCATGACCAGCATGATGCAAGATGTCATCAGTCATGGCACCGCCGTCAAGGCACGACAATTGGGACGAACCGATTTGGCAGGAAAAACCGGCACCACCAGTAATTTTGTCGACGCCTGGTTCTGCGGCTTCCAGAAAGACTTGGTAACCATCGCCTGGACCGGATATGATGAACCGAAGTCGTTAGGAAATAATGAGACGGGCGGACGAGTAGCTTTGCCGATATGGATGGATTACATGGGACCAGTTCTAAAAGGTGTTCCAATGGCAGAGTACAGACCACCAAGTGGTGTCGTTACCGCTAAAATTGACTCGGCTACAGGGTTCAGGGAATCAAACGGCGATATGACCGAATTTTTCTTTAGTGAACAATTACCGCCGCTGAATGAAAATCCGATTGATCATGCACCCAGAGTTACAAGAGAAGTGCAGGATCAATTGTTTTAAAGTCGCTACCTTATTTAGTCATCCCTGCAAAACACTTAGAGCCTGCATGAACTGCAGGAATCATCAAATTTTAGACGGCATTGATCCCTGAGAATTTATACTATTCGCATCAAAACACTGAGAGAATCAAGAGGAACTGAAATGCCGACCGATGATTTTTTCCGAGCGCGTCTCGATCAGATAATTGATCTGCGTCATCCCCTGGCAGTGCTGTCGAATCGACTGCCGTGGGCTGATATTGAAGCAGCACTTGTCCCTGCTTTTGAGCGTAAAAACCGTCAGGGTGAAGTGTTGGAGATCAACGATCTTTTTGGCACAACATTGGCGATTGCCAGTGGGGGCGTGAGCACTGCGGGTCGCCCCCGCTTGCCGATCCGGTTGATGGCATCGTTGCTGTATCTGAAGCATGCGTTCAACCTCAGTGACGAAGAGCTGGTGGTTCGCTGGTCGGAGAATGTGGTGTGGCAGTATTTCAGCGGCGAGGAATATTACACATCGAAGTTGCCGTGTGATGCCACCCAGATTGGCCGTTTCCGCACCGCCATTGGTGAAGCTGGTGTTGAGAAGCTGCTGAAGGCAACGATTGACACTGCGGTGCACACCAAGGCGGTCAAACCGGCTGAATTCAAACGAGTGATTGTTGACACGACAATTCAGGAAAAGGCAATTGCGCATCCGGTGGATAGCCGGTTACTGGAAATTGCTCGCGGCAAGATTGTGCAAGCAGCCAGACGGGCTGGCATCACCTTGAAGCAAACCTACGCCAAAGAAGGCAAGGCGCTGCGCCGAAGGGCAGGCGGCTATGCCCACGCCAGGCAATTGCGGCGTCTGCACAAAACCGTTAAACGCCAACGCACGATCCTTGGTATCGTGCTGCGGGAGATCCAGCGCAAACTGGCAACCGTGACGACGGTCTGTGCCGCATCGCTGCAGCAATTGACCACGCTATTGGAACGGGCAGGACGGATTCATAAGCAGCAACCCAAGGACAACAACAAACTCTATGCATTGCACGCACCGGAAGCCGAATGCATCGGCAAGGGCAAAGCACGCAAACCTTACGAGTTCGGAGTTAAAGCCGGCATTGCTGTTACGCACAAAAGCGGCCTGATAGTCGGTGCCAGAACCTTTCCTGGCAATCCCTACGATGGTCATATTCTCCACCAACAGCTCGAACAAACGCACAGGCTACTCGAAGATACCGGATCAATACCGAAGCAGGTTATTGCCGATCTCGGGTTCCGGGGAGTGGATGCTGACAATCCGGCAGTGGAAATCATCCATCGCGGCAAGTACAAGTCGCTGACGAAACCGCAGCGGCGCTGGCTCAAGCGCCGGCAGGCCGTGGAACCTGCAATCGGGCATCTGAAGTCGGATCACCGAATGGATCGCTGCTGGTTACCAGGTCAGTTGGGTGATGCACTGCACGCTGTGTTATGTGCGGCTGGCTACAATCTGCGCTGGCTGATGAGAGCTATACACCGTTTGGGCATCAAGAATTCTTTATTGCGACTTGCGCTGCTGCAACTGATCAACACCTTTTACACAAAACGTTCGTTTGTCGGCATGACTGTGTGAATTTTGCAGGGGCGACTATTTAGTTTTACAGTCTCCTTTTTAACCAGTTGGCAGCATCCAATGCAAAATAAGTTAAGATTCCATCAGCACCTGCGCGTTTGAATGAAAGCAGCGCTTCCAACACGCAGGCTTCTTCATTTAGCCAGCCGTTAATCGCAGCAGCTTTGAGCATGGCATATTCTCCGCTCACTTGATAAACAAATGTCGGTGCGCCATACTGATCCTTCACGCGCCGCACAATATCCAGATAAGGCATGCCAGGTTTGATCATGACCATGTCCGCCCCCTCATCCAAATCCAGGCCAACTTCCCACAAGGCTTCATCGGAATTTGCCGGATCCATCTGATAGGTATATTTGTTCCCTGCACCAAGGTTTGCCGCAGATCCGACCGCATCGCGAAATGGTCCGTAAAAACTGGAAGCATACTTTGCCGAATACGCCAATATGCGGGTATGAATAAATTGCTGACTGTCTAAGCTACTCCGGATCGCTGCAATGCGTCCGTCCATCATGTCCGAAGGCGCCACAACATCCGCTCCCGCTTGTGCGTGCACCAGCGCTTGCTGACACAAAACATTCACAGTCTCATCGTTCATTACGTAACCGTTTTGATCAATCAGGCCATCCTGACCATGACTGGTATAGGGATCCAATGCGATGTCTGTGATGACGCCCAGCTCAGGGAAATTTTTCTTTAATTGCCGGACAACTCTGGGTACTAATCCTTCCGGATTATAGGCTTCGCTTGCCGTCAGGTTTTTCAGTTCAGTATCGATAACCGGGAAAATTGCAAGTGCTGGGATACCAAGCTGCAAACATTCTTCAGCTTGCACCATTAAAAGATCAAGGCTTTGTCTGACAACACCCGGCATTGATTTAACATTCTCGCTGCGATTCTTTCCATCCAATACAAAAACAGGATAAATCAAATCATCCACATGAAGATAAGATTCCTGCATAAGACGACGAGAAAACTGGTCGCGACGCATACGTCGCATTCTTTTTTGCGGAAATTGGCTGATTGAAAACATAAAAAGAGTAAAAATACAAATAAGATAAAAAAAATCTATTGCTTAGCGGAACTAACACAGGCAACAGCCTCTCTTAGGAGAGGACATTCTTGATCGTCCCCCTGTCTTTCCTCCCTGAGACAGGGCCTTAAGTGATATTAAGGCGATTCCCCCCGGTTTTACTCCCCTTTAACCGGGGGCTTTTTTTATTCATCTTCCTTCTCGTGCCTTATGCAAGGCATTGATCGGGATTTAGCCATGCATTAATAACGGCTGCAGCATTTTCAACACCGCTTCCTGCCAAGCTAGAAAACAATTGTACAGTGCATCCCGGATAAGATTTATTCAAATATTGAGTCACGCTTTGCAACGTCATATGTGCTTTCTGCTTACTCAACTTATCAGCCTTAGTCAATAAAATATGAATGGCTTTTCCTGTTGGCGCAAACCAGTCCAACATTTGGATATCCAGTACTTTTAACGGGTGACGGATATCCATTATCAACACCATGCCTTTAAGCGATTCCCGAGTTTGCAAATATTGTTCCAATAATTTCTGCCAATGCTGTCGTACACTATCAGGAACTTTGGCGTAACCATATCCGGGCAAATCAACGAGAAATTGATTTTCGTTTAATTGGAAGAAATTGATATGTTGCGTACGCCCAGGTGTTTTACTTACAAAAGCCAGACGATTTTTATTAGCAAGTGTATTTATAGCGCTGGATTTACCAGCATTAGATCTTCCTGCAAATGCTACTTCAATCCCTGAATGCTGTGGCAAGTCACGAATATCATTTACAGTAGTATAGAAAGTTGCGTTCTGAAATGGGATCATATTATGTCTTTCGAGATAGCTAACTTTTGCCTACACATTTCATCTTTAGCAATTAAAATCAATCCTTCCAACACTAAGTTATCAACAGTATTATTAATCGGAAATTTAATCAATGGAACTAATAGAGTCGCACCTCCGCCACTTATGATGCAGCTTATGTCAGTTTGATGCAATCTTTCCGATAAAAGACTGTGCATATGTTCAATAGCGCCTACCAGACAATGAATGATTCCACTATGAATTGCGTTATTCGTATTAACGGGAAAATCTTCATAAGCACCCGTCTTAGCCTGATCTAATTGGGTACTAAAGCACAGACTGTTCTGCATCAAATGCACACCGGGTAATATGACACCACCTAGAAATTGACCAGAATCGGATAGTGCATCAATGGTCACAGCGGTACCGGCATTAATTACTAAGCAAGCCTTATGTTCAATCTTCCAGGCAGCAATTAAAGCTGCCCAACGATCACTTCCTAGCTGCTTGGGGTCAGAGTAGCCATTCAAAACACCACATTGAAACAAGCCGGACTGAAGCCATATCGTTTGAGCAATCCAGCGGGAAATCAATTCACAGATTTCATTTCTGGTCTCTTGACGTGCAACATGGGAAATTAAAATGATGTCAGGTTCTGGCAGT
Source organism: Gammaproteobacteria bacterium (assembly GCA_015709635.1). Taxonomy (NCBI): domain Bacteria; kingdom Pseudomonadati; phylum Pseudomonadota; class Gammaproteobacteria; species Gammaproteobacteria bacterium. Next base: position 2,434,700 of record CP054180.1, read on the forward strand.
TTATCAAATTCGCTTTTTAAATGAGAAACATGTTCATAGTCTATCTTACTTTGTATTATCCACTGATCATCGTGAAATAATCCCCATTTTATAAAAGAGTTGCCAGAATCAATTGCTAATATGGTAGTCATTAGTTTAAAACTAATCAGTCAAACGCATAGAAATATCGCCGACAATGTATGAATTTCTACCAGCTGAGGTTAGTAAACAAATTGATCCATCGTCGTTTATGCCATCTACCACACCGGAAACAAACGAATTATGTGGAAGAAATAGTCTCACGTTCTTACCATGATAAGCATGGTAGCTAATCCATTCATCTTTAAAATAAGAAAATCCGTGCACTTCGAAATCAGATAGGATGCTACATAGCTCCAGTAGCAATGCACCAAAAATTTCATTGCGATCTAAATGCTGTCCCGTGATTTGGAATAAATCAATAGCATTTTGTTGAATAATAGATCTGATAGAACTTGGAAGATTAAAATTAATGCCAATACCAATTACTGCATCTGCAGGGCCAATCATTTTTCCACGTAGCTCAACCAATACTCCACCCAATTTACTGTTGTCATAAAGGATGTCATTAGGCCACTTAAGGTTGATTTGATTTACTGAGAAGGATCTTAAAACCCGAACAATTGCAACACCAATCACAAGGCTGAGACCAGTTAAAACAGACGCGCCGTTTTCAAAGCGGCGCAACATAGAAAAAGTAAGTCCACTACCTAAATCACTATGCCATGAACGACCTATTCTCCCGCGTCCTTTAGTTTGAACTTCAGCAGCAGCAACAACTATTCGATTATCATTTAGTTGATATTGCTTGATATTACTCAATAAATAATTGCTTGTAGAATCAATTATATTGAAAACATTGAGATCTATTATCGGGGTTAAATGAGATGTGAATTTTAGGGCTTTATCTTTGTTCAATAAGCCTATAAGCTTCTTTGAAAAATTCTCATGCACAGCAAACTTTGAATTTTTTTATTCTTATTTCCAATATTCCCAGGAATTAAAAATCCGCTAATAATCTTACAACATCCTGAAAGAGTATAAAAATAAGGTTTTATAAAATAAATTATGATCTTGCTATTCTCTGAAAATGCAATAATTGCTGATTATCATATTTTAATCTTCTTGCGCTTTCTGCTTGTACTTGGCTCGAGCAAACTGATCCATTGCAAGCGAAGGATTACTTTAGTTGCGCTACTAATCAGCCTGTTAAATACAAGTCATCTTGTAACTCTGAACACAGGGAATTATATCCGTAGAGATTTGAAATCTAAAAATGACTGATAAAAATATATCAACAAATACAAACAAACAGAGATAATCTTATGCAGCGGTTAATTTATCATTAACTTCAGCTTTATCAGCAGGGCGATCAATAAGCTCCACTAGTGCCATAGGAGCGTTATCACCTTTTCGATAACCACATTTTAGGATTCTAATATATCCACCGGGGCGTGCAAGATATCTTGGTCCTAATTCAGCAAATAATTTAGTTACGTTTTCACGGTCACGCAATTTATTAAAAGCAATACGTCGATTAGATAAAGATGATACTTTTCCCAAAGTAATGACAGGTTCTACATATCTTCTAAGTTCTTTGGCCTTCGGTAGGGTTGTAGTTATAACTTCATGCCGCAAAAGTGAATTACTCATATTGCGAAACATTGCTGATCTATGACTGCTAGTACGGTTTAATTTTCTAAATGCAATACTATGACGCATGGTTTTGATCCTTAGATATATTCTCTAAATTTGCTGGTGGCCAATTATCCAGCTTCATTCCAAGAGTTAGCTCACGTGCAGCTAATACTTCTTTTATTTCGTTAAGTGATTTTCTTCCCAAGTTTGGTGTTCTCAGTAATTCAGCTTCGGTACGTTGAATTAAATCACCAATATAATAAATATTCTCGACTTTCAAGCAATTTGCAGATCTAACAGTAAGCTCAAGATCATCAACTGGTCGTAACAGAATAGGGTCTATCTGAGGTGCTTGAGGTTTCTCTTTCAGTATTGGTGTACTTTCCAGATCTGCAAATACTGACAATTGTTGAACTAATACTCGTGCAGCATAGCGAATCGCTTCTTCAGGCTCAACTATTCCATTTGTTTCTAGATCAATTACCAATTTATCTAAATCTGTTCTTTGTTCCACTCGCGCACTTTCGACTGCATAACTTACACGTCTAATAGGACTAAAAGAAGCATCAAGAAAAATCGTTCCTATATCTCTTTCAATATTTACATTTTTTCTGATTGCAGCAGGTACAAATCCTCTTCCTTTTTCAACTCTTAATTCAATATCTATTTTGCAATCAGAAGTTAGATGAGCGATGATATGTTCGGGATTAATGATTTCAACATCATGCCCTGTTTCTATATCACCGGCAGTAACAACTCCCTTACCAGCTTTTCTTAAATATAAAGTAGCTTGATCATTGTTATGTAATTTTAAAACTATGCCTTTGATATTCAGTAATATATCAACAATATCCTCTTGCACTCCATCCAAAGCTGAATACTCATGCACAATACCAGCTATTTTAACTTCAGTTGGAGCGAAACCAAACATTGAGGATAAAAGAATTCTTCTTAATGCATTACCTAACGTATGACCATAGCCCCTTTCAAAGGGCTCCATAACAACTCTGGCGTGCAGGGGAGATATATTCTGAACATCAATAATCCGCGGTGTAAGCAGCTCCGTACCGAGCATATATAATTCCTTTGCTGCAAAGCAATTGTAATGTGAAATAATTATTTAGAATACAATTCTATAACTAATGATTCATTGATTGATGACGGCAGTTCTGCTCGATCAGGTCTTGTTTTATAAGTACCTTTTATTTCCTTAACATTGACTTCTATCCATGAAGGAAAATTCCGGTTGCTAGCCATCTCAATTGCCGTCTTAATACGCAAATGATTTTTTGAATTTTTATCAACTTCTACAATATCACCAGCTTTTACTATGTAGGAAGGAATATTAACGCGATGGCCATTTACTAAAATCATATTATGTCTAACTATCTGTTTTGCTTCAGATCTAGACGATCCGAAGCCCATATGATATGCAACATTATCAAGGCGACTTTCTAAGAGCTGAAGTAAATTATCACCAGTTACACCACGATGCTTATCCGCTAATTTATATATGTTACGAAACTGTCTCTCTAATACACCATATATTCTTTTTATTTTTTGTTTTTCGCGAAGTTGAACTCCATAATCAGACAATCTACCTTTTTTCTGACCATGTTGACCAGGAGGATAATTTCTCCGTTCTATCGCGCACTTATCAGTAAAACACTTTTCGCCCTTCAAGAATAATTTCTCACCCTCTCGTCGACATTGTTTACATTTTGGTGCAAGATTTCTAGCCAATTTTCTCTCCTCAGATACGACGTTTTTTTGGTGGTCGGCAGCCATTATGCGGCACTGGTGTTACATCTGAAATGCTTGTAATTTTAAAACCTGCTGCATTTAAGGCTCTTACAGCTGAATCTCTCCCAGGTCCCGGTCCTTTCACTCTAACTTCAAGATTCTTCACACCACAATCAATAGCTATTTTACTGGCATTTTCAGCAGCAACTTGTGCAGCAAAAGGAGTACTCTTACGTGATCCTTTGAAACCGGCACCACCTGAAGTGGCCCATGATAATGCATTTCCTTGCCTATCTGTTATAGTAATAATTGTATTATTAAAAGAAGCATGAATATGAGCTATACCTTCAGAAATATTTTTTTTGATTTTCTTCCGTGCTCGAGAAACTGCCTTAATCATTATAAAAATCCTTGTTTACTTTTACGTTTACTTCAATAAAGTCGCTATCGAGCGCGTATTGCTTTTCTTGGGCCTTTTCTAGTTCTTGCATTTGTTCTAGTTCGTTGACCACGTACAGGAAGTCCTCGGCGATGTCTTAATCCTCTATAGCAGCCTAAATCAATGAGTCTTTTTATATTCATCGAGATTTCTCGTCGCAAATCACCTTCAATTGTGATCTTAGCAATATAATCTCGCAAATGATCTATTTGCTCTTCGGAAAGATCTTTCAATTTTTTGTCTGTTGCAATTCCGACGGCTTGACAAATATTTTTTGAATTCGATCTCCCAATACCGTAAATCGCAGTTAGTGCAATACCAACATGTTTATGATTTGGTATATTAATGCCAGCAATACGTGCCATTTATATTTTCCTATTTTAATCTTCGCGTATTTTTAATAGTTATCCCTGTCGTTGTTTATGTCTCGGGTCTGTACATATCACTCGGACAATTCGATTACGTCGTATAATTTTGCAATTCCTACAAAGTATTTTAACAGATGCATTTACTTTCATAATATATATGCTATAAATAAATAATTACGGACAATTTCTAATTATCAAACTTAAATTCAATTACTTAGCCCGGAAAGTTATTCTTGCTCTCGTAAGATCATACGGAGTTAAATCTACTGTAACCTTATCTCCAGGCAATATTCTTATGTAATGCATGCGCATTTTTCCTGAAATATGTCCTAATACAATGTGCCCATTTTCTAATTTTACTCTGAACATTGCGTTAGGCAATGTTTCTAGAATTTCACCTTGCATTTGAATTGTATCTTCTTTCGCCATCTCTTATCACCAATAAGTTATCTTGCTGGTAATTTCATATTACTACTGCTATTTTTAAAATTTGTTTTCTTTAACAAGCTATCGTATTGAGATGACATAATGTGCGATTGAACTTGCGACATGAAATCCATAGTCACAATTACAATAATTAGAAGAGATGTTCCTCCAAAATAAAACGGAACATTCCATTTAAGAATTAGAAATTCAGGCAACAAACAGACTAGGGTAACATAGATTGATCCCGATAATGTTAAACGTAACATTATTTTTTCGATATAGCGCGTTGTTTGCTCTCCTGGTCTTATACCTGGTATAAAAGCCCCACTCTTTTTAAGATTATCTGCAGTCTCCTTAGGATTAAATACAAGCGCAGTATAGAAGAAACAAAAGAAGATTATCATTATGGCATATAAAATTACATATAGCGGTTGCCCAGGTGATAAGGCAGAACTAATATCTTTTAACCATGTAACAGATTCGTTATTTGCAAACCAACTAGCTAAAGTAGCAGGAAATAAAATAATACTTGAAGCAAATATTGGCGGTATAACTCCCGGCATATTTAGCTTTAAAGGTAAATGCGAACTTTGTCCTCCATAAACTTTTTGCCCAACCTGACGTTTGGCGTAATTGACTAAAATTCTTCTTTGACCTTTCTCAACAAAAACAACAATCCCCGTAACAAAAGCCGCAGCTACAAATATTCCAAAAGCTATCAAAAAATGCATAGATCCAGTACTTACCAAATCTAAAGTACCACCAATAGCACTTGGAAGACCTGCCGCAATCCCTGCAAAAATAATTAGGGAAATTCCATTTCCGATACCACGTTCTGTGATTTGTTCGCCTAACCACATCAAGAAAATAGTACCAGTTACTAGTGTAATCACCGTGGTAAACATAAAGGAATAGCCAGGATTTATTACCAAGCTTTCTTGTGATTGCAGAGCGATAGAAATTCCATAACTTTGAACAAGAGCTAAGATAACTGTTCCATATCTCGTATACTGCGCAATCCTTCTTCTTCCACTTTCTCCTTCTTTTTTTAAAGCCTCAAGGAATGGGATTGCAACCGTACCTAGCTGCATTATAATTGAAGCTGATATATAAGGCATAATACCAAGTGCAAATATCGAAAATCTAGAAAGAGCGCCTCCGGAGAACATATTAAACATTCCCAGTACACTATTTTCTTGAGATTCAAATAAATCTTTTAAAACAATTGGATCAATACCTGGCACCGGAACATGTGCACCAATCCTATATACTATTAGTGCAAATAATAAAAACCATAAACGTCTTTTAAGATCAGCAAATTTATCGATCGGAAAATTCGACATACTTTATATTTACTTTAATTAAAATTTATGAAGTAGATCGATCTAATGCTTGCATTATATTATGCACACCTTTACTAACTGTAATATCTTTAAAATGATATTTTTGATTACTCTGCCCTGCTTTAAATATTTTTATTTTGTTAATTTTCTTTGAAACAATATTATACTTTATCAATGTATCTAAGTTAATTTCTGTTTCAGGAATGATACTCAAATCACTTAATCTTAAGCTATAAGATTGTCGACTCTTTAAACTTGAAAATCCTCTTTTTGGTAAGCGTCTTTGAATTGGCATTTGTCCACCTTCAAATCCAACTTTATGAAACCCGCCTGCTCTAGATTTCTGCCCTTTATGTCCCCTTCCACAGGTTTTTCCTAATCCAGAACCTATTCCGCGCCCTAATCTCAATTTACTTTTCTTTGAACCATTAGCTGGTTTAATTGAATTAAGATACATAATCAATCACACTTAATTAAATAATTTATCTTATTAATCATTCCTCGAGTTTCAGGTGTATTTGCAAGTATACGCGAACTATTTAGTCTTTTTAATCCTAAGCCAATAATAGTGGCCTTATGCGATTTTTTTGTTCCTATTACACTTTTTATAAGAGTAATTTTTATTGCTTCTTTTTTATTAGAATCAATCATTACCATGCCCCATTATTTCTTTTATAGATTTATTGCGCTTTGCAGCAATATTGGCTGGTGTATTCATTTTAGTAAGGCCTTTGAGTGTTGCTCTTACAACATTATACGGATTTGTTGAGCCAATACATTTTGCTAATATATTAGTCATACCCATCACTTCAAATATAGCCCGCATTGGACCACCTGCTATTATGCCAGTACCTTCCGGTGCAGGCTGCATATATATTTTAGCTGCGCCATGCGACGCGGTAATCGGATGGTAAATTGTCCCGTTTTTTAATTTAATTTTTATCATTTTTCGGCGAGCTTCATCCATTGCTTTTTGAACCGCAACAGGCACTTCGCGCGACTTGCCCTTCCCCATACCCACACCGCCATCTCCATCACCAACAACTGTTAGAGCAGCAAATCCCAATATGCGTCCACCTTTAACGACTTTAGTTACTCTATTAATAGCAACCATCTTTTCACGTAAATCGTCGCTACTTTCTTCTGTTCCTATCATTTTAACGCTCATATATCCACCAGCCTTCGGACATTATTTAATCTTATTAAAATTTTAACCCACTTTCCCGGGCTGCATTAGCTAAAGCCTTTACTCGTCCATGATATTTATACCCAGATCTATCAAATGCAATGTTTGCTATTCCGAATTTTATACCTTTATCAGCTATCCGTTTTCCCACAAGAACTGCAGCTTTAATATTTCCACCTGAATTAAGCGCACTTCTAACCTCAGGCTCTAAAGTTGAAGCACTGGTTATCACTTTATTATTTTTATCATCAATTAATTGTGCATATATATGCGAATTACTTCTATGAACAGATAATCTTATTAAACCTAATTTAGCAATTATTGCTCTAGCTTTTTTTGATCTCTTAATACGTTTATTTTTTGAGTTCAACATATTATTTCACTTATTTTTTCTTCGTTTCTTTAAGTACTATAACTTCATCTGAATAACGAACACCTTTACCTTTATATGGCTCTGGTTTTCGATAAGCTCTAATATTCGCAGCGATTTGCCCTACTTTTTGTTTATCGATTCCTTTAACAATTATTTCTGTCTGTGATGGTGTTTCAATTCTAATTCCATCTGGAATTTCAAAATCAATAGGGTGTGAGAATCCCAATGTAAGATTTAATTTATTAGCAGATGCTTGTGCTTTGTATCCTACGCCTACTAATTGCAGTTTCTTTTCAAATCCTATCGAAACTCCACACACCATATTAGCTATTATCGCTCTAATGGTTCCTGAAATTGCATTTGTCTGTTGCGATTCAGATATTTTTTTTATTTTCAAGAAACCATCCTGCATATTGAATATAAGATCGTCAGTTACTGAATGCTGCAAAGCACCTAACGGTCCTTTTACGTGAATATTATCCTTTGTTATATACACTTCCACATTTGAGGGAATATTTATTGGATTGCTACTAACTCGTGACATTTTATATTAAATCCTTTACACAACAGTACATAAAAGCTCGCCGCCAATACCCATCACTCTGGCTTTATTTTGCGTCATTACACCCTTCGATGTTGACACTATCGCAATTCCCAATCCATTCATTACATTTGGCAAGCTCTTACTGGATTTATATATTCTCAAACCAGGCCTACTCACTCTTTTAATATTCTCAATCACTGCTTCACCAGCATGATACTTAAGAGCTATTTCTAGTATATTTTTATTATTTACACGAATAACATTAAAATCATTAACGTATCCTTCTTCTTTCAATACATTCGCTATCGCAGATTTTAAATGTGAATTTCCCATGCTAACAATCTGTTTTTTAGCTAACTGCGCATTTCGAATTCTAGTTAACATATCAGCAACAGGATCACTCATACTCATGTCAATATACTCAACTAATAATAAATTAAATATTCAAAATATTGAAAACGTTTTACTACATTTTTTTATTACTACCAACTTGCTTTTATGAGACCAGGAATTTTACCACTCATAGCCATATCTCTTAATTTGTTTCTTCCAAGTCCAAATTTTGAATAAACTCCTCTTGCCCTTCCAGTTAGAGCACAACGTTTTCTGTATCGAACAGGACTTGAATTTCTTGGAAGTTTTTGTAATTCTTGACGCGCAATATAGCGATCATCATCACTTAAAGAAAAATTATTTATTTGTTCATATAAATTTTTTCTTTTAGCTGCAAATTTATTAATTATTTTCTGTCGCTTATCATTTCGGTTGATGACTGCAAGCTTTGCCATTTTTGATCTCAGTTCTTAAAAGGAAAGTTAAATGCCGCTAACAAAGCTCTTGCTTCTGTATCATTTTTTGCTGTTGTAGTGATAGAAATATTCATGCCACGTAAGGCATCTATCTTATCATAATCAATCTCTGGAAAAATAATCTGCTCTTTAATGCCCATATTATAATTGCCTCTACCATCAAAAGCTTTTCCCGATATACCTCTAAAATCACGTATTCTAGGAATTGCAATCGTAATTAGTCTATCGAGAAACTCATACATTCTAATTTTTCGCAAAGTTACCATGCATCCAATAGGATAATCTTTTCTTACTTTGAACGTTGCAATTGATTTTTTTGCTTTTGTCACTACAGGTTGTTGACCACAAATCTTTTTTATGTCAGAAATTGCATTTTCAATTAATTTCTTATCTGTCGTTGCTTCACCAAGTCCGATATTGAGTGTTATCTTACTAATGCAAGGGACTTCCATTTTTGATTTATATCCAAACTGCTCCGTCAATTCTTTTGTTATTGTGTTTCGATAATAATCTTGCAAGCGAGCCATACAATCTTATCTCCTTTTATTTTTCAATCTGCTCATTAGTGGATTTAAAAATACGCACTTTATTTTCTGTTAATAATTTAAAACCGACTCTGTCCGCTTTTTTAGAAGTAAAATTATAAATTGCTACATTAGATATATGTATAGCAGCTTCCATGCTCATTATCCCGCCTGTTACACCTGTTGCCGGGTTTGGTTTTTGATGTTTCTTAACTAAATTCACACCTTGAATTACTAAGTAATCTGATTTGATAGCGCGAAGTACCGTACCTCTTTTTCCTTTATCTTTACCAGCGATTACAATGACATCGTCACCTTTCCGAATTTTTCGCATACCTATTCCTTTTTACTTCTACAAAACTTCTGGAGCAAGCGATACAATTTTCATAAAACGAGCATTACGCAATTCTCTGGTAACGGGCCCAAATATACGCGTACCTATTGGCTCTAGTTTATTATTTAAAAGTACAGCTGCATTTTCATCGAATTTTAATAAAGAGCCATCTATACGCCTTATACCTTTTGCAGTTCGAACCACTACCGCATTGTAAACTTCACCTTTTTTTACTCTACTTCTGGGCGCAGCATCTTTCACACTAACCTTAATTATATCCCCAATGCCAGCATATTGCCTTTTAGAACCACCAAGGACTTTGATACACATCAGCGACCTTGCACCAGTATTATCTGCGACTCGTAATATCGATTGCATTTGTATCATTTATTATTCTCTTTTACTAAAAAATATGGCAAATAATTGTAACTTCTATTCACTAAACTTTATTTATTTGCTTTACAACATTCCAACTTTTAGTCTTGGATATAGGTCGACATTCCTCAATTAGTACAATATCGCCAATAGAGAACTTATTGTCAGCATCATGTGCATGATACTTCTTAGATCGAGTTATATATTTCCCATAAAGTGGATGTTTTATTCTACGTTCTACTAAAACTGTGACAGTTCTCTCCATTTTATTACTCGTAATTTTTCCTGTCAGAGTGCGTTTTAATTTTTCATTATTCATAATTAATTCACTTTTTGTTTTATGACAGTTTTGATTCTTGCTATATCTTTTCTAACCGCTTTCAGCTGACTTGTGTTTGAAAGCTGTTGCGTTGCTAATTGCATTCTTAAACCAAATTGGACTTTTAATAATGTGATCAATTCCTTATTTAACTCAGTTAAAGATTTTTCTCTTAGCTCACTAGCTTTCATTGTTATCCACCAATCTGTCTAATTGTAAATACTGTTTTAATCGGTAACTTTGCTGCAGCTAATCTAAATGCTTCTTTTGCCAATTCTTCTGTAACACCATCCATTTCATATAATACTTTTCCGGGTTGTATTTCTGCTACGAAATACTCGGGACTTCCCTTTCCATTTCCCATTCTAACTTCTGCTGGTTTATGTGAAATTGGCTTATCAGGAAAAATTCGTATCCAGATACGTCCACCTCTTTTAATATGCCTAGTCATCGCTCTACGTGCCGCTTCAATTTGACGCGCCGTTAATCGACCTCGATCAATCGCTTTTAAGCCAAATTCTCCAAAACTGACTTTCGATCCGCGCGTTGCGATTCCCGTATTTCTTCCTTTTTGCTGCTTTCTATATTTTGTTCTGGCTGGTTGAAGCATTTCTTTCCTCAGTGCTATTTAATTTGATAATTAAATGTTCTAAAAAACATATTTATACGATTATCATAATTTAATGCTTAGTCAGTATTTGTATCAAATTCTTTTGCAAATGAAGTTGCAGTTTTTTTGCTAATTTTTTTCTTTTCATTACTTAAATTTGCACTTGAAATGCCAAGATTATTTAAATCGCTCTTTCCCAATATTTCGCCCTTAAAAATCCAAACCTTGATACCGATAATCCCATACGTAGTTTTAGCTTCGGATGTACCATAGTCAAGATCAGCTCTTAACGTGTGAAGTGGTACTCGGCCTTCACGATACCATTCAGTGCGAGCTATCTCAATTCCATTCAATCTTCCAGAGCTCATTATTTTAATACCTTGTGCCCCCAGTCTCATTGCATTCTGCATCGCTCTTTTCATTGCTCTCCGAAACATAATTCTTTTTTCTAGCTGTTGCGCAATATTATCAGCGATTAGTTGTGCATCTAATTCTGGTTTTCTAATTTCTTCAATATTTACATGTACTGGAACTCCCATTCGTTTTTGGAGTTCAGTACGCAATATCTCTATATCCTCACCTTTCTTTCCAATAACAACTCCAGGACGTGAGCTATATATTGTAATTCTGGCATTCTTTGACGGTCTCTCTATTAAAATTCTGCCAACCGACGCATTTTTTAGTTTTTCATTAAGAAAAGCCCGTACTTTTATGTCTTCATTGAGCATAATCGCAAAACTATTGCTAGTTGCATACCATTTAGATTGCCAATTTTTTTGAACTGAAAGCCGGAATCCGGTTGGATGTATTTTTTGACCCATATCAACTAACGCCTTTACTTTTATTTGATCAAACTTTTACTGTCACTCACAGTCAGTGATATGTGACATGTTGGTTTTACAATTCTATTTCCACGGCCTTTCGCGCGCGCGCTTGTGCGCTTCATCAATGTCCCGCGATCAATAAATATTGACGAAACTCTGAGTTCATCAATATCTGCTCCTTCATTGTGCTCTGCATTCGCAATGGCGGATTCCAAAATCTTGCGTATTATCTCAGCTCCTTTTTTAGGGCTAAAAGTTAAAATATTGAGAGCTTTATCAACAGGCAAACCTCTAATTTGATTAGCTACTAAACGTCCTTTTTGTGCTGATAATCTAATACTACGCAATTTAGCAGTTGTTTCCATTATCATATTTCCTATCGTTTAGTAACTGCTTTTTTATCACCAGCATGACCTTTGAAGGTACGAGTTAGCGAAAACTCGCCAAACTTGTGACCGATCATATTCTCCGTAACTAAAACAGGAATATGTTGCTTTCCATTATGTACGGCTACGATCATTCCTATAAAATCTGGTAATATTGTTGAGCGCCTTGACCATGTTTTTATTGGTCTTTTGTCATTTGTTTCCCGTGCTTTCAAAATTTTTTGCATCAAATGAATATCGACAAATGGTCCTTTCTTTATTGATCGTGCCATTTAATAAATCATCCTTTTTTCGAATAACGATGACGAATTATCATCACTTCTGTTCGTTTGTTTTTTCGAGTTCTATAACCTTTAGCCGGTACTCCCCAAGGACTTACAGGATGCCTACCGGCTGACGTTCTTCCTTCACCACCTCCATGCGGATGATCGATAGGATTCATCGCAACTCCTCTAACAGTAGGCCTAATTCCACGCCATCTCACAGCTCCAGCTTTACCGATTGATCTCAAGCTATGCTCAGCATTACCAACTTCTCCGATTGTCGCACGACAATCAATATGAACTTTTCGCATTTCTCCAGAACGGAGTTTCAATTGTGCATAATTTCCTTCTCGTGCTTGTAGCTGAATAGACGCACCCGCTGATCTTCCCAGCTGCGCTCCTTTCCCCGGCAACAACTCTACGCAGTGAATGATTGTTCCCATCGGTATATTGCGCAATGGCAATGCATCTCCAGGTTTTATTTGTGCACTCTTACCGCTGCCAATTTTTGCTCCGACAGTTAAGCCTTTCGGTGCAATGATATATCTTCTTTCTCCATCTTGGTAGCAAACCAGAGCTATATTAGCAGTTCTATTTGGATCATATTCAATACGCTCTACTATTGCAGCTATATTATCCTTATTACGCTTGAAATCGATTAGTCTATAATGATGCTTGTGCCCACCACCGCGATGCCTAACCGTTATATGGCCATGATGATTTCTGCCTGCAGTTTTTACTTGTTTCTCAATTAGATTTTTATAAGGCTTACCCTTATATAAATCCTTATTGATTAATTTTACAACTGTTCTTCTTCCAGGCGATGTTGGTTTCTGTTTAACGAGTGCCATCATTTAACCTCTGCACTTGAAAAATTGGTGAAGCTCAATTCTTGTCCAGATTTAATACTTATGATGGCTTTTTTCCAGTCACTTCTTCGCCCCATAAAACGACCAATTCTTTTCTTTTTCCCTTTTACATTAATGGTCTGAACATTTTTTACTTCTATTTTCTGCTCTTTCCATAATAATTCTATAGCATCCTTTATTTCTTTTTTGGTTGCATCGATTGCAACCCGAAATATCGTTTGATTATTTTTTTCCCCAATAAATGTTGCTTTTTCTGATATATGAGGTGCTAATATTATTTTTAATAAGCGTTCCTGATCAATATTCAATCCTTTCATGACAAAAGCTCCTCAAGCTCCTTCAATCCTGCAAATGTTAGTAAAATTTTTTCAAACTTTAAAAGACTAATCGGATCTATATTCCTTACTTCCACAACAGAAACTCGCGGGATATTTCTTGATGATAAATATAAATTATCGTCCACCTGATTTGTTATTAACATTACTTCATTTAATCCAAAAACTGCTAGTTTTTCTTTAAAAATTCTGGTCTTATGAGTGTCAATGTTAAATTTATCTGTAACTAGCAATCGCTCATCACGTATTAATTGCGATAAGATGACACTCATACCAGCACGATACATCTTTTTGTTTAATTTTTTTCTGAAATTTTCATCTGGGCTATTTGGAAAAATTTTTCCACCCCCTCTCCAGATCGGACTTGACGCCATTCCGGCACGTGCACGCCCTGTTCCCTTCTGTCGCCATGGCTTTTTGGTTGATTTCGCAACATCTGAACGCCCTTTCTGCGCTCGAGTAGCACTTCTCGCATTCGACAAATAAGATGTTACAATTTGATGAACAAGTGCTTCATTGTAATTTCTATTAAAAAGCTCATCAGAAACAGTAATATTTCCTGATGTCTGATTTTTTTCACCAATAAGCTTTAGCTCCATTACCTGTTCACCTTATTCTTTGTTTTACTAATTTATTTATTTCTTCACTTTAATGCTTGGGCGCACAATAACGTTCCCTCCCTTAGATCCGGGTATCGCGCCTTTGACTAGCAGTAAATTTCTCTCATTATCAATTCTTAAAATCTCTATATTTTGCACAGTTCTTTGTACGTTCCCCATATGACCGGACATTCTCTTTCCTGGAAATACTCGTCCTGGATCTTGAGCCATTCCGATCGATCCCGGTTTGTTATGTGCTTTTGAATTACCGTGACTGGCTCTATTTGACGAAAAATTATGTAACTTTATGGTACCGGCGTACCCTTTACCAATAGTTATCCCAGATATATCTACCTTTTGACCTACTTTGAAAATGTCACATTTAACATTTTCTCCATTTTGAATTTGATTAAGCGCATCGTCTGTATGCACACGAAATTCTTTCATAATGCTTCCAGCTTCCACACCTGCCTTTGCAAAGTGCCCTGCAGCTGATTTATTAACTCTACTCGCTCTTCTTCTTCCAAAAGTTAATTGAATACCAGAATAACCGTCGGTTTTAGTCTTTTTTATCTGAGTTATACGATTATTGGAAGCATCAATTACCGTTACAGGTAAACTATCCCCATTGTCAGTAAAAATTCGCGTCATCCCGATTTTACGACCAATCAACCCTATACTCATACCTAGCCTCTTTTAATCCACATGTATCATTACTTTATAAAAAGTATTTACTCAAACAATATCGAATTTTCTTGTCTTTCAAACTTACCATGAAAATTTTTTATAGTTTAATTTCGACATCAACACCAGCCGGCAAATCCAATTTCATCAATGCATCGACTGTTTTATCTGTTGGATCAATAATATCCATCAATCTCAAATGTGTTCTGATCTCAAATTGATCGCGAGATGTTTTATTTACATGAGGAGATCGAAGCACATCAAAACGTTCTATGCGAGTAGGCAATGGTACGGGACCTTTGACTACAGCCCCTGTCCTCTTAGCCGTTTCAACAATCTCAAGTGCTGATTTATCTATCAATCGATAATCAAAAGCCTTAAGGCGAATTCTAATTTTTTGATTTTGCATATTTTTAATCCTGAGTTTAAAAATTAAACACTACAATCTGATTAAACTCAATTTTTCAAGATCCTTAAAATCACTCGATGATTTTTGCGACCACGCCGGCACCTACCGTTCTTCCACCCTCACGTATCGCAAACCTCAATCCATCTTCCATCGCAATCGGCGCTATCAAATTCACTGTTACCGATACGTTATCCCCAGGCATCACCATTTCCGTGCCAGCCGGCAGTTCGATCGCTCCCGTCACGTCCGTCGTCCTAAAATAAAATTGCGGACGATAGCCAGGGAAGAAAGGTGTATGTCTTCCACCTTCATCTTTACTTAACACATAAATCTCTGCTGTGAATTTGGTATGCGGCGATATACTGCCCGGTTTTGCCAATACCTGACCACGTTCCACTTCTTCCCGCTTCGTGCCTCGCAGCAATATTCCAACATTGTCTCCCGCTTGCCCCTGATCCAGCAGTTTACGGAACATTTCTACACCAGTACATACCGTTTTCAGTGTAGGCTTGAGACCAACAATCTCTATCTCGTCACCTACTTTAATGATCCCTCTTTCCACGCGACCCGTTACAACCGTTCCACGACCTGAAATCGAGAATACATCTTCCACAGGCATGATGAAAGCACCGTCAATTGCGCGCTCCGGTTGCGGTATATAACTATCCAACGCTTCCGCCAATTTCAAAATGGAGGGTTCGCCGATATCGCTTTGATCACCTTCCAGTGCTTTCAGTGCCGAACCGACAATAATCGGGGTATCGTCGCCCGGGAAATCATATTTGGATAATAGTTCGCGTATTTCCATTTCGACTAGCTCGATCAATTCAGCATCGTCAACCATGTCCGCTTTGTTCATATATACAATGATGTAGGGAACACCCACTTGGCGCGCCAGCAGTATATGTTCACGCGTTTGCGGCATCGGGCCGTCAGCGGCCGATACAACCAGAATCGCTCCATCCATTTGTGCTGCGCCCGTGATCATGTTCTTCACATAATCCGCGTGTCCAGGACAGTCCACATGCGCGTAATGACGATTCGCTGTTTCGTATTCCACATGCGCTGTATTAATGGTAATTCCACGCGCACGCTCTTCCGGCGCCGAGTCAATCTGATCGTAGCTCTTCGCTTCTCCGCCAAATTTCTTCGTCAATATCGTCGTAATCGCCGCCGTTAGCGTCGTCTTACCATGATCCACGTGTCCTATCGTTCCAACATTTACGTGTGGCTTCGATCGCTCAAATTTACTCTTTGCCATGTCTGTTCCTTTTACACTCTTAACAATTCAATTATTTTTTGTTAATTATCGCATCTGCCACATTCTTTGGAGCTTCAGAATAATGTTTAAACTCCATTGAATAAGTTGCCCTTCCTTGTGTAGCGGACCTCAGCGCCGTTGAATAACCAAACATCTCCGCCAACGGAACTTCAGCGCGAATTACTTTAAATCCAGGCACATCTTCCATTCCTTGTATCATGCCGCGCCTTGATGATAAATCTCCTACCACATTACCCATAAAATCTTCGGGAGATTCAACCTCTACCGCCATCATTGGCTCTAATAACACCGGACTGGCTTTACGCATACCATCTTTAAATGCTATCGATGCTGCCATTTTGAATGCGTTTTCATTAGAATCAACGTCGTGATATGAACCATCAAAAAGAGTAACTTTAACATCAACAACCGGATAGCCCGCCAGCACCCCACTTGGCAGTGTCTCCAACAATCCTTTTTCGACTGCCGGTATATATTCGCGAGGCACTGCTCCACCTTTTATCTCATCGACAAACTCAAAGCCCTTACCTGCTTCATTCGGTTCCATTTTTAGCCATACATGACCGTATTGACCACGCCCGCCTGATTGTTTAACAAATTTCCCTTCTATTTCCACAGATTTTCTTATTGCTTCGCGATAGGCAACTTGTGGCGCACCAACATTCGCTTCCACACCGAATTCCCGTTTCATGCGATCCACAATAATTTCTAAATGTAACTCTCCCATTCCAGAAATAATTGTTTGGCCCGATTCTTCATCAGTCCGCACCCTAAATGAAGGGTCCTCTTGCGCTAATCTGTTAAGCGCAATTCCCATTTTTTCCTGATCTATTTTTGTTTTTGGCTCAACAGCGACATGAATTACTGGTTCAGGAAAATCCATTCTTTCCAATGTAATCACTTTTTGCGGATCACATAGAGTATCCCCCGTGACGACATCCTTCAAACCGACGGCAGCCGCTATATCACCCGCACGCACTTCTTTAATTTCTTCACGCTGATTAGCGTGCATTTGCAGAATCCGACCAATTCTTTCTTTTTTGCCCTTAACCGGATTATAAACCGTATCACCAGACACAACGACACCCGAATAAACCCGGAAGAAAATTAGCTGCCCTACATAAGGATCTGTTGCAATCTTGAATGCCAATGCCGAAAATGGTTCGTTATCGTCTGCACTACGTTTATCTGCCTCACCATTTTCACTCTCACCCTGTATTGCCAATATATCCGTAGGCGATGGCATATAATCTATAACCGCATCCAGCATCGCTTGCACACCTTTATTTTTAAAGGCCGTGCCACACATCATAGGCACTATTTCATTATTTATTGTTCGCGTGCGCAAACCACTCTTGATCTCGGGAATTTCCAAATCCCCGTTTTCAAGATACTTATTCATTAACTCTTCATTTGCTTCCGCCGCGGATTCAACCATTTTTTCACGCCATACCTTAGCATCCTCTTTTAAATTTGCAGGTATGTCTCGTTCTTCAAATTTCATTCCACGACTTTCATCATCCCAGTAAATAGCCTTCATCTTTACCAGATCGACAATACCCTCAAACTTATCTTCAGCACCAATTGGCAACTGTATCGGCACTGGCACTGCTTTTAATCGCGTTTTAATCTGCTCATAAACACGCATAAAATTTGCACCCGAACGATCCATCTTATTCACAAACGCTAAACGGGGCACTTGATACTTATTTGCTTGCCTCCAAACCGTTTCTGTCTGCGGTTGCACGCCACCTACCGCGCAAAAAACCGTACACGCCCCATCCAGCACACGTAGCGAACGTTCTACCTCAATAGTGAAATCGACGTGCCCAGGAGTGTCTATGATGTTAATCCGATGCTCGGGATAATTTCCGCCCATCCCTCTCCAGAAACAAGTCGTCGCTGCTGACGTAATCGTAATACCTCTTTCCTGCTCCTGCTCCATCCAGTCCATAGTTGCCGCGCCATCATGAACTTCACCCAGTTTATGTGACACACCAGTATAAAAAAGCACACGCTCGGTAGTCGTCGTTTTTCCCGCGTCGATATGCGCCATAATACCTATGTTTCTATAACGCTCTATTGGAGTTTTTCTTGCCACAGTTAAATGCCTTACGATTAATTCAACTTATATTCGCTAAACGCCGGATGTTCGGCTGCATTAAAATCTAAAGTGCGAGAATGCCTTATTGGATTCTGCCATTCTATGAACTTCTTCCCGTTTCTTTACCGCACCACCACGCCCTTCTGCCGCTTCGGCCAATTCACCCGCCAATCTCGCATCCATCGATTTTTCGCTTCTCTTTCTGGCTGCATCCCTTAACCAACGCATGGCCAACGCATTACGACGCACTGACCGCACCTCAACCGGCACTTGATAGTTGGCTCCACCCACACGGCGACTTTTTACTTCCACAATTGGACGAACATTAGTCAGTGCTTGCGTAAAAACTTCTAATGGATCACTTCCGGTTTTTTTGCTTATATGCTCCAACGCACCATAAATAATTCTCTCGGCCACGGACTTTTTACCACGCGTCATAAGCACATTTACAAACTTTGCCAATTCGACATTATGGTATTTTGGATCCGGCAATATTTCCCGCTTTGGCACTTCTCTACGTCTTGGCATTACACAACCTCACACATTACGCAAATTTTTTGCAATTTCTCTAAAATTCTGCATCTAACAAATTTAACAACAACCCTTAAGCAGTTTTTGGTTTCTTAGAGCCATATTTTGACCGCCCCTGCTTGCGATCTTTAACTCCTGCCGTATCCAGACTACCCCTAACGGTGTGATAGCGCACACCCGGCAAATCCTTTACACGACCACCGCGTATCAGCACAACCGAGTGTTCCTGAAGGTTATGTCCTTCGCCACCGATATAACTCGTTACCTCAAAACCATTCGTCAATCTAACCCTTGCCACCTTACGCAGTGCCGAATTCGGCTTTTTGGGCGTTGTCGTATACACCCTTGTGCATACTCCTCTTTTTTGCGGGCTGTTCTCTAGCGCTGGAACATTACTTTTTACTCGTTTAGCAACGCGCGGTTTTCGAACTAACTGACTGATTGTCGGCATTTCTGTATCCTAAAAAACTGTGATGGCTTATAACCACCCTTCATTTGATTTGTTTGATCTGCTTATTTGTTGGTTTATTTAAACTTTCCAACGCAGTTCATTGATCATTTATTTACCCGCTTCTCACTTTCTCTAAGATGCGGCAAAAAAGAGAGCGGATTCTATTGTGTTTATCAATGTATGTCAACATAAAGATAGGCTACCTTTAAATTCCTGACAATATATTTTTTCACTGCCGATTAATCCCTGAAATTTTGAAATTGCAGCGGAAAATCATCAATCATTTTTCTTATCAACTGAATTGTTTCTTGCAGCACATCCTTCTTTGCTCCTGTTACACGTACCACATCCCCTTGAATGCTGGCTTGCACTTTAAGTTTGCTGTCCTTTATATGCTTGATAATTTTTTTCGCTAATTCCGTTTCCAATCCCGTCTTAACGGTCACTGTCTGCTTTACTTTGTTTCCGCTGATTTTCTCCACTTGACCTTTTTCCAGACAACGCACGTCGACGTTACGCTTTGTTAATCTGGTTCTGAGAATATCCAGTATCTGTTCCAGCTTAAACTCGTCATCGGCAAACACTGTCAACTGAAAATCCGTTTGCTCGACTCCGGCATCGGAGCCCTTAAAATCAAACCGGGTACCTACCTCTTTGTTCACCTGATCGACAGCATTTCTGACTTCTTGTTTATCCACTTCCGAAACGATATCAAACGTAGGCATTATTTCTCTCTTCGCCGCAGCAATTGATCTTATTTTTCCAAACCTGCCATACAAAAAAACCGATTACTCTGTTTCTGCTGACGAGTTTGAAGAAGTTATTTTTTGATTTTTTTCTTTTCAGCATTAGCCGCAATACGCATTCTCAAAGCATTCAATTTGATGAATCCCGCCGCATCCCCTTGATTGTAAGCACCGGCGTCGTCTTCGAACGTCGCAATGGTTGGATCAAACAAGGAATCGGTTTGCGAATCCCGGCCGGCCACAATGACATTTCCTTTATATAGCTTCAATCTCACCCAGCCATTTACTTTTTCCTGACTCGCATCGATCATCGTTTGCAACATTTTGCGTTCCGGACTCCACCAATAACCGTTGTAAATCAGAGCTGCATAGCGTGGCATCAAGTCGTCTTTTAAATGCGCCACTTCGCGGTCCAGCGTAATCGACTCTATGGCGCGATGCGCTCGCAACAAAATTGTTCCACCCGGCGTTTCATAACACCCGCGCGACTTCATGCCGACGTAGCGATTCTCCACCAAATCCAGTCGGCCAATGCCGTGTTTTCCGCCTAATTGGTTAAGCTTTTCCAGCACACTCGCCGGTGATAATGCAGTGCCGTTCAATGCCACTACATCCCCTCGTTTAAACTCTATGTCCAGATATTCAGGTTGGTCCGGCGCTGTTTCCGGCGACACACTCCAGCGCCACATGGATTCTTCCGGTTCCACCGCCGGATCTTCCAGAATTCTGCCCTCATAAGAAATATGCAACAGGTTGGCATCCATACTGTAAGGTGATCCTGCTTTCTTCTTCATTTCGACCGGGATACCGTGCCGCTCGGCGTACTGCAACAACTTCTCCCGGGAGGTTAAATCCCATTCACGCCACGGCGCGATCACATGAATATCCGGCTGCAATGCATAATAACCCAACTCGAAACGCACTTGATCGTTACCTTTACCGGTTGCACCATGAGAAACCGCATCCGCGCCGGTCTCCTTGGCAATCTCAATTTGCCTTTTGGCAATCAGCGGACGCGCAATACTGGTACCCAGCAAATACTCACCCTCGTAGATCGTATTGGCCCGGAACATAGGAAACACAAAATCGCGCACAAATTCTTCGCGCAAATCATCAATATAAATTTCCTTCACACCGAACTGTTTTGCTTTCGCACGCGCCGGTTCGACCTCCTCGCCTTGCCCGATATCCGCGGTAAAGGTAACAACTTCACATTGATAGGTATCCTGCAACCATTTCAGAATCACAGAAGTATCCAATCCTCCGGAAAATGCCAACACCACTTTATTAATTTTTTTCATTATTCCCAATAGATTCGTTTATTCAGCGCCATAAAGATACGATATTGCGCGCTTAGTTGATTTCAAATTCCCGACTTAACTTCCTGTATTGACTCTGCCCAACAGCAAATACTCCATCAATGCTTTTTGCGTATGCAGCCGGTTCTCGGCTTCGTCCCATACCACCGATTGCGGTCCATCCAGCACTTCGGCGCTGACCTCTTCACCCCGATGAGCCGGCAGGCAGTGCATAAACAATGCATCCGGTTTTGCCAGTGCCATCATTTCCTGATCGACACAGAACTCGGCAAAGTCATTTTTTCTTTGTTCCGCTTCCGCTTCGAATCCCATACTGGTCCACACATCGGTGGTGACCAGATCAACTCCCGTTACTGCCTGATGGGGGCTGGTAAATTTCTCAAAGTGTGCGCTGCTTTTCAGTCCTATCCGATCTGGATCGATATCGTAACCAGGTGGTGTCGAGACATGCACTTTGAAATTGAAAATTTCGGCCGCTTGCAGCCAAGTGCTGCACATATTATTGGAATCGCCGATCCATGCTACGGTTTTGCCTTCAATAGCGCCGCGGTATTCAATATAAGTAAAAATATCACTCATGATCTGACAGGGATGATACTCATCGGTTAAACCATTGATAACCGGCACTCTGGAGTATTCCGCAAAGCGGCTGACAATGTCATGCTGATACGTCCGGATCATCACCAGATCGACCATGCGGGAAATCACACGCGCCGCATCTTCCACCGGTTCCCCGCGTCCCAGCTGAGTATCGCGCGTCGACAAATAAATGGCTGCACCGCCCAATTGATGCATACCGGCTTCGAACGATAAGCGCGTGCGTGTCGAACTCTTGTCGAATATCATCGCCAGCGTACGATCCGTCAACGGCCAGTATTGCCGGTATTGCTTGAACTCTTGCTTTATCCAGCGGGCGCGCGCGAACAGATGCTCATATTCGTCACGACTAAAATCTTTGAATTGCAGAAAATGCTTTAATTGCATAACAGGGTAAATAGCTAATCAGCCATACATGATCCGATGATGTCTGCTTAGTTATTCAAGAATTCCTTTATCAACGAGCATGTAATACTCACCACTTGCTCAGCTTCATCCTGCCGCATTACAAACGCGGGCAACAAACGAATCACTTTATCCGATGTCACATTAATCAGTAATTTCCTCTCCAAGGCCTTTTTCACCAGCTCACCGCAAGGTACTGCAAGTTCGACGCCAATAATCAAGCCCTGGCCTCTGACTTGCACGACACCCGCGACATCGGCCAGTTGATCCCGCAGCCGGTTGCGCATGAAATCACCCAAGCGGGTTGCATGATCGAGCAACCCCTCATCGACGATCACGCTCAGCGTCTCGATCGCCGCAGCACAGGCTAACGGATTGCCGCCAAACGTGGAAGCATGGTTGCCCGGCTTAAAGACTTCCGCCGCTATCCCTTTGGCCAGACAACCACCGATCGCCACTCCGCCTCCCAGGCCTTTGGCCAAGGTGACGACATCCGGCATGATCTGACTATGCTGGAACGCAAACCATTTGCCGCTGCGCCCGATACCGGATTGCACCTCATCCAGCATCAACAGCCAGTCATTCTGATTGCACAAATGGCGCAATTCCTGCAGATAATGCACCTCGGGTATATTGACCCCGCCTTCGCCCTGAAAGGGTTCTACCAATACGGCCACAACATCCTTATTGTTGGCGGCAACTTGTGTAATCGCATCCATATTGTTATAGGGAACACGCACAAAACCGGATAATAACGGCTCGAACCCGGCTTGCACCTTGCGGTTTCCGCTAGCCGTGAGCGTCGCCATAGTACGGCCGTGAAATGACCGCTCCATGACAATGATGGTAGGCAGCGATATGCCTTTGTTATGTCCATGCAGCCGGGCCAGCTTGATGGCCGCTTCGTTTGCCTCGGCGCCGGAATTGCAGAAAAATGCGTTATCCATTCCTGACAATTCCGTCAAGCGGTCGGCCAAACGTTCCTGCTTCTCGATATGGAAAAGATTGGATGTGTGAATCAACGTTCCGGCTTGCTCACAAATCGCTTTGGTCAATCTCGGATGGCAATGCCCCAATCCGCACACAGCAACACCGGACAATGCATCCAGATAACGCTCACCCCGGTCATCCCATAACCACACTCCTTCGCCTTTGACGAAGGTAACAGGTAACCGTGCGTAGGTATTCATTAAATTAGACACAGCATCACACTCACATTTTTAGATGAAAAATTCAATTCAGCGCCTCACCCGGCAAGCTAAGGAAAATTTGAAAAAGTTGTTATGTTTACCTATTTAATCTGCTTTTTCAAGCTTTTTTGTTTGACTTTATACTTATTCATGGCAATTTCCCATAACCATAACCCAAAGTTAATCGGGAAACGATAGCATCATGTTAGAATGCCGCATATGCAAATTTCCGGTACCCAGTTGCAAGAAGATACATTTCTGCGTCATAACCTGTTGTTTCTCACAAAATCATAAGCTATGAATCAGTTTGCCAAGGAAACCCTGCCCATCAGCCTTGAAGAGGAGATGCGGCGTTCCTATCTTGATTATGCAATGAGCGTCATTGTCGGACGCGCCCTGCCCGATGTTCGCGATGGCTTGAAACCGGTGCACCGGCGCGTGCTGTTTGCCATGCACGAGCTCTCCAACGACTGGAACAGACCCTACAAAAAATCCGCGCGTATCGTCGGTGACGTCATCGGTAAATACCATCCGCATGGCGATACCGCCGTCTATGACACCATCGTCCGTATGGCGCAAGATTTCTCATTGCGTTACATGTTGGTCGACGGGCAGGGCAACTTCGGTTCTGTCGATGGCGACAATGCCGCAGCCATGCGGTATACCGAGATCCGCATGTCTCGCATCGCGCATGAGCTGCTGGTCGATTTGGATAAAGAAACAGTCGACTTTGGTCCGAACTACGATGGCTCGGAACAAGAACCGCTGATTCTACCCGCCAAAATCCCGAATCTGCTGATCAACGGCTCTTCCGGTATCGCTGTCGGTATGGCGACCAATATCCCGCCGCATAATTTGGGCGAAGTCATCGATGCCTGCCTGGCGCTGCTTGGAAACCCGGAAATCAGCATCGATGAACTGATCGAACTCATCCCGGCACCCGACTTTCCGACCGCCGGCATCATTTACGGCGTCGAAGGCGTCAAAGACGGCTACCGCACCGGCCGGGGGCGCGTGGTGATGCGCGCACGCACGCATTTTGAAGACATGGAAAAAGGCAGCCGCCAATGTATCGTCATCGACGAGCTGCCGTACCAGGTCAACAAAGCCAATCTATTGATACGTATCGGCGAATTGGTGCGCGACAAGAAAGTCGAAGGCATTTCCGATCTGCGCGACGAATCCGACAAATCCGGCATGCGCGTCGTCATCGAACTGAAGCGCGGCGAGATGCCCGAAGTCATTCTGAACAATCTGTACAAAGAAACACAGATGCAGGATACGTTCGGCATGAACATGGTGGCGTTGCTCGATGGCCAGCCGCGCCTGCTGAACTTGAAACAAATCCTCGATGCCTTCTTGCGTCACCGCCGTGAAGTCGTCACCCGGCGCACGGTTTTCGAACTGAAGAAAGCACGCGAACGCGGCCATATCCTGGAAGGCTTGGCGGTTGCGCTATCGAATGTCGACGAAATTATCGCATTGATCAAAGCCGCAGCGACCCCGGCCGATGCCAAAACCGCCTTAATGGCCAAGGCTTGGCGCTCGGCATTGGTCAAGGAAATGCTTGAGCGCGCCATTGCCGATGCCAATGCACTGCGCCCCGAAGGGCTGGATGCCGCTTTCGGCCTGCAATCGCAGGGCTACTATTTGTCCGATGAGCAAGCGCAAGCGATCCTGGATTTGCGTCTGCAACGTCTGACCGGCTTGGAACAGGAAAAGATCGTCAACGAATACAAGGAAATCATCGATAAAATCATCGACTTTCTGGATATTCTCGCCAATCCGGAGCGCATTACCCGCATCATCACGGAAGAACTCGATGCCATTCGTCAGCAATTCGGCGATAAACGCCGCAGCGAAATCATTCTCGACACGCGGGATTTAAGTGTCGAAGACCTGATTACACCGGCCGATGTCGTTGTGACACTATCGCATAGCGGCTATATCAAGTCGCAATTGCTCGACGATTACCACGCGCAAAAACGCGGCGGACGCGGTAAGCTGGCAACCAGCACCAAAGAAGACGACTTTATCGACAAGCTGTTCATCGCCAACACGCATGACTATATTTTGTGCTTCTCCAGTCTGGGACGTGTATATTGGATCAAGGTCTACGAAGTACCGCAAGGTGGGCGGCAGTCACGCGGCAAGCCGATCATTAATTGGGTACAGCTGGAAGAAGGTGAAAAAATCAACGCCGTACTGCCGGTCAAAACCTTTGACGACGATCACTTTGTCTTTATGGCGACGGCTTTCGGCACGGTCAAGAAAACACCGCTGTCGGAATTCTCCCGTCCGCGCAATAACGGCATCATCGCCATCGGCTTGGACGAAGGCGATTATTTGATCGGTGTCGAGTTGACCGACGGCAAACACGACGTCATGCTGTTTTCGGATAATGGCAAAGCCATGCGTTTCGATGAGAACGATGTGCGTCCGATGGGACGCGCCGCTCGCGGGGTACGCGGCATGAAACTCGGCTCCGGACAGCAAGTCATTTCAATGCTGGTCGCCGAGAGTGAAGAGCTGGCGGTGCTCACCGCCACGGAAAACGGCTTCGGTAAACGCACGCCGATCAGCGAATACACCCGCCACAATCGCGGCACGCAAGGTATGATCGCGATCATCACCAGCGCGCGCAACGGCAAAGTGGTCGCGGCAAAACTGGTCAAGCAGGATGACGAAATCATGCTGATCACCTCTGGCGGCGTCATGATCCGCACGCGTGTCAACGAAGTGCGCGAAATGAGCCGTGCCACGCAAGGCGTCACCTTGATCAATCTCGATCCGGGCGAGAAACTGGCCGGATTGGAACGCGTCATCGAAAGTGAAGAAAGCGAAGACAGCGAAGGTGACGGTTAGCCGCCGGCAATCAACCGGGGAATACGCAATGGAACAGATCTACAATTTCAGTGCCGGACCTGCGGTTCTTCCAAAGGAAGTATTGCAGCAAGCACGCGACGAAATGCTGGATTGGCACGGCAGCGGCATGTCGGTGATGGAAATGAGCCATCGCGGCAAGGAATTCATGTCGATCGCGGAACAAACAGAAAACGATTTACGCGAATTGGCCGGCATTCCGCAAAATTATAAGGTGCTGTTCCTGCAAGGCGGCGCTTCCAGTCAATTTGCCATGGTACCGATGAATTTACTGCGCGGCAAAACCATGGCAGATTACATCAACACCGGCCAATGGTCAGCCAAAGCGATCGAAGAAGCCAGCCGCTATTGCAGCGTCAATGTCGCCGCTTCGTCCAAAGACGCGAACTTCTCTTATGTGCCGCCGCAACACGGCTGGCGCCTCAATACGCAAGCAGCGTATGTGCATTACACCAGCAACGAAACCATCGGTGGTGTCGAATTTCATTGGGTACCTGAAGTCGAGGTTCCATTGGTTGCCGATATGTCTTCCGACATCCTGTCGCGGCCGTTGGATGTCAGCCGCTTCGGTTTGATTTATGCCGGCGCGCAGAAAAACCTCGGACCCGCCGGATTGACACTGGTCATCGTGCGCGAAGATTTATTAGGAAAACCTCTGCCCGGCACGCCGACCTTGTACGATTATCAAATTCACGCCCAAAACGATTCGATGTACAACACACCGCCCACTTATGCCATGTACATCACCGGCTTGGTGTTCGCCTGGCTGAAGAAACAGGGCGGACTGGCAGCGATGGAAAAAATCAATATGACCAAGGCGAATCTGATGTATGACTATCTCGACAGCACCGATTTCTACCATTGCCCGGTGGCGAAAACCGACCGCTCGCGCATGAATGTGCCGTTCACACTGAAAGATTCCGCGTTGGACGGTGAATTTCTCAAACAAGCGCAACACCACGGTTTATTGCAACTGAAAGGTCATCGTTCGGTCGGCGGTATGCGGGCATCGATCTACAATGCCATGCCGGTCGAAGGTGTCGCCAAACTTGTCGCATACATGAAGGAGTTTGCCAGCCGCCATGCCTGAACAACAACCCTTTAAAATTCTGACACTCAATTCGATTTCTGCGCACGGACTCAACCGTTTTCCTGCAGAACATTATCAGGTCGGTCATGATATCGCGGAACCGGATGCGATTCTGGTGCGCTCGCACAACATGCTGAATAGCATCATTCCGGCGAATGTCAAAGCGATCGGCCGCGCCGGTGCAGGCACCAACAATATCCCGGTCGATGCGATGAACGCACGCGGCGTGCCGGTCTTCAATACGCCCGGCGCCAACGCTAACGCCGTCAAGGAATTAGTGCTGGCCAGCTTATTTCTGGCGGCACGCAATCTAGTCCCGGCATTACAATTCGCCGATAGCCTGCAGGGTGACGACGCGGCCCTCAACAAGCAAGCCGAAGACGGCAAAAAACGTTTCTCCGGCATCGAATTGCCGGGACGCACGCTGGGCGTGATCGGTTTGGGCGAAATCGGCCGCTTGGTTGCCAATTCGGCCATCCGGCTCGGCATGAAAGTCATCGGTTTCGACCCGAAAATCACCGTCGAATCGGCCTGGAGCTTGTCAGCGGAAGTCAAGAAAGCCAACAGCATGGAGGATCTGCTGCGCCACAGCGAATTCGTCAGCGTACACGTACCGTTGCTCGATTCGACGCGGCATTTGATCAATAGCAACACGATACAGTTGATGAAGCACCACGCGATTCTGCTGAATTTCTCGCGCGGCGCGATCGTCGACGAAGACGCAGTGCTGCAAGCCATCGCCGCCAACAAAATCAAAACCTACGTCAGCGATTTTCCCAGCGAAAAACTGCAGCACCAGAAAGGCGTGATCACCTTGCCGCACCTTGGCGCATCGACCTCTGAGGCGGAGGACAATTGCGCCATGATGGTAGTGGATCAGTTGATCGATTACCTGCAAAACGGCAATATCACCAACACCGTCAACTTTCCGGATACGCAGATGGAACGCGAAGTGCCCTACCGCGTCGCCGTCGCCAATGCCAACGTGCCGAATATTTTGGGGCAGATTTCGACCAGCATGGCGCAGGCCGGACTGAATATCCACACCATGATCAACAAATCGCGCGGCGGCATGGCTTATACGCTGGTCGATACCGACAGTCCGGTGCCGCCGCATGTTCTGCATGAGATTGCATCGATCGGCGGCGTGTTGATGGCGCGTTATCTGCAACTTCCCGAATAAATTCCGAGTAATGCCGAATCGCCTAATGATTAATTAGTTAGCCATGTCCGAAGAACTCAAACAACTCCGCGACCGGATCGATGCCATCGACGACCAGGTACTGCAACTGATCAGCCAACGCGCGGCGCTGGCACAGCAGGTCGGGAAAATCAAGAAAAGCGGCATCATCTACCGCCCGGAACGCGAAGCGCAAATATTAGCGCGCATGCAGGCACAGAATCCCGGGCCGGTCAGCAACGAGCATATTAAACAATTATTCACCGAAATCATGTCGCTGTGCCGCGCGCTGGAAAAACCGATGAGCGTGGCTTTCCTCGGCCCGAACGGCACTTTCTCCGAAGAAGCGGCGCTGAAACGTTTCGGCAGCGCCATCACCGCGGTGCCGTGCGACTCGATCGATGATGTATTCCGTACCGTGGAATCGGATACCGCTCATTACGGTGTGGTGCCGGTGGAAAATTCCACCGAAGGCGCGGTCGGCAGAACCATGGATTTGCTGCTGCAAACCCCGCTCTCCATTTGCGGTGAAATTCAGTTGCCGGTACATCAGTTTTTAATGGCACAGCAAACCGACCTGACACACATCCGCAAAATCTATTCGCATCCGCAATCGCTGGCGCAGTGCCATCATTGGCTGACAACCAACTTGCCGCACTTGCCCAGCTCGGCGCTGATCCACGCCGCCAGCAACGCCGAAGCCGCGCGCCAAGCAGCCGCCGATAAGCAAGCGGCAGCAGTGGCGGGTCAAAGAGCCGCGGAATTATTCGGATTGACGATTTGCGCCGAAAATATTGAGGACGATCCGAAAAATACCACGCGCTTTCTGGTGATTAGCAATCAGATGGTAGCACCTTCGGGAAAAGACAAAACCTCGCTGATCGTATCAACCGGTAACCGTTCCGGTGCGGTCTATCAATTGCTCGAACCGCTGGCGCAGCACGGCGTCAGCATGAGCCGCCTGGAATCGCGTCCGTCGCGCACCGGACTATGGCAATATGTGTTTTTTATCGATCTGGAAGGACACCAGGACGATCCTCACGTTGACGCCGCTCTGATGGCGCTGCGCGAGAAAGCGGCTTTCCTGAAAATCCTCGGGTCGTACCCGGCGTCGTAGCCATCAGTGGTCTCTGTATTCTGATATCGTTGAACCCACTCAGTTTTTCATCATTATTTTTTCATCAATAACACATCTAATCCTATGAATCTTTGTGATTTTGCTCCGGAATATATCCGCTCGATCCATCCTTATCAACCCGGCAAGCCAATTTCGGAATTGGCGCGGGAATTCAGTCTGGACGAATCCTACATCATCAAACTGGCGTCCAACGAAAATCCGCTCGGTACCAGCCCGCTCGCATTGGATGCAATGATCAACACACTGCATGACGTCGCGCTGTATCCGGACGGCAGCGGTTACGAATTGAAAGCCGCATTGTCGAAACGTTACGGCGTCGATCCGGAGCAAATCATTTTGGGTAACGGCTCCAACGATGTGCTGGATTTGGCCGCACGCGTGTTCCTCAAGCCGGGCGCCACCGCGGTGTACTCGCAACATGCCTTTGCCGTGTATCCGCTGGTGGTGCAGATGATCGGCGCCAACGGCATTCCGGTTCCCGCACGCGATTACGGTCACGATCTGCCCGCGATGCTCGATGCTATCACACCGGAAACGCGCATCGTCTTTATCGCCAGCCCCAATAATCCGACCGGTACCTTATCCGGCGAAGAAGACTTGCTGCGCTTTATGGAGCGGGTATCGCGCGATGTACTGGTGGTCATGGACGAAGCGTATTACGAATACCTGCCGGAGGCCAATAAACCCGACAGTATCCAGTGGTTGCAGCAGTTCCCCAATTTGCTGATCACACGCACCTTCTCCAAAGTGTATGGTCTGGCGGGTGTGCGCGTCGGCTTTGGGCTGACGCACCCCGATGTCGCCAACCTGATGAACCGCGTGCGGCAACCGTTCAACGTCAGCAGCATCAGCCTGACCGGCGCGCTGGCGGCACTGCACGACGCCGAGTTTGTGCAACGATCGTACGCGCTCAACCGCGCCGGCATGCTGCAATTGACCGACAGCTTCCGCAAACTGGGCATCGAGTACATTCCGTCGTATGGCAATTTCATCAGCTTCCGTGTCAAAGGCGAGGCCGCCAACACGCCGAAAGTCTATCAAAGCCTGCTGCGCCAGGGTGTCATCGTGCGTCCGTTGGGCATTTACGAAATGCCGCATCACTTGCGCGTCACCATCGGACTCGAAAGACAAAATCAACGCTTCCTCGAATCGCTCGAGCACGCCTTGAGCGAACTGGATTAATCCGTTACTAACCGGGCAACGGTCATGACAACTCACATCGCTCTGAATAAACTGGTCATCGTCGGCGTCGGTCTGATCGGCGGATCGTTTGCGCTGGCGCTGCGCAAAGCCGGCTTAGCAAAACACATTACCGGCATCGGCCGCAGCCAGGCCAATATGCAACGTGCCGTCGAGCTGGGCGTAATCGATGAAATCGCCAGCGATACCGCATCAGCACTACACAACGCCGATCTGGTATTCCTGGCGATGCCGGTCGGCCAGACCGCTGCGACCATGGAACGCATTGCACCTTACCTGCACGCCCACACGCTTATCACCGACGCCGGCAGTACCAAGCAGGATGTCGTCGCCGCCGCGCGTCACTATCTGCCGCTGCAGAACCGCCACCACTTCGTCCCCGGTCACCCGATCGCCGGTGCTGAACACAGCGGTGTGCAAGCGGCACAAGCGGATTTGTACACCAACAAACATGTGATTCTGACACCATTGCCGGAAACCGGCACGGAAGCCGTCGAACGCGTGCAACATTTATGGCAAGCCTGCGGCGCCAACGTATCGCTGATGCCCGCCGATGAACACGACCATGTGCTTGCAGCGACCAGTCATCTGCCGCACCTGTTGGCATTCACATTAATGAATCATCTCCAGCACAGCACCGACTCTCCGGAAAACCTGCTGCGCTTCGCCGGCAGCGGCTTCCGCGACTTCACCCGCATCGCCAGCAGCTCCCCGGAAATGTGGCGCGACATTTGTCTGGCCAATCGCGAGGCACTGCTGGAACAGATCGAAGCATACCAAACCGAATTGAACAGTTTGCGGGATTTATTGAAGAAGCATGATGGTGAAGCACTGGAGCGAGCTTTCTCGCAAGCACGCGGTATGCGGGAAGATTGGTTGAAGAAAAGATTGGATAATAGGAATATTCTTACAATTAAAAAGGAATAAGTTTACGAAATAAATACCATTTCATGCCGAAATCTAATTTCACTTATCGTTACAACAAGAGAAAAAGACATGAAAAACCCTTGAAACTCTCCCTCCAATCACGCTGCCGTTTTCCCCATACACGAAAGATACATCATCAAAAGACATTCCGAATGGAGATCAGAAATTATGATACTTCCGCAAAATAAACTACGCATATTAATCGTCGACGATTCCATTTCCATACGTAGCGTCCTGCGAGCATTACTCAATAATGACGAAACCGAAGTTGTCGGGGAACTTGCCAGCGGAAGCAAATTAGTAGCCACCATTGCCAAACTCAAGCCGCATATTGTTTGCCTTGATTACAACCTTCCCGGTACCGATGGCCTGCTGCTGCTCAAAGAGATCCATGCGACATATCCGCAGGTGGCAGTCATCATGATCACAGGCAACAACAATCAAGAACTCGAATATGCGGCAGCAGAAGCAGGCACTGCAGGTTTCATAAACAAGCCATTCTCCCAGGAACAGATTCTAGGGGTACTGCAAAAAGTGGCGCATGCACAACGGCTATTGATGATCGCCGTCAGAAAACACAATCCATTTGCAGACAAACCCAGCCATGCAACAGCAGTAGTCGCCGATGACAGCCAAACTCTGCGTCGGCTATTAATGGCTATATTGGCTCATATGGGTGTTCAGGTTGTCGGTGAAGCGCATAACGGCAAACAAGCCACCGAACTGGTAGCTGCACATAATCCCAGTATTGTTTGTTTGGACTATGAAATGCCGGTCATGAATGGCTTAGAAGCACTGAAAATCATACGTGATCAAAACCCATTAACCAAGGCGGTCATGATTACCGCTGCAGCCAGCCGTGAAACATTCAGCCGCGCTGCAAGCACCGGAGCAAAAGGGTACATTATCAAACCTTTTCATCCGGACAAGGTTACACAGAGCATTTCACAAATTCTTGCATAATTAGTCGCCCCTGCAAAATTCACACAGTCATGCCGACAAACGAACGTTTTGTGTAAAAGGTGTTGATCAGTTGCAGCAGCGCAAGTCGCAATAAAGAATTCTTGATGCCCAAACGGTGTATAGCTCTCATCAGCCAGCGCAGATTGTAGCCAGCCGCACATAACACAGCGTGCAGTGCATCACCCAACTGACCTGGTAACCAGCAGCGATCCATTCGGTGATCCGACTTCAGATGCCCGATTGCAGGTTCCACGGCCTGCCGGCGCTTGAGCCAGCGCCGCTGCGGTTTCGTCAGCGACTTGTACTTGCCGCGATGGATGATTTCCACTGCCGGATTGTCAGCATCCACTCCCCGGAACCCGAGATCGGCAATAACCTGCTTCGGTATTGATCCGGTATCTTCGAGTAGCCTGTGCGTTTGTTCGAGCTGTTGGTGGAGAATATGACCATCGTAGGGATTGCCAGGAAAGGTTCTGGCACCGACTATCAGGCCGCTTTTGTGCGTAACAGCAATGCCGGCTTTAACTCCGAACTCGTAAGGTTTGCGTGCTTTGCCCTTGCCGATGCATTCGGCTTCCGGTGCGTGCAATGCATAGAGTTTGTTGTTGTCCTTGGGTTGCTGCTTATGAATCCGTCCTGCCCGTTCCAATAGCGTGGTCAATTGCTGCAGCGATGCGGCACAGACCGTCGTCACGGTTGCCAGTTTGCGCTGGATCTCCCGCAGCACGATACCAAGGATCGTGCGTTGGCGTTTAACGGTTTTGTGCAGACGCCGCAATTGCCTGGCGTGGGCATAGCCGCCTGCCCTTCGGCGCAGCGCCTTGCCTTCTTTTTGGCGTAGGTTTGCTTCAAGGTGATGCCAGCCCGTCTGGCTGCTTGCACAATCTTGCCGCGAGCAATTTCCAGTAACCGGCTATCCACCGGATGCGCAATTGCCTTTTCCTGAATTGTCGTGTCAACAATCACTCGTTTGAATTCAGCCGGTTTGACCGCCTTGGTGTGCACCGCAGTGTCAATCGTTGCCTTCAGCAGCTTCTCAACACCAGCTTCACCAATGGCGGTGCGGAAACGGCCAATCTGGGTGGCATCACACGGCAACTTCGATGTGTAATATTCCTCGCCGCTGAAATACTGCCACACCACATTCTCCGACCAGCGAACCACCAGCTCTTCGTCACTGAGGTTGAACGCATGCTTCAGATACAGCAACGATGCCATCAACCGGATCGGCAAGCGGGGCGACCCGCAGTGCTCACGCCCCCACTGGCAATCGCCAATGTTGTGCCAAAAAGATCGTTGATCTCCAACACTTCACCCTGACGGTTTTTACGCTCAAAAGCAGGGACAAGTGCTGCTTCAATATCAGCCCACGGCAGTCGATTCGACAGCACTGCCAGGGGATGACGCAGATCAATTATCTGATCGAGACGCGCTCGGAAAAAATCATCGGTCGGCATTTCAGTTCCTCTTGATTCTCTCAGTGTTTTGATGCGAATAGTATAAATTCTCAGGGATCAATGCCGTCTAAAATTTGATGATTCCTGCAGTTCATGCAGGCTCTAAGTGTTTTGCAGGGATGACTAATAAGCTCGATTGAAATATTTCACTTTGGGTCAATCTGTTGTTTACCATATTGAAGTAGCATCGAACTAGGGCCTGTTAACACTATTTGATATAATATGGTGATGGAAATCACCGAAACTCAATATCAACAGATCGAACACTGCATGCCGCGCCAGCGTGGCAATGTCAGTCATTCCAATCTACAAATTCTCAATGCTATTCTGTATGTTACCGAGCATGGTTGCAAGTGGCGCGGACTACCCAAGCGTTTCGGTAATTGGCATACCATCTACACTCGAATGAATCGATGGGCGAAAAGCGGCGTGCTTCAAAAAGTTTTTGAGCAGCTGCAGCATCAACAAATCATTCGCATCAAGATTGAAGCCGTTTCGATGGATAGCACCAGCGTCAAAGTGCACCCTGATGGTACTGGTGCATTAAAAAACGGCCCGCAATCCATCGGCAAATCCCGAGGTGGCTGGACCACTAAAATTCATCTGGTTGCCGCAGATACCAGAACAGCCATAACTTTTTCCTTATCTCCGGGGCATACACATGACGCACCGGAAGGACGACAACTCCTGTTAGCACTCGGCCCCGTCTCTTCTCCTACTCATCTGCTGATGGATCGCGCTTATGAGGGTGATCAAACCAGACAGCTTGCATTGGAGCTCGGTTATATCCCGGTTGTCCCACCCAAAACTAATCGGCTGGAGCTCTGGGAATATGACCGCGCCATGTACAAAAAACGCAATGAGATCGAAAGATTATTCCGCAGACTCAAGGGATTCCGTCGAATATTCTCCAGATTCGACAAACTGGATGTCATTTTTCTCTCATTCATCCATTTCGCTCTCATCGTCGAAGCACTTAGGTAGTGTTAACAGGCCCTAGTCCTGCAACAAGCCCAGCGAACATCGTCAATATGTATTGCTCACTCTAAATTTACCAAAGGAAGGCAGGGTTTCTCCAATTAATCATCACTCCTGCCCTGTGGGGGCGGATTTCATCGGTTGTTTACCGGCAGCCCGCAAATCGACAATCTTGTTCAATAACTGAAACCAGAACGGTGCGCCAAGAGATCCGGCGAAAGTCGTGATCAGAATGCCCATGAATTTAATGAACCCCTCCATGAAACCGAATCCCTCGAAAACCCATTGACCATCCGGTTGCTTCCAGCCAATCGGCAAATGCAACTCCCTGATTTGTTTAGCCAATGTCACAGCAGTCTTAGCAGACTGCCCGGCCTTTTGCAGAGTGTTATCCGCCGGCGATTGTTCACCCGCTGGTAGCGGAGATTCATCGTTTCCCGCTGCCGCCGCAGCTGGTTCCGATGACTGCTGCGGCATCAGGCTTGCGACATCCGTCGAAGAAGCCGCTTCAACCAGTGCTTGCCGCAGCGCGATATCAGTCCACAACGTTTGGGAAATTTTGATGGCATCGATATTCAAGGTGGTGCATACAACAAAGGCAATGGCAAAAATAATCCCTTGTGTTTTTTGTTTGTACCAGCCGCCCACCCTATCCATTGCATCGTTGTACCAACCTTCCACATTCCTGCGCGCTTTCTCGGCATCATCCCCGGCTTCATGCAGCAACAGAATAATCGACCTGCCGGCCTCGGTTTTCGCAAACAAGCCTTGTTTCTCGATCGTTTCGATCAACAACTTATTGTCGGCCGGCAGCTTGCCGGTGTTGCCGGTCATGATGTCCATCAACGCCAAGGTAAAATTCTTCGGCGGAATATACGAAGGTCTCTGCCCTGTTTTTGATAACCCGTTGATCAGCGGATGCTTGTATAGGTCGTCCACCAGCTGGTTTCCCTCGCCCGATTGCAGCAGATTCCCCAGCCCCGCATCGAGATTTTTCGCGCGCAGGCGCAAAACTTGCGCAAGCATCTCGTTGATTGCGGAACACAGCAAACTGATCAGCACAAACAGGAACACCATGCCCAAGGCGATATCCAGGATCGAGGAATTCAGCATATTTTCTCCGTTTCGTTAGCTACGATGTGTCATTATTTTTAATGTAAATGCCCGTTCAAAATTGGATGATCGTGTTTGACAGCTTTTTCGCTTTTCAGTATAGTCCATTTCAGATCAGGGTTAATATTTTTCTGCATCAGTAGAAGAATCAAATAATAATAAAGGGTTACCTCATTATTAGTCACACACGAACCCACCCAAAGGCCCTTCACCGGAACACGTAACAAATCAGCGGCTTTTTCGCTGATAAGCAAGTTCAGTCAAATTTAAAACGAAGTAGTCAGGATTCACCGGGTAACGGTGAATATCGTACCAGAGTCACTGCATCTGATCGTTTCCAGCCATCCTTGATGATGCGAATCGTTCAGCTGAATTATTAAGACAAGCGAAACTGAGCACATCGCTCCATGTATCGGGTTTTATTAATAGGTGGTTACTATGACTGCAAATGTCTCGTTCAAACTAGCCGGTTATCCGGACAGCATCGCCCAGTACTCCGCTGCAACATCATTGCCGCGGGCCGGAGCAATTATCAGCAACCTAAAAGGCATAACCCGATCGCACCACACCCATATCGGGTTGGGAACGCTGGGTCTTTTTGCCGCCCGACGAGGAGCACCGGACTGGCAGTCATTGGTACTGGTATCCAACCGGCATGTTCTGCTCGCCCACGATGCCGAGCGCGGCGACATGATTTTCCAGCCTGATCACGAACAACAAGGCGATCAAGCCGTGTTTGACACGCCACGTTTGAATGCCATCGCCAGAATCGAACATACCGGACTGTGCGGACATTTTTCCTATGCCTACCCCGGAGAAGCCGAGAAACCCTATTACATCGACTGCGCAACCGCTACGCTGCTCTTAAAGCAAAGTGAAAATCCGCAACGGCTTCACGCCAAAACCCAGCACTTCAACAAAGTTGCCAGAGTGCATCCGCACGATACTTTCGAGGGGAGAGAACTCAAAGTACGCCTGTCAGGCCGGGAATATGCTGTGTGGGGAAAAGTCATCGACAGCCAAGCCACGGTTGAAACGGTGACCGGCGAGCGATGCCATAACACGATGGTGATCCGCGCCACGCCCGACAACCGGGGCGTGCTGCGGCCATTTTCGCGCAAAGGCGATTCCGGCGCATTGCTTGTCGATCAATATCAACGCGCCGTCGGTTTGTTGTGGGGCAATCACATGCTCGATCCTTATGTGTCTTACGCATGCCATATTCACCCGGTGCTCAGTTTCCTGCAGATCATTCCCTGGTGTTTTGATTTCTGCGCGCCTCAATCAAGCCAAAAGGATTAAAACGATGCAACGAAAATATTTCATTCAATCCACGAACGGTTGCTCCGCCGGATGGAGGTGAAGTGATGGATCAAAAAGAATTGGCTGCATTACATGCAGAAGCCGAAGCAGAACTGAAAAAAATCCCGGGCGTTGTCGGTGTCGGCTACGGCTTGAAAGAAATCGGCGGTAAAATCACCGATCAAGTCTCGTTTCGCGTGTACGTCAAAGAAAAAATCAAGCCGGAAGATTTGAATCCCGCCGATGTCATCCCGAAAGAATACAAGGGCATTCCAACCGATGTGGTGCTGGTCATTCAAACCAAACCGTTGCATTGTATAGATCTGGATCAGCATTCGCCGTTGATCGGCGGCATATCGATCACTAATTTCAAAACCGATGCATCGAACAATGTCGAAATTGGCACATTGGGATGCTTTGCAACATTAAATGGTGTCAGCGGACCGGAAAATGTAGTGTTGCTATCGAATAATCATGTCCTTGCTGCCAACAACGCAGTCAATGGCGATACGATTTATCAGCCCCGTTCCATCGATAACGCAGGAACCATTACCGTTGATGCGACGCAAGAACGGCGTAATCCGATTGGAAAAATACACAGTGTCGGACAAAGAGCGCCTTACTCTTACACTTACCCCAGCGAAGGCGCGCAGGACTATTACCTGGACTGCGCGATCGCCAAATTGGATATCTGCATTTCCAGTTGGTGCAACACCAATTGCGGTGTATCGTATAAAAACGAAATCCGCGGACTGAATATCGGTGGAAATAGTAAATTGGAAGATGTCGCGCGTGTCGCGCAAGGCGATCTGAGCGGTGGCGATTATGTCGTTTATAAAGTTGGCCGCACCACCAGCAAAACCACGGGCAAAGTAATCGATCCCATTGCCATTGAAGCCGCGGGGGGGCGTTTTTTACTCATCGAAGCCACACAGCCCGATTGCAATGGGATATTACAATTCTCCGCAAAAGGCGACTCAGGGTCTGCCGTAGTCAATGCGCAAAACAAAATCGTAGCGCTTCTGTACGGAAATGACACAAGCAATCCGGCCAGATCGGCAGCCTGTCATATTCACCCAGTCATCGATTTTCTCAGCATCACCCCTATCACCACCGCCAACCCGCCGGTCGGTCCCGCCGGGCAGACGTTAAACGATGTCGAAGGTATATTCATCGGCATCAACCATACCACCGAAGTGCGCGAACGCTTTTTAAATACGCGCAAAGGCGCTGAGATTTACCAGCAGATTCTCGATCATCGCCAGGAAGTGATTGCGCTCGTCAATCACCGGCGGCCGGTTACCGTGGCGTGGCACCGCAGCAAAGGCCCGACGTTTCTGGCGCACTTCGTCAACAATGCGCGCGACCCGGCACATGTCATTCCGTTTGAAGTGGAAGGCATCACGCGCGATCAAATGATCCGGCGCATGGCCGAGATGCTGACGCAGCATGGCAGTGAGGCGTTGCAGCAAACGATTCAGCACTATTTTGACGAAGTGATGGGATTCATCAATAGTTTCGACAATCTGCACGAATTTGTTACGCAGTTTGAAACCGACCCTCGCACAGGTGAATTAACCAACCGTTCCGCTCTCATTGAGGAAACCGCCAATGTCAAGTGAAGTGGACACGTTACAGCGCGTTTTGCTGCAAATCTCCAATGTGCTGGAGCCGCTGGAGCGCGAGCTCAATAGCACGCGCGCCGTCCAGACGTTTGCCGAACTCGGCATCACGCTCAACAGCGGCCAGGTGTCGTCGCTGGCTTCGCCGATGCAAGCGCTGGTGGCCAGCAGTAAAACCGTGCTGCAAAAAGCCGGAGACCTAGCGCAGGCAATCGAAGACGAAAACATCGGGCAAATCGTTTCCATCAGCACGGAGCTGATCAGCCAGGTCATCACCGCCATCCAGAAAATCGATCAATTACAAACCGCCGTGCAAAGCATTGGCGGTATTCCAGCAAGCGTTTCCAGTCATTTCGCCGAACGCTTGTTCAACTACTTGCTGGTGCGTACGCTGGATGCCGCCAACGGCATCAACGAGTTGCTCGAACTGCTGGGCATACTCGAGCGGCAACGCAATAATGCCGGTTCTACCGATCCCGCCAATCCCGAATTCACCATTTCCACTTTCCATTTCAACGAACTGGGCAAGTGGCTGGAATCGCCGGTGTCGGCATTACAGTCGCACTATAACTGGGGCAGCAGCAGTCTCGATGCCGCCAATTTGCTGCAGCGGCTCGAACGCTTGCTGCTTCATCTTAAAGCGCCGGCTTTTTTTGACGATACATCGCCCACGCCGATTCTCGAAGCCGTCATCTTTCAACTGCGGCCACGCACCGATCTCAATCCCAACGGATTGAGCCTATCGATCCGGCAGAATCTCAGTCCCGGAAAAATCGAATTCGCCGCCGACGATTTAAAAGTCGTACTGGATTTGCAGGCCACGCTGCCGTTCGGCGCAGAATTAGTGATCCAGCCGCCGGCCACATTCACTTTTCATACCTCCGCAGCCGACACAATTTCCGGTTCGCTGAACCTCAGCGTCAGCGCCGACCGCACACAAGCCGCAACGCCGTATCTATTGATCGGCGACCCGGATGGCAGCCGGTTGGAAGTGGGTAAATTCGGCGTTAGCTTCGGCGGCCGGATTCAAGGCAGCGGCGGACAATCGGCAGCGGATTTTACCGTCGGCGGTGAAATCGGTGCCGGTAAACTGGCGATTTCGTTTGCCGACGGCGATGGATTCCTTACCGATATCCTGAGCGGCGTCCAGCTCAATTCCGATTTCGGCATGGCGTTCGGTTACAACAGTAGCGACGGGCTGTTTTTCGTCGGCAGCAGCGCACTGGAAATTCAA
Organism: Gammaproteobacteria bacterium; assembly: GCA_015709635.1. Classification (NCBI taxonomy): domain Bacteria; kingdom Pseudomonadati; phylum Pseudomonadota; class Gammaproteobacteria; species Gammaproteobacteria bacterium. The sequence goes on from CP054180.1 coordinate 2,475,830, forward strand.
TTGCCGCTGCACCTGAATCTCGGGCCGGTTGAAGTCAGCGCGTTGACCTTTTCAGTCGGTATCGACAACAACAAATTCCCAACCGCTATTTCAACGGATATCAAAGCTGCGCTGGGTCCGCTCGCCGCTGTCGTCGAAAATATCGGCTTGGCCATCGATTTCGCCTTGGTCGATAACCGCAGCGGCAATGCCGGACCGGTCGATATCAAACTAGGATTCAAACCGCCGAATGGCGTCGGCTTGTCGCTGGATGTCGGTATCGTCAAAGGCGGCGGCTATCTCTACTTTGATTTCGACAAGGAAGAATACGCCGGTGCATTGGAGCTGATGTTCAGCGGCATCGTCACGGTGAAAGCGATCGGTCTGATCACGACACGCATGCCAGATGGTTCCGAAGGTTTCTCGTTGTTGATCATCATCAGCGCCGAATTCGGCACACCATTCCAACTGGGTTTCGGTTTTACGCTGAACGCCGTCGGCGGGTTGCTAGGGTTGAATCGCACCATGGAACTGGAAGTGATCGCCGCCGGTGTACGCACCGGTTCGATCAACAGCGTGATGTTCCCGGACAATATCATCGAGAACGCGCCGCGCATCATCAGTGATTTGCGCCAATTCTTTCCGCCCGCACAGGATGTGTTTCTGATCGGCCCGATGGCCAAGCTGGGCTGGGGCACACCGACACTGGTCAGCGCTTCATTGGGCATCATCGTCGAAATACCGCCGGGTAACATCGCCATTCTGGGTGTGCTGAAAGTCGCGCTGCCCGATGAAGATGCCGCGTTGATCATCATTCAGGTCAGTTTCATCGGCGCGTTGGAGGTCGACAAGCAACGGCTGTGGTTTTATGCCAGTCTGTACGATTCCCGGGTCATTTTTCTCACCATCGACGGCGATATGGGGCTATTGATCGCCTGGGGCGACAACGCCAATTTTGTCATCAGTGTGGGCGGCTTTCATCCCTCCTTTAAGCCGCCTCCGCTACCTTTTCCCAATCCCAACCGGATCGCGATCAACATCCTGAACGAATCTTTTGCACGCATCCGCGTGGAAGGTTATTTCGCCGTCACTTCCAACACCGTGCAGTTTGGCGCCAAAGCGGAAGTTTATTTCGGTCTCAGCGCGTTCAATATTTCCGGCCAGGTCGGCTTCGATGCGCTATTCCAGTTCTCGCCGTTTTATTTCATCATCACCATTTCCGCGTCGTTCGATGTCAAAGTGTTCGGCGTCGGTCTGTTCGGCGTGCATATGCGCGGCGAACTCGAAGGCACATCGCCGTGGCACATCGAGGGTGAAGGCTCCATCTCGCTATTATTCTGGGATATCGACGTACCCTTCAGCCACACCTGGGGTGAAGACGAAAACACCACCTTGCCATCCATCGACATCATGCCGCTGATCACAGCGGAATTCGAGAAATTGGATAACTGGACGGCCGAATTACCGACCTCCAATCAATTGCTGGTGTCGTTGCGCGCCATTGAAAGCACGAGCGATTTGATTCTGCATCCGGTCGGCGTGTTGCGCGTCAACCAGCGCGCCATCCCGCTCGATCTGGATCTCGACAAAGTCGGCAATCAGAAACCGAAGGATGCCAAACGCCTGACCGTCGAAGTCATCGATACCGGTCTGGCCAAGGTCGCGGATACCAAGGAATCGTTTGCCACGGCGCAATATAAAAATTTGAGCGACGCCAACAAACTGAGTGCGCCCTCCTACGAAAAACAAAATGCCGGCATCGAATTGTCGGTCAGCAACCAGCAGCTCAAATCATCCGCAGCAGTAAAGCGCGTGGTGCGCTACGAGCAAAATATCATCGACAACAATTTTGTTTCGTTGCTGATCCGTTTTGTCGCCATCGGCGCCGAATTCTTCAATCACTTTTTAGGTCGCAACGCCGCATCGAAATCGGCACTCTCGGCCAGTTACAAGGCGCAAAAAGCGCCGGTCGAACAGAAAGTCATCGTGAAAGAAGCCGGTTACGTCGTCGCTTCGACCATGAACAACAGTCCGCACAGCCAAGAGGCTTATTTTGCATCGCATGCGCAAGCGCAGGATTTCCTGCGCGCGCAAGTGAGCCAATCGCCCGGGCTGCAAGACAGTCTGCACGTGATCCCCAGTACGGAAGCGACACCCTTGCAGGAGGCAGCATAATGGCGATCGGCACGTATACTTTTCTACCGTGGTTACGGCAAGGCGTCGCCAATAATATCCAATCGGCGGATCTGGATGCTTCGGTCAAAACGCGCGCCAGTGTCGCCGTCAGTCTGAATATCAAAGGTAGCGGCGGCGAAGGCGGCGATGTGACCGCTCCGGTCAACAAGAACGTCGCCCTGTATGGTCCCGGCGACATTATCGGCATTGAATCGCGCGCAGTGATCAAAACCGAGCCGCTCAACTGGATCACCAACTTCGAACCCAATTATCTCTGCCACATCGAGTTTTACGACGAAGATTTTCCCTGGCGTTACACACCGGCTGCACCGGCGGGAGCACGATTACGGCCGTGGGTTACGCTGATCGTATTGACCGAAGCCGAGTTTGCCGAAGGCGGCAATATGTCTGGCAAACCGCTGCCCTTCATCGACATCAAGGCCAATCCGCTGGAAACGGTATTCCCCAAAGCCGAGGAACTGTGGGCGTGGGCGCATGTGCACGTCAACAAAAACATCGCCGGCAGCCAGGATGCGCCGCAAGCGCCGGACATCAACAATGCGCTGTCGCAACTTCAGAGCGTGCTGGCGCAAAATGCCGACGAGGCCTATTCGCGTATCGTCTGTCCGCGCAAACTGACCCCGAACGAGCGCTACCATGCGTTTCTGATTCCGACTTTTGAAACCGGCCGGTTGGCCGGGCTGGGGATGAACCCCGACGATGCGCCGCATGCGACATTCTCGGCATGGGGCGAAGGCCGTCCGGCGCCGACACAATTCCCGGTTTATTACCGTTGGTTTTTCCGCACCGGTTCGCAAGGCGATTTTGAATACCTGGTGCGCCTGCTCGAACCGAAACCGGCGGACAGCCGCGTGGGCCGTCGCGATATCGACGTGCAAAACCCCGGTTCCAACATCAGCGGCATTCAGAATCCGGATCTCGAAGGCGTGCTGAAACTCGGCGGCGCGCTGCTCGCACCGCTGAGCAAGGAAGCCGAGCAGGAAATCGCCAAGTGGGAAAATTGGGATCAGCCGTATCCGCACGTTTTTCAGCAGGAATTGGCGGCATTCCTGAATCTCGCCGATGACTACGCCCGCCTCGCCGCTGATGCGGCTCACCAGAATACCGATTTGCCGTCAGAAATTCAGGCCGACCCCGACCCGCTGATCACGCCGCCGATTTACGGCCGCTGGCATGCGCTCCGGAATCGCGTGCTGAAAGAAGCCGACGGCAGCGATGCACCCAATAATCAAAATTGGCTGCACCAGCTCAACCTCGACCCGCGCTGGCGCAGCGCCGCCGGTTTCGGCACCGACGTCATCATCGCCAACCAGGAAGAGTACATGGATGCGGCGTGGGATCAGGTCGGCGAGGTGCTCGAAGCCAACCGCCAAATCCGCCTGGCGCAGCTCGCCAAGATCACCGCCAATAGCTGGTATCAAAAGCAAGTGCTGCCGCTGCAGCAAATCAGCCATGACAAGGTGCTATTCATGACGGCACCGGTGCAAAAGCGCGTCATCAGTCAAGGCGTGACGGTTTCTCATCGAATCAAGCAAAGCCCGGTCACGCCCGCGCTGACCTCCGCGCCGCTGCGGCGCATGTTGCGCCCGAATGGCCGCTTGCAAAAGCTTTCGGCCTTTGACGAGCGTATTCACCCCAACAATTTGATCACGCGCGTCAACGACGGTGTCGTCACCGCCGCGCCGCCGCATGTGATCCCCGATGCGCTGCCGTCGCTGGATAATTTGTCACAAGATGCGCAACCGAAGAATGTGCCGTCCTGGCTGCTGGATTTACTGAAACGCTACCCGTTCATTCCCTATCTGTTATTGGCGCTCGTTTTACTGCTGATCATCGTGCCGGCGGTTATCGGTGCCAGTGCCGGAATCTGGGCTGCAGCGGCAATCGCTGGCGCGGGATTATTGCTGGCTTACCGTACCGCGCAGCGTTTAATTACACAAATGAATCAAGCCGATTCGGTATCCGAAACCGGGCAAACACCGGCTGCAGTTGATGCGATGCCGCCAAGCAGTAATTTTGTGCTGACGCCGGAACTGAATCTGCTGGCGTTGGATCCGGCCAATCCGCCGCAACCCGCTAGCGCCGGTGCAGTCGACAATGCGCAATCGAGCCGCTTCAAAACCGCGCTGAAAGATTCTTACACACTGCTGCAAAACGGCCTGCAGGCCGGTGTTATGCCCGCAGCCGTGCCGGTGAATGTCGCCCAATTGGCAACAGATACGCTGGTCAAGTTGAATCCGGCGGTTACGATTCCGAAATGGACGCTGGGCAACATCCTGCTACCGGCGCATATCATCGGATTGATCGGCGAAAAGTTTGTCGAAGCGATGGCGTATCCGGAATTCGATGTTCCGATGTACAAACCGCTGGTCGATAAATCCACCGAGCAGTTCGTGCCGAACCTGAATTTCATCGCGCAAAACACCATCACGTTATTGAAGACCAACCAGCCGTTCATCGAGTCCTATATGGTCGGCCTCAATCATGAATTCGCACGCGAGTTGTTGTGGCGCGAATATCCGACCGATCAGCGCGGTTCCTATTTCCGGCAGTTCTGGGATGTCAGCGGTTTTCTCAGCCCGACCGAAGACAGCGAACAGCGCCGCGAGGAATTGAAAGACATTCCGCCGATTCACCGCTGGTCGCGGTTCTCCAAACTGGGCGAGCACGATAATCGCGAACAAGGCCTCGAAAACGAAGAGGAATTGGTATTGGTGATTCGCGGCGAATTGCTGAAAAAATACCCGAATGCGGTGATTTATGCGCAAAAAGCCAAATGGCAGCCGATCAGCGATACCAATCCGGCGCCGAACAAAAATACCGAACGGGTGTTCGACGACAGCGTGCCGATCAAGACGCCACTGTACGAAGCGCAAGTCAAACCGGACATTTACTTTTTCGGCTTCGATTTGACCGAAGAGGAAGCACGCGGCAATCCCGAGGTTGACGACGAGCCGGGCTGGTTCTTCGTGATCAAGGAGCGTCCAGGTGAACCGCGTTTCGGTCTGGATATCAGCCGCGAAAGCACCAACCCCATTCAGGTCTGGAACGATCTGGCTTGGGCGGATGTAGCGCCCGGCATCAGTGACGGCGAGTTTATCGACATCGCCGCCGCCCCAGCACTCAGCCTGCCAAACACAGAACCGGGCGGCACCGCGCAGGAAAAAGCGGAACAGTGGAAAGAGGATCATTTGTTGAGCTGGACAAACAATATCAATTCGGCGGAACTGGCTTACATTCTATTCCAAGCGCCGGTGCTCGTCGGTGTGCATGCTGCCGAAATGCTGCCGCGCGATTAAGCATGTTACATAAGTACAAAATCTCAACCGACAGAAATGGCTTATGACTCAATTTAAAGACACGCAAGAGCAGATCGATCAAGCACGCCGCCAGCACCGGCAAGGCCGGTTAAACTGGGCTGCCGCTAACGAGAAACTGCAAAAAACCGAGCGTTTGATCGCGTCATTGCGCCGCCGCTCCGATGGTGCAGCCAAGGAACAATTACAGGCGTTGCTGCGCGAGCAAGAAGCGTTGCAGGCTGACACCGCCAAATTGCAAGCCGAGCTTGAGCGGAACCGGCAAGTATTGATCGACCGGGAATCGTTGTTCGAGATTTTTTCCGATCCGACCCAGAATATCGGCCAGTTGAACGATATCCATCCGATCCTGCTGTTTCCGCTGCGCATCGAAACGCGCTTCAAAAAAGTCACCGGCCCCGGCGGACGCGATGTCAGTACCGATCAGTTATGGGTACGCGTCTACCCGGACGACATCAGCGTCGACACTTTTGAAGAAATCCCCTCCGAAGTCGAAATCAGCAACACGCGCATTTATTGGACCAATATCTGGAAAGCAGGTGGTGTCGATAGCGAAAAACGCGCGGCGTGGCAAGCGCTGGTCAAAAGCCACGGCGCCGGCCGGGCGTATTGGCTGAGCCAATTATTCAAACCGCTGAATCTGGCTGAAGAACCGGTCAAAGGCGATGGCGATTATATTTTGGTGATCGTTTCGGAACAGGCGCTGCCCGCAGCCGAGAAACCGATTGTGCAGCAATACTGGCAGGCCGTTTTCAGCGCCAATAACGATACCACCGCATTAGATGCGGCATATGCCACACTCAAAAATGATCTCGGCGCAGCACGCGCGCAGGAAATTATCACGTCGTACCAGCCACAGAATCTGAATGTCAAACCGGCGCAACCCGAAACCGTCACCAACGTGCGCGTCGAATTTCTGGAATTACCCGTCGTCAGTGGAGTCGATACGCAACTGCAAGCCTGGACCAACCCGGCACGCGTGGCACTGTTACCGGAGCGGTTTGTGGTCATGGGCTTCAACGGCAAGGAGCAAACGCTGCTACACATCGGCAGTCCAGTGCCTTCGGAACTGATCGTTGGCCCCAACCCCAATGCACCGGAAGATCAGCAATTACAACTGGAAGATGGTGAATTGATCGTACCGGATGAGATGAAATGGGTCACCGATTTTGACGAAGCCGTCGCCAAGGGCATGGGGTTCAAGATTAATCTGAACGATAGCCAGGCGCGGCGCGGCTTCGACCGTCTTTTTGTGCTCGGTGTCCGGCTCAGCGCCGACGTCGGCAAAAGCCGCGAGCAACTGCAGCAGTTGATTCAACACCATCAGCGCAGCCGCAAAGGATTCAGTTTCCTGATGCAAGGCGCGCCGACCAATAACGTCGAAGATCAGGATAGCGGCTATACCTGGTTCAGCGACGCCGACGCCAGTTACGATCACTATTTCAATCAATACGCCAGCGACGGCAGCGACGACGATCCCACCGACTGGCGCACCCGCAAAGACGGCCGCTGGCTGGCGCAAAGCCTGGGTCTCGACCCGGCGATCCTGAAGTTATCGCCGCAGTATTACGCCAACGATCAGCTGGAAGCCCGGGCGATGAACGAGGCGCTGTGGCCGGCAACGCTCGGTTATTTCATGGAACAAATGATGGAGCCGGTATTCAACGACGACACCATCACCAGCACACGCAACTATTTCAACCGTTATGTGCTGGGTCGCGGCACGCTGCCTGCGATCCGCATCGGCAAGCAACCGTACGGGATCCTGCCGGCAACACCGTTTTCGCGCATGGCGTGGATCAATCGTAAAGTCTTCAGTGACGACCGGCTGGAATCGCAAATTTCCGGCTCGTTCCTATTCCTATCCCGGCTTTACAGCCTTATCAAGAAGGCCGACGAACGCTGGACTTCGCTGCTGCCGCAGGTATCGTACGTCGGCAAACCGCAAACCGATCCGCAGCAAGCCTTGCTCGATATCGTCGGGCTGCATCCGGCATCGGTCGAGTTTTATCAACGCTACGCGGAAAGTGCCGAGCAGCTCTACAACCGCTATAAAACTTCCGGTATCAATGGCGCGATCTACGCCACGATTGCCTCGTTGTTTTATACCCAAAGCGGCCTTGCGCTGCTGGCGCAATTGGGCTATACGGCGCAGGACAACAACAAGATCCCTGATATTCTGAACAAATTCTTCACGCTCGCCGCCAACCTGCTGAAAGGCCCGCTGATCGACGATCAAGCGCTGTCCGAGTTCAATCCGGTGCGGATTTATCACACCACTAACACAAATTATCTCCAGTGGTTGGCTGCCGCAGCGCGCGATTCGCATAACACTTTGCGCCTGCAGCAAGGATTTATCGACGATAAGCCGCCGACCGCCTTGCTCTATCTGATGCTGCATCATGCACTCGATTTATCCTACCTCGACACCAGTCTGCGTCTGCACCTGGAAGCGAATGTGCTCGATCCGCAGCAATTCTCTGTGGCGAAACGCGAGCCGAAGTTCATGCACATTCAGGAAGCCGGAGACGACAAAGGCAGTCCGTGGCAATACCTGTACAAAGCGGAACCGGCGATCACCAGTCAACCGCAGTTGCAAATCGGCGATTTCATTCCGCAGATACTGACATTGCGCAATCCTTACCTGAATACCCAAATCGGTGCGCTGGAGCGCTTGCAGCAAACACCGACGGCACGGCTGGAACGGATTTTCGCCGAGCACATCGATTGCTGCAGCTATCGTCTCGATGCTTGGTGGTTAGGGCTGCTGAATGTGCAACTGGACATCATGCAGCAAATCGCCGGGCAAACGCAGCCAGTACCCGGCACCGTACCCGGTGAAACCGGCAACGGCCATGACGCCGATAATCATGGTTGCTATCTGGGCGCTTTTGCCTGGCTAGAAGATGTCCGGCCGGAAAACAAAAATCTGACGCCGATCAAACTGACCGGAGAACTCGACAAAATTTTCAACAAACCCGGTCAAGCCCCGTTGGCCGAGGACGACAAGAATTTCGGTTATATCCACGCGCCCTCGTTGAATCATGCCGTCACCGCCGCCGTGCTGCGCAACGGTTATCTGGCCAACGCCACACCGAGCAATCCCGATAGTCTGGCGATCAATCTCACCTCCGAACGCGTGCGGCTGGCGATGAACGTCATCGACGGCATGCGCAACGGCCAGAGCCTGTCGGCGCTGCTGGGTTATTATCTGGAGCGCGGTTTGCACGATGCCGGCGATTTATTCCTCGACAGCATCATCTTCGATCTGCGCAAGCAATTCCCGCTCGCGGGCGACCGGTTATCAACCACCGCAACCGCTAGCAACGAACCGATCAGCGCCGTTGAAGCGCGCAACGTCGTCGACGGGCTAGCGCTGATCGAGCATGTGCAAGCACAAACCGGCACGAACCGGAATTATCCGTTCGGTATTGCGCAACTTCCAACGATTACCGAGCAGAACAAACTGGATGCAATCAACCGCGAAGTGCAACGCATCATGAATATCAACGATGCCGTCGCCGATCTCGCGATGGCTGAGGGCGTATACCAAGTGGTACGTGGCAACTATGAGCGCGCCGCCGGAACGCTGGATGCCTTCAGCAAGGGACATTTCCCGCCGGTACCGGAAGTGGTGCAAACGCCGCGCAGCGGCGTCACGCTGACGCACCGGATCGGCCTGCACTTGCGCGCCGGATTGAATCCCGCCGATCCGGGCAACAGCACGCCGCGCGCCAAAGGCGAACCGGCGGTCAATCAATGGCTGACGCAGCTGCTACCGGCAATGGGCGGCATTTTCTGTACCGTCGACTATTACCATCAAGGCAACGCGCAACAGGAACAACAAACGGTCAGTGCGCAAGATTTGGGCTTGCTGGCTACCGACCTGATGTACATGCTGTCGAGCGACCAGCAGCAAATGACCGCGCTCGACGACCGTATCCTGACCCAGGTCTATGCGATTCCCGGCGTGCGTATCGATAGCGATATCAAAATCCAATACCGCGGTAAGCAAGCTGGAAAATATTCGTTCTTTGAAGTGATGCCGATGCTCAACGATCTGAAAGCGTTGATCACTCAATCGCGACCGCTCAAAACCACCGACGTAAAACTGCCGAATGAGGCTTCGCAACAAGATGATGGCGTAGCAGCGATCCGTACGGAAAAAGTCACCACGGTGCGCGATTTGCTGCTGCCGCAACAAACCGCTTTGAATGCGCTGAAAACGCAAATCGATACCTGGCTGAACGACCCCGATCCGGCCGTAGCGGAAAACAATGCGCTCAATCATCTCGATGAAATGATCAACGGTTATTTGCCGCTTGCCCTGGCAGTCAATCGATTCGGCCTGACCGGCGCGGCAACCGGTTTTGTGTACGACTGGCGGCGCACCCAATTCCTTGCGTTGCTGGAAAAACTGCAAAGCATCGTCACGCGCTGGCAAGCGGCGTTGCTGGAATTCGAGCAACGTATCGCCGATTTTGCCGCGCTGGATCCAGCGACACCGGTCGAAGACAAAATGCAGTATCTGATGCAAGCGGCGTTATTGATTGTAACCGAATCAATCCCGATCCCAGCTTCAAACGATCCCAACGATTTATTGACCACACTGAATACCACACATAAAACCAGTTTTCAGAACAGTCTGACCAATCTTGAAAATCTGCTGGCGACCGCCAGTCAAGTTGGCGCGCTATACGCCGCGATGATTGCCCGGGAAAGCGATATCGCACTACATGACACGCAGACATTGGATATTGCCGACAATAAAAAAACCATCGTCAGCTTTGCACAAATCTTGCAAACCAAAGTGACGGGCTTGGCGGCGGATATCGACAAACGCGTGGCGGCGGCCAACGATTTGATCACCGGTGATGCGTCGGCTTCCGCCGAGCAGCGCATCGATGAGCTGACGCGCGCGATCCGGCAGTTGACGCACGACGATTTTGTTATTCTGCCTGAGTTTAATCTGGCCGCCGCGCATGGCAGCGAGTGGCAGCAAAGCTATGACAATCGTGCGCAATTGCTGAGCTATCAAAAAAATGATCTGAGCGTGGATTTTCCCGAAGACAACTGGCTATACGGCGTTGCACGGGTACGGGAAAAATTGCAGCGCTGGGAAAGCGTTACGCAGTTTGGCGAAGCGTTGAACAATGTCAGTTTGAATTTGACGCCGTTGCAGTTTCCTTATCGCACCGATGATCACTGGCTGGCGTTGCAATACCCCGATACCCAGCCCGGCACCGCCGAGCCGTTTGTGATCGATAGCGATAAACTGCTGTATACCGCGCATTACGTCGATGCTTTTGTACAGAACACTGCAATTTGCGGGCTGTTGCTCGACGAATGGACTGAGGTGATTCCGACAACCCAGGAAACCACCGGATTGACGTTTCATTACGACCGCCCCAATTGCGAAGCGCCGCAGTCGTTACTATTGGCATTACCGGCCAACTTCACCGGTCACTGGCAATGGCAGGATTTGGTCGATACCCTGCACGAAACCTTGGATATGGCCAGCAAACGCGCCGTTGAACCGGCGCATTGGAATGAGACGGAGTATGCGCGCTTCCTGCCTGCGGTAATTTCTTCGGTAACGCGCTATCCGATCATGATGACACTCGATCTGGCCTTCAATAACGCGGTGCAATTCAAATCCAACGTAGAGAGTTGACCATGAACGATTTTATTGCGATTCAGAATATTCAGGAAGTGCTCGAGCGCAAAGTCTTGCTGCCCACGGTGGTGCTATGGAATCGTCTGGAAGGACGGCCACGCACCAAAAACTTCATCCGCGCGCTGCGCGCCGAAGTCCGAGATCCGCTGTGGATGTTGTGCAAACAGTGGCAAACCGGGGAATTCAAGGGCGACGATGCCGGATCGCCGATCTTCGCCAAAGTGCACATGGCCACCACCGAGCTGACTCACTATCAGCCGGGCGATGCCGCCGCGCAGGATTTCGACCGATCGGCGCCGCTGGAAGCAATCGTCGAACAAAGGTCGTTACCCTACAACGGGCAACAGCACATTCTTTCGCTGGATATCCGTCTGCTGATGGGGCGGCAATGGTTGAAGTATTTGCAGGCGGCCAGTTTATCCGCTTTGAAACCGCAATACTTGCAACACACCGGTTATCGCATTGCCGAACCTGATCCGGCCAGCCACAACGATGCTTTCCTGACCGCGCATCCAGCGGTGTGGCAAAGCTTCTCGGCGATGGCGGGACGCGCCATGGATGGCGCCAATTTGTATTTTTATCTAAAAGCCGATAGCTTGCATCACGCTTACGACGGCATCACCCTGGCCAGTGACGGCGACAAAACAACCATCGACGGTCTAGCCGGAAAATTTGTGCAATGGTATGAGCAATTGTTCTATCAGCCGGATCAAGGCCAAAACGATGCCTGGCTGCCGCAGCAACTGGAATATCGGTTTGCGGTATCGGCACCGCAGCATGGCGCGGAAAAAGTCATGACCGCCGAGGAGTATTATCAAGGCCGGTTGGATTGGTACAACCTGGACGTCGATCCGGCCCGGCAAAACTTGGGCACGAGCAACGGCAGTCCGGTGGAAGGAACCACCACGCTGTCGTTTTTTCCGACGGCGATTCAGTTTGAAGGCATGCCGAATACACGCTGGTGGACATTTGAAGAAGGCAAAACCAATTTCGGCGATATCAAACCCGATACCACCGACATCAACAAATTGCTGCTGATGGAATTCGGCTTGGTTTATGCCAACGATTGGTTTTTGGTGCCTTTCCAATTGCCGGTCGGCAGTATCGCCGATGTACAGGGTCTTGCTGTCACCAACGTGTTCGGCGAAAGAATCTGGGTCACGGCGTCAGGTTCCGGCAGCGATGAAAACTGGCAGCGCTGGGCCATGTACAACCTCACGGTCAAAGGCAGCGACGACGTGCGCGCCGATACCTCGCTGCTGTTATTACCGACCGTCCCCAAGATTCAGGAAGGAAAACCGGTCGACGAGCTATGGTTCGTACGCGATGAGGTCGCCAATATGGTGTGGGGCATCGAAAAAAATATTCCCCTGGCGACAGGCCGCAGCAAACCGGGCAACGAAGCGGGGCGTGAACTCTTCAGCCGCCTGGAAAGTATTCTGGATGGCGAAATCGAAGGCGGTCTGGTGGTACCGGAAATCCCCGAATCGAGCGCGGCCATTCGTTATCAATTGATGCAAGGTGTACCGGAGAATTGGATTCCGATGATTCCCGTGCATCTCGACAACAACAACCGGGAAATCCAGTTGCAGCGTGCGTCAATGCCGCGAATCATCCTCGGCGATCCCAATCCGCCGGAGAAAGTCAAACCGCGCACGGTATTATTGCGCCAAGGGCTCGATCAGCAGCCGCCGCAACCTTATTTTCTGCACGAAGAAGAAGTGCCGCGCGCCGGTATCCAAGTTACGCAAGCGTATCAGCGCACGCGCTGGAACAACGGTCAGGTCTTTTGCTGGCTCGGCGTGAAAAAACAAACCGGCCGTGGCGAAGGCAGCAGCGGTTTGGCATTCGATCGCGTCAAACCGACCAATCAGCGTTTGCGTCCTGCGTTGCGGCCACCTAGCAAATAACGCTTACGAGAATTAAATCCCTCCATCAATCTGTTCCGATCGCTGTTATCATCCGGAACAGAGCAGTAGTCCTGACACAATATAAAGTGAAATCCCGTTTGTATTCCAGGCTGAAAAAAATATTTTCATCAGTATATAATTTCCACTTTCTTCTTATTTCACTTCCTAAACAAAAATGCAGGAACCTGAGCCCCCCGTTATCCAGCCATTTACTTTTGTTTTTAAGTGGCGGCGTTTCTTGGTCCATAGTGCAATCATGGGTGTTTGTATAATGCTTGGCTTAATGACTTGGTATTTCGGCAAGCCACCCAGCATCCGTTTTTATGAAACAAAATCGGAACAACCGCTTGCTGCTGTGATAGCGCCCGATATCGAGATGGCGCTGGACAAACGCAGCTCTGTCGCGGTAAAAGAAAGTAAACCGCTACAGGTGGAATTATTCAAAGGAAATGTCTATTTCGATATCAAGAAAGACTCCACCGATCAACTTGAAGTAAAAGTCGGCAGCGCCATTATCAAAGATTTTGGAACCCGCTTCAGTATTTTTATGCACAAAGACGGCACCGGCCACATCGCAGTTGCAGACGGACATATCAAGCTTCACGTTGCAACCGGGGTTTATCAGATCAATGCACTGGAACAAGCGGATTTTGACGACACCAAAATAAGCAAGCATCGCTTGGTAAGCGAGCGGGAAATTGCACCTTGGCGCTCCGATCAATAATCTGCAAGAATTTCTGGCGTTATTACACTTCAGGAAAGCTCTGAGAAACTGCTGCGTTTGACCATGCTGCGTTGAAATCAGGTTCAAAGTGCTCATTTACCATTCGTAAACCAAACTGCACTTTCTCACCTGATTCCGTCTTTCCTGGCTGTCGCTCGCTACCTTTTTCAAATTTCCTTAGTCACATAGCCACCAAAATACTGTTCGCTCTATCAGTTTTATAACCGCACCACGAGGCACCCCATTCCTTGCCGTGTCAAGCTTTGACAGGCATTGCGCGCTTGATGCTCCTGCAAACCGATCAACCGCGCCCGGTACATCTTACGATTGCTGATTTCCACTTCGGTAACCACTACTTCGCCCGGTACCCAACGCGCGGCTGCCTGTGCCTGAGCATGAGCTCGATCGGATTCCTGATAAGAGCCAATCTGCACACTCCAACTGTTGCTGGGCTGCAGAGCAGGCTTTTGTACCTGCGGTGGCGAATTACTGGCCGGTTTGCTGGCCGACCGCACGGAAGATTCAGTACCTCGTTCTATCGCGGCAGCTGATTTAGGTTTTGAAACCAGAATTTTATCTTTCTTCGTATCGGTTGATGCCGCAAGACTAGTAGCGGTATTACCGGCTAATTGGGTCGAGCCTTGGTTAAAACTACGATCAAGCAACTGCGCCATGTGCTGATCACGTGCAGCCGCAGTATTTCCCCCCATGACCACTGCCACTAAGCGGCGGTTACCGCGTTTGGCGGAAGTCGCCACGTTAAAACCGGAAGCTCGAATAAAACCGGTTTTCAACCCATCAACACCCGGCATGTTGCGTACCATACGATTGTGGCTTTTATAAGTGATGCCTTTGTAGCTGAACGACTGGGTAGAAAAGTAATGATAGTATTTGGAAAAATCCTTGATCAGCCGCATTGAAAGGGTAACCATATCCCGTGCTGTTGTTTTTTGTTCATTATTAGGCAAACCGGAAGCATTGCGGAAAGTCGTGGAATGCATACCCAACTTGCGCGCTTTCTCGGTCATCATGCGACCAAAACCAGCTTCACTTGTGCCTAAAGCTTCCGCCACCACGGCTGCCACATCATTTGCTGAGCGCACGATCAGAGCCGGAATCGCTTCGCGCACACTAATACTATCCCCGGCACGCAGACCGATGTTTGTCGATGGCATCGAAGCGGCATGCACTGACACCGGCATGCGGGAATCCAGCGTCATTCTGCGATGCTCAATGGCCTCGAACAAAAGGTAGAGCGTCATCATTTTAGTCAGCGAAGCGGGATAGCGGCTGGCATCTGCATGGGATTCGTGCAACACTGCACCGGTGTCTGCATCGATTACGATAGAAGCGGAGCGCGAATTCGCTTGTACTGGGTTAGTCAGAAACAGTGACCATAACACTGCGAGAACAAAAAAACCTTTTACTATCGCATACTCCAGCATCGCCATATTTCTTATCCTCTCCAAATATCGGTCAATATCAAGAAACTTCCATGACTGGCATAAAGCAATTCCGTCCCAGCCGAGCAAACTCCCTTTTTGCGCAGACAATGGCAAGCAGCTGCTGATACCGATTTTTTTATTATTTTTCACATTGACCATAGGACGATAACCTCACGACTTCCATCGCATAATTTTACGTCTCTACATTTTACTAGAGTAACTCTATGCGGTATTTCTTAATAAATAGCATATTTCCCTCTATCTACAAAGCATTTTATGACTTCTTTTTGTGATTGAAGAACGTCATATGAACACATTGCAATGGAAAAACGCCCAAGGAGACTTTGCACAACAGGAAAGAAATTCGGAATAGCAAAAACCTGAGCCGAATTTAATTTGATACTGTTACCCAGTTTCGGTGGTAATTGTACGATCGGGTCTGAGCTAGTGCGGTTAAGCGCAATGACATGCGCTTTTAAAAGGAGAATTGGTTTTGCTGGACTATGATGAAGAACACAAGAACACTGCCACTGGAGCAGTGTTCTTGTACCACGGGCTTAGAACTCTTCCCACTCACCGCCACCGCCGGCGGCGACTTTGCGCGGTTGCGCTTCTATCGCTGCTGGGGCTGTATTAGTATTGGCTGCTATCCTCTTGGTAGCAGATCCACGATTAGGCAGCTTGGCAACAGGTGTTGCGCGATTACTTCTTTTTACCGGGGTTGCTGTAGCATGGCCACTATCCCTCGACAATTTGAAAGTACTGACTGCCTGTGTCAGTGCCTGTGTTTGATCTTGCATGGATTCAGCCGCTGCCGCAGCTTCTTCCACCAACGCGGCATTTTGTTGCGTGACTTCGTCCATCTGTGTTACTGCTTGATTAACCTGCTCAATCCCTGAGCTTTGTTCCTGAGATGCAGCGGAAATTTCGGCCATGATATCGGTTACGCGCTTCACTGCACTAACGATCTCATCCATGGTTGCACCCGCTTCATCAACCAGGCGCGAACCATCCTCCACTTTGGCTACCGAGTCGCTGATCAGCTCTTTGATCTCTTTCGCCGCTGCTGCCGAACGTTGCGCCAGCGTGCGCACCTCCGTAGCAACGACCGCAAAGCCACGGCCTTGCTCACCGGCACGCGCTGCTTCCACTGCGGCATTCAACGCCAGAATATTCGTTTGGAAGGCAATGCCGTCTATGACACTGATAATGTCGACAATTTTCTTCGAGCTTTCATTGATCGAACTCATGGTTTGCACCACTTGACCGACAACTGTTCCTCCCTTCACGGCAACTTCGGAAGCGCCTGCTGCCAATTGATTGGCTTGACGAGCGTTATCCGCATTTTGTCTGACTGTCGATGTCAGCTCCTCCATTGAGGATGCAGTTTCTTCCAGACTGGATGCTTGTTCCTCAGTACGTTGGCTCAAATCGGAGTTGCCGGAAGCAATTTCACCGGAAGCTGTCGCAATTTGATCTGTGCCCATCCGCACCTTACCTACCAAATCTGACAAATTGTCATTCATGGTTTTCAAAGCTTGCAGCAAACGGCCGGTTTCGTTGGTTGAGCTGGCATCAATACGGCTAGTCAAGTCGCCCGCAGCAACTGCATTAGCAATTGCAATGGCTTCATTCAAAGGACCTACAATTGCACGTATCAACAGGAGACCTATTACTATTGCCAGCACTATACCTAATGCAATTACAATAACGCTGGTTATGAAAATATTTTCGTAATTAGCTTGAGACGCGGCGAATTCTTTCGCACCTTCATCACGTTGCAGTTCAATCAACTTGAACATGGTGGCATGTGCCGCATCAAATCTTGGCGTTGCCTCTGTAGCATTTTTAACTGCCGCATCGTAATCACCAGCCGCCGCCAGGACCATGGTACGGTTACGCGCTTCCGTGTAGGCTTTCCACTCGTGATTGAAGTTTTCTATCAGTGTTTTTTCTGCAGGTATCAAATTGGTGGCCATGTATTTCTGCCAGGCGGTAGCAATTTCAACATCCCGTTGATCCGTCATTGCTTGCCGTTCTTTTACGGTTTCCGGTTTGCGCGCATAAGAAGCAATGATCGCATTTAAACGTGTTCGCTGCATGCGATCAATCACTAAACCCAATTCTCCCAATGGAATAGTACGATCTTCGTATACTCCTTTGAAAGCATCATTCGTTTGATTTAATCCATAAATACCCAAACTACCGATACCAACCAGCAATATCGACAACAAACTTATTACCAATATTAATCGCGATTTAATTGTCATATTATTAAACACTAGAGCCTCCTTGGAATCTTCCCATTAAAAATTAATTACCTATTAACTTACACTTCGCTCAAGCAACCCCATATCACTACTGCTCATCAACTTTTCGATATCGATCAATATCAGCATTCGTTCTCCGACCGTTCCCAGCCCTGTGATATATTCGGTATCGATGACGGAACCAAATTCAGGCGCAGGTCGAATCTGACCAGCCTCAAGATCGATCACATCCGATACGCCATCGACAACGATTCCCATAACTCGCCCGGCTACATTTAAAATAATCACCACGGTAAATTGGTTGTAATCCACACTCTCCAGTTTGAATTTAATTCTCATGTCTACGATCGGAACAATGATTCCACGTAGATTAACAACACCTTTAACAAACTCAGGGGCATTCGCTATTTGTGTAACAGAATCGTATCCTCTGATTTCTTGCACTTTGAGTATCTCAATACCGTATTCTTCACTCCCCAATCGAAAGGTTAGAAATTCATTGGTCATATGTTGAACTGCCGAATCAGGTGACTCAGCAAGTACATTAACAGCTTGTTTCTGTAACATAGCTTCTGCTCCTTTTATACAAACTACCTAAAATTGAATTAATCGATCATCTTCGAACTTCTACATATTCTTTGTGAATATTTCCCTTCACAAACCTATTAATTTTTATAATTTTTTGCTTCTTGGAGCACAGCTAGCTGTTACGGATTCTGGGCAATTTACTTATGTCAGTCTATTCCCTTTAAAATATAAGAAATAAATTTATTTATTTGTAGGAATTATCTTTCATCTATGCTCATTTACTAATTCTGGAATATGAAATTTTTCATATAATTCATCAGAGTTAACCATACAAATCATGACTTAAAATTAGAGTGGTATTTTGATGTCTATATTTCATGCATAAAAAAACGCCACCCGGAAAATCCGGATGGCGTTTTGTCTTGATTCGATCGAATCTAGAACTCTTCCCAATCGTCCCCGCCGCCGGCAGCCGCTTTGCGCGGTTGAACCGGTACTGCTGCAGTACTCGTTTCTGATTTTATCGCGGCTTTTCTTGTTACTGGACCGCGATTCGGCAGCTTGGCTACTACAGCAGGGCGATTGTTTCTTTTGATCGCCGTCGGTGTTGTATGACTTCCCGATAGTCTAAAGGTGCTGACTGCCTGCGTTAGTGCTTGCGCTTGTTCCTGCATCGATTCCGCTGCTGCTGCCGCTTCTTCCACCAACGCGGCATTTTGTTGCGTGACTTCGTCCATCTGTGTTACCGCTTGGTTGACTTGTTCGATGCCGGAGCTTTGTTCCTGCGATGCTGCCGAGATTTCGCTCATGATGTCCGTTACGCGTTTTACCGCACTGACGATTTCATCCATGGTCGCTCCCGCTTCGTCAACCAGGCGCGTGCCGTCTTCCACTTTCGCCACCGAATCACCGATCAGTTCCTTGATCTCTTTCGCCGCTGCCGCCGAGCGTTGTGCCAGTGTGCGCACTTCCGTAGCAACGACAGCAAAACCACGGCCTTGCTCACCGGCACGCGCCGCTTCCACAGCAGCATTCAGCGCCAGGATATTGGTTTGGAAGGCAATGCCGTCGATCACGCTGATGATGTCTACTATCTTATGCGAGCTTTCGTTGATTGATTTCATGGTGTGCACCACTTGTCCGACCACTGCGCCGCCTTTCATCGCAACTTCCGAAGCGCCTGCAGCCAGCTGGTTCGCCTGACGCGCATTATCCGCATTCTGTTTGACTGTCGATGTCAGTTCTTCCATCGACGATGCGGTTTCTTCCAGGCTGGATGCCTGTTCTTCCGTACGTTGGCTTAAATCCGAGTTGCCCGACGCGATTTCTCCCGATGCCGTTGTGATTTGATCGGTTCCCGAACGCACTTTGCCTACCAGATCGATCAAATTGTCGTTCATCGTTTTCAGTGCTTGCATCAAGCGTCCTGTAGATGATTTGGTTGAAGTCACAACGATATGCGAGGTCAGATCACCTGAAGCTACATGATTCGCAATTTCAATCGCTTCATCCAGAGGCGCCACAATTGAGCGCAGCAACAAGAATCCCAAAATAATCGCAAGTCCAGCGCCTCCTGCCATGGTTGCCACCGATGCAATGAAAATACTTTCATAACTGCTTTGTGCCGCGGCATATTCCTCAGCGGCGACTGCTCCTTGCAAATCGAGCAAAGCAAATACGGTATCTCTCAGCACACTAAATTTTTGCATGGTATCAGTGGCAAGATTTTTCGCTGCAGCTTCAAAATCTCCGGCTATCGCAAATTGCAAGGTTTTATTCATTGAATTGACATACTGAACATGCTGCTCACCTTTCGTTTTAGTGAGTATTTCTTCTTCCGGTGTTAATTTTGTTGTCAAATATTGCGCCCAAACACCTTCGTTCTGCTTGACAAGCCGGTTCGCTTCTTCAGCAAGTTTCTTTGCAATCTCGGCATTCTTCGATTCGGTAGCATCTGTCGCATTTTTTCGCACCTGATACCAAACATCCAGAATTTTTCCCAACTGCACTGCTGTCACCGTACGGTCTTCATATACCGACTTCAATCCCGCGTTGGAATGATTGAAGCCATATAAACCTAAAACACCGATACCTATCATTAGCATTGACAATAGACTAGGGCCTGTTAACACTACCTAAGTGCTTCGACGATGAGAGCGAAATGGATGAATGAGAGAAAAATGACATCCAGTTTGTCGAATCTGGAGAATATTCGACGGAATCCCTTGAGTCTGCGGAATAATCTTTCGATCTCATTGCGTTTTTTGTACATGGCGCGGTCATATTCCCAGAGCTCCAGCCGATTAGTTTTGGGTGGGACAACCGGGATATAACCGAGCTCCAATGCAAGCTGTCTGGTTTGATCACCCTCATAAGCGCGATCCATCAGCAGATGAGTAGGAGAAGAGACGGGGCCGAGTGCTAACAGGAGTTGTCGTCCTTCCGGTGCGTCATGTGTATGCCCCGGAGATAAGGAAAAAGTTATGGCTGTTCTGGTATCTGCGGCAACCAGATGAATTTTAGTGGTCCAGCCACCTCGGGATTTGCCGATGGATTGCGGGCCGTTTTTTTTAATGCACCAGTACCATCAGGGTGCACTTTGATGCTGGTGCTATCCATCGAAACGGCTTCAATCTTGATGCGAATGATTTGTTGATGCTGCAGCTGCTCAAAAACTTTTTGAAGCACGCCGCTTTTCGCCCATCGATTCATTCGAGTGTAGATGGTATGCCAATTACCGAAACGCTTGGGTAGTCCGCGCCACTTGCAACCATGCTCGGTAACATACAGAATAGCATTGAGAATTTGTAGATTGGAATGACTGACATTGCCACGCTGGCGCGGCATGCAGTGTTCGATCTGTTGATATTGAGTTTCGGTGATTTCCATCACCGTATTATATCAAATAGTGTTAACAGGCCCTAATCACAAGCATCAAGCGGAATTTAATCGACGTATCTGTAAACATCACTTTCTCCGTTAAATTTTCCTAATAAAAAAAACAATTCCTAACTAATTAATACTCTGTTCGATCAACCCCATATCGCTGCTACTCATGAGTTTCTCGATATCGATCAATATCAGCATCCGTTCATCGACAGTACCAAGTCCCATAATATATTCGGTATCAATCACCGAACCCAATCCCGGCGTTGGCCGCATTTGCTCGGCTCCCAGAGTAATCACATCGGACACAGCATCGACAACCATCCCCATGACTCGTCCGGCAACATTTAAAATAATCACCACGGTAAATTGATCGTACGTCCAATTACCTAATCGGAATTTAATCCGCATATCGACAATCGGCACGATGATGCCGCGCAAATTGACCACACCTTTTATAAAATCAGGCGCATTCGCTATTTGCGTAATCGCATCATATCCACGGATTTCCTGTACCTTTAGAATTTCTATTCCATACTCCTCGCTGCCAAGACGAAAGGTCAGAAATTCATTTGCCATCCGATTTATCACTGAACCGGATGAATCGGTGACTTTACTTATTGTCTGTTCTACATACATTGCCTAAACTCCTGTTGTCCGCTATACAAATCCAAGTCAACGTCAATTTCTGCATCCACTTCATAAAACATGATTTTTCCCCTATTACTCAACCGCATGAAAGATTAATCCTTATGTAGGTCTTTTCTTACGGAATAATAAAGGCTTTCTTTAATTATTTTTAAAGAAATAAAGTGAAATCAATACACCGGATTGCTGCTGTTCAAAAAATTGTCAGCAGGAGTCTGAAACAGTGGCCAGTGATGAATCGATAGTTGATACAGTAGACTCGAATCTCAACATGATGAGATCTCTGAGATTGTTATTGAAACTGATGATGTGCGCGGATTATTCCGCGCTTCTCATTCTGGAGCATGCCGGACGGCTGCACATGCTTGGGATAGATTAAACGGGATGCCTTACTGATCATGATCCGGATACAGCACAAGTCAGACAAACTTTACAAATTATGGGCTATAACTTGAAAAACTGTTCAAACCGTATGTTGATAGTCTATTTGGACTGTACCAATACCAGGAAGCGAGTTGATCGTACCACTTTACCTGAGCAGTTCACTTCTCCAATAACGGACTCATCGGATACTCCGGCGCTTCTTTCATTGCCACCAGCGGCAACACCGCTTCGCGGCCATCGATGATACGGTGATCGTAAAACAACGTCGAACAATTCATCGGCCGAATGACGATTGATCATTTTCGACGACTGCACATTCCTTTGGTGGCATGAATGCCAAAGAATAGCGCTTTGCAGCGGATTGATGATGCTAGAAAAACGATGGTCGCATTAATTCCATCGTAGCAATGCTAAAAATTCTCATAGCGGTTGATATCGAAGATACCGGCGATCAGGGGCTCCCGCTCTCTCTGCCAGGCCGTAATATCGTGCAGAATCTCCCAAAATTGCGGATGTGTGCGCCGTACACCCCATGTATTCACAATGTGTTCGAAGTGTTCCTCTTTTTTGGCTGCGCCAAGCAGCACTGCAAAGTTTTCGATATCCGAGTCGGGCACATCGAAAATGAAATTCGGATAGCTGCCGGTAATGCCGGGGTATACGGTCAGGCGATCTTTTTCCGGCTGATACCGCAATTCCTCGCCCAGTATAAATGCAACGTTGCTATGCGCACGATCCCGCAGCAAGGTATAGACCGTGCGGTTATCCTGGCCGTGCTTGACTCGCACGAACGTCACTTCCGGCAACCGGTTGATACCGGCCAAATCGGCCGCCGGGCGGGATGCAATGGCGGACAACGCATGATCCGCTTTTTGTATCCACAGCGGCTGACCTGAGCGAACGCACTTCTCCGCCTGACAACGATTGACCGGATCGTCCGCCATCGCATTAACGGATTCAAAACGCTGCAGGATCCGTAAGGCAAGCTCCCGTTTCGGATTTTCGGTTGTAAAGCTCTCTGCCGAAGGCGACACATCGTCGATTTTTTCGTAAAAAGTACCGAATTTCAGTTTGCCCGATTGCTGATACCAGTCGTGCAATATACCGGTGCGTTGACCATCAGGTATCAAGCGCAAGAAGTTATGTTCCGAACTATTGCGTATCAGATCGAAATACAGTCTGGTCAATAATTGATGGGCAACATTGCCGAACACGTTGTAATTCACCACCAGTATGTAGTAGGTACGTTCAAGTAACGGGTAATCCATGAGCCATAGCGTCTGTGGAATATCTCCGGCCAATCCTCTGGCGACTGAAGCGCTATCGTAGTGGCGGGTGATGGTCAGCAAGGCATCGGTATTCCGACCATCGCCATCCCAGAGATGATCCAGCGATGCGCCGCCGGGATATTGCGCTGCATACTGACTGCGGCGTTGTGCCAGATAATCGTTATGATGACCGAGATAGCGGAACCATTCCTCGCCCATCGCCAGCAGATCGTCGTTTTGCCCGGGCATCTCCAGTAACGGAATCGCTTGATGTCGATAAGCGTTATTGGTGATGAAAGGATCGAATTCCGGATTCTGGAATAACACCCAGAATCGATCGCGTATCACGTCGGTGGCGATCTGACCGCGGCATACCGGCCCGTGGATGACATTCCGGATATAGTATTCGGCGTCGTCCAGCATGAAGCGGTAACGAGCGTATGCCGGAATGGCCGCAAACGTTGCGAACGGATTCACCCGTTCCGCATAGCTGTACCCCGGCAAATCGCCCACCGGCCATTCCTGGGTAAAAAATAACTCATTGATACGGCGTTGTTTTGCCTGGCTGAGCGGATACGGAATCCGCCGTTTGTGCAGGATACTGCCACTAATCGGGCGAATACGGTAAAAAAACGGCTGCTCGGGATCGTCATTGGGAAATACGGTGGGAATCGGGATGATATCCCTGCCGGGCGGTGTCGCTGAGCGGATTAACTCAAAAAACCGCAGTTCCCCATCCAGATCCGGAAAATACAGTGTCGCCATAAATAGGTGCTCATACAACCAGCGCGCCACCAGTTTGCCGCGATCATCAGCGCGATTGAAAAACAATTCCCATTTCCGCAGCGACTCTTGCTCACCTTTGCTCAGCATCACCGGTTCATCGGTGATCACCGCACCTTGTTTGACCCAGCCGGCCAACAGCGCATACTCCTGATCGCTGAGTCCGGTAACGGCAAACGGCATACCGCTAAGTGGATAATCACGCGCATAAGCGGAAAATTTCTCACTGGAGACACACTGATTTTTCCGATTAATGCTCAGATCGATCGAATCCGGTATTTTGCTGTTCGGCGGGAATGGATACTGTTTCGCCAGCGATATCATCCCCGCGATCAAAGCTTCGGATTGTGTATCGTCAGAGTGCAGCACCGAATGAAAGCCACGCTCACGCCATCCCGAAACGGTCAGCTCATCGATTCCGATCCGGGTAGGCGGCATGGCCTCAGTTCGCGCTCCGCCATAAATCGATTCGCGAAAAGCGCCACGCAGCAATCCTTCGGCGCTTTCAAGCTTGAGCTGGCACGGCGCATCGTAACAGCTATGGCACGACAAGCATTTGGCTTCCAGAATCGGACGGATCTCTGCATGATACGAAACGGTTCTTTCCACAGCGGCAGGCAGCGCAACCGGCACCGGTGCTTGCTGGCGGCTAGCTATCGGGTTGTTGCCATCTTGACAGGCGGATAACAGGAAAAAGAGGCAAAAGAAAAGTTTGGCTGGGTGGAATAATTTCATGAAGATCGCCGGGATTGAACTCAAAATATTACCTCACCGTTTACCGCTGCAGAGATCGCCGAAGTTACCGATAGCGCAAATTAAACCTAACCGGCGTATTCCTTAAATCCGGCAATCCGGATCCATGAAGTTATTGCGCGGAAAAAATACACAAATCGTCGAGAAAAATTTAACTCTGAATTTAAATCTTGAAGAAAACGCGAATCTCGGTCAGGAATGGACAATCATTGATCCATTCCCTCCTCACTGCTCCAGCAGCGGACTCATCGGATACTCCAGCGCTTCTTTCATTGCGACCAGCGACAACACCGCTTCGCGGCCGTCGATAATGCGGTGATCGTAGGATAACGCCAGATAATTCATCGGCCGGATGACGATCTGCCCATTCTCGACGACTGCGCGTTCCTTGGTGGCGTGAATGCCGAGAATGGCGCTTTGCGGCGGATTGATGATCGGCGTCGACAGCATCGAGCCGAACACGCCGCCGTTGGTGATCGAGAATGTACCGCCGCTCAGTTCGTCGATACTCAGTTTGCCGTCCTGCGCGCGTTTGGCGAAATCGGCGATTTGCAGTTCGATTTCCACCGTCGACAGTTTGTCGGCGTCACGAATGACCGGCACGACCAATCCGCGCGGACTGCCGACGGCGATGCCGATATCGTAGTAATCGTGATAGACGATCTCGTTACCTTCGACGGAGGCATTGACGATCGGGTATTTCTTCAGCGCTGCAACGGCCGCTTTGACAAAAAACGACATGAAGCCGAGCTTGACACCGTGTTCTTTCTCAAATTCGGTTTTGTGACGCGTGCGCAAATCGATGATCGCTTGCATGTTGACTTCGTTGAACGTCGTCAGAATCGCCGCGGTCGATTGCGATTGCACCAGGCGTTCGGCAATGCGCTGACGTAGCCGCGACATGGCGACGCGGCGCTCGGTGCGTCCGCCCGTTACACCGCCACTGCCGCCGGTTCCGGTTTTTGCAACCGCAGCAGTTCTGCTATCCATGTATGCTTGCACGTCTTCTTTGGTGATACGACCACCAAGACCGGTACCCTTGATCGCAGAGGTTTCCGTGGTTTTCAGGTTGTTTTCTTCCGCCAGTTTGCGCGCCGCCGGCATCAGCATCGGGATTGCGGTATCGACTGCCTCGGCACCCGCCGTTTCAGCACTAACCGCAGCAGGCGCTTGCGTTTGTTGACCGGCGGCAGGCGCTGGGGCCTGAGTTTCCGGTTTTGCAGTTACCGCAGCCGCTTCCGTTTCGATCATCGCAATCACTTCGCCGCTGACCACGGTGGCGCCATCGCCCTTCAGCACTTTGGCCAGCACACCGGCGTTCGGCGCGGGCAACTCCAGCACCACTTTATCGGTTTCGATATCGATCAGATTTTCCGATCGGTTGACATACTCTCCCGCTTTTTTATGCCAGGAAATTAAGGTAGCTTCCGCTACGGATTCGGATAATGCGGGAACTTTGACTTCAATCAGCATGGCGTCCTCGTACTAAATTTTTTCTCGGAATGCTGCGACGATTAATTCATTCTGTGTAAATTTGTGTCTTGCCGTGTAACCGACCGCGGGAGAGGCCGAAGATGCGCGCAGCGCATAGCCCAGCACTTGGTCCGGTTTCATATGGCGCAATAAATAGTGTTGAATGCGATGCCACGCACCTTGATTGCCAGGCTCTTCCTGGCACCAGACAACTTCTTTGGCATTACTGAAACGATCAATTTCGGCTTGGAATTCTTCGTGTGGAAACGGATAGAGCTGTTCCAAACGAATGATTGCCATATTAGAGATCTGTTGTTCTTTGCGATAAGCCATCAACTCGTAATAAATTTTTCCGCTGCAAGCGATGATACGTTTTACTTTATCGCAATCCAGATTGTCAGTTTCGGAAATGACCGGATAAAAATGACCGTGCGCCAATTCATCCAGATTCGAAGTAGATTCCTTAAGCCGCAACATACTTTTCGGACTCATGATGATCAGCGGCTTGCGGATCGAACGGATCATTTGCCGCCGTAACACATGAAACATCTGCGCCGGTGTCGACGGCACGCACACCTGAATGTTGTAATCCGCACATAATTGCAGGTAACGTTCCAATCGCGCCGACGAGTGTTCTGGCCCCTGCCCTTCGTAACCATGCGGCAGCATCATCACCAAGCCGCACAAACGTCCCCATTTGGCTTCGCCGGAGGCGATGAACTGATCGATCACCACTTGCGCGCCGTTGGCGAAATCGCCGAATTGCGCTTCCCAGATCACCAATTCGTTCGGCTGCGTCGTGGCGTAACCGTATTCAAAACCCAGTACCGCCTCTTCCGACAACATCGAATCGATGACGACGAAATCCGGCTGTTCGGGATACAGATGACGCAACGGCACATAAATGCGCTCGTTCTGATCCGCCGCGACTTGATCGTGCAGCACGGCGTGGCGGTGAAAAAAAGTACCGCGCCCTGAATCCTGCCCCGACAATCTGACCGGATAACCCTCCTTCAACAAGGCTGCGTACGCCAGATTCTCCGCCATGCCCCAATCCAGCGGCAATTCACCGTTACCCATCAGGCGCCGGTCGGCGATGATTTTCGCCACGCGCGCATGCAGCTTGAAGCCTTCGGGAATATCCGTCAACCGCAAGGCAAGCTGTTTCAACGTTTGCAGTGCCATGCCGGTTTTAATTTTCTTGTTCCATTTGACTGGCCGGATAAAAGGCTCCCAATTAATGGTATACGGCGACTTGTAGTCATAGCAAACGGTCTTGTTTGGATTGGTGCCCTCATCCATCGCATCACGGTACGCTTGCACCAGTTGCTCCGCATCCTCCGGCTTGATAACCTTTTCTGCACTCAGTTTATCCGCATACATTCTGCGCGTGCCGGGATGCTGGTTGATGATTTGATACATACGCGGTTGCGTCACCATCGGTTCATCCTGTTCGTTATGACCCAGACGGCGGAAGCACACCATATCGATCACCACATCCTTGTGAAAGCGCATGCGAAAATCGAACGCCAGTTCGGCGATCATCAGCACCGCTTCCGGATCATCGCCGTTGACGTGAAAAATCGGCGCCTCGATCATTTTGGCAACATCGGTGCAATACAACGTCGAACGACTATCGCGCGGATCCGATGTAGTAAACCCGATCTGGTTGTTGATGATGATATGCACCGTACCGCCGGTGCCGTAACCGCGGGTTTGCGACAAATTCAGCGTTTCCATCACCACGCCCTGCCCGGCAAAGGCGGCATCACCGTGAATCAGCACCGGCAGCACCCGATCGCCCAGTTTATCGTTCAACAAATGCTGGCGCGCGCGCACCGAGCCTTCGACCACCGGATTGACGATCTCCAGGTGCGAAGGATTGAACGCCAAGGCCAAGCGCACGATGCCATCCGCGGTTTTGATCGCGGAAGAAAACCCCTGGTGGTATTTCACATCGCCGGACGGCAAAGCTTGCGGTTGCGTGCCTTCAAATTCGCGAAACAGTTCGGCGGGCATTTTCCCCAAGGTATTTACCAGCACATTGAGCCGGGCGCGGTGCGCCATACCCATGATGATTTGCTGCACACCGGCCTTACCGGCACGGTGAATCAGACAATCCAGCAATGGAATCAAGCTTTCGTTACCTTCCCCGGAAAAGCGCTTCTGCCCGACATAACGGGTGTGTAAATACCGCTCCAGCCCTTCCGCAGCCGTTAGCCGTTCGAGAATGTGGCGTTTATAGTCGGCGGAATAATCCGGGTTCGAGCGTTGGCCTTCCAATCGCGCCTGAATCCAGCGCTTCTGTTCTACCGAGGAAATATACATGTACTCGGCGCCAACCGAACCGCAGTAGGTTTTGCGCAGAATCTGCAATATTTCCCGCAGTGTCGCACGCTCCGGACCAACCAATGAGCCGGTATTGAACACCTTGTCCATGTCCGCTTCGGTAAAGCCGAAATGCGCCGGATTCAATTCCGCCACATCGGTATGCTGTTTCAATCCGAGCGGATCGAGCTTGGCTTGATTCAAACCGAGATAACGGTGCATGTTGATGAGCTGCAAAACGGCCACTTGCTTGCGTTCGTCGGTATCCGCACCGACCACGTCGGACAATGCGGTTTGTGTTTCTACTGCGGCAGGTTTTGCGCCTGCAACCGCAGATGTCTCACCGGCTGGAACTTGAGCTTGCTTGACCGTGGTAATTTCCGGCTGCTTTGCCAGCCGGTCAAAGTACTCGCGCCAAGCGAGCGCGACCGAATTGGGATTATGCAGATACTCGTCATAAACCGCTTCGACAAACGCGGCATTCGCGCCGGACAACAGCGTATCATCCAATAACGGCTTATTCATAGGATAGGCGCCCCGGAATCAATAAACGGCTATTTCTTGCGATACGAATCAGGTACGTCGCGCATCGTCGTACCGGTATACAACTGGCGCGGACGGCCGATCTTATGATCCGGATCGGACACCATCTCACTCCACTGCGCCACCCAGCCGACCGTGCGTGCCATGGCGAAAATCGCGGTAAACATGCTGGTCGGTATACCCAAAGCGCGCTGCACGATGCCGGAATAAAAATCGACGTTGGGATAAAGTTTGCGCGAAATGAAGTAATCGTCTTCCAGCGCAATTTTTTCCAGTTGCAGCGCCAGCTTGAACAAGCGGTCGTTGTGCAATCCCAGCTCGTTCAGCACTTCATGGCAGGTTTCGCGCATCAGCTTCGCGCGCGGATCCATATTCTTATATACCCGATGGCCGAAGCCCATGAGCCGGTAATTACTCTCTTTATCCTTGGCGCGCCGGATGAATTCATCGATGCGCGACACATCACCGATTTCTTCCAGCATATGCAGGCACGCTTCGTTTGCGCCGCCATGCGCAGGACCCCATAGGCAGGAAATACCGGCAGAGATGCAGGCGAATGGATTGGCACCGCTGGAACCTGCCAGCCGCACCGTCGAGGTGGAGGCATTTTGCTCGTGATCGGCGTGCAGAATCAGGATCCGATCCAAGGCGCGCACGATCACCGGATTGGCTTCATATTTCTCCGTCGGCACGGAAAACATCATATGCAGGAAATTTTCCGCGTAACCCAGTCTGTTTTGCGGATACACATACGGCTGCCCGATGTTGTATTTATATGCCATGGCGGTAATCGTCGGCAATTTCGCAATCAAACGGAACGCCGATTGCTCGCGGTGCGCCGGATCGGAAATATTCAACGAGTCATGATAAAACGCCGACAACGCACCGACCACGCCGACCATCACTGCCATCGGATGCGCATCGCGGCGGAAACCGCTGTAAAAACGCACCAACTGCTCGTGCAGCATCGAATGGTTTTTAATCGCGGCATCGAAGGTTTTTTTCTGCTCGGGTGCGGGCAACTCACCGTGCAGCAATAAGTAACAAACATCGATAAAATCACAATGCAGCGCCAGTTGCTCGATCGGATAGCCGCGATACAGCAGAATCCCTTTGTCGCCGTCGATGAAGGTGATCGTGGAACTATTGCTGGCCGTCGACACAAACCCGGGGTCGTAAGTAAACATACCGCTTTGTGCATGCAGCTTGCGAATGTCGATGACATCCGGACCTATGGTTCCCGCTAAAACCGGTAGCTCGATAGGCGCGCTGCCATTATTCAGATTCAGCGTCGCTGTGCCTTTTTGTGCCATATGACTTCTCCACTTAATGCGAATGATTGATTAGTATGCACTGTTTCAGGCCCCGGAGCCGCCAGAATACCGCCGGAAACCTAAGGGGGTTCTGAAAAACTACTACACTCGGTCATGCCGCGTTGAGATCAGATTCAAAATGCTCATTTACCTTTTGTAAACTGCGCTTTTGCACCTGATTTCGCCTTGCCTGGCCATCGCTCGCTACCTTTTTCAGAGCTTCCCTAACTCTTTTGCAGCAATTCCAGTACCGTTTGCAAGCTATGATCGGCAGGAGTTTTTCTTTCCGAGATCAAATCCCACAAATCATTATCCGGTAACGACAACAATCGTTCAAATTGTTCCAGCCTCTGCCGATCCAATTGCGCGTAGTACCGGTCCATGAAACGCTGCAACACGATATCCAATTCGAGCAAACCGCGCCGGCAGCGCCAGCGCGCGCGTTCGAATTCCTTCATACCATTCTTTTGGCCATCATGTCCTTGATTTTGCCGATTGCTTTGGTCGGATTCAAGCCTTTCGGGCACGCATCGACGCAATTCATGATGGAATGACAACGAAACAGCCGGTAAGGATCTTCCAGATTATCCAACCGCTCCGCAGTCGCCTGATCACGGCTATCCGCCAGAAACCGGTAGGCCTGCAGCAACCCTGCCGGACCGACGAATTTATCCGGATTCCACCAGAACGATGGGCACGCTGTCGTACAACATGCGCATAAAATACATTCGTACACACCATCCAGCGCCGCGCGCTCTTCCGGCGACTGCAACCGCTCCGTTTCCGGCGGTGGATCATTGTTGATTAAGTAAGGCTTGATCGAATGATACTGCTGAAAAAATTGCGTCATGTCGACGATCAGGTCACGAATCACCGGCAGCCCCGGCAACGGACGGATCTCCACCGGCTCTTTCAGATCGCGCAACGGCGTAATGCACGACAATCCATTGCGCCCGTTGATATTCATCGCATCCGACCCGCACACCCCCTCGCGGCACGAACGGCGCAAACTCAAACTATCATCGATCGACTTGATGCGCAGCAACGCATCCAGCAGCATCTTGTCAGTCGGCGCCAGCTGGATGTCGTAATCCTGCATATAAGGCTTGTCGTCTTTATCGGGATCGTAGCGGTAAATCGAAAACTTCATAGACTGGCTCCGGCTGGTTGGATGATGGACTCAAGTCAAAAATAATTTCGAATGGCATGAAGTATACAGATTTGAAACCGGATTGACACCGTTTGGTTATAATTGCAAACCGGATGACAGATCAAAGAAACACCGTCCACCGCGATCACTTCTGCAAACAGCACCTCATTTCAGCACAAAGATAAATGCGTATCTGTCAAGCTTGATTTATCGAAATACTGACTAGAGAATCGAGAATGATATTCAAACAGTTAGCCATTGTCATCCAGGTCCTCGTTAGGGAAGTTAGCACCAAGCGCATGAATGTTCTCCCAGTGCCAGACGATGGCGTTGGCTTGATCCACGGTCACCCTCGGGGTGTAGTAGACATATCATAAGTTATTGACTATTAAAATACTTTAATAAATTAATGAGTCGAGATACGAAGATCGATATGTTTCAAAAAGTTTTTGAGCAATTGTGGCAATACCAATCATCTGTACTTGAATGAATGTTTTTCGATGAATTGCACAGTTGATAAAGTGCACTCTATTGGAATCTATATACTGAATAAATTCCAAATCGTTACTCAGCCAAGTAATTTATTTCTATTCAGACGAATACAATAACTCAACAAAACAAGCACACCGATACTCAATAGCATAAATGCAGATGGCTCAGGAACAGGAGATGCTAGAGATGAGAAATTTCCAGTGCCATCTGTTTGGATCCACCAGGTTCCATTTAATATGGATCCAAAAAATATAAGGCCATCAGGAAAATAAGTGTTGTTGGACTCAACACTGTCAATTCGGAGCGCACCGTAATGCCCTGTAAAAGTATTCCTCACAACAACAAAATCGCCACTTTTATTGGGGCCAATATAGCCATTAAAGAAACTAAAAATTGAGGCATCTGTAATTTGCGAAATATCCGTTATTCCAGCAGCGAATCCAACATCAGTGAGGTAATCGCTAGGGACAAAAATACTACTAG
This sequence comes from Gammaproteobacteria bacterium, assembly GCA_015709635.1. Lineage (NCBI taxonomy): Bacteria > Pseudomonadati > Pseudomonadota > Gammaproteobacteria > Gammaproteobacteria bacterium. Next base: position 2,508,380 of record CP054180.1, read on the forward strand.
GATCATTACTCCCAAAGAAGAAAACTAGAGGATTATCGATAGAAAAAGTTGAAGTCCATGGCACAAACATATGATCAACTCCATCACTGAACAGCATAGTTCCAGGAACAGGCGCTTCTCCAACAAAATACGATTTAATTGTACCGGTTATAACCTTTGCTTGAACCGTGGAAATCATAAACATTGCCACCAACATAGCTATTGGTATATGAAATAGAAATAAATTACGATTTTTCATTCTATATCCTCTTAATCACAGATAAGATCTATTGATAATATTGAAGCATTTTCGGAATGGAAGCAAGTTGCATAATATTCTCCCTAAAAAACCATGATGATTGACATAGACCTTGCTATGAGTTCAATAAACGATTAAATTTATCAGAATAAATCCAATCCATTTTTTCTTTTTAAACTACCGCGAGCGAATAAGATCCTGCTTGTATCGCACGAGTAGCTAATTTGTAGCGGGATAGAACAATCCTACTTTTTTCTTTTCAAATCTAGTCTATGGCTTTTTTTGTAACGCTTTTTCTTCCTTACTATGTCCTTAATCGTAAGCGATAGAATTCCCAAACCCGAAATAGCAAGAACTACATAACTTTCCCATCCAGGAAGAAATTCAGTCGTTACTAGGATCGCAATGACGAATATCGCTCCTACACCACCCACACGAATCAAATATTGTAAAAATGTCGGTTCACTCATAACGTTAATTACACTCGCAGTTATTTTCAATGCGAATATGCCGTTCATTCGGTATTAGGTTTCCTACTCCTTCTGCTGTGCCTTCGACGCCAACCCATGAAGCAAATTCTTCAAACGCTCTGGAATTATGGCGCCATCCTCTCTGAGCCGTCCGCTTGGAGGCTCGACTACCCTGGCGCAATCTTTCTGCTCGTGCAAATTGTCTTTGAGCCTTTAATGCAGAATTAGCCGCTTTCAATCCGCTGAATGGGTTTATCGCTCCTGCTAAAGCTGCAATTCCAACAACACCCCATTTGATACATTCGAATCTCATACCATTGGATGCAAGTTGAATTGCAATATCTCCAAAAGCCCCAATGGCCGCACCTAATAATGGATTTTCTCCAGTTGGATCAGTAAATATCGTCGGCGCGCCGTTGACATATGTATAAATATTCATTCCTCCCATCAACCCAATCGGATCCGGTGAGATATACCGCCCAGTTTCAGGCTCATAATAGCGGAAATAGTTATAGTGAAGATTCGTTTCCTTATCAAAATACTGCCCGGGGAATCGCAGGTTGTATTCAAAAACCTGAGTCGCATCCAGCGGGCTTTCGTTGGCTAGATTGGCACCAAAAGCATGAGTGTTATCCCAACGCCACACGGCAGTATTATTCGTGTTCACGATCACTCTAGGAGTGTTGAGATGATCGGCGTGTATGAAATAAACCTGGATCGGGCTGGCCGGAGCGTTTTTTTTGATCACTGCAACCGGAATATCACCCAGCCACACGGTTTCTTGCCGCATCAGCCAATCATCGGGTTTTGCAGTGATTGCATCATCCCGGTATTCGCCGATTAATTGTCCATTGGGGTCATAAAAGAAGAAAAACTTCGGACTTAACGGGCCGTTCTTGATAATGCGTTGATCCAGAGCATTGTATTTATAAGTGTGCGTTTTACCGCTCTTGATCGCCATCGAGAGTTTTCCAGCAGCATTCCAGGTGAAAGTAGCGATGCCATCACTTAATGGATAGCCGGCAGCGTCGTAGCTGTAAGTCTTGGCCACCGGCCCGGCAACATTCATCAGGCGATTGCTATCCGAAGCTATGGTATACGGATAACCGGTAGCGCCAAATTGCGCCTGGGTGCGATTGCTGTTGGGATCGTAGTCCCAGAGCTTGAAGCCAGAATTATCCGACTGGCTGATCAGACGATTCAGCACATCGTAATCGTAGCTGCGGTTATACACCGGATCGGGACCGGTTGTTTGCGTGATGCGGCTGGCAGGATCGTAGATTAATGTCCGGGTATCGCCACCGGCAGAGTGGGTTTTGAGCCGCCCATCTAGATCAAAACTACGCGTATACGCTTGACCATTACCCCATACCCAGCTTTTCGGTGTGCCAAACGGGTGGTAGGTAATGTTGTTCAGCAGCACATTGCCATTGACGCGGATTTCGCTTGGGCGGCCATCGGCGCCATAGCTGGTGGTGATTTGCGTGCCGGATGGGTACGTGGTTTGGTCTAAGCGGCCCAAGCTGTCGTAGTGGTAGCTGAGCGTTTGCGTGTAGCTGGCATTGTTTATCCTTGCAATCTGTAGTGTGTTGAGCAAACGCCCATGCGAGTCATAACTGAAGCTGGTAGACCCCGATTCGTCCGACAGGCCGGTTAACCGGCCAATGCCATTGCTGCCCGCGTCGTAGCTCCAGGTCAGCGCGGTTGTGCCGGGAATTCCGGCAACCGTGGCATGGGTGCGTTGAGTGGGGCGGTTCAGCGCATCCCAGGTATAGGTGTGTTTGACACCCCGTGCATCGGTGACGGTTTTGAGGTTGCCGGCGCTGTCATAGGTGTAGGTCGCGGTGCCGCGATCGGCGGAGACTTCCTGCGTCAGGTCGCCAAAGCCGCTGACTGTGTAGGTGGTGGCAATATTTCGCGGATCGGTTACCTGCGTGAGCCGATCGAGCGCATCCAGCGTTTGCTGGGTATGGCCGTTGGCCGGATCGATGGTTTCTTTGAGGCGGTTGCGCGTATCGAACTGATAGGTGGCGGTATGCAACAACGGATCGGCAACCTGTTTCAGGTTGCCTTGCGCGTCGTATTGATATTGTGTGGTCTGGCTTTGTGCGCCGGTGTCTTTCCACAGCCGGTTTAGCGCATCGAATCCGCGTTGCTGGGTTTTCGTCAGGTTATTGAGCGGATCGAATAATTCTTCCTTGGTACGGTTACCCATAGCGTCCAGTGTATATTGCACGCGATTACCCAGGTTATCGGCTATCGCGGTTAGGCGATGCGCGGCATCGTAGGTGTAGCTTAAGAAACTGCCATCGGGTAGAGTGATTTTTTGGAGCTGCCCAACACCATCGTACTGATAGCGCGTAATCTCCGTACCAACTGTGCGGCTGAGTATACGCTGACGAACATCGTAGGTAAGACTCGTAACCAAGCCATTGGGATCGACGATTTCTTCCGGCTGGCCGTGGGCGTTATAGCGCGTGATTTGCGTGACGTGACCCAAAGCGTTGGTGATACTGGCGATTTCCCCGCGGCAACCAGAATGGCCACCAGTGCAAGCTGCATCCGGCGCGTAATAATCGGTGGTAGTGATATCGGTTACATCGGTGCGCGGGCCGTCCTCTATTTTTTGCAAAATCACCCCCGGAATACTGGGATGATAAACATAGTTCGTACTCCATGCCCGCGTGGCGTTTGTTGCGGTGTCTTTGATTTGATGTTGCGCGACATTGCCGTGCGTGTCATAGACATAACCGGTTTCCCGTCCGGCTTCAGTGATTTTGACCGGTAAGCGGAAATTCGCATGCCAAGCCGTGAGGATTTTACGCTCGCTGCTGTTGGCGGCGGCTGTATAGCTGAATAAATCCCCTGGGCAGTTACTGCCGCTGCTTAGCCCTTCAATCCGGGCAGTTTCCAGATTCCGGGTCAGGTCGTAGGCATAGCAGGTCTTATTGCCATTGAAATCGGCACGGCTAGCAACATTGCCGTTAACATCATAGGTTGTTGCACTGGAAGCAGCACTACAACCCGAACCGGCAGGCTGCGATTGACCGCTGCTTTTAGCGACACCCAGAATGGTTTGAAAGTGGTGGGTGTATTGGCTATTCAGCGAATCGGTCACGAGGGTACTACTGCCATCGGCGCTATAACCCAGCACATAGCGCTCTACCCCGCCCGCATGCTCAGTTACTACCGCACGGCCTTGTGCATCATAAGTATAAGTAGCGAAACGCACACCGTTCTCATCGGTGATGCCGGTTAAGGCATTAGGTAAACTGGCTCCGCTTGTAAAAGCCGGTTCGCTGTAATGGTAGGTGCGGACTTTACCGTCGGGAAAGGTAACTGAAGTCAGGTTGCCGTTGCTTTGGTAAGTAAATCGATAAAGATTCCCAGCTAAGCCGGTCAGTGTGGCAAAGTTACCATAATCATCATGCGTGAACTGCAACTGATTTCCGAACGAGTCGGCTACTCTGGATAAATTACCTAATGCGCTGTAAGTCAGTGAGTGAGTAATTCCGCTTCTGTCTTCAACTGATAATAATTTGCCCGAGACATCATATTTTTCTATCCTGTCATTCAAACTATCCCGATATACCCAACCCAAACGGTTATTAGCATCATCGAACAATTCGATCAATGAGTCATTGATATCAATGTCGCTATGCCATTCCCCAGTCGTCTGATTCTTATTAAATATTACTGCTCCCCTACCGCGATAAATACGTGCACTCACTGGACTAGGCAATCCATCCAAAACTATGAATTTGTAGTAAGAATGACGCCAGGTTGTACTCGATCTTTTTGTATCGTTATGCTGGTAAAACAGTTGGAAATCTATCGGAAAACTACTGCTGCCAATGCGATAAATCGGAATTGTCAGTTCTTTGCGCCCTAATCCCAGATAAACCGGATTTGGTGTTCTATCACCGCATTCTTCAGGTTTAGCCAGATCTTTCTCACCATCCGGATAAGAAGGAACAGGGCAAGCGATATAGCCATAACGGTCGACGTTATAAATATCCTTGATGCTGTACCCGGCTAAGTTCCCAGGACAGATACCTTCCATCGCTGATGTATGCCAACCACAGTAACCAGGTTCGTATATACGGCAAAATCTATAACCCTTAATCCACCCACTATAGCCCGGGTAATACGGAAAATCTTCAATAGGATGACAAAGCCACGCACCGCCATATTCTGAACATGTTTCCCGTCTAAGCGGCTCAAGTGCCTGTTGATAAGACTGAGAGTAAGGATACGCAGCGCTATTTAATTCAAATTGATATTCTGTCATGCCGCGTGTATCTATAGTATTTCTTGTCCATACAAATTTTATTGGCGGCTGTATTTGCACACCATCGGGAATATTTATTTCTCCGGCGGCTTCAGAATTCGTTGCGAATACGGACAAAAGAAACAGGCTTAGAAACTTTTTACAGAAATCACACATAGCTTCTCTATTCATTACTTTTCCCTCATTCAAACAACAATCCAGTCATTTTTTTTTGCCATATTACCGGCGATTGAAATGGAAAAAAGCTTAGAACAAAGGGAGCTTTGTTCTTTATTTGCGATTTAATAGTATGGAAGCAATTGCTTGGATATGAGGAATAAAATGCTGATTAATTATGTTTGTTGCAGCGCGGCTTTGTGTATCTCATTTGGTAACCCTCGCTGATTGCGCCGCCTGCGTGCCGCTGGGCGACTATGTCAACCCCAGGCTGATCAAACCCTGAAACAGCAAACGGAAAACGATCGTACTCCGCTCACTGGATAGGCTTCTCCAGCAATGATTTGAAACGATGATGAATCCAATTGGGCATCCTGAACCGGCAGCGTATCGACTGCCAGTAATTCGCTCGCGATATCCGCGGGTTTCAAATCGCAACGAGCGCCGCGAATCATTCCGATGAGCTTTAACGCATCCACGCCGAAGGATTCCAGACTCAATGACTCAAAATAGACTTTTTTCCCTTTTGCATCGATTTGACAGAAATGATCGCTCAGGCGGCACATCATTCGAATCTCTCTTTCATAACCCCAACTTGAAAATTTTGTTGAGATTAATTGATTCAAGTCCGATTCTTCAAAACTACAGCGTTTACGTGCGGCATCAACATCCAACTTGAAGCGTTCAGGCTGATAATTGATGGCAATGGCTTTATCGTCGGGAATTTCAAACACCAACACAACACCGCGATGCCCATCTGCATAATGACTCCACAACACCGGATCCTGATATTGTTCTGAAAAACAAATCACTCCATAGTGATCGTTCGCCTGATTATTGAATGTTTCCTGTTTGGTTTGAGTATCGCTATCGGAAAAATCGGCAGCACAAAATTCAAACGGATCATTCAGTTCATTGATGCGCGAAATTTTCAAACGGCGGTCACGCAAGGCTTTTAGGGCAAATTCGGAAGAAGTGAAGTGGTAGACAATCATCGAAAAGTCGGTTGGAGTGGCCGTTTCATATTCATCTTTTATTTTTTAAGAAAATGCCATACATCCTTGATGAAATTTATTTTCTTAAAGGATAAATGAAACCGAATGTGGAAAAAATGATTAAAAGGGCTATAGCGTCAAAGGAAGAAGCATAACTGTTATATCAAGACCTGGTACCTTAATGAGGTTGAAAGAATAATTGAATTATATCTAGACCTGAATCCTTTTGTGTTATTCACACTCCCCATCCTTACAGTACTCGCCATCATGATTCTAATAAATATTTAACCAATGCATTCCAACGACATGAATTAAAAAGCTTGCGCCTCTCAGTTAGAACATTGCTTATTCTTTGAGCAAGAATTCCGCCATAAATCATAAGCTCTTCTATATGCATACTACTTTGAATATGCTGATTGCAGCGAGCTGAATACAATCCTAAGTTTTCAATCTTATGGGATTTATCTTGTGCTTGATTTCGTGATCTCAGATGACCCCATTCATATTTGATATAGTTTTTATCCCAATCTTTGGGAGAATTCCAGCAAAGTGGAAGCTCAGTACCCTCGACATGAAAAAATGGCCTATGATCTTGTGCTTCAAATAGCATTTTTATCATTTCTGATAAATTATCGAATGATGCTTTGAAAGAAACATTAAAACCGGAGCTTTTAAGATGTGGAATCAAAGATCTTATTAAACGTTCAATATTTTCGTCACGTAACTCATACGAGTATGCATCAACATTTTCAGATAATGCTTTTCGGTGATCGATAAGCTTCATTTATTTTCCCAGTTTCTTAACTCGTAAGGTACCAATAAGCGTAGCGCATGCACCATCGTCATTCGGCGCAATGCTATTGCGCCCTACTGAACTCATCAATATACGCTTTCACCGCAGCTACATCCGCATCCTTCACCACAAACCGTTGCGGCAAACTTTCCAGATTCTCAAAGCCCGTCGGGCGTTCCGGTTCGCGTCCGATGGCTTCCTGGATGCTTTCGGCAAATTTGGCAGGTAGCGCGGTTTCCAGGCAAATCAGCGGCACGCCGGTTTCGCGGTGCGCTTGGCCGACTTTGAGGCCGTCGGCGGTGTGGGTGTCGACTAGCATCTGATAGCGTTGGTAGATGTCGCGGATGGTGCTGATGCGCGCAGCGTGGTTGCTGCTGCCGGAGACGAAGCCGTAGTCCTGGATTTTGGCGAACAGCGGGGTTTTCGATAAGTCGAAGGCGTTGCCTTTGTCGACTGCTGACCATAGTTCTTTGACCTGTTGCGCGTTGCGGCCGGTCAGATCGAAGATGAAACGTTCGAAGTTGGATGCTTTGGAAATATCCATCGACGGACTGCTGGTGTGTTGGGTTTCGGTAGTCGTGCGCGGACGGTACACGCCGGTGCGGAAAAATTCGTCGAGCACGTCGTTTTCGTTCGTCGCCAGGATCAGGTGTTTGATCGGCAATCCCATTATGCGCGCGACGTGACCGGCGCAGATGTTGCCGAAATTGCCGGACGGCACGGCGAACGACACTTGTTCGTCGTTGCTTTTGGTCGCGGCAAAATAGCCTTTGAAGTAATACACCACTTGCGCGACGATGCGCGCCCAGTTGATCGAATTGACGGTACCGATGCGGTGCGCTTCTTTGAACGCATGATCATTGCTGACTGCTTTGACGATGTCTTGGCAATCGTCGAACACTCCGCGGATGGCGATGTTGAAAATATTTTTGTCTTGCAGTGAAAACATTTGCGCGGTCTGGAAGCGGCTCATTTTGCCGAGCGGCGACAGCATAAACACACGAATGCCGCGCTTGCCGCGCATCGCGTACTCGGCGCTGGAGCCGGTGTCACCCGAGGTCGCACCAAGGATATTCAATTCGTCGCCGGTTTTGGCGAGCTGGTATTGGAACAGATTGCCAAGCAGCTGCATCGCGATGTCTTTGAATGCCAGCGTTGGTCCGTTGGATAATCCCAAAATGTGCAGCCCCGGTTCCAGCGTTTTCAGCGGTGTGATGTCCGGTGTGCCGAAAACTTCCGCGGTATAGGTTTGATGGATGATGCTGCGCAAATCGTCTGAAGGAATATCATCGACGAAGCGCGACAGGATTTCGAATGCCAGCGCCGGATAGCTCAATCCCCGCCACGCGGATAGTTCTGTTGATGTGATTTGGGGATACGCTTCCGGAATCGCCAGACCACCATCCGGTGCCAGGCCGCTCAACAGAATTTCAGAAAAGCTTTTGGGCGGCATGCCGCCGCGGGTAGAAATATAATGCATGGTTGGTTTCTTCAGGTTATACAACAATGAGAGACCGGGGACGCGGCAAACGCCGTCAAAGCAGTTTGCTGCATCATCGCCGGTTCCCACGTTAGTTGTTCAATTCTTCAATGCGCAGCCGGAACACTTTGCCGGTGACGACCGGTAATGCTTCGATGCGGCTGATAGCGGCATTGATGTTTTTCTCAACTGTCAAATGCGTCAGCATGATGACACTGACTTGATCCGATTCGTCGCTCGCTTCTTTTTGCAGCAACGCACTGATGGAAATATTTTGTTCCGCCACAATCCGAGTAATTTCCGCCATCACACCGGGCTTGTCGATCACTTGAATGCGCAGATAGTAAGAACTTTCTACGTCCTCCATCGGAATCACCGGCGTATCGGACAGCAAATCCGGCTGGAATGACAGCGGCGGTACGCGATGCATCGGATCGGCGGTATGCAGGCGCGTGACATCGACCAGATCGGCGATCACCGAACTGGCGGTAGGCTCTGCTCCGGCACCGGCGCCGTAATATAGTGTGGCACCGACGGCATCGCCTTTGACCACAATCGCGTTCATCACGCCTTCGACATTAGCGATCAGGCGGCGTACCGGAATCAAAGTTGGATGCACGCGCAATTCGATACCTTTTTCGACACGCTTGGTGATACCGAGCAGTTTAATGCGATAACCCAATTCTTCGGCATAGCGGATATCTTCTCCGGTCAGTTTGGTAATGCCCTCGGTATACACTTTGCTGAATTGCACCGGAATACCGAATGCAATCGCCGACATCAGCGTTATTTTGTGCGCCGCATCAATGCCTTCGATATCGTACGTCGGATCGGCCTCGGCATAGCCAAGCTTTTGCGCTTGCGCCAGCACCGTTTCAAACGGCAAGCCTTTATCGCGCATTTCCGACAGGATGAAATTCGATGTACCGTTGATGATGCCCGCAATCCAGGTGATACGATTGGCCGTCAACCCCTCGCGCAGCGCTTTGATAATCGGAATACCACCGGCGACTGCCGCTTCAAAAGCAACGATCACGCCCTTGGCGCGCGCGGCGGCGAAAATTTCGGTACCATGATTGGCCAGCAATGCTTTATTCGCCGTGACGATGTGCTTGCCGTTGGCAATCGCTTCCAAGATCAATTCTTTGGCAATGGTTTGCCCGCCGATCAATTCGACGACGATGTCGATTTCCGGATTCCGGGTCACTTCGTGACCATCGGCTGTGACGATGACATCGGCATCGGCGAGGCTACGCGCTCTTTCCAGATTGGTATCGGCGATCATTTTGATAACAATTCCCCGGCCTGCGCGACGTGCGATTTCTTCTTGATTACGTTTCAAAACGGTATAGGTGCCGCCGCCGACGGTACCAACGCCCAATAAACCTATTTGTATCGGATTCATAATAGTGTGCTGTAAAAAAACTGAAAATTTGCGGTATGAGATTATAAGCGAGAAATGGAATTAGTGCCCGGCAAGCAATGCACTAAACAGTTGAAGCGAACAAGAATTAAAATGCAGAAAGTTGTATAGCCATTAGCTGGTTGTTTCTGCTAATTGGTGCCGTGACGTTTGCGGTAACGTTGTAGAAAATTCCCAATGCGGCCGACCGCTTCAGTCAGGTCGTCAACATTGGGCAAGAATACCACACGAAAATGATCCGGTTTCATCCAGTTAAAACCGGTGCCTTGTACCAGCAGCACTTTTTCTTCCAGCAGAAGATCAAGCACAAATTGCTGGTCGTCCTCAATCGGATAAACTTCCGGATCAAGCCGTGGAAACAAATACAACGCCGATTGCGGTTTAAAACAGCTTACCCCGGGAATGTCCGTCAGTAATTTCCACGCGGTATCACGCTGACGCATCAATCGTCCGGTCGGCAATGTCAAATCGTAAATACTTTGATAACCGCCTAGCGCTGTTTGGATGCCGAATTGCGATGGTACATTAGCGCATAACCGCATTGAGGCCAACATATTCAGCCCCGCGATATAATCGCGCGCATGGTTTTTCTCACCGGAGACTACCGCCCAGCCAGAGCGGAAACCGGCCGCGCGGTAATTTTTCGATAATCCATTGAATGTCACGAACAGCACATCATCGGCCAGTGAGGCGATCGATGTGTGCGTCGCATCGTCATACAGAATTTTGTCGTAAATTTCGTCGGCGTAAATGATCAGTTGATGCTGACGGGCAATTTCAATGATTTCCAGCAGCAATTCCTTCGGATAGAGTGCGCCGGTCGGATTGTTGGGATTGATGATGACGATGGCGCGTGTCCTGGGATTGATCTTGGCGCGTATATCGTCGAGATCAGGCAACCAGCCCGATGCTTCATCGCACACATAATGCCGCGCCATACCGCCGGACAGCACAACTGCAGCCGTCCACAACGGATAATCCGGCATCGGTATCAATACTTCGTCGCCATTATCCAGCAACGCTTGCATCGTCAACACGACCAGTTCCGATACACCGTTGCCGATGAAAATATCATCCAACTGAACATTCTTGATCTGCTTTTCCTGGGTGTAATGCATGATCGCTTTGCGCGCCGCGAACAACCCTTTGGAATCGCAATAACCCGAGGCATCCGACAAGTTGCGGATCACATCTTGCAGAATTTCTTCCGGTACATCAAAACCAAACGTTGCCGGATTGCCGATGTTCAGTTTGATGATGTGATGGCCTTCCTCTTCCATTTGCTTGGCACGCTCCATCACCGGACCACGAATGTCATAACATACATTGGTTAATTTGCTGGATTTCAGAATTGGACGCATGATGAGCAGTAGAATGGTCAGGACTGAATAAAGAAAGAATCAAAGTTTTGCAATGCGATTATTCTTCAAGTTAATCAAGAAAATATTATATCGGCTATCCCCGCATTCTCTCGAACGAAATACACGGCTTTTTTCATTTGAATTTGGTTTTATGCCTTCATCACTCATGAAGCGCAACAATAGATGAGTTAAGAGGCTTCGCTTTTTTTCTGTTTATTGATTGCGGGAGAGATAAACAATGCCGGTATTGGTCTTTTGGAAAACCGCCGATGCATTGGTTTCTTATCCGATTCGTTTGATTCCTCGATTAAGGCATTGACATCGGCATACTTGGATATATAAGGCTGAGTGAATAACGGATCGTTAGCTTTATTATCCGCACGCTTGGTATTTCTGCCATTCACTTCCTTATTGAAGTGAATAACTTTTTCATTGTGTTTTACAAATGAATTATTCTTTTTATTCTGCTTGGATTGTCCGCTACGCCCGTTCTTTTGTTCTTCGACTGCCGCATTTCTTCTAAAATCGCGAACTTGTGTTTCCTTTGATTCAAATCCACCAATTTGCTCGGTTTTGATTTTAATTCCCAATAACTTCTCTATTCCCGCCAGTAAATCATTTTCTTCCTTACTGACCAATGAAATCGCAACCCCTTTCGCTCCTGCACGTCCGGTTCTACCGATGCGATGCACATAATCTTCCGGGTTATTGGGCAATTCAAAATTAATGACGTGGGACAATTCTTCTATATCGAGTCCGCGCGCAGCGACATCGGTTGCGACCAGTACCCGGATTTGGCCTTGCTTAAAATTATCCAATGCCTGTGTACGTTGCAGCTGATTTCTATCGCCATGTATCGCTTCACTGGTAATTTCATGACGCTTTAAGCGTTGTGCTAAACGATCCGCGCCATGCTTGGTTCGCGTAAAAACCAGCACTTGTTGCAAATCTTCTTGCTTGATCAATTGGATGAGTAGCTCTTGTTTTCTAACGGATTCAACCGGATAAACAACGTGCGTTATTAATTCACTCACTGAATTCTGTTTCGCAACTTCGATCAATACAGGATTTTGTAATAGCTTGTTAGCTAGTTTTTTGATTTCCGGTGAAAAAGTAGCCGAGAACATGAGATTCTGCCGCTGTTCCGGAAGCAGCTGAATAATTTGCTTTATATCGGGCAAGAATCCCATATCCAGCATACGATCGGCTTCATCCAAAACAAGTATCTCGACTTTTGCCAGTGTTAGAGTCTTTTGTTGAATATGATCCAGCAGTCTTCCGGGTGTCGCGACCATAATCTCTATGCCGGAGCGAACGATGTCGATTTGTGTATCGATATTGACTCCGCCATAAACAACGGCCGATCTAAGCGCTGAGTACTTGCCGTAGGTTTTAACGCTATCGTGCACCTGCATGGCAAGCTCTCTCGTTGGAACTAAAATTAATGCACGGACCGGATGCTTGGCCGGTGACATACTGCTATTTGCATGAATCTCCAGCCTTTGTAACATTGGAAGGGTAAAACTTGCAGTTTTTCCGGTGCCTGTTTGAGCACCGCCCATCACATCTTTTCCTTCTAAAATTACTGGGATTGCTTGTTCTTGAATTGGAGTGGGGTTTACATATCCCTGCTCGGAGATTGCGCGCAATAAATCGGTCGATAAACCGAGTTGCTCAAATGACATATTTTTACTGCTCCTGAAAATTACCTGATTTGTTTACTATAGACATAACTCATAATTGAAGTTTTTGATAAGAATGATCATCATATTAATGATATCGATGCTATTTCAATAAATAAAAGAACCCGCACAAAGATTTCTGTGCGGGTTCTTTTTAAATTACGCCATTAACTTTATTAAGAATTTTTTAACTCTCAAAAAAGGAATATAGAGACTTACGACCAAGAGTTAGTTACTCCTCATCGTCATCGTCCTCATCATCTGAGGCTTCCGAGCTCGTAGCTGAGCTGCCAGCACCGCTGCTCGCACCTTCGCCTTCATCCTCGTCCTCTTCCTCGTCTTCCCCTCCACTACCTTCATCCTCTTCCTTCACCAATACCAGCTTACCCGCCTTCAAGCTCGCATTCAGGTCGGTCTTCGGTGCTTCTTCATGCACCAGGTTCTGATGGCAGTCTATGCATGTCGCACCTTCCGTCTTCAGCTTCTTGTGCGCTTCCTGCGCATCCGCTCCCGGCGGATTCGGGTTCTTATGGCAGTCCCGGCACGTGATGCTGTCCCATTTCTTCAGGTTCATCCGCGCATCGTGCGCCATGATCAAACGACGCTCGTTAAACTTCTCCAGCGTCGAGTAGTCATTCATCAGTTCCAGGTACAGTTCTCTCGCTCCGTCCACTGCGTGGGTATATACGGCCAGGTGGAAGTTCTTGAACCCTTGCGGTATGTGACAGTCCTTACAGCCAGGATTCACCCCCAGTGCGCCGTAGTGCGTCGATTGCTTCAGTTCCTTTTGCGTATAGGTCATCGAGTGGCAGCTGGTGCAGAATTCTTCGGTCGATAACGCCGCTTCTCCGCCAAATACGACCGCTACCAGTACGATGCCCAGCAACCCGCCTGTCAGCAGTGTGCCTATCGCTCCTTTTTGTATGCCTGTCATTACTCTTTTCCTTTATCTTTTTTGTCCCCTGTCTTTTCCTTGGCGCTGGCTTGGAATTCGTCATGGTACTTGAATTTCGGTTCGCCTACGAAGGTGCCGTCCAGTTTGTAGTGTTCGTGCATTGCTTTGACGTCTTTGACCATTTTGTCAAAGTCAAAAGTGTATTTTGCATCGACTGCCGGGGTGAATGGGGTATAAGGGGCTTTCGCGCCTTTCCAGGGTGAGCCTTCGTAGTTCAGGTGGCATGCTGCGCAGGCTTCTTCAAATTGGAAGTCTTGCCCTTTGTCGGCAACCACTTTGCGTTGTGTGGTGGTGCCTTTGCTTTCAAATGCTTGTCCTGCTTTGCGGTGATCCCCGCGGTAGTTCTTTCCTGGGCCATGGCAGGATTCGCAGCCGACTGCCGCCAGCGGTTTTTTCGCTGCGTCTATGGTGTAGCCGCCTTTCTTGCCGAAGCCGTCAACGTGACAGCCTACGCAGTCTTTGTCCTGGGTGTAGTCTTTTTCCGGATCCAGTTTGGCTTTAACTTTGGCTTCTTTGCGCGCACCCGGTTTTAACGATTCCATCGCTTTGGCGTGTGCGGTGCCTTTCCAGGATTTGGCTTGCGATTTGTGGCAGGAGCTGCATTTCGCGCGTCCTTCAAAGGTGTCCGCTATCGCTGCACCTGAAAAAAATGCGGCCGTCGCCAGAACAGCCAGTATATAGGTTATTGGGTGTTTCATCCTTCTCCTCCTTTATGCTTTTTTAATTCAAGTTTTTGATGGCTTCGTATTGTACGCTATCGCCGCATTGTGTAAATGGCTATTTTGCTCGCGTTTCCGCCTACGGTAGTTTGTAGACCCAGTAGCCGCCTTGTTGGTAAATCAGTTGCGCTACGTCCAGTTCCGTCGGGGCTTTTTTGTCGACAAACGGTAGCATTCTGGCCAGCAGGGTTTGGCTGCTTTTTTCGTCGCTCAAAAAGAATACTCTGATTTCTTCGTCCGCAACCGATTGCAGCGTGTAGGTGTTGAAGTCGTTTTCCTTCAGTTGCACTTTCATTTGGTTGATCATGCCGTGCATGTTGCCGGTCATCGGGAAGTTCTGGAACGCTACGCCGATTTTGTCCGGGTGCATGAGCCCTGCTTTGTACAGGTCGGTGACGTGGACGATGAGGTAGGTTTCCCGGTCTGAGCCTACCAGTTCCCGCAGTTGTTTGACGCCTTCTTCCGCAGGGGCGGTCAGGGCTTCGCTGAAACGCTTGAATTGTGCGCGTTCTTTTTGACTGGCTTTGCTTCCCCAGAATTGGTTTTCATACGCTTGGATCGCTTCGCTTTGTTCCAGCCAGGGTACCGGTATCATCAGCGGTTCGTTCAGGTGGCTGGTGAAGAGTGTGTCGTTGCCGGTGAGCAGTTTGATTTGCCGCGAGGTGTCCCACCATGACAGTATCAGGGCGTCTTTCGGTGCGTGCCTTTTGATCACCGCGGCCAGTGCGCTGAGTTCCGATGGTTTGCGGTCGAAGTTGTACAGTATTTCGTTGGTGCTGTTCTTCCAGTAGATCAGTACCGGTGCTTCATCGTCCTGCCGCGCTACCATGAATTCGGCAATCGGTTTGGCTACTCCGTCCGCTTGTACTTTGTATTGACTCAGTTTCAGTTCCGGCCAGCCCGATAGGTCCATTTTGCTGAACTTCTCGCTATTGCCTTCCGCAACCAGTTGATAGTGATAGGGGACAGGTACCGGCTTGAACCATAAATACGCAAACCAGCCCAGTAAAAGCAAACCTCCCGTCACCAGGAGGATTCCTAATGACGGGAGTAGTTTGTCTCCCGATGACCGCACTGCCTTGGCTGTGCGGTCTTCTGCGTTAGCGCTTATCAAGCTTCGCTTTGCTTACGTTTGCGCCAGCCTGCCAGTGCCAGTGTTCCGGCTAGCAGCATGCCACCGCCTAAACCGCCCAGCGAGATTTTCTCTGCTGTGCCGTCCAAGTCGAGTAGGCTGGTTTTCTTGCTTTCAAGATTTTTAACACGTTCTTGCAGTGCAACCATTTCACGGATGCGGGTGTTTTCGTCTTGAATTTCAACGTAGGCGCGGTTGATCGGACCCCAACCTTCGGTGTAGGTCCAGCCGCCCGGGTTAACGTGCGCCAGGCCTACGTGCATTTTGGCCAGGTCGTTTTCATGCATTTCCAGCACTTTCAGTTCGATCGCTGCAGGGCTGTTGCCTTTCGACCAGAACAGTTGAGCAAAGTAGGCGTAGCCTTCTTTTTCCGGTGCAGGTGGTGCAGGACGGTTGGTTTTTTGTCCTGTCAACAGGCCTTCTTTGTACAGTTGGTGTACGATGGCGTTGGCTTCTTGGTATTTAGCCAGTCCTTCCAAAGTGCCTTTGTCCATCAGGTCGAGGTAGGAGCGGGCAAAACGTTCCGAGTGGCATTGGGTACAAGTAACCACCCATGAGTCCAGACGTTTTTCCGACCATTCGCTCTTGATGTTTTCCGCAATTCCAGGAACAAACGGGTAGTTCGCCCAACGGATTTTTCTGACCATGTTGTGGCTGTATTCGCCTTCGTATTCCATGTGGCAGCCGGCGCAGGTCGGTGCGCTTTGTTTGCCCACTGCATACGCGTCTTTCAGCGGTGCTTCCCAGTTCCATTGGTTGCCCAGCATGCCGACAATTTTGCCGTGTTTGGACATGGAGTACGCTTCCCAGTTGTTGTGGTCTACGCCGCTGTGACAGGTTGCGCAGGCTTCCGGTCTGCGGGATTCCGCTGCTGAGAATTCGTGACGGGTGTGGCATGAGTCACATTTGTTTTGGTTGGTGTGGCACATCGAGCAGCCTTCGGCTACTTCGCGTTGCGGCATCGCCGCCCATACGGTGGTTTCCACGTTGGCTTTGTAGTCCAGTGCGTGCGATGGGCGTCCGTCCGGCCATTGGTCGTGCGGCCAGATCATCGTGTCGCGTTCCGATTCGCGTTCCGCAAATTCTGCCAAGTGACAGGTGCCGCAGACGTCCGCCGTCGGCATTCTGATGTCTTTGGTGTGGTCGGCTTTTTTCTTCGCGCCAATGTCGACGTGGCAGTCGATACAGCCAACTTCTTTCAGGTTTTCCCCTTCAGCCAGTCTGCCCATCGAGCGCAGGTTCTTTTCGATGTCTTCCAGTTTGGCTTTCTTATAAAAAGTAGGTTCGCCCGCTTTCAAATTGCGAATCTTGTCCAGGTTCGCATGGCTGCTACGCTTCCACGCTTGTACCCATACCGGTGATTCGTCGGTGTGGCATTCCACGCATTCTTTGCGGCTTGCCACTTCTTTGTTAGTGGTCGGTGATTTGTAAAATGTCGCCGGGTCCAGGTAAATCCCGTACGGTATCGGTTCCCAGTATTGCGCCAGCGTGCCCCGTCCCGCTCCTTGCGCAGGATCCTTGTAGCGCTTCACTAACGCTTCGTGCAGTTCCTTCGGCGTTACTTTCGCACGATCCAGTTTCAGTGCTTCGTATAATTCGTTCGGTACAGTCGGTATGTCAGCGTGCGCCGCTCCTATCAGCAACCCTCCCAGCATCACCGCCAATACCTTCGGCCATAGCTTGCCTTTCATCTCTCTCTCCTTTGGTTTTCCATATTGCTTCCCTTATACCTTACTTACCTATTTCTCTTCTTCTTGTTCTCGACCATCCTTGAAATATGGCAAAACTACCCCGCCATATACTACCACTACCAATACTTATCTTTTACTTCCATAACATAACCACACTGCTAATATCCTCGCCAAGACTACTTAGTACTCCGACCCCTGTCAAGGGGAGAGATCTATGCTTGAGTGGTAGATTCTTAATCATTAAACTGTACTATCTATTGAAATACCTGATTCTAAACCCAACTCAGGTACCTTCTCTTGATTCTTCCGTTTGCTATGAAAAGACAATCCTGTTCCCGCCGGAACAAGCCTACCCACAATCACATTCTCTTTCAGTCCTCGCAAATCATCTTTCTTGCCCATGATTGCAGCTTCAGTCAACACCCGTGTAGTTTCTTGGAATGATGCGGCAGAGATAAAGGAATCCGTTGATAGCGATGCTTTGGTAATACCTAACAATAAGAACTCATAAGTAGCCGGCATCTTTTTCTCGGCAATCAGTCGCTCGTTTTCGATCAACAGATCAGCACGCTCAACCTGTTCCCCAGGTATAAACGACGAATCCCCCGCGTTAATAATCTGCACTCGTCTTAACATTTGACGTACGATGACTTCAATATGCTTATCATTTATCCTAACGCCTTGTAAGCGATATACGTCTTGCACCTCATCGGTAATATAACGCGCCAATGCTTCAACACCTTGTAAACGTAATATATCGCGCGGATCAGCGGGACCATCAACAATAATTTCACCTTTGTTTACAACCTGCCCATCATGAGCCATGACATGCTTATCTTTGGGAATTAAATACTCATGCACAACCCCTTCGAGATCAGTTATTATAAGTCGTTGTTTACCCTTGGTATCTTTTCCGAATGAAACTACACCCGTCACCTCGGCCAACATACCGGCATCTTTGGGTGATCGCGCCTCAAACAACTCAGCCACGCGCGGCAGCCCCCCGGTAATATCCCGTGTTTTGGATGTTTCTTGTGGAATCCTTGCCAGCACCTCACCAACACTTACTTGTTGTCCGTCACGAACAGTAATGATACAACCGATTTGGAATGTAATGCTCACCGACTGAGTACTTCCAACCATCTTGATTTCATTGCCGTCATCATCCAGGAATTTCACCAGTGGACGCAAGCCTTTTGATTGCAAAACACCACGGCGTTTCGGATCTATAACCACCAATGTCGATAATCCGGTCACTTCATCAATTTGTTTGGCAACCGTCACGCCTTCTTCGACATTCTCAAAACGAACCTTACCGCTATATTCCGTGATAATTGGCCGCGTATGCGGATCCCAGGTAGTCAGAATCTGTCCTGCTTTAACCGTTTCACCGTTACGCACCATTAATGTTGCGCCATACGATGCTTTATGTCTTTCGCGCTCGCGACCATTTTCATCTTGAATGATAATCTCGCCACTCCTCGATATCGCTATCAATTCATTTTGCGCATTCGTTACATAACGCATTGTAGAAGAGTAATGTACTATACCGCTTGATTTACTCTCAACCTGACTGACAACAGCCGTTCTCGATGCTGCACCGCCAATATGGAATGTGCGCATCGTCAACTGAGTACCAGGCTCGCCAATCGATTGCGCTGCAATAACCCCTACTGCTTCACCAACATTGACCGGGGTACCGCGCCCCAAATCACGGCCATAACATTTAGCGCATAGCCCGTAACGAGTCTCGCAGGTCAACGGTGTGCGGACTTTAACTTCATCAATACCCAGTGACTCGATTAAATCAACAGCATCTTCATCTAACAATGTACCTGCGGCAAAAACGACTTCCTGATTTTCAGGATTTACCACATCAATTGCTACAACCCGGCCAAGAATCCGTTCCCGTAATGCCTCAATGATTTCACCGCCTTCTACCAACGCCTTCATCACAACACCATTGCCCGTACCGCAATCTTCTTCGGTGACAACAAGATCCTGTGTTACATCGACTAAACGCCGCGTTAGATAGCCCGAATTTGCCGTTTTTAATGCTGTATCCGCCAAACCCTTACGAGCACCGTGTGTTGAAATAAAGTATTGCAATACATTCAATCCTTCGCGGAAATTAGCGGTGATTGGCGTTTCAATAATCGAACCGTCGGGTTTTGCCATCAATCCGCGCATCCCTGAAAGCTGACGTATCTGCGCCGCCGAACCACGCGCACCGGAATCCGCCATCATATAGATCGAGTTGAAAGATTCTTGCGCCAGCGGTTTACCATCTTCATTCAATTTAGCTTCACCGGTAATTTGATCATGTACCGGTTCAACACCAAGTTGATTCATCATGGCTTTAGCAACTTGATCGCCCGCCCGCCCCCAAATATCCACCACTTTGTTATAACGCTCGCCTTGCGTCACTAGACCTGAAGTATATTGTCCTTCAATTTCTTTCACTTCTTTTTCCGCCGCGGCGATAATATCGCTTTTTTGCGTCGGCACCAGCATATCATCCGCACAAATGGATATGCCCGCACGTGTTGCATAACTGAAACCTGCATACATCAGTTTATCCGCAAAAATGACGGTCTCACGCAATCCGCACCGTCTAAAGCTGGCATTGATAAGTTTCGAAATTTCTTTCTTTTTGAGCGTTTTATTGAGTAAAGAAAATGGCAAGCCCGGCGGAAAAATTTCGAATAACAAAGTCCGCCCTACCGTTGTCTCGCAGCGGGTGATTTTTTCATAGCGCTCGCCATCGGCATTCGTATCGTATTCTTTGATTCTCACTGTAATTTTGGCATTCAACTCTACCGCTCGGGTTTCATATGCTCGCGAAACCTCGCCCACATTTTGAAATATCATCCCCTCGCCACGCGCACCAACTTTCTCACGAGTCGTATAGTAAAGTCCAAGCACGATATCTTGCGATGGCACAATGATCGGCTCACCATTGGCAGGAGAGAGCACGTTATTCGTTGACATCATTAATGTGCGGCACTCCATTTGCGCTTCCAACGAGAGCGGTACATGCACAGCCATTTGATCACCGTCAAAGTCAGCGTTAAAAGCTGCGCACACTAACGGATGCAGTTGAATTGCCTTGCCTTCGACCAGTACCGGCTCAAATGCTTGGATACCCAATCGATGCAACGTCGGCGCCCGGTTCAACATGACGGGATGCTCCCGAATGACATCTTCCAATATATCCCATACCACTGCGCTTTCATTTTCGACTTCGCGCTTGGCAGCCTTGATGGTGCTAGCTATCCCCATTAGCTCCAGTTTATTGAAGATAAACGGTTTAAATAACTCCAGTGCCATTTTCTTCGGCAAGCCGCATTGATGCAGTTTCAGCTGAGGTCCGACAACGATTACAGAACGTCCTGAATAATCAACTCGCTTACCCAGCAAATTCTGACGGAAACGACCGCCTTTACCCTTGATCATATCGGCCAAGGATTTAAGTGCACGTTTATTCGCACCGGTCATCGCTTTTCCACGACGGCCATTATCCAGTAACGAGTCAACCGCTTCTTGCAGCATCCGTTTTTCATTACGAACGATGATTTCCGGCGCTTTCAATTCCAGCAACCGCTTGAGCCGATTGTTACGGTTGATGACACGCCGGTACAAATCATTCAGATCGGAAGTCGCAAAACGTCCGCCATCCAGCGGCACCAAAGGCCGGAGATCCGGCGGTAATACCGGTAAAACCGTTAAAATCATCCACTGCGGTTTAATCCCGGATTTATTAAATGCTTCCAGCAGCTTGAGACGTTTTGAGATTTTTTTGATTTTTGTCTCTGAACCGGTGCTTTCCATTTCACGACGCAGGTTCTCGATCTCGGTGCTGATATCCAGATTACTCAGCAAATCGCGTATACCTTCCGCTCCCATGCTGGCATTGAAATCATCGCCGTATTCCTCTGTTTTGATGAGATAATCATCCTCAGTCAACAACTGACAACGCGTTAACGGCGTCATACCAGGATCGGTAACCACATACGCTTCGAAATAAAGCACCCGTTCAATATCCCGCAATGTCATATCCAGCACCATGCCAAGCCGGGAAGGCAGTGATTTCAGGAACCAGATATGTGAAACCGGAGAAGCAAGTTCGATATGCCCCATCCGCTCGCGGCGAACTTTGGATAAAGTTACTTCAACACCGCATTTTTCACAAATAACACCACGGTGCTTCAAACGTTTGTACTTACCGCACAAGCACTCATAGTCCTTTACCGGTCCGAAAATTTTGGCGCAGAACAAGCCATCCCTTTCCGGTTTAAATGTACGATAATTAATCGTTTCCGGTTTTTTCACTTCACCATAAGACCATGAGCGTATTTTCTCGGGTGATGCAAGACCGATCTTGATGGCATCAAACTCTTCTTTATGAGTAACTTGTTTAAATAAATCTAGCAGTGCTTTCATTTGTCACTCCTGTCGATCAGGGGGCAATAATAATTATATAGACCAAAGCATTAATGGCAAAACAGAATCACTTCCGATTCACCACGATTCCAAACAATCAATATTGTTCTAAATCAATATCCATTCCTAATGAGCGTATTTCTTTTACCAGTACATTAAATGACTCCGGCATGCCGGCATCGATCTTATGATCCCCCTTGACGATACTCTCATATACTTTAGTACGTCCGGTAACATCATCGGATTTCACCGTCAACATTTCCTGCAAGGTATAAGCAGCGCCATAAGCTTCCAGCGCCCAAACCTCCATCTCACCAAAACGCTGTCCGCCAAATTGCGCTTTACCGCCCAATGGTTGCTGAGTCACCAAACTGTAAGGACCTGTAGAGCGTGCATGCATCTTATCATCCACCAAATGATGCAGTTTCAGAACATGCATATAGCCAACCGTGACCGACCGGTCAAATGCTTCTCCTGTTCGACCATCATACAGCGTGATCTGCCCCGATCGCGGCAATCCGGCAAGCTCCAGCATATCCTTAATTTCATCCTCGGTTGCTCCATCAAATACAGGTGTTGCAAACGGAACTCCTTCGGTCAAATTTTCCGCTAACGATAAGATTTCGTTATCCGATAATGAAGCTATATCTTCCTTTTTGCCACTGCTGTTATAAATCTTATCCAAAAATTCCCTGATTTCATTTGCATTCTGCTGGGCTTTTAGCATTTCATCGATTTTTTTGCCCAATCCCTTCGCGGCCCATCCCAAATGCACTTCCAGAATTTGCCCGACATTCATCCGGGAAGGAACTCCCAATGGATTCAATACCACATCGACTGCTGTTCCATTCGCCATGTAGGGCATATCTTCCAAAGGAACAATTTTCGAGATCACACCCTTGTTGCCATGACGTCCCGCCATTTTATCGCCGGGCTGCAAGCGCCGTTTAACCGCGATATAAATCTTCACCATTTTCTGCACACCGGGCGCCAATTCATCTCCCTGCGTGAGTTTTTTCTTTTTCTCGTCAAATGCCGCATCAAATGCTTTGCGCTTTTGCGCCATACTTTCACGCACCTGCTCCAGCTGTATGCTCGCATCTTCATCGGCTAAGCGGATATCAAACCAATAATGCGGATCAAAACTCTTCAGATATTCAGTTGTAATCTCTTTTCCTTTAACCAGCTTATGCGGTCCGCCGGTTGCAATTTTACCGGTCAATAGACGTTCAATACGCGCAAACGCATCTTCTTCCACGATACGCAATTGATCGGCCAGATCCTTTTTATAGCGATCAAGTTCGTCATCAATAATTTTTTGCGCACGTTTGTCACGTTCTATGCCTTCGCGTGTGAATACTTGCACATCGATGACTGTACCTGAAATCCCTGATGGAACCCGTAGCGATGTATCTTTGACATCCGATGCTTTCTCACCGAAAATGGCACGCAATAATTTCTCTTCCGGTGTTAACTGCGTTTCTCCTTTCGGTGTGACTTTCCCGACCAGTACGTCGCCAGCCTCGACTTCCGCGCCGATATAGACGATACCCGATTCGTCAAGTCGGCTGAGTTGATGTTCGGACAAATTGGGAATATCTGCCGTTATCTCTTCGGTGCCCAGTTTGGTATCCCGGCTTACCACGGACAGCTCTTCAATATGTATTGATGTAAAGCGATCCTCAGCTACAATCCGCTCTGATATCAAGATGGAATCTTCAAAGTTATAGCCGTTCCACGGCATAAATGCCACCAGCATGTTCTGTCCCAATGCCAGTTCGCCCATATCAGTGGAAGCGCCGTCGGCTATGACATCGTCTCTGCTGATATCGTCACCAACCTTGACTAAGGGGCGCTGATTGATATTGGTATTCTGGTTTGAGCGGGTGTACTTAATAAGATTATAAATATCCACTCCCACTTCGCCCATGCGAGTTTCCGCATCATGCACCCGCACCACAATCCGGCTGGCATCAATATAATCTACAATTCCACCGCGCTTAGCCCGCACAGTTGTTCCTGAATGCACTGCCACCACGCGCTCAATGCCGGTGCCAACGTACGGTTTTTCCGCGCGCAGACAAGGAACGGCTTGGCGTTGCATGTTTGATCCCATCAAAGCACGGTTTGCATCATCATGCTCGAGAAAAGGAATGAGTGAAGCAGCCACAGAGACAATTTGCGCTGGCGCCACATCAACATACTCAACCCGCTCAGGTGACGACAATGCAAACTCGTTTTTGTGGCGGCAGGAGACGATGTCGCTAATCAATTGATTTTTATCGTTAAGCTCAGCATTTGCCTGAGCAATAATAAAATTGCCCTCTTCAATAGCGGACAAATAATCGATCTCTTCCGTCACCCGGCTATCTTTCACTTTACTATACGGAGTTTCAATAAATCCATATTCATTGGTTCGCGCATACAGTGCTAGCGAATTTATCAAACCGATATTCGGTCCTTCCGGAGTTTCGATCGGACACACGCGCCCATAATGCGTCGGGTGCACATCGCGCACCTCAAACCCCGCTCTCTCACGTGTCAGACCTCCGGGTCCCAAAGCTGAGATACGTCGTTTGTGGGTGACCTCAGATAGAGGATTCGTTTGGTCCATAAACTGCGACAATTGGCTCGAACCGAAGAATTCACGCGCAGCCGCTGAAACCGGTTTCGCATTAATCAAATCATGCGGCATCAGATTTTCCGATTCTGCCTGACTTAATCGCTCCTTGACTGCACGCTCTACGCGCACCAATCCCGATCTGAATTGATTTTCCGCCAACTCGCCTACCGAACGTACCCGGCGATTACCCAGATGGTCAATATCGTCTATCTCACCCCGGCCATTGCGTAATTCAACCAGAATTTTAATAACCGCAATAATATCCTCATTGGATAGTGTCGGAGATCCCGTCAGTTCAGTCCTACCCACCCGGCGGTTAAATTTCATTCGACCCACAACTGATAAATCGTAGCGTTCAGGCGAGTAAAATAAACCGGCAAATAGCGCCTTAACAGCTTCTTCCGTCGGCGGTTCACCGGGGCGCATCATACGGTAAATCGCAACCTGCGCGTTCATCTCGTCGGTTGTCTCATCAATCTTCAATGTTTGTGAGATATACGCACCATAATTCAAATCATTCACATAGAGTGAATGAATTTTCTTTACGCCGGCTTTACGAATCTTAGTCAATGTTTCTTCGGTAATTTCATCATTCGCAAGCGCGACAAATTCGCCTGTTTCCTTATCGACTATACTGTGTGCCAGTATCCTTCCGAGTAAAAAATCATCCGGTACATCCAGTTGATCGATACCAGCTTCCTGCATTTCCCGGATATGCTTAGCCGTAATGCGTTTATCCTTTTGAACGATAACTTTCTTACCTTTGCCCACTATATCAAAACTCGCTACTTCGCCCCGCATGCGTTCTGGTACGAGTTCAAATTGAATGCTTTTATCTGAGAAATGAAAACAATCAAAAATGAAAAATTCTTGCAGTATCTGCTCGGTAGTACAGCCGATTGCTTTAAGTAGTGTAGTCACCGGCATTTTGCGGCGACGGTCAATCCTGAAAAATAAACAATCCTTCGGATCAAATTCAAAATCCAACCACGATCCGCGATAAGGAATAATCCGTGCAGAAAACAATAATTTTCCCGAAGAGTGCGTTTTGCCGCGATCATGTTCGAAAAATACCCCAGGGGAACGATGGAGTTGTGAAACGATCACGCGTTCCGTGCCATTGATGACAAACGAGCCTGTCTCGGTCATCAAGGGGATCTCGCCCATGTAAACTTCTTGCTCTTTGACTTCTTTGACCGTCGGTTTGGATATTTCCTTATCCATAATCGTCAGCCTTACTCTGGCGCGCAATGGCGATGCATAGGTAAGTCCGCGCTGCTGGCATTCCTTGACATCGAATACCGGTGTCCCAAGCTCATAGCTTATAAAATCAAGCCGTGCATTTTTGGTATGGCTTTCGATTGGAAAAATTGAATTAAAAGCAGCTTGTAATCCCTGATTTTGGCGTTTATTAGGTGCAACATTTTCCTGTAAAAAAGCTGCATATGATTCGAGCTGAGTAGCGAGAAGAAACGGAATGGGTAATACGCTCGCACGTTTGGCAAAACTTTTACGGATACGTTTTTTCTCTGTGAACGAATAGCTCATGAATTTTCTCCGAGAGAAGAAGACAGAGGATTGAAGGGCTGAGGCCAGATAACTATCAATTGTTCAAATGCCCAAAATGACACATCAAATGGTCAAAATATCAAAGGCTGGCGGCTTCAATAGCCTACCAGCCCAAAAAATTTATAATTCTTATTACTTAATTTCGCAAGTTGCGCCGGCTTCCACCAATTGTTTCTGGATAGCAGCAGCATCTTCCTTCGATACGCCTTCCTTAACGGGTTTCGGTGCACCGTCAACCAGATCTTTTGCTTCTTTCAAACCGAGTCCGGTTACTGCTCTGACCACTTTGATCACATTAACTTTACTCTCACCGGCAGACGACAGAATCACGGTAAACTCAGTTTGCTCGGCAGCCGCAGGAGCGGCAGCACCACCGCTTGGAGCAGCAACTGCAACAGCAGCGGTTGCGACAGCGGACACGCCGAATTTTTCCTCCATTTCTTTAATCAATTGCGACAATTCAAGTACGGTCATATTCGCAATTGCATCTAATATTTCTTCTTTTGTTACAGCCATCATTTTCTCCTGATTATTTTCTATATTTACGTATTAAGGAAGTTTGAAAAACTTTATTTGCTATCACGCACCATAGCCAAACCGCGCACAAACCGAGCAGGTACCTCATTCAATGTTTGTACAAACTTGGCAATAGGCGCTTGCATTGTTCCCAGCAATCTTGCTAGCAGTTCTTCACGACCTGGCAACGCCGCCAATGCAGTAATTTCATCACGCGATATGACTTGCTCGCCAATTGCACCAACTTTGATCACGAACTTTTCATTGTCTTTGGAAAATTCATGCAGCACTTTTGCAGCCGCCACTGGATCAGTACCTATGCCGTAAGCAAGCGGACCCACCATATGTTTGGCCAAGCCTGCATAGGGCGTATCCGCTACAGCACGGCGAACCAATGAATTTTTTATGACATGAAAATAAATCCCTGATTCACGAGTTTTTGCTCTCAGCTGTGTCATTTGACCAACTTCCATCCCGCGATACTCTGCAATAATGATCGCTTGAGCGTTTGCCACTTGAGCACTCACTTCCGCTACAATTGCTTTTTTCTCTTCAAGATTAAGACTCAAGGTTCACTCTCCATCAGTTAAAAATAGTATTCGGTTCATCTATACAGCCTTCTGCTCCGAACACTACACACTGGTGACCTTAAACCAGGAAAATGAGACTAGGACTCCTGTTTTGGGTTCACCATCTACGCTGGGTAGTCGGATACACTGAAGAAAACAAATCACATGACTTGTACAACTTCATCTTTCATATAGCCGAGAAATTAAGCGACGCAAATAAAATCCAGTTTTACAATTCATTTACTCTTGTGCGCCCCAGCGGTCTTTGATATTCCACTCAATACTTATCGCATTCAATGGCCCAAAGTTCTTTACATACTACGAAATACTTGTTTGATCAACCCGCACACCAATACCCATGGTGCTCGAAACCGATACTTTCCTGAGATAAACACCTTTAGACGAAGCCGGTTTGGATTTGTTAAGCGCTTCAATCAGCGCTTTTAAATTTTGTTTTAATGCATCCACACCAAACGATGCTCTACCAATCGTGCAATGAATGATGCCGGTTTTATCCGCTCTAAATTGAACCTGCCCAGCTTTTGCATTCTTAACGGCACCCGCGATATCCGCAGTCACTGTACCAACTTTCGGGTTCGGCATTAAACTACGCGGCCCCAGAATCTGACCTAATTGACCAACCACGCGCATCGCATCGGGACTTGCAATAGCGACATCGAAGTTGATATTACCAGCCTTAATCTCGGCCGCCAGATCATCAAAACCTACAATATCAGCCCCTGCTTCTTGAGCCTCTTTTGCTTTATCTCCTTGTGCAAATACCGCGACACGAACTGTTTTTCCAGTTCCTGCTGGCAAAACGACCGAGCCTCGCACGGCTTGGTCAGATTTCTTCGCATCAATTCCAAGATTAACCGCAACATCGATAGATTCATCAAATTTTGCAGTCGCTGCTTCTTTGATCAACCCTAATGCATCATCTACCGGATACACCTTAGTGCGATCCACTTTTCCGGCAATAGCTTTATAGCGATTTGATGAGCGCGCCATTCTATACACCCTCCACTTCTATGCCCATACTTCTTGCACTTCCTGCAATCGTTCGCACGGCAGCATCCAAATCCGCCGCAGTCAAATCTGGCATTTTTGTTTTGGCAATTTCTTCAGCTTGACTACGGCTTAGTTTTCCGACCTTATCCAAATGCGGTTTAGAGCTTCCTTTACCGATACCAGCGGCTTTCTTGATCAAAACCGACGCTGGCGTTGTTTTCATTACAAATGTAAAACTTTTATCCGCATATGCAGTAATGATGACGGGCACGGGCAAGCCTGGTTCCATTTTCTGCGTAGCCGCGTTAAACGCTTTACAGAATTCCATGATATTCAGCTGACGCTGACCTAATGCCGGACCAATAGGCGGACTCGGATTAGCTTTTCCCGCAGGTACCTGTAACTTAATATATCCAATAATTTTCTTTGCCACTTCATCCTCCTGTCGGGTGCAATCGAACGATCACTCGCTCTCCCCGGTTACAAATGATAAAAATATCGCCTAGCACTCTTGGTTCAGTTTGTTCAACCTTCAGAAACACAAATGTTCTTAACTACTCAGGATTTTTCTACTTGATTAAAGTCCAATTCAACGGGGGTTGGCCGCCCAAATATAGAAACCGAAACTCTAAGTTTGCTCTTGTCGTAATTGACATCTTCCACATTTCCATGGAAATCTGTGAAAGGTCCCTCTTTAACGCGCACAGCTTCACCTATTTCAAATAGGATCTTCGGTTTCGGTTTCTCAACGCCTTCTTGAATTTGATGAAGTATATTATCAACTTCCTTCTGACTGATCGGAGTAGGCTTCATAACAGAACCTCCGACAAATCCTGTCACCTTCTCAGTATTCTTAACCAAGTGCCAGGAATCATCAGACATCTCCATTTCCACTAACACATATCCGGGAAAGAATTTCCGTTCGCTGATATTCTTTTGACCGCTTTTCATTTCTATTACTTCTTCAACCGGTACCAGAATTTGGCCAAATTTATCCTGCATACCAGCCCGCTCAATGCGATCCTTCAATGCACGTTGTACACTTTTCTCATAACCTGAATAAGCGTGAATCACATACCATTTCTTACTCATTCTTTCCTCTGAGAAATGTGATCAAGCATCTTGATTCATCATAATTTTTACAAGTGACATCAAGGCAGCATCAATCATCCATAAAAATAACGCCATGGCAATGACAAATGCAAATACCACTCCTGATGTTTGGAGTGTTTCCTTGCGGCTGGGCCATACTACCTTTTTCGCTTCTTCAGAGGCTTCTCTGCAAAACACATAAAAATCCTGACCCTGGGTTGTAAATCTCGCAATAACTGCTGCCAACACAAATCCTGCCAATATTGACAATATACGCACGACCATAGCGCTTTCACTTAAATAAATGAATCCCGCTATCCCGGCAATGATGAATACAAATACAAGCCCAAGCTTCAGTTTATTCACGTCTATCGAATCCTTATATTTCTTAAAATCATGAATAACCTTCTGATTACTCACTAAACCTCAATTCCGGTCAAATTCTATTCTTTTTAGCTGACAACAACCTTAACCATACCAGGCTTATATACTTGAATACTATCCGTTAGTGTGGCAGGCCAGGAGGGCATCGAACCCCCAACCTTCGGTTTTGGAGACCGACGCTCTGCCAATTGAGCTACTGGCCTTCTAACTACAATATATCCGAAGCTAAAACTACAAAAAAACAATTATTATTGTATCAAGAATCACTCGATGATTTTTGCGACCACGCCGGCACCTACCGTTCTTCCACCCTCACGTATCGCAAACCTCAATCCATCTTCCATCGCAATCGGCGCTATCAAATTCACTGTTACCGATACGTTATCCCCAGGCATCACCATTTCCGTGCCAGCCGGCAGTTCGATCGCTCCCGTCACGTCCGTCGTCCTAAAATAAAATTGTGGACGATAACCGGGAAAGAAAGGTGTATGTCTTCCACCTTCATCTTTACTTAACACATAAATCTCTGCTGTGAATTTGGTATGCGGCGATATGCTGCCCGGTTTTGCCAATACCTGACCACGTTCCACTTCTTCCCGCTTCGTGCCCCGCAGCAATATTCCCACATTGTCCCCCGCTTGCCCCTGATCCAGCAGTTTGCGGAACATTTCCACACCCGTACATACCGTTTTCAGTGTCGGTTTGAGACCAACAATCTCTATCTCGTCACCTACTTTAATGATCCCTCTTTCCACGCGACCCGTTACAACCGTTCCACGACCTGAAATCGAGAATACATCTTCCACAGGCATGATGAAAGCACCGTCAATTGCGCGCTCCGGTTGCGGTATATAACTATCCAACGCTTCCGCCAATTTCAAAATGGAGGGTTCGCCGATATCGCTTTGATCACCTTCCAGTGCTTTCAGTGCCGAACCGACAATAATCGGGGTATCGTCGCCCGGGAAATCATATTTGGATAATAGTTCGCGTATTTCCATTTCGACTAGCTCGATCAATTCAGCATCGTCAACCATGTCCGCTTTGTTCATATATACAATGATGTAGGGAACACCCACTTGGCGCGCCAGCAGTATATGTTCACGCGTTTGCGGCATCGGGCCGTCAGCGGCCGATACAACCAGAATCGCTCCATCCATTTGTGCTGCGCCCGTGATCATGTTCTTCACATAATCCGCGTGTCCAGGACAGTCCACATGCGCGTAATGACGATTCGCTGTTTCGTATTCCACATGCGCTGTATTAATGGTAATTCCACGCGCACGCTCTTCCGGCGCCGAGTCAATCTGATCGTAGCTCTTCGCTTCTCCGCCAAATTTCTTCGTCAATATCGTCGTAATCGCCGCCGTTAGCGTCGTCTTACCATGATCCACGTGTCCTATCGTTCCAACATTTACGTGTGGCTTCGACCGCTCAAATTTACTCTTTGCCATGTCTTGTTTCCCCTTTGCGTGCTTTAACCATACAATCCTACGTACAATCTATGGAGCCCATGACCAGGATTGAACTGGTGACCTCTCCCTTACCAAGGGAGTGCTCTACCACTGAGCTACATGGGCAAGCATAAACAACAACCTCTACCGTTTACCTTCTAATTCTCATTTGGAGCGGGTGAAGGGAATCGAACCCTCGTCGTAAGCTTGGAAGGCTTCTGCTCTACCATTGAGCTACACCCGCGCTATTCACCAATTGCAAGGAAGCGCAAGCCTTTAATCAATTCAGCAAACTATCGACCTCACAATTTTCTTACCGTTTACTAAATTGGTGGAGGGGGAAGGATTCGAACCTTCGAAGGCAGAGCCGTCAGATTTACAGTCTGATCCCTTTGACCGCTCGGGAACCCCTCCAAACGAAACGGGCAATTATGAATATTTTGCACTCATAAGTCAATCTTGTTTTAACGACAGGTTATATGCCAGCAGCAACCGATGCATCATCAGCATTTGTAAAAACCCAGATCGCATTTGATTGTATGCGCACTGGGCAGTTGAATTTTCACAACCGATAAAAGAAATCAATAAACAAATTTACTGTTGGCTTTATGCCAAACGGATTCTAGGATCAACCAAGGTATACGATATATCGGTTAAGACCAAACCTATGATGTAAAGCACTGAGCCTAAAAAAACCATCGCTCTGACAATTGCAAAATCCTGCGAGTTAATCGCGTCAATGGTATAACTGCCCAATCCTGGTATACCAAAAAACGATTCAACCAACAAACTGCCGAGAAACAACAAAGGCACCACGACGACTGCACCGGTCAAAATTGGGATTAATGCATTCCTCAGAACATGCCGGAACAAAACAATACGCTCCGACAAGCCTTTTGCCCGGGCTGTACGCACATATTCCTTATTCATCTCTTCCAGAAATATGGTGCGATACCAGCGGATATTGGATCCGGCGCTACTGATTACGCCAATAATAACCGGCAACAGCAAAAACCTTGCAGCATCCAATCCCGTTTCGTAACCGGATATGGGCACCCAATGCCAAAGCTTACTGATCAAAAATTGCCCGACAATAATATAAAACAAACTGGAAATAGACATCAGCGCTACGCACAGTATCACCCCGAAGAAATCAACATAAGTGGCACGAAAAAAAACCATCAACAGCGCAAACGTGATATACACGATCAGTCCCAGAACAAATACCGGCAACGCAATCGCCATACTTGGCAGCATCCGTGACTTAATTTCCTGCGCAATATCACGTCCATCATCCGCACGGCCAAAATCGAAAACAAACATTGAGATCGATTTTTCAAAGAAAATCGTATCGGCAAACTTATCCAGCTTTTCCGCTTCGTGGTTGAAAAGCAGCGGCTTGTTATAGCCCCGCTCCGCTTTCCATTTTTCAATTGCTTCCGGTGTTACATACTTAATACCCAGTTGCATGCGCGCCATATCATCGGGGGTATTCACGACAAAAAACAGAATGAATGTGATGAGATTGACACCGATCAGAATCGGTATTGCGTAAAAGATACGTCTGACAATATAACTCAGCATTTAACCAAACTGATTCATGATGAAGAAGCACGCAGCGCGATGCTGCTCTCGTGCCGGCGGAAAGCCGTTACCGCCGGAATAATGCTTATTGCCAATGCAGCAAAAATCAATGCGATCGGCCAGACGATGGGCTCATTCCACTCCTGCCGCTTTTGCGCCCTTAGCGCAGTATCGACTCTGAAATACTTAAGATTATTATTCGATATCCGGTTGGGTTTAACATTTTGATACCAAGAATGATACAGACCGTAATCCTTCGGATGATAACCCCACAACCACGGCGCATCGAAGCGCAAGATCTCCACCATGCGATCGATAATGAGCTGCCGCTGCGGTCCATCTTCCATATTTTTCATCTGTTCAAACAGATGATCATATTCCGCATTGTGATAATTCGCCGCATTCTCGCCACTATTCCCTACTTTACGCTGCGGTCCGTACAATAAGAACAAGAAATTTTCCGCATCCGGATAATCCGCATTCCAGCCCCATTCAAAAATCTGCGCATTTCCTTTCCGGATTTTATCCTGAAAACGATTGTAGTCGGTGCTCCTCACCACCAACTGGATATTTAGTTTCTGGAATTGCTTGCGCATCCAATCAAGCCGGGATCTATCCTCAGTGCTACGCGCCGTCACATCAAAATACAGAATGAGCGGTGCACCGGTTCGTTGATCTATGCCATCCGGATAGCCCGCTTCTGCAAGCAATGCCTTTGCAACGCGAATGGATTTACGCTGCGGTTGACCGTTCACCCAATCGTACACCACCGGATTGATACCGTCCTCACCATCGCGATAGCCTGCAATACCAGGTGAAATTGGGCTTTGCGCGGGCATACCACGGCCGTTGGCAAAAATTGAAATGAATTCTTCGTAATCGACCGCGATTGCAATCGCTTGCCGCAGTTTTCTGGCCGCCTCCCGTGATTTCTCATCAACTCCGCCAACCACCGGATCGAGCATATTAAACCCCATGTAATAGGTTGATGCCGCCACTGCCGTCTCCAGTCTTATCCCTTGCTCAGCCATCGCGTCGGTAACCATCGCCTCGCCTTGTCCCACCAATTGCACGGCTTGATCAAAACTATCCGAACCGATACCGCTGGCATCATAATACCCTTGCAGGAACTTATTCCACCGCGGGATGCTTTCCTTTTCTCTTACAAACAATATCTTATCGATAAAAGGTAATTTCTTTCCGGCATCCGCTAACAAATTATCATCCTCGCCTCCCGGCATGCCTTCAGCGGGATAATATTCATCATGAAAATTGGGATTCTTTTCCAATACCATCCGCAGATTGGGATCGTTCTCGGTCAGCATATAGGGCCCGGTACCCACCGGATACCAATCCAGTGTAATGTTTTTTTGTATTAATCCCTGCTGTGAATAGAAACGGTCCGCTTCCCATGGAATCGGTGCAAAAAAAGGCATCGCCAGCCAATAGACAAACTGCGGATACTTACCTATAACTGTGATACGGTAAGTATACCGGTCAACTACTTGCCCCCCTGCCAATGGATACTCTCTCAGATCTAAAAATGTTTTTTCTTCCGCTTGATTCCTCCGCTCGGCTTGTTTTAACACCTCGGCATACTCCCGGAGTCCCGCAATGTAATCAGCCATGAGCCCGTATATCGGCGAGTGCAATTTTGGATGCGCCAGGCGCTTGATTTGATAAACATAGTCTTCCGCCACCAATTCCCTTGTGCCAGTTTGGGAAAAATCGGAAAGTTTTCGTATGGATGCCAATTCCTGTCGATTCAGGTTATAAAATAATCCATTACCTTGCGCATCGCGAACAAAGGCCGGATGCGGCTGAAAAAGAATGCCCGGCTTAATTGAAATTTCATACACACTGTAGGCGATACTGCTCGCTTCCGCATCATCCGCCAATTGATCACCTGCTGCGTCAAAGTACTTCACCGTGGGTATTTCCTTGGCTGTAGCGGGAATTAACACAAAGGGCCGTTTCAAATAATGATACTGCAAGGGCGGTTCGTAAATCTGTGCGGTGAATTGAATCTCATTGGAACTGTACGATTGCACCGGATCAAGATGTTTCGGGCGTTCAGTGAACACCGTGTAAAGAATGTTTTTCCCCGTATCCTCCGGCGCGTAAGGATTATTCCAATTATGTTTACCGCATGCCGTCAGCAAAACCAGAATCAACAGCAGATATGATGAAATATTCAGCTTATACATAACCGACATTATGCGATGCAATTCGCGTACACAACAAAAAACTCCGCCATCTTTTCATCTCTTCCTTCACACAACCCCAACTTTCCTCGCCTTCAGCTATAATTCGCCAGTTTGTACAATTTTACAAGGAAAAAATATGGGATTTCTGGCAAATAAACGCGTCCTCATCACTGGATTGCTGAGTAACCGGTCTATTGCCTACGGTATTGCAAAAGCCATGAAACGAGAAGGCGCATCGCTGGCTTTTACTTACCAAGGGGAAGATGTCCGTGGCCGTGTGGAAAAACTAGCCGCCGAATTTGAAAGCAATCTGTTGTTTCCTTGCGATGTTGCCAGCGATACTGAAATAGCGTTCTGTTTCGAGAATCTGCAGAAACATTGGGATAGCTTGGACTGCATTATCCATTCCGTTGCCTTTGCACCGCGCGAGGCATTAACCGGTGATTATTTGGAAAGCGTCAATCGGGAAGCATTTCGCATCGCACACGACATCAGCGCCTATAGCTTTTCCGCGCTTGCCAAAGCGGCATTACCTTTAATGCAGAATCGCAACGGCGCTCTTTTAACGTTAAGCTATCTCGGTGCAGTCAGGGTCATGCCGAACTACAATGTGATGGGTTTAGCCAAGGCCAGCCTCGAAGCGAATGTCCGTTTCATGGCTTCCAGTTTGGGCCCCAAGGGAATCCGCGTCAACGCCATTTCTGCCGGACCGATCAAAACTCTGGCCGCTGCCGGCATCGGAAATTTCGGCAAATTGTTGGGTTACACCGAGAAGGTTTCACCGCTACGTCGCAATGTAACTACCGAGGAGGTCGGTAATGTTGCCGCTTTTTTATGCAGCGATCTGGCCAGCGGCATCACCGGAGAAATAACTTACGTGGATGCAGGCTTTAATACGGTTGCGTTTAATCTCAATGACTAGGCCCAACAGTAAAAATTCGACTACTAAAAGCTATCCTGCTTGACCTTTACATCATAACGCTGTCTGATAGCGGCTAAGTAGGCGGACATTTCCTCTTGTGTGATCATTTGCTGAAGTTGTTTGGTAAAACTATCCAGCTTTGTTTTTTCCGGAGATTCGGGTTCTACAACGCGATTAATCCTTATCAAATCAAATCCGCCCTTTGCATTGACTGCCCCCACATAGACTGGCAATGTGCGAGTGTCAGCGCTAAAAACTATGCGCAAAGCTTCATGATCCAACCCTAGCGGCTGCATATAGGAAATCTGTTTTGCATCGCCCCAGGCAACATCGTTCACATCTTCTCCCGTTTGCAAGCGCACGAGCTTTGCTCGTCCGTCTTCAACGGCCTTCGCTTCAGCCATTTGCTTTCTGAGCTTCTCTACGATCTGTTCTCTGACAACTTCAAGGGATTGCGTCGTCGCCGGCTTATGTTCAAGAATACGTGCAGCCACAAAGGTATCCGGTTTCACTTCAATGACTTCGGTATTACGATGATTTGTAATAACATCCTCTGAAAAAATGGCTGACAATAATCTGTCATTACTCAGAATTGCAGGATCCATTGAGTTTTTCGTGATCCAGTCGCTTTGCTGAATAGGCAATTCAAATTTTTCTGCGGCGGCTTGCAGATTATCGCCTTGTTCATAAACGATGTTGCTGAAATCTTCGGCTATCTCGCCAAAAACACTGCGCACCATTTCCAACTTGAGCTTATCCGCAATCTGCTCGCGCACTTCATCCAGATTAGGTCGCTTTTCTTCTTTAATTGCTGTTAGTTTAATGATATGAAAACCAAAATCCGTTTCTACAATGTCACTGATCTCATCCAACTGCATTGAAAAAATTTTATCTTCAAAAGCTTTAACCATTACGCCACGACCGAAAAATCCAAGATCTCCGCCCCGCATTGCCGAGCCAGGATCGTCTGAGCTCTTTTTGGCAATTTCCGCAAATTGCTCCGGACTTTGCTTAACTTGTTCCAATATACCTGTGGCTTTTTCTCTAGCTGCTTGCTTTTCCTCGTCTGTGGCATCAGCTGCTGCGCTGATCAAAATATGGCTGGCTTTGCGCTCTTCCGGTTGACCGAATTCTTCCTGATGTTCGGAAAAATAAGTAGTGACAGCTTCATCACTAACCGTTTCATTTTTAGCCACCGCATCCAGCGACAAAACCAGGTATTCAATCCGTGCTCGTTCCGGCAAATCGAAGTCAGCTTTATGCTTGTCATAATAAGCTGCTATATCCGTTTCCTCCGGTACCAGCAGCTGCGCTAAAAATTGTTCGGGTGTAATCTGTGATTGACTGATTTCGCGCTTAACTTCACTTAAATAATGCACTTTCTCGGCGACTACTTTGGGAGCAAACGCATTATCGCTATAACCGTCCAATAACTGCTGCAGCAAAAGCTCCTGACGAACGCGCGACTCGAATATCGCTGGAGTGAGACCCTGACTACGCAACAGCTGTTCATATTGCTGCTTAGAAAACTTACTATCCTTCTGAAATGCCGGAACATCCCGGATGGTTTTGACGATTTGCGAATCCAGAACGGTAAAACCGTTACCGGCCGCCTCCCGGTATAGTAACCGCTGCTGAATGAGCCTCTCAAGTACCGAATTTTTTACTTCAAAAGTATCCAGCATTGCACTATCGAAATTTGCTCCCAACATAGAGCGCATTCTTTCATGGTGATCACGTAACGCCTGCTCATATTCCCGCCGCGAAATCTCTTCGCCATCAACAACGGCAACATAACCCTCCCTTCCCGTGTTGCGATACGACTCAATACCCCAGAACAAAAAAGGCAATATCAACAAGCCCATAAAGACTTGAACGATACGTTTTTTACGGTTGACAAAATCAAACACAATTAGAACCTATGAATGTCAGATAGTGAAGATCACTTTTAAAGAATTTGCTGCTGCAAGCTGACTTGATTTGGCGGAGTGGACGGGACTCGAACCCGCGACCCCCGGCGTGACAGGCCGGTATTCTAACCAACTGAACTACCACTCCTAGAACTAGCAAAATGACTGGTGGGTGCTGACGGGATCGAACCGCCGACATTCGCCTTGTAAGGGCGACGCTCTACCAGCTGAGCTAAGCACCCGGTCAAAAAAGAGCGCTAGTTTACTGCATCTTTGAGCGCTTTACCAGCACTGAATTTAGGAACCTTCGCTGCCTTGATTTTGATAGCAGCACCCGTACGGGGATTACGGCCTGTGCGTGCAGCTCTTGTACCTACTTTAAAAGTCCCAAATCCGACCAAAGTTACACTTTCATTTTTCTTAAGCGCCCCTTTTATTGCAGTTAATGCACCATCCAATGCACTGCCCGCTGAAGCTTTAGAAATTTTAGCCGATTTTGCGATAGCTTCGATAAGTTCGGATTTGTTCATATAATTCCCCTTCTTAGTTAATGGTAATTAAATCACAAGCAAGTACTGCAGCCGTTCTTATATCAAGCTGTTAACGCCCGGTCAAGCAAATTAAGGTCGGCTCATTGCATCATTTATCAAGCGAATCAACTATTTTAGAGGAAGTATCTGTTCAATAAAACAACAAAAATCATTACAAACAAACAATTAACCCACAGAGACAGAATCAACCTTAAGTTTCCATGAGGAATTCTACACTAATAAATTTCTGACTTTTGTTCGCGATTTAACAACACCTCAACCGCTTTCTTGGCTGACACCACGCCATGCAGAATATCGCAAACCGCTTGAGTAATGGGCATTTCGATATCCAATCGTTGACTTAATTGCAAAACCGATTTCGCTGTATGCACACCTTCGGCGACATGTCCCAATGTGCTCAAAATATCATCCAGCGATTTGCCCTCGGCCAGCATCAATCCGACTTGTCTGTTTCTGGACAAATCGCCGGTACTCGTCAGGATTAAATCACCAACACCTGCCAATCCCATGAAGGTTTTCATACTTCCGCCCAAGCCGAGCCCTAATCGCATAGTCTCTAACAATCCTCGCGTAATCAGCGCCGCCCGGGCATTGTGCCCCAAACCAATGCCATCGGAGATACCTGCCGCAATAGTGATCACATTCTTTACCGCTCCACCCGTTTCAACACCGACAACATCTTGACTGGTATAAATGCGCAGTTTGGCACCATGTAGCTCCATCGCCATTTTATGTGCGAAATCAACATCCTGAGATGCCAGCGTTAAAGCGGTTGGCAAGCCTTGCGCCACCTCTTTCGCAAAACTCGGACCGGATAATACACCACAAGGCGGCAATAGATCGGAGAATTCTTCTGCAGCAATTTGATGCGGCAGATAAGCGGTTTCTGATTCAAATCCTTTACATCCCCAGATGATCGGCACCTTGATCTTACAGTCAACAATAGCCCGCAATGTGTCACGCAAACCAGCAACAGGAACAACTATTAATGCCAGATCGGCACCACTCAATGCCTCGGTAAGTATTGAAGTAATCTTCAAAGATTCAGGTAGCGAGTAGCCCGGCAGGTACGCTTGATTAATTCGCTGATGATCCATGTCAATGGCATGATCAGGATTTTTTGTCCACAAATGAATCAGATGGCGCGTAGACAGACTAATTGCTAAAGCGGAACCCCATGCACCCGCACCCAGTACAGCAATTTTCATGACCCCCAAACCTGATTGACTTTGACGTAACCCGTTTGTCCGCCGGAATGACGCACTTTTACCCAGCCATTGCTATTTGAATCCAACCACTCCAAGACAATATTTTCCTCGGCTTGAAACACTAATTCCGAGTTCATATCGGCTGATTTGTGAATGCTGGCCAGAGGTACCGTCACGACGACATAACGTTGCGGACTTAGAGCCTTTTTCTCAACCCATGCAAGACTTCCGCTACTGTCACGCACTTTAGCCCAACCATCAACATCCACCACAACTTCGACCGGAAGATGGCGATCGGCCACAAATAGTTTGTCAGCTCTAAGCGATGGTGCGTCGTACATCACAACGGCACTCTCAGCAATTGAGAGAAACTCGATTTCAGCGATCGTATAACCAGGAAGAAACAACAACATACCAATCAGCGAAATACCGACTCTGTTTTTTAACCAGTATGAACGAATCAGCGAGCTTTTCTTCATTGCCACCTTCACTTCCATATTCGCAGTTTCCCTTAATTAGGTTTTGTTTCCGCTCTTTTCTGCTGATAAATAGCTTCAAAATTAACCGGATTGAGAATAACCGGTGGAAACCCGGCGCGCGTCACGACATCGGACACCACTTCACGCAAATAAGGAAAGAGAATATTGGGGCAGCCAATTCCCAACACCGGATCTATTTCTCCATTGGGTATATTGCGGATACGGAAAATCCCTGCTTGCTGAGCTTCAACCAAGAACATGATCTTGTCCTTTATCTTTGCAGTAACCGTTACCGTTAGCAGCACTTCGTATAATCCTTCATCGATCCCTTGACTCTTTGTTCCAAGCTGCAGATTAATTTCCGGTGTATCTCTTTCCAGAAAGATATTCGGTGCATTGGGGATTTCCAAGGACAAATCTTTCACATAGATTTTTTCTATAGCAAAAATCGGTTGCTGTTGCTCGCTCATATATTGACCTTATCCAATAGTGAATTAAAAAGCTAACTTAAATTTACAAATTGCTATCGCATCAACCATAATCCCTTGATTAAGTCGCCAGCAAAACTGTCAATTCGCCTTCGCGATCCAGCTGCGCCAGATCATCATACCCGCCAACATGCTTGTCACCGATATAAATCTGCGGAACGGTACGCCGCCCCGTTCTTCCCATCATTTCAATACGTTGTTGCGGCTCAAGATCAACACGGATTTTCTCAATTTCCTGTACTCCTTTTGCACGCAATAAATTTTCCGCCATCCTGCAATAAGGACAAAAACCTGTTGTATACATGATAACTCTGGGCATTTACTTCCTCTATCGCTTAACCATTGGCAGACCGGCACGCTTCCAGGAATCAATACCCCCCATTAGATTCACTACTTGGGAAAAGCCATTCTTCTTTAAAACCAGGCTGGCATTGTTGGATCGGATACCGCCCCGATAGATCACCACAATCGGCTTTTCCTTGAATTTTTGCAACTCAGTCCAACGCTCCTCAATTTTCTCAGCCGGTATATGTTTAGCGTTTGGCAAATGACCTGCGGCAAATTCACTGTCATCCCGCACATCCAGCACCACAGCATCCTGGTAATTTATCAGCTGTACCGCGGTACGCGTATCGATTTCCTTGATACCACGTTGCGTCAACATCGACCATAACAGCATTGCGCCACTGATGACAGCCGTAATAACGAAGAGCAGGTTCTCTAACCTGAGAAGAAAATGATCTTGAAATAATGATAATTCCATATTCGCTTTATTTTATTCGATTTTTTCAAATCGCTGATTTTATCAGAAACTAAAAAATTAAGGGATTCTCTTAATTCCGGACAATTGACTGCAGTATAGTAGCTTTATGCTCATAGACTTATATGCCAGAATAAAAAAACAGAATTCGTTATTATTTTCATGAAAAAAACACTCACGGTTTATTTGTCGTAAAAGAATCAGTCTAATGCTGTGTTTATTAGCAAAAATATAATAAAATACGAACATTCTTAATCTGCTTGACGAAACTCATCCCCCTTTTATCAAAAGATCAATATGAAGAAAATTGTTCTCCTGCGGCATGGAGAAAGTACCTGGAATAAAGAAAACCGTTTTACTGGCTGGACAGATGTTGATCTAACGCCCCAAGGCATACAGGAAGCTCAAAATGCCGGTCGGCTATTACGCGAACACGGATTCGCATTCGATATTGCTTATACATCTGTCCTCAAACGCGCCATCCGCACCTTATGGATTGTGCTGGACGAAATGGATCAAATGTGGATTCCCATACAACACACCTGGCGCTTGAATGAACGGCACTATGGCGCACTGCAAGGGTTGAACAAAGCGGAAACCGCAGCGCAATATGGCGACGAACAAGTCCTCATCTGGCGGCGCAGCTATGACATTAGACCGCCGGCGTTAAACGTTGACGATGTCCGCTATGCAGGCGCTGATCCGCGCTACCAAAATTTGGCGCATGGCGATATCCCTCTGACAGAATGTCTGAAAGATACAGTCACACGCTTCTTACCTTATTGGAGCGCAACTATCGCACCACAAGTTCAGGCAGGCAAAAGTGTCATCATCGCAGCACACGGTAATTCTTTGCGTGCGCTGGTTAAATATTTGGATAATGTTTCTGACGAAGATATCTTAAACTGCAACATCCCGACCGGCATCCCGCTGATTTATGAATTGGATGACAATCTAAAACCGATACGGAGTTACTATCTCGGAAACCCGGCTGAAATTCAGGAAGCGATGCAAAACGTAGCCAACCAAGGTAAATCGTCGGCTTAAATGTTCATTTATTCAAAAATGGGTGTAGCTTGTACACTATTTCGAATAAAACTCATCTATCCGGAAGTTCATACGTTTAATTTAATCCATACAAAACGCGTTCGATCAGCACTAGCAGCTTGCACTCTGATTCTTTTTTGCTCACCAACGGCATTTGCGAACAACCAGGAAAATCTCAAGCTACTGCGTGAGCGCATCCAGTCGCTGCAAAAGGACTTGGTAGATAAAGAAGCGCTAAAACAAGATACAACAAATGTATTACAGGATACGGAGCGTGCTATCAATAGCATTGCGCAAAAAATGGCTAAACTTATCGAGCATGACCGGCAAGCTGTCGAAGAATACAAATTGCTGCAAATACGGCACAAAAAAATAAGCGATGAAATTGAAATTGAGCGGAGCCAGTTAGACAGATTGCTCTATCAGCAATATATCGGTGGACAACAAGATTACTTGCGATTGGTGTTGAATCAGAAAAACCCCCACCAGATTGCGCGCGATGTTTATTATTACCAGCAATTTTCGCAAGCTCGCGCCAATAGCATCAAAAATCTTCAGCATAATCAGAATGAAATTGAAACTCTGACGCAAGTCAGCCGTCAAAAAAAAGACAAAATTGCCGTTATCCAGGCAGAATATTTCGATCAGCGCAAAAAACTTGAACAAGAGAAAGCCAAGCACAAAACGATCCTCGTGCAATTATCCAATCAAATCAGCCAGCAACAACAAGAATTAAATAAGCTCGAAAAAGATGAAAAGCGCCTAACAAACTTAGTAAATGAGATTAATCAACTACTTGTTCAAGAAAAATCCAAAGATGCAGTAATTAACAACAAGCTTCCTGATACTTCCGCTACTGGTGTCGCATTTTCAAC
Organism: Gammaproteobacteria bacterium; assembly: GCA_015709635.1. Classification (NCBI taxonomy): domain Bacteria; kingdom Pseudomonadati; phylum Pseudomonadota; class Gammaproteobacteria; species Gammaproteobacteria bacterium. The sequence continues at coordinate 2,551,458 of CP054180.1, forward strand.
ATTAAAGGGCAAATTAAATTTGCCGGTGCGCGGGAAACTTGTAAACACATTTGGTGGTCAACGTGCAGGTAAGCATGTGACATGGAAAGGTTTATTTATACAGTCACCGGATGGTGGTGAAGTTAAAGCGATTTCCGCGGGTCGAGTCGTATTTGCGGATTGGCTGAGAGGTTTCGGTAATTTGATAATTTTGGATCATGGAAACAACTATATGAGCCTATATGGCAATAATGCAACACTTCACAAACAAGTAGGCGATACTATTCGCGGTGGCGATACGATTGCAACTGTTGGAAATAGCAGTGGAAATACCGATTCAGGCCTATACTTTGAGCTTCGTCACGGGGGAAAGCCGTTTGACCCGTTGACGTGGATAAAAATAGAATGAACAGAGCAGCAGCCATTTACATAAATTTGACCAGTGCGGAGATAGCAAAATGAGTAACGTAATCAAAAAAACAGGTTTAATTCTGGTTGGTGCAATCGCTGGCATAATGCTCAGTTTGAATTTCTCCGCTATTGCCAAGAAAGATAATATTGAGGCAATTCATCCGCTACCCATCGAGGAATTACGGACATTTGCACAGGTATTCGGGCGTATCAAAAGCGATTATGTCGAATCGGTAGAAGACAAAAAGCTGATTACCGAAGCTATCAATGGCATGCTGATCGGACTGGATCCGCATTCCTCCTATCTCGATAAAGACGAATATAAAGAGCTGCAAATTGGCACTCAAGGCGAGTTCGGCGGATTAGGTATTCAGGTCACGATGGAAGACGGTGTCGTAAAAGTCATATCGCCGATTGAAGACACACCGGCATTCCGTGCAGGAATTAAAACCGGTGATCTGATCGTCAAATTGGATGATACTGTCGTCAAGGGGATGACACTGAACGATGCAATCAAGCTCATGCGCGGCAAACCCAATACCTCGATCAAGATCACGATTGTACGGGAAGGAGAAACGGAACCGCTGGTTTTCAATCTGGTGCGCGACATCATCAAAATCCAAAGTGTTAAATCGAAAATGATCGAACCCGGTTATGCGTATATCCGCATCACGCAATTCCAGGAGCAAACCGGCGAGAATCTGGCGCAAGCCATCAAAACACTTTTTGCCGGAAGTAACGGTACGATGAAAGGATTGATATTGGATCTGCGCAATGATCCGGGTGGATTACTCAACGGCGCCGTTGCCGTATCAGCCGCTTTTCTGCCGGAAAATGCTTTGGTCGTTTACACCGAAGGACGCAGCCCCGATGCCAAAATGAAATTGCACGCCAACCCGGAATATTATTTGCGCGGACCGGATGAAGATTATCTGAAAGGATTGCCTGCCGAAGTTAAAACGGTACCCATGATCACGCTGGTCAATGGCGGTTCTGCTTCCGCATCGGAAATCGTTGCAGGCGCCTTACAGGATCATAAACGTTCTATCGTCATGGGATCGCAAACATTTGGCAAAGGATCGGTGCAAACCATTCTGCCATTGGGAAACAATACCGCGATCAAACTGACGACAGCGCGCTATTACACGCCCAATGGTCAATCTATCCAGGCACAAGGTATTACGCCCGACATTCTGGACGAAGCCGACAGCGGTGATGAGCAACGTTTGCGGGAAGCAGATTTAAACCGACACCTGTCGAATGGCAAAAAAACGGAGAAAAAAGCTGCTTCCGAAGCTGAAAAAGCAGCACTGAAACCAACCGGCGAGAAAAAAGAGAAGAAAGAAAAGGCAGAGAAGAAAAACAAAGACAAAAATAAAGCACCCATGGAATTCGGCTCCGAGGAAGATCTTTTGCTGAAGCAAGCCATGAATTACTTCAAAGGCATTATCGCATCACCTGAGAAAAAACAGACTGAGAAAAGCGAAAGCTAATCACAAGGCTTGTGGATGATCATCAGTTACTGCGGTATAGCCGTCACATCCTGCTTCCGCAAATTGACATTGCGGGGCAGGAAAAACTCAATCAATCTCATGTATTAATCATCGGCGCCGGCGGATTAGGCTCTCCCGCCGCCTTATATCTTGCGGCGAGCGGCATTGGCAAGCTGACGATTTGCGATGGCGATCAGGTTGACTTGACCAATCTGCAACGTCAGATCATGCATGACAGCGGCTCCATCGGTATGGAAAAAACGCTATCGGCTAAACAAGCGCTTCTCAGAGTCAATCCCGGAATCGATATCACGGCCATTCAAGCACGCGTCGATGCTGAGAAACTGTCGTTACTTGTGCCGCAAGCCGATGCCGTCATTGATGCCAGTGATAATTTCAGTACACGTCATGACGTTAATCAAGCGTGCATCACCTATAAAAAACCGCTGATCTCCGGTGCTGCGGTGCAGTTTTCCGGCCAAGTCAGCGTGTTTGATTTACGCCATGACGACAGCCCTTGTTACCACTGCTTATTTCCCGTTGACGGCGATCAGGAAGACATGCCGTGCGCCATCATGGGCGTATTTTCACCGGTAGTCGGCATCATCGGCAGCATGCAAGCGGCGGAAGCACTCAAAATTCTGCTGAATATTGGCGAAAATCTGAATGGGCGCCTGCTTCTGTTAGATAGTCTCGCAATGAACTGGCGCTCCATCCGGCTAAACAAAGATCCTGCTTGCCCCGTGTGCCGGTCGCAGCAGCCAGTAAAGAATACATGCAATGAGTAACTAAAGTAGCTCACGCGGCAGCACAATCAACCGTTGCACTTCCCAATTAGCCAGCGGATCGCGCCGGAATTCACTTTTTACAAACTGATACCAGCGGCCAATCACAAAGCACATGAGCAAATTCGCCTGCGCTGCTATATCCGCGTCCAGTTTCAATTGTTGCTCACTGACCGCAAATCGTAATACTTGCTTAAAAGTAGCTTCAAGACGATCATGCAACTGCTGGATGCGCGATTGCAAGTGATCATGCTCATTCACTAGCGCATCGCCAATCAGAATCCGCGTCATGCCCGGATTTTTTTGCGAGAAACCTAATAATAGCAGTAACAAGCTCTCAATCTGTTTGGTACTCGACTGTTCTTCTTGCAGAATTTTATTGATCAGTACAAACAATGTCTTCTCAATAAATTCAATTAAAGCCGCAAACATGTGCGACTTATTGGAAAAGCAGCGATAGATCGCAGATGCCGAGATTCCCGACTGCTTTGCCAACGCAGCCGTGGTAATTTTAATTCTGTGCGGATGTTCCAGCAAACAAGCCAGCGCCTGCAAGATTCGATCCTCTCTTTCACTTGGTTTGATTGGTTGATTCGAATGTTTCAATTATTTGGCCGCAAACATAACAAAAACGATTGCAGAAATATAACGAAATTAATAAACCAGCGCGAGTACTAATCTATCCCATCACTAATTCTCCATGCGTCATTCTTTCCAGTAAGTATTTATAATTATGGGCACCTCTAATAACCCGGATTTTTGGTGAATCCTGCTGCGCAACGATGTAGGCGAGCGATTTTGGTTCGATTTCTTCGGTAAATTACGGCATTTCCAATGCGGTGTTGCCCCGTGTCTGCCTCGAATCGCCTTGGGCTTCGGCGATTCGTCCCAATTCGGGCGTCAGAAGGCTTTAATTCCGGCTTTGCGGAAATAAACAAGCCGCTTCAGGTTGTAGCAGGCCGCCATCATCGTCATAGCGAAGCTAGCCCGCTTCTCACCGATCGTGCGGATTATCTTGCCGCCCATCTGCGTGATGGCGGCGAAGACGTGCTCGACACGGGCACGAGTCTTGGCGATCCGGTGATTGCGCCGCTGCTGGCATTCGGATAACGGCTTGTTCCGCTTGCCCTTGCGCTGGATCTGGTTGCGAAAGCCGTTCTCCTTGAGCCAGGCTTGGCGCGCCTCGGATGGGTAGCCCCGGTCGGCATACACGTCCCGCTTCATGTTCAGTGTATCAAAGACGGTGTCGAAGCCCTGACTGTCGTGCGTGCTGGCAGTGTCGGTCTCGATCTTGCGGATAATCTTGTACTTCTTGTCGATGTTGATCGAGAGCTTGTAGCCGAAGATGCTCTTGCCATGCTTCTTCGTCCAAGTCGCGTCGATGTCCTTCTGGCGCCGCTTCGCAGGCTTCCAGTCAGCGGGCGTCGCACTTTGCTCAATCAGTTCCTTCTCGCCACGGCTGTTGTGTTGCTTGGGCGCAGGCACCAGCGTGGCGTCGATGATCTGGCCGCCCCGTGCGATGAAGCCCTTCTTCAATAATTGCGAGGACACGCCATCGAACAACGCCTTCGCACCCGCTTCACCAATCCGGTTCTCAAATGTCCATACCGTAGTGCGGTCCGGAATGTTCGTTGCGTTCGCGAGTCCGCAGAAACGCTTGTAGCTCATGCGATCGAGCAACTGGTACTCCATCTGCTCGTCTGACAGGTTGTACAGCCGCTTCAACACCAGAATACGCACCATCGTTTCAGTGGGGTACGGCGGACGCCCTCCCTGAGGACTGACCAACCGCGGCGCAATCGCATCAACCTTGGCCGCCAATGCCGAAAAGTTAATGTGCGACTCGATATCAGCCAATGGGTCCCCCAGCGAGTCAATCTTCTGGCGGTGGTGTTCTTCAGCAAACAGGTCGGTCTTAATGGCGCTACGCAGTTTCATCGGGTCGGGCAGCTACAAAATTCATGATATTGTGATTTTACTAAAAACCAGTAAAGGGAGGTTCTTCGAGGTACCCTTATTTGAATTCAACGTACACAGCCACGCAATGCAAACTAGACCTGTTCACCTCAAACACGCTAGAATTGCTACTTTTTTGGGTTCGAGCGCATGCATACGTGGCGAAGGGTGTCATCCGGTGCTAAAACACCGATCGCACTAACCATAGGCAATTTTGATGGTATCCATCTCGGTCACCAAGCCATGCTTTCTCGTTTGAAAGATGCCGCCAGCCGATTAGGACTTCCTGCCTGTGTCATGACTTTCGAGCCTCATCCGCGCGAGTTTTTCGCTCCTGACCAAGCGCCTATCCGTCTGACCAGCATGCGGGAAAAGTTAACCTGCTTGATCCAAGCGGAAGTTGATTGTATCCACATTTGCCGTTTCAATTATGACTTTGCCAGAATCGGCGCGGAGCAATTTATCGCAGACATCCTGAAAAAGGAACTTGCCGTACGCTGGCTGCTGGTAGGCGATGACTTCCGTTTTGGCGCGCGCCGCGCCGGTGACTTTGCCATGTTGCAAGCGTTATCCGCGGAAAATAATTTTACCGTCGCAGCCACGCCGAGCGTCACTATCGACGGTCAGCGCGTTTCCAGTACCGCGATACGTGAAGCGCTGGCCAGTGGCGATCTGAATAAAGCCGGGAAATTGCTCGGCAGACCCTACAGCATCAGCGGACGGGTAGTCGATGGGGATAAGTTAGGCAAACAACTTGGATTTCCGACCGCAAATATTCAACTGAAACATAATCGTCCGCCGTTGTCGGGAATTTTCGCCGTTTCGGTCTGCGGTGCCATTTATGCTTCGCCCGTCACTCCACTGCCTGGTGTTGCCAGTCTGGGCGTGCGGCCGACAACGCATGACAATGGCAAGCCTGTGCTGGAAGTGCATTTGTTCGATTTCAACCAAGAAATTTACGGACAGCATTTGCAAGTTAATTTTCTGCACAAATTGCGCGATGAAGAAAAATACAGGGATATCGACACACTCATCCGGCAGATCGAGCAAGATGTCGCCCAAGCTAAAAGCTTCTTCACGACGACTCCAATCCATTCCAATAGCATGTGCAACGTCCTTTAACTAATTCATCGTAACTTTCATGACTGATTATAAGAAAACGCTCAATTTACTCGACACACCGTTTCCGATGCGCGGCAATCTGGCCAGCCGCGAACCGGGTATGCTGAAAGCCTGGCAGGAAAAAAATCTGTATCAAAAAATCCGCACCGCCAGCAAAGGACGCCCCAAATTCATTCTGCATGATGGCCCGCCTTATGCCAATGGCGACATTCACATCGGTCATGCCGTCAATAAAATCCTCAAGGACATCATCGTCAAGAGCAAAACACTAGCCGGCTTTGATGCGCCCTACGTGCCCGGCTGGGATTGTCACGGCCTGCCCATTGAGCACCAAATCGAGAAAAAACACGGTAAGCATCTGCCTGCCGATAAAGTGCGCGAACTTTGCCGTGCTTTTGCCAAGGAACAAGTCGAGCGTCAAAAAGCCGATTTCATCCGTCTGGGCGTGCTGGGTGACTGGGATAATCCGTATCTCACGATGAATTTCAAAACCGAAGCCGGCATTATCCGCGCATTGGGAAAAATTTATCAGAACGGCTATCTGTATCAAGGACAAAAACCGGTCAATTGGTGTATCGACTGCGGCTCCGCCTTGGCCGAAGCGGAAGTGGAATACGAAGACAAAACTTCACCGGCAATCGATGTCGGATTTTCCGTTGCTTCCGCAGCGGCAGCACTAGGCAGTATTTTTGCCATCACGATCCCTGAGAATGCGCAAGCTTACGCCATTATCTGGACCACCACACCATGGACACTACCCGCCAACCAAGCAGTCAGCGTACACCCTGATTTCGATTATGAATTGATTCAAACAGCACGCGGATTGCTGATACTTGCCAGCGAATTGAAACAAAGCTGCCTGGCGCGCTACGATCTTGCCGGTGAGACCCTTGCTACCTGCAAGGGTAAAGCACTGGAGCATGTGCCGCTGCAGCACCCGTTCGAGCCGCGCACGGTAAAAATCATCTGTGGCAAGCATGTCACTTTGGAAGCCGGTACCGGGTTGGTGCACACAGCACCCGCACATGGTTTGGATGACTATTTTGTCGGGCAGAATTACGGCTTGCCGAGCGAAAGTCCAGTCGCTGGCGATGGCAAATTTACCGTCGGCACGCCATTGGTGGGCGGACTTTCGGTATGGAAAGCTAACGATGTCGTTATCGAGACACTCAAAAACAGCGATCATTTGTTTTGCCTGAAAAAAATCGACCATAGTTACCCGCATTGCTGGCGGCATAAAACCCCCATCATTTTCCGCGCAACACCGCAGTGGTTCATCGGTATGAATCTGCACAATACCGCCGATTCTACGACACAGACAAAAACTTTGCGCGATCTGGCCATGCAAGCGGTCGAATCCACCGCATTCTTTCCGGCATGGGGCCAAGCACGCCTGGAAGCGATGATCAAAAACCGCCCGGACTGGTGCGTGTCCCGCCAGCGTAATTGGGGCGTGCCGATGACTTTTTTTGTGCATAAAGACACTCACACATTGCATCCACGTTCGCTTGAGTTACTTGAACAAGTAGCGCAAAAGGTGGAGCAGCGAGGTATCGAAGCCTGGTTTGCGCTCGATGCGGCCGAATTGCTCGGCGCCGAAGCCATCGAGTATAAAAAACTGACCGACACATTGGATGTCTGGTTCGATTCCGGCACTACACACGATACCGTGGTGAAAGCCGATGCACAGCTCAAATTTCCGTCCGATTTGTATCTGGAAGGTTCCGATCAGCATCGCGGCTGGTTCCAATCTTCGCTGCTGACCGGTTGCGCCATCGACGGACGCGCACCGTACGATGCCTTGCTCACGCACGGCTTTGTCGTAGACGGCAGCGGCCACAAAATGAGCAAATCCAAAGGCAATGTCATTGCACCGCAAAAAGTCATGGATACTTCCGGCGCCGACATTTTGCGGCTGTGGGTTGCTTCGACCGATTACTCGGGCGAGCTCTCCATTTCCGAAGAAATTCTCAAACGGGTAGTGGAAAGCTACCGCCGTATCCGCAATACGCTGCGCTTCTTGCTGGCCAATCTGGTGGACTTCAATCCGCATACCGATGCAGTTGCCGCCACGGATTGTCTGGAAATCGACCGCTATATGCTGGCGTTGACACAAAGCTTTCAGTATGATTTGACGCAAAACTATCAGCGCTATGAATTCCATCAAGTGGTGCATAAATTGCACAATTTCTGCTCCGAAGATTTGGGCGGCTTTTATCTCGATATCCTCAAGGATCGCTTATATACGGCAGCAACCCAAGGCCTGCCGCGCCGCTCGGCTCAAACGGTGCTGCACCATATCGCGCATAGTCTGGTGCGGCTGTTTGCACCGATTCTGAGCTTTACTTCGGAAGAGGTTTGGGAACATCTGACAGGAGATAACAACGATAGCGTGCTGTTGCATACCTGGCATACCTTCCCGGCGCAAGCGGATACCGCGCCATTGCAGCAGCGCTGGGCGGAAATACGCGCATTGCGCTCACAAGTGCTAAAAAAACTGGAAGACGCACGTGCACAAGGAGAAATCGGTTCCTCATTGGCGGCCATCGTCGAAATCCGTGCTGGCAAAGAAGATTTCACTGTGCTCAATGCGCTCAGCGATGACTTGCGCTTCGTGTTGATCGTTTCCGAAGTGCGTTTAACCCAGGCTGACGATACGCAACCGGAAGGCATCGCTGTGGTATCCAGCACTCACACCAAATGCGAGCGTTGCTGGCATTATCGCCGGGATGTCGGCCAGCATACCGAGCACCCTACTTTGTGCGCACGCTGCATTACCAATCTTTACGGCGCTGGCGAAGAACGGCACTTTGCGTAATGCCCTTGCTACTTTTGAAAAAAACTTGGAATTATGAAACTTTACATCAGCCTGAGTATCGCTTTGATCGTCCTCGTATTGGACCTTGCCAGCAAATTCTGGGTCGAGTCTGCATTGGAATTTGGCCAGAGCATTCCGCTCACCGGCTTTTTTAACTTGGTGTTGACGTACAATCCCGGCGCCGCATTCAGCTTTTTGAGCGAGCAGCCCGGCTGGCAACGCTGGTTCCTGAGCGGCATCGCAGGCAGCGCGGCCTTATTGATCATCTTTCTGCTCAGCAAATACCGTCATGAGAAATTATTTTGTCTGTCGTTGAGCTTGATCCTGGGCGGTGCGCTGGGAAATTTGTACGACCGTATCACGCTGGGTCATGTGGTCGATTTTCTCGATTTCTATATTGGGAACTATCACTGGCCGGCGTTTAATATTGCCGATTCCGCCATTTTTGTCGGCGCCGCGCTGATGATTTACGATAGCTTCCGGAAAAAAGAGAATCCGGAAGATGCAGCGAAAGAAACAAAATAATCAAATCTCATTTGCTGGATTTCTTTTCCTTGGTAATCGGATTTTGCAGGGTATAGCCATTTTCTTTCATTTTATATCCGCCGTACGCACCCACACCGGCCGCAACCAGCATCCAGCAGCCGGATAACAGCGGCACTGCCATCACACAAATTATTACGCTCGCTATTTGTTTCGTCATCATCGATTCCTGTCAAAATTAAGATTTATTGCGCTCAGATTTCTAAAAAACGCGCCGGACAGCGCTGCCCGCTTCAATCCTCAGGAAGGTTGCGGTGGAACTTTTATCCATTGCTCCGCGCATTGCTTCACATAAGGATAGTATCCTTCGGGATTGCGGCAGTAGTACCAGTAATTTTTTTGCTGCGGTGCAGCAGGTCTGGAAACATCGTTACGTTGCACATAGGTAGGGGTTCTGAGGGGTGCTGAAAAAACGGGAGAAGCCGCCGGATAACCGCCTAACGGATAATACGGTTCAAAATAGCGATACAATCCAAAACCGGCGTAATTCCCATAGAACCCACCGGCACGGCCACCGTAAAAACCGAAGCTGTTGAACGGCACGCCAAAACCGCCATAATAACCGAAGGGAGCGAGCGGACTGTAATAACCAAAGGGGCCGCCAAATCCTATTCCCAGACCCAATCCAAACCCCAAACCGAAATTATCGTAGTAATGATGCCCTCCGCCGTGGTGGTGGTGATGTTGATGGTTGTCGTGCCCGGCATTTTGATCGATTTGCGTATTATTCTGGGTATTCACATTTTGTACGGATGTATCGGTCTGGGTAGAAGAGTCGATACCGGTAGTAACATTATCGGCAGATCCAGCTGAATCCGATGCGCCAGTGGATTGCATGGAATCCGCAGATGCTGCGCCCGGATGTGCATTAGGGTTTGTGTCAACATCATTCCGCTGATCTGTTGTATGAGTTTGCGCAAGATCAGCGGCTTGATCCGATAATTCTTTCTTTAAGGATTCAGGTGCGAATCCATCACCATTGGGTGCCGTTTCAGCACGGTGACTCGCAGTATCTTCTATAGCAAAATCATTTGATTGATTCGTCATACCGGTCTCACCGGAATGACTTTCGTGGTTTGCAGCATCAACCGACCCGAAATCTTCAGGCTGATTAAATTGATCATGCTGGTAAAAAGCATCACTTGAATCAAAATCGCTCTGCTCGAAATAATCGGAATGACCACCGGGATCGAAGTCACCCCCATAGTCGCCGCCAAAATCACCACCGTCGAACCCGCCATCGAAATCGCCGCCGCCATCCCCTTCCGCGTTTACCAGGGTCACGGAAAATATTCCGCAGAGGACGATAGCCAAACACGTTAATTTAATTTTCTTCACATCAACCTCGATCAGAACTCACTGAAGCCATTGCCTCTAGATTCGAAAACAAAGCGCACCGATACTTTACAAATCAGCTTTGTCTAAATTTGACTTCATCATAGTGCGTTCAATCTGAATATCTACTGAATAAAACCAATAGCGAGTTCTTTAATTAAAGTATAGCCTGGCTATTATTCTCATCAACCAATTCAGCGAGCAGTTGCTTGATACGTATTGAGTGACTTCCTTGCCAGTAAATCCGGCTGCAATCCGGGCACATTAAAAATTTATCGTAATACCTCCTTGTCAATGGCTCGAGACGGCATTCAATTTGGCTTTTCCCGGTTTCTGCCAACACCCCGTTGCAGTGCGTACACCGTGTCAGAGGCTTGATCAAAGAATATAACGCAAATCGTTTCAGAACTTCGCTCGTTTGAATTTTGGGTTGATCCGCGCGCACAAAATACCCATACGTAACAATTTTCCGCCGCAATAGCGAGCGGTCGCGGGTAAGCACGACGCGCTGCTGCTCACTGGCTATTATTGCCACCGCGTCATCGTCATAATCGTTGCGATACAGACAATCGAATCCAAGCAATCTCAGATAGCGCGCCAATCTTCCAAGATTACTGTCGGCCACGAATAACAGCGGAGGTAATAATGCAGGCCGGAGCTGACATGCGGGTATAGTGCTGAGATTCTCACAGGCCGGGAAAACCTCGATACAGTCTCCATTCCGCACAATATAGTTAAAACCGACTGCAATGCCATTTACCACGATACGCTCAACTTCCGTATGCGGCACATTGAAAGATTCGATCATGTCCTTTATCGAAGCTTTCCGGTCAAAATTGTGAATAATCTCGGTATCGGCCAGCGTTGGCGCGATGAAATCATTTAATGTGCGATAAAAACGGATGCCGATTTGCGCCACTGATGACAATACCCTTTAGCCGACGTTGATTTAGTTTGATCAAGATCAATGTTTAGCATAACTGTTAACTGTATTCTGCGAATCGTTGTAACACAATATCAATTAACAACTAACATTCAGAAGGTTTTATATGAGAATTACATATTTTTTAGCAGTAGCAGCGGTTTTAGTTTTAGTTGCATGTGGCGGCAAACCAACAGCCCCAGAAACACCTAATCCGGATGCTTATGGCAAAACCATTCAGCCTTTCCACCAAATACCAGCAGGTGATCAGGAAGGCGGCGGTAAAGCCAGATCAACCACAGAGAAATCGAGTTACTAGAGTTTTAGAGGGTGGCCAGTGTTCTATAGTCAGTAATCACAAGCAACTTGGGCTATAGAACACTGTCTTTATATCAATCACTACTGAAAATCTTCCTGCAACACCAAAAATGAAATGCTCTAGGCAATAGACTGAATTTCATTTCCAGCGCCATACTGTTCAATTACAGCATAAACCCCAAGGTTCACGCCGCAGTCCATGATAGGTCATACGATTCCGGGAACGGGCCGGATTTATAATCTATATTGCTCTTAGGCTCAATTTCTTTCCTCAGAAATACCTGACGCGCCATTTCAGGAATCATTACCATACCCACGTAACGGCCCAGGCATTCATGGTCACCGAAGCCGAAATGGAAATAGTTGTACCAGTTGCGTTGCGGAATGAATTCATCCGGCGATTCGAAGGCCCGTTCATCGAACATTGCGGACAGCGTCACCGGCAGCACATAAGTACCGGCACGCAAAACTGTTTCATAGTTAGTTCCCTTCGCTGCGGTATAGTCGCTCACGGTGGTGCGGAACAAATACGACGTGATCGGCACAAACCGCAGCGCTTCCCACACGATACCGTCGAACTCGGTGGCATCTTCCTTCTGCGCGGCGGATTTGGCCGCAGCCAGCCATTGCGGATGCTGGAACAAGTATTGCAACACCTGAGCTACCGCTTGCGATGTGGTCTCGATTGCACCGATCAGAAGACCGCCGGCGTTAATCCCCAACCGTTTAATATCGAAATCCAGTTCTTTGGCAAAACTGGTACGCAACATCCGAGTGACAATATCGTCATCCAACCGGACAATCGTCGAGAACGTCAATTTCTCGAGTTTCACAGCCAGCAAACGCTTTGCAATCAGCATCGTGATATAGTCGCCCAGTTTTTTGGAAGTCTCACTGTGACGATCGATAATCCGTTGCGATAATTCCGCCGGCACCAGGTCGAATGGCTGATTGTGAAAGGTATCGTATTGATTCCAATAAGACCATTCGATCAAATCTTCCCGTTTTGCACCGGTCAGGCCAAAATATTTTTGCACCAATGTCGCCGGCACCATCCGGCAAAAACTGTTCACGATTTCGATCTTGCCGTTGGCGTCATCAAGAATCCCGCTGGCGATTTCCGCAACTAAATTGCGTACCTTGGGCAGATCATCGCGATTCAGCATAAATTGCATCAACGATTTCTCCCGGGTATGCAACGCATCGTCATCGTGCATCATCAGATAATTATCCATCTTAGGCACATAGGGCTTGACGGTGAATACCTTGTACATCTTCAAGATTTCCCTGACATCGTCAAAGCGGGTTACCAGCGTGCAGTCCGGCGTTACTAAAATCGGACGATTGGCGCGCAATTCCTTGAAAAACGGCAAAGGTTCCGTATCCATCCAGCGCCGTACCAGCGGGAATTTTTCTGCATCGGGGGTTGCATCATACCGTTCAAGATAACTTGTACTCATTTCATTCCTCCCTGTTCATTCATTAATGATGATGGATCGTTCAAATTACAGAGTCTTGAGATATTCCAGTAAGTCGAGTTTTTCTTCCTTGCTCAGCGGCTTTAAAGTTTCTCCATTAGGCTGCGCTGTTTTACCGGATGCATATTCGTGGCCGGCATTACTATTGGCAGGTGAACGGGTATCAAAAGTAAAACCCTTATCACCGCTCTTCAAGCCGACTTTTTCCGGATCAAATTCGCGTGATCCAACCTTAAACTGATCAGGACGGTATTCTCCGTCATCCGAGTCACCTTCGCGTTTTTTGGGTAACAATAAATGGTAAAGCGTCGGCACCGAACCATTATGCAAATAAGGCGCGGTTGCCCAGATTCCATTCAAAGGCCGTCCCTTGTAGGCGTTGAGTGAAGCCAGTGGATTGACTGTAGTGTCCGGATCGTAATTACCATTCTTGATGGAAGATTTAATCTCATTTTCAGTATAGGCGGTCACGAGATTAACAGCCCAATCCGCCCACCGCTGGAAAAACCATTTATCAGGATCGGGGGTAGCCACTACGTTTTTAGTCGCCTGGGTCAGCAAAGCGGCAACAGGAGCCTTTTTATCCAGCAAAAGATTACCTACCTCAAGACTTACATACTGGTTGCGCAAAATGCCGGAATATCCTTGATAGGCAAAGCTGTTCTTCGCCATGGTTGAATCCGTTCCCACGTCGCTGACTCTCGTCATGCTAGCAATGATGCGACGATCGGGATCCGTGCGATCGACCGCAGCATGGCAGGCGGCACAATACTCGGCAAACAATATTTCCCCTTTAGCAGCTCTTTCCTTATCAATGTCTCCGAGAATCTCTTGCGGCCATACCGGGGAATTTAATTTTTTCAAGTGCGATTCAATTCTGTGCAAGTTTTGCACATCAACGGAAGAATCAAATCTGACACGCGTGTTGCCGGAACCTTGGAACAGTAATGATGGCAATGAAATGCCCTTTTCCTCCCTCCAGTCAAGCGTGCCAAATACGCCAATCACTTCACCCGTGTTCCGGCCAATCGGTCCCAACCCGGCATTATTGGCTATCCCATTCCATTGCACATAATCGTGTTGCGCAATATCCCATAAAAAAGGATAGCTGACAGGTGCATCCGGTCTATTGAACACTGCATCATTCAATAGCGCTATTTGCAAAGGAGTAAGATGCTTTTTAAGCTGCTCCATCAAATGATCACGTTGTTCTCCCGTTATTACTTTATCCACTTTCGACAGGATCTCGTCGATTTCTTTCTCAGTCACCGCCTTATCCAACCGTGAAATCTCTTCGATTTGCGCCTTCGTCAACTCCTTATCAAACCGTACCTTCCGATCATGCAATAATTCTCTCAACTCCTTTTCGTTGATGACATGCTCCAGCACGCGATTATAAATGCGGCCAAAGGCATCGAGCCGTGCATAGCCATAGGGAGTTTGACTGGCGTTGATGAACGTGTAGCTGTATAGGCGCTGTTCATATTTACTCAAATCAGCGAGTACATCAGCTTCCGTTTTGTAATTGCCCCGTTCCAGCACTTTCTTGACAAACCGCTGCTTAGCTTCCGCATTTTCACGCGTATATTGCAAAGCTTTTGCAAGATCGATCATGATGTTTTCCATATCCGCCGTAGCCGGACCGCCATCAATGCGGATACCCACACCGTTATAATTTATCTGCCCAGTGTGGCAGGCGGCACAAGTTAAACCGACATATTCTTTACCCTTGTAGACATCTTTAACCCATCCAACAGGCAGTGCATCCGGGTTGCCCGATGAAGCTTTCTGCGGTAAATACCGGTAGAAATTCATATTCTCATCAGAACGGAAAAGCTGGGATTCCCCCGGCTTTTCCAGTGCCAGAAAGAAATCATAGGGCATCAGGTTCGAGCCTTGCGTGGTGTTATAAAACCACAAACTATCTTCCGGTTTCCAGCCCTGATCAAGGTACTTGATCTGAGTATAACTATCGCCAAGATGATCTTGTTCAACAGTAGCGGCATAGCGATTTTGCGCCTCTTCGGTCTCGGGGATCAGGCCTACTTTACAGCCCGATAGCACGCCGATGGAAAGAGCCAAGACTGAATAAAGAAATAAAAACCGCTTTTGCGACGATACAAAATTTTTTTTCACGATAATTCCCCTTTCGCTTGAATTTGTTGAATCAGTATTGATAAGGACGAGTGCAGGCCATGGAATCGAATCAGCCAATCGCTCTGTAATCAGCGCTTATTCCTTACGTTACTTGACTTTGGATCATCCTGTCCGAGGTCCGTGCTTAACGCTCAATCTTGGCGGATTGTATTGTTATTATGTGCAGCTTCGGATTATATTCACAATCGGCTGCCGTTGATAGCAAGATTCTCACATCCCGGATACATATTTCAGATGGGCGAGAACACTGGAACCGGAAGCGCATCGACGGCTACCGGATGAATGCGATTTGTCATACATTCGCAGCAAACGAAATTTTGAACAAAACAGTTCCCTAAATTACAAGGTGTTATCATGAAAAAATCTTTTGCCATCCTGATCCCGGTCATCATTGCCTTCGCACTGGCCGCCTGCGCCACAACACCGGCCCCATCAGTCAACGACAGTCGGGTGCATGTCACCATCCTGCACTTTAACGATATTTACGAAATCACCCCGGTCAGCGGCGGCAAGGAAGGCGGCATTGCACGCGTCGCCACGTTACGCAGGCAATTGCTGGCGCGCAATCCCAATACCATCACCACACTCGGCGGCGATCTGTTCAGCCCATCCGCGATCGGCACCGCCCAGTTTGAAGGCGACCAGCTCGCCGGGCGGCAAATGATCGATGTGCTGAATCACTTTGCACTCGACTACGCCACCTTCGGCAACCATGAATTCGATGTCAAAGAAAATCAATTCAACCAGCGTATGAAAGAAGCGAAATTCACCTGGGTATCGAGCAATGTCTTTGCCGCCGGCGGTCAGCCGTATGCCGGTGTCAAACAGAACATAGTCATTCCGGTCACAGATAAAAAAAGCGGGAAAACATTCAGAATCGGCATGTTCGGATTGACGCTGGCGGCCAATAATCCGGGCTACGTGCGCTATTCCGATCCCATCACGGCCACCGCCGAGCAAATCAAACAACTCAGCGGACAAACCGATTTTATGATCGCCCTGACGCACCAAGCCATCGACGACGATATCGAACTGCTGCAAAAATTTCCGCAAATCGGCCTGCTGCTGGGCGGACATGAGCATGTCAACTATCAGAACTGGCGCGGCAATTTCACCCCACTACTGAAAGGCGACGCCAACGTGCGTTCGGTGTACGTGGTCGACCTTTATTTCGATCCGCAAACCGGTAAAACCCAAGTCAAACCGGAATTTGTCCCGATCAACGATAGCCTCCCGGAAGATCCCGCCGTCAAAACCGTGGTCGACAAATGGATGAACATCGCCTTCGACGCCTTCCGGCAGCAAGGATTTGAACCCGAAGCGGTGGTCACGACCACCACCGAAGCATTGGATGGACTCGAATCCAATGTGCGCACCCGCAAAACCAACCTCACCGAACTGATCGCCAAAAGCCTGCTGCGTCCTTACCCCGAAGCCGAACTCTCGCTCTACAACAGCGGTTCGATCCGCATCGACGACGTGCTGCCCGCGGGTCAAATCACCGTTTACGACGTCATCCGGGTACTGCCGTTCGGCGGCAAAGTCCAATTGGCCGCGATCAAAGGCAGCCTGTTGTTAAAAGTATTGAACCAAGGAACAGCAAATACCGGTGCGGGCGGTTTTCTGCAATCCGCCAATGCGCAGCAGGTTAACGGCGCCTGGCAAATTAACGGCAAACCGATAGATGTCAAAAAAACCTACCAACTGGCGATCAACGATTTTCTCGCTTCCGGTAAAGAGCATGGTTTGGATTATTTGAAACCCGGCAACCCGGATTTCGTCATCGTCAATTCGGGTGAAAACACCGACATCCGTCAAACGGTCATCGATCAGTTGAAGAATAATTGAAAAGTTTGAGAATATCGGTAATTGAAATATTTCTCATGGCGAATTGTGTGCTCTAAATTCAAACACAACAGCGGCCTCCTAAAACAACTCTGATTGAAAACATTGCATAAACTTTCCCAGATTGATTAGGTAATGGATCTATCCGGTGACGGTTTATTCGGAAGCAGCGGATCGCTTCGTGCAGCATATCAACTTTGCGTTATTTTGACTAAACACAAGGAACAACACTATGAATTACCCCATTAAAACGATCAGTGCAGCACTTGGAATGGTTTCATCGGCAATCATCACGGTTGACCAAGCTCATGCCAACAGCTTAGCGGATTTATACAAGCGCAGCGGCCTGGAAATCGGCGGCTGGATCAACGGCGGAGCAACCTACAATGCCAATAACCCGTCGGATGGTTTCAACGGCGCGGTTACTTTCGCTGATCGCGCCAACCGGTTTCAGTTAAACCAGCTAAACCTCTTTATCGAACGCAGCGTCGAAACGGATACCTCGAATTGGAGCCTTGGCGGGCGCTTCGATTTCCTATTTGGAACCGATGCCATTTACACTCAGGCCTTCGGTATTTCCGCGTTCGACGAAAATACCGGCGAACCGTCGGAGCGCGGCAACTGGGATCTGAATCTCTGCTGCAAGTCGACACGCACCTATGGCATCGCGCTGCCGCAAGCTTATCTGGAAGCACACGTACCGGTCGGCAACGGCCTGAACATCAAGGCGGGGCATTTTTATACACCGCTGGGCTATGAAAGCGTTCCCGCGCCCGACAATTTTTTTTACACCCGCGCTTATATCCTGAATAGCGGCGAACCGTTCACGCATACCGGTTTTTTAGGTACTTACAATATCGATAAAAACTGGACCATCCAGGGCGCGGCGACTACCGGTAGCGCCACCGGCGGATGGGACGGCGGCTTTGACAAACAGCTCGACAACTGGGGCGGACTGGCCAATCTATCATGGAGTAGCGACGATAAAAGAACCAGCATGGCATTGGGCGGCACTTATGGCCAAACGGCGGTAAATCAACCTTGGATGATGTACAGCGTAGTACTGCAACATTGGCTCACACCCAAGATGCATACCGTATTGCAACATACCCACGGTTGGGCGGCCGATATCAATCTGCCCGAAGGAATCCGCAATGCTGCCTGGTATAGCATCAATACCCACCTGACTTACGATCTGCAAAAAAACCTGTCGATCGGCATTCGCGCCGAACGTTTTCACGACCGTAACGGCTGGCGGGTATTTTCCCCTTACCGTATTCTGTCGGCAATGAACAACAAGGGCGTCAGCTACGCCGGCAATGTTCCTCTCGTCAGCGCGCCTGCGGATTATTACGCCGTTACCCTGGGCATGAACTGGAAACCGGCGATGCGCTGGAACAAAGGCTGGAAGCCGGTGCGCAATCTCAATATCCGCAAGAATATCCGCTACGACCGGGCAGATGGCATCGACATGGCTTTCCACCCGTTCGATGGCAAAAAGGATCAACTTTTATTCTCGCTGGATGCAATGATTCCTTTTTAAAAATAGACGCCAATCCAAGGAAACCCGGAAAACGGAAACGAACGGTTGCCAGAAGACGATCATCGGGTTTAAAAGCACAATCGTTTCGCAAATTTCCTTTCGACCGCCCTAACCGGAATTGATCGGGTAAAATACCGGCATTACGTTTTCAAAACAGGTCAAAAATGTTACGTAAAATCTTCATCGCCAATCGCGGCGAGATTGCTGTGCGCATCATCCGGGCGTGTGCCGAGATGGGCATCCGGTCGGTGGCGGTTTATTCGGAAGCGGATCGTTTCGCATTGCACGTCAAAAAAGCCGATGAATCGTATTGCATCGGTAGCGAGCCGATGGCGTGTTATCTGAATATTCACGCGCTGGTCGATCTGGCATTGGCGACCGGTTGCGATGCAATACATCCCGGTTATGGATTTTTGTCCGAAAACGCGCAATTCGCGCGCGCCTGCAAGGAGCGCGGACTGATTTTCATCGGTCCGGAACCGAACGTGATCCATCGCATGGGCGACAAAACCGAGGCGCGCAATGCGATGATCGCCGCAGGGATTCCAGTGACACCGGGATCGGACGGTAATCTGCATTCGGTCGAAGAAGCACTGAAGGTCGCCGAAAATATCGGTTACCCGGTGATGTTGAAAGCGACTTCCGGCGGCGGCGGGCGCGGGATCCGTCGTTGCGACAATGCCGAGGAATTAAAACGCAATTACGCCCGGGTGATTTCCGAAGCGACCAAAGCGTTTGGCAGCGCCGACGTATTTTTGGAAAAATGCATCGTCAATCCGAAACATATCGAAGTTCAAGTGCTCGCGGATCATCACGGCAATGTGATTCATCTGTACGAGCGCGATTGTTCGATTCAGCGCCGCAATCAAAAACTCATCGAAATCGCGCCGTCGCCACAATTGGATGAAGCACAGCGCCAGTATATCGGCGGCCTGGCGGTGATTGCAGCGAAATCGGTCGGTTACACCAATGCCGGAACGATCGAGTTTTTGCTCGACGACAGCGGGCGGTTTTATTTCATGGAAATGAACACGCGCGTGCAGGTCGAGCACACCATCACCGAAACCATCACCGGCGTCGACATCGTCGAGGAACAAATCCGCGTAGCGGCGGGCTTGCCGTTGCGCTTTAAACAAGAAGAAATTATCCGGCGCGGCTACGCAATCCAGTTCCGCGTTAACGCCGAAGATCCGAAAAATAATTTTCTACCCAGTTTTGGCCGCATTTCCCGTTACTATGCCCCGGGCGGCCCTGGCGTGCGCACCGATACGGCGATTTATACCGGCTACGAAATTCCACCGTTTTACGATTCGATGGTGGCGAAAGTCATCGTCAGCGCGCTGACCTGGGAGGACGCGATCAAGCGCGGGCAGCGCACGCTGCGCGACATGGGATTGTTCGGTATCAAAACGACGATTCCGTATTATTTGAAAATCCTGAAGCACCCGCAATTCCGCAGCGGCAAATTCAACACCGGTTTTGTCGAGCAAAACCCGAACCTGATCCATTATTCCGATAAACCCCGGCCGGAAGTTCTGGCGAGCGTCATCGCTGCCGTCGTCGCTTCGCATACCGGTTTATAGTGTCCGGCGTATCGGACAGCGAAGGAAAATCCATGCAAAAAATTCATATCACCGATGTCATTTTGCGCGATGCGCACCAATCCCTGATCGCCACCCGGATGCGCACCGAAGACATGCTGCCGGCCTGTCAAATGCTCGACAACATCGGCTACTGGTCGCTGGAATGCTGGGGTGGCGCGACGTTTGATGCTTGTTTGCGCTTTTTGAAGGAAGATCCGTGGGAACGCCTGAGCAAACTCAAAGCCGCCTTGCCGAACACGCCGCTGCAAATGTTGCTGCGCGGACAGAATTTGCTCGGTTACCGGCATTATTCCGACGATGTCGTGCGCGCTTTCGTCAAACGCGCCGCGGCCAACGGCATGGATGTGTTCCGCATTTTCGATGCGCTCAACGACGTGCGCAACCTCAGAACCGCCATCGAAGCGACCAAGGAAGCCGGTAAGCATGCGCAAGGCACCATTTGCTACACCACCAGCCCGGTGCACGATACCGCCAGTTTTATCACGCTGGCCAAAGAGCTGGCCGCGCTGGGCTGCGACTCGATTGCGATCAAGGACATGGCCGGACTGTTGACGCCCTATGCGACCGGCGAACTGGTCAAGGCATTGAAGAACACTGTCGACGTGCCAATCCATCTGCATTCGCACGCCACTTCCGGCTTGGCCGAAATGTGCCAGTTGAAAGCGATCGAAGCCGGTTGCCGGCATATCGACACGGCGTTGTCATCGTGGTCAGGCGGCACCAGCCATCCGCCGACCGAGAGTTTGGTGATGGCGCTGCAAGGCACGAAACACGATACTGGATTGGATCTGCAGAAGCTGCAGGAAGTGAACGATTATTTCGCGCAAGTACGCAAGAAATATCACCGTTTCGAGAGCGAATTCACCGGTGTCGACACCCGCGTGCACGTGTTCCAAGTGCCCGGCGGCATGATCTCGAATCTCGCCAATCAATTGCAGGAACGCAACGCGCTGGATCGCATCAACGAAGTTTATGCGGAAATCCCGCGCGTGCGCAAAGACCTGGGCTATCCGCCGCTGGTCACACCGACGTCGCAAATCGTCGGCACGCAAGCGGTGTTGAACGTACTGACCGGTAAACGCTATGAGACCATCACCAACGAAGTGAAGCGTTATTTACAAGGTGGCTATGGCAAAGCGCCAGCCTCGATTGATGCCAAACTGCAAAAACGTGCGATCGGTAAGGAAGACATCATCGACTGCCGCCCCGCCGATCTGCTAAAACCGGAATTCGACCACCTGCGCCGGGAAATCGGCCATCTGGCGCTGAACGACGAAGACGTGTTGAGTTACGCCATGTTCCCGGAAGTCGGCAAACAGTTTCTGGAACTGCGTTCAACCGGCAACCTGGTACCCGAACCGCTGGAGTTGGCGGCAACAACGGCCAACGGCGTGCAAAAAGCGCCGACCGAATTCAATGTCGCGCTGCACGGCGAGTCGTACCACGTCAAAGTTACCGGTACCAGCCCGAAAAACCAGTCGTTGCGGCACTTCTATTTCATGGTCGACGGCATGCCGGAAGAAATCGTCGTCGAAACCCTCGATGAAATCGTACTCGATGGCGGCACCCAAGGCGCCGTCAAAAGCACCATCGGCAGCAAACGCCGCAGCCCTTCCAACGAAGGCGATATCGTCGTCAGCATGCCGTGCAATATCCTCGAC